>CAYGUX010000076.1:0-1573 GCA_964353175.1 uncultured Bdellovibrionales bacterium | reverse complement strand
TTTTGTCCCAATGAGCGTCCATATCTGTCATCTCGCTATCTACATGCCAGAGAGGCTCCAGATAAGTTTGGCATAGAGATTGAGCAACCTCATTAGGCTCGTTACGACAAAACGTATCAGGACTAGCATCAAGGATGTCAAGCAACCAGTTAGTGCCAGAACGACCATGCCCAACAATCAGCATATACTTCTGCTGCATCAACATAAAGTTTAGGCTCACTCTAGAATGGCAATCAAGTACATCAACAGCATGTCTAGGTTCTCACAAGAATTATTGTATACCAGCAGAAAATATAGTTTTTAATTTTCTAATTTTCATAGAAGACTACGCAGAAAAGAATTTCTGAAAACAAATCAAATAAGCATTTCTCCTAGACCTTTAATGAATAACTCTAACTACTCGAAGTCTCCTCAAAATTCAGCAATAAATTCAACCTCATCATTTAGACTTTTCGGCGATCAAATCCAAGGTTTTTCCTAACTCATCAATATCTATCCTGAATCCTTTATCAGTAGGTGAGCCTACAATGAAGCCGTATGACATCTCTAGAGCATCCGTAACTACTTTATATATATTGTTGAAACGATTTGGAGGTTGAAGCACAAGAACAGCTCCGTGATCTTTGACAGATAATAACCCAGGAGCTAACTGACTCCCTTCGACTCCTACCACAATCTGAGCGCCCATGGATTTTTCCATAATCTCTTTTGCAGAAGAGGTTTGAGGATCCAGAATTACAAATCCGCGCTTTTCCAAAAAGGCTTCGACTTCTGGCTCGTTTACTAATAATCTTAGGTTTCCGGAGTGACCACGCCTAAAAAAAGCACCTATTGGCTTAGATGCGGGCATGAGACTTTTGAGCCGCGACCTAAGTATTTCATAACGCTCCACCTTATCATCATTCCAAGAAATATCATCAATTACTAGGAGCTCATTGAATTTAGCCAATACAAGCTGACGTGTGGATAGACCCAAAAATTCCCTATAGGCTGGCTCATGATCGTAAGCCTTACGAAGTGGCGTAATCGGTTCACCTAGCTTTTTCCCAGATAATATCAGAGGCAATTCATCTTGAATGAAGTGGCAAAAATAAACGTTACTAACGTAACTAGATGAAAGTACGGCGGTGTCTAAAAATTCATAATCATCGAATAAATACATTTTCTCCTTCTGCTTCAGAAGAGGCATTTTCATTAAACCTTTATAAATGCAGCCGTTTGCTAATAAAGGAGATCTCAAAAGATAAGCTATAGTTGGCCGAAATTCTTTCCATTCACCTGTGACGCGTGCATACTCCAATATGCGACTACCGTTGAGAGGAATAGACATAACCTTGTCAAGTTGGTTGTCTAGATAAATAGCTGGGCGGCTCTTAGCTATTTTAGGTGGAGGCGCTAGGACCCAGGTCTTTTCGCTAACCTCCTGGTACGAAGGATTATGCCAAAACTGTATTCCACGTAGGATACGTCGCTTAAGAGGGATAAAGTTCATGGAAATATCTATTGCAAAGTTTAGGAAATCAGCTCTTCACACTTACTAAACCGGTGCGATATCTTTGTTTTTCGCACAACC
>CAYGUX010000075.1:0-1740 GCA_964353175.1 uncultured Bdellovibrionales bacterium | reverse complement strand
ATATACGCCCTTTGTAGTTCAGTTCCCTCATTAACATCTCTTCCATTCAGACTATAACTGGCCTGAAGTTGAATTCCATTTGAATAAGAGTTATTGTAATTCAATCCGAAGGAATACGACTCTTGAATTCCAGTACCAGTAGTTACACCTCCCATTGATCTTCTGGATTGAGAGACAAATTGGCCCAAACCACTGCCACTTCCATTTACATTGTCTGCTGATATCAGAAGACTAATTCTTTCCTTATTCCTAAATAAATTAATATTTGCGTCTGCTTGATAACTATCGTTCGTACCTGCGCCGGCTAGTAGTTTCCCAAACACACCAAACCGCTTATCTTTTTTGGTAATAATGTCAAGTGTCTTTTGAGTGTTTCCATCATTAATACCTTTAAATCTAGCTTGATCAGAAAGTCTATCATAGACCTTAACAGATTCAACCATTTCAGCAGGAATCAAATCCAATGCTGCCTTAGAGTCTTCACCAAAAAAAGGCTTTCCATCTACAAAGACTTTTGCTACATCTTCACCTTGAGCCTGAACCGTACCTCCTTCTATCGTAATACCCGGCATTTTCTTAAGCAAATCGCCGGTAGATGCATCATCAGCTACTGTAAAAGCCGCTGCATTTAATAAGGTAGTATCTCCTTTCAAAGTCTGCGCTTCTGCCCTAGCCGTAATATCTATATTCTGGAGCAATTCTGAAGATTCCTTGAGTAGTATGGTATAGCTTGCTGCAGCATTCTTTGAAAAATCTACCGTAAACAGAGTGTCTTTAAAGCCCAACGACTGTATTGAGATAGAATACGACTTAATAGAAACATCAAATAGAACCTTCCCAATTTCGTCTGTAATGAAATTTCTGGTGATCTCATTTCCTATTTCTCTAACAGAGACCACCGCTCCTATTATGGGTTGCTGCTTTGCTTCTAAGACTCTAACTGAAACGGTCTTTTGAGCTTCTACTATGAATGAGCATAAAAAGAAGAATAATAGCAATATAAGAGCACTGGGAAATCTTAAATTCATAGGAAGGATAGATGATAATAGCAATGAATGCTCTTGTCAGACAATTAACTTACTCATAAGTTTAACGGGAAACTCTCTTTTATCTAGCATAAAGTCAATATGGCCTTAAAATGTTCTGTCAATTCTTAAAACAAAACTTAGTGTTTTTGTAGATACGCGTCATTTTTGACCAAATCTCAATTCAAATAACAACTCACTAAAAAAGGGTATCAACGTTATGATACGTCAATACCCCTTCATTTTTTGTCGGGATGACAGGACTTGAACCTGCGACCACACGCCCCCCAGACGTGTACTCTACCACCTGAGCTACATCCCGATTAATACTCAACCGTTGCTCTTCAAAAGGGGCTGCAAATATAGTATTTCCTACCTTTTTAAAAGCTACTTATGGTTTCCTAAAATCTACTTTTTAAGAAGACTCTAGAATGCCGATTTACTATGTTCATTGTAGAAAACGAAGTATCTCTTCTTCAATTTCTTTACTCTTATTTCGGGCATACCACAAATGAACTGCTTCTTTTGTAGCCTCATAACTCAAGGCATTTTCCTTACTCTCTATTAAAATCTTCTGAGCTGAACTTGGTCTTGGGCCCCATTTACCAATAATTGCAAAATCATCTGCGCTTAACCGAATTAGAATTGGAATGCTTCTACTCACCCCATTGGTTAAGTGAGCATCCATAAGATCTAGATTCTCATCGCGCAAAAC
>CAYGUX010000074.1:0-1796 GCA_964353175.1 uncultured Bdellovibrionales bacterium | reverse complement strand
CCACTCCCCATTCTGATACTAAAACAAGATCAAACAATACAGCCTCGCCCAAAATGCGATTTTTAGTCGATTTTCAGACCTCACGGCGCACACCATTCAGTCCAACGAACTCAATTTTTGTAACCTTTCCCTCTAGATCTAAGAGATTAAAGTATTTTGAGAAATTTTTTTGTGGGAGTTTTGGTTTGTCTCTGAGACTACGTATATCTAGGACTACGTATATCTAGACTACGTATATCTAGATATTTTCTTTACAAATTCTGGATCAATTTCTGTTATGGGTTTCATGTTCAATTTAACTTTTTTATATTTGCCTTTAAATCCTGCCTCTCCTGGAAGTGGTGTTGTTTCCCTAAAATAACCATCTTTAGGGTCAAACTTGCTCTCTTCTTCATTTCTTAAACGAGGAATTAATATACATCTTGAGGTAATATTTTGGAAAATATCATTGAAAGTATGATTATCATTATAATCTGTATGAAACGAAGACAATAAATAGAAAAAACTCTGAAGCGCAGATGTAACCTTGGGGAGTTTAGGTTGAATCCCGTTATGCACAAAATCATTTCGTGATTTTCTTGCCTCATTTAGACAAGCATATATTTCGGTTCCAATAATACTTTTCTGAAATAGAAGCTCTATTCGCGTGGAAGTGGTCCACGCTCTGAAGTCCTTTAAAAATTGACTTCTACCAGGTATTGAATCTACCTGTGCTTTAATTTCTATTTCCTCTCGCCAGATCGCACTAATCAATTGCTCTATGCCAGTCCAAAGACAAGTAAGGGATTCAGGTAGAGCTCCTGCTACATAGTGAGAAATTCCAGCTAAAACTACCTCCGGGCTAAGAGTGCTACATTTGTCGAGTATCTCTCTTCCTGTTGAAACAGCTTTCTTGAGGGTTTCTAAGGTCACTGGTTTAAGATCCATCAGCTCAATGTTGTCATTAATGCTACCGGTGCGATCACGAAGTGCAAAATGAAGAGCGGATGTTTGGCCACGACTAGGATACATCCGAATATATCTAGACTTAAGCAGGACACCTTTACAAATATCGGATGGTTTTGCTGCTTCTTTATAGATGCCTCCCAGCAACATTTCAAGGAATACTCTGTTAAAAATCTTTAGTGCTTTTTCATGATGGGAGAAATCGGGAAGATCAGGTAGTGCTAATGTCCCATCAAAACCCACCAACATAGCATATGGCGGAACATTTCCATGTATGCCCCCCGTAATTCTGTTTAATTTTAGGTAATCGTATCTATAAAAATTGATATCATCTAATGTTGGCTGCCACTTATCTCTATTATTTTTGGAGACCAATACGAGTGGCGCACTAGCTGCGATAATTAGAGGGGTACCACCGAATTTTTCTCTATTTTTCATTTACATTTTCAATGCTTTTTACATGTAGGAAATCATAAATCTCTCTTTAAGTACACATTATTTTCATCCAATCCTATCCTCAGAGCATGCATCCGACAATAAATTCAATAAGTTAGAAGGATCAATGTTCGAAGTCCTCTTAGGTCAGTGATTGATCCACCGAGATCCATCCACAGAGCATAGGACAATTTAAAAATTTAAGCTTACCAAGATTTTAATTATGTTAAAGTGAGAGTTTGTATTATGCTCTGAGGATAGTATTATCGGGCCGGAAAGAAGAGCCCAAGCATTAGACTTCTACTTTGACTGTTACTACAAGTTTAAAGACGCCTCCCTAAAATTAAGAGAAGGCATACTAGACGCAATCTTCCCACCCAGAATGTATAAACCTTATGTCCGCCCCCCTCCTACAT
>CAYGUX010000073.1:0-1810 GCA_964353175.1 uncultured Bdellovibrionales bacterium | reverse complement strand
GGCTTAGTCTGAAAAGTTGTGTACTTATAGCGAGTTTTATGTTTTCCTACTGGTTAATTCAGCAAAAGAATCTACACCTCTCATAACTCCTAACAATGTTTACTACTATTTTCTAGACCGAACCTTCATTCCATTGTTTCAACCACCCATTCAACTTAACATTAAACTACGTTTAGCAAATAGCTTTTCGCACACATTTAAATATGAGTAGAAGGGAATCTTCGTAGGTTCTCAAAGTGGTTTTAGATTCCGAAGAAGGAGTTGAACATGCTAGCTTTAATTGGGGCACTTGGTGCTATTGTGGGGTTCGGTACGGTAGTAGCCTTTCATGAGCTTGGGCATTTTCTGGGAGGGCTACTGACAAAAACAGCAATGGATGAGTTTTCCATTGGTATGGGGCCTAAAGTATGGGGGCGGGAGTTTGGAAGAATGCAATTCAACCTTCGCGTGTTACCACTCGGTGGTTATGTGAGGTATGCTTCAGTTGCAAACGACTCACCTCTCCATGTTTCATCCTTTAGAGAAGGAACTGGTTCTCGTTGCCTAGTTCTACCGAGAGAGAAAAGTTCCTATATGGAGAATAAGAATCCATGGCAGAAACTTTTGATTACCCTAATGGGGCCAGCTTTTAGCGTCTTACTCTGCCCCATTTGCTTTACACTCGTGTTTATGGGTAGCGGAATAGAAAGGCCATCCATTGAATCAGTCGAGGCAAGTTCACCTGCTGAAATAGCAGGCATTAGATCGGGTGATATAGTTATGGGTATAAATGGAGAACGCGCGACTAGTCGACCACTTCTTCAGTACCTCATCAGAGAGACGAGAGAAGGTGATTCTACTACTTTGGAAATTGACAGGGATGGGGGGAAATTACTGCTTGTCATTGCTCCTATTGACATAAATAACAATGGATACATCGGCGCTAGCCTTACCTCGATCAGAGTACCGGCTGATTTCAGTGAGTCGGTGAATGAAGCTTTTGTGCATTCAGCCAATATCGGCAAGGTAATTTGTCAGGCAGTAGGAGAGATATTTAAGGGGAAAGCTGATTCTAACTCTGTCACAGGGCCAGTAGGTATTATCAAGATGTTTACCAATAGTGCTAAGGCTGGGATTGGACCATACCTAGCCCTTATGGGAGCATTATCTCTAAACTTAGCAATATTCAATATGTTGCCATTCCCACCTTTAGATGGGGGAAACACGTTAATCTATGGCTTCGAAGCAGTATCAAGCAAGAAGTTACCAGAATCGGCGGTGGGACTTATTACATGGTTCTTCACCATCGTTCTTGTAGCCCTATTTGTCATGACCTTTATTTGGGATCTAAGAAAATAATACGATGTGTTTAAGAGAGGCACACCAGAGCGTTTGGAAGATTCCCGACGCTCGCCTACTATCCCCCAACAGCCTCTTTCTTTCTATCTTCCTTAGCGACAGCTCTTAATTTCCCTGTAACAGGAGTATTAATTACTAAGGCTGTTTCGCTATCTGATCTCTTCCACTCTACATCTACATCTTTTGTTTCGATGGCAAAGTACTTAGAAATCACATCTAAAAGATCTTTCTTAAACAACTCCATCTCGGTGGAAGTTAGTCCACTTCTGTCCTGTACTAGGACCATTTGTAATCTATTCTTTGCTGTTCGGTTTGAATGACCTTTTCCGAATAATCGTGAGGCTAAACTTTTAATCACTTTACTTCTCCCTTTTTTTAGATCTTAAAATTCCCTAAGGTTAACTTAAATTAATTATTCCAATAAAGGGCCAAATCAGGCACAGATAGATCGAGATATAGATAAAAGACCAGT
>CAYGUX010000072.1:0-2420 GCA_964353175.1 uncultured Bdellovibrionales bacterium | reverse complement strand
CTTAGTCTGAAAAGTTGTGTACTTATAGCGAGTTTTATGTTTTCCTACTGGTAACAAATCCTCTAAGGAAATATTTTATATAAACTGTATGTACCCGCTTTCCCTTTACTCACCTAAAGTTCTATGATTTATTAAAACAAAAACCAACTTCAACTAATCCCTTATGTACACCTCCATCAACCCTGCCACAGACGAATTAGTCGCCAAATATGAACTTTGCTCTGAAGATGAATTAAATAAAATAGTACAAAAAGTAAATCAAGCCCAAATGTCTTGGAGAAAAGTCCCTTTAGAAAAGAAACTTACATTCGTTAAGAACCTCATCCCTCTCCTAGACAGAGATGAGAAAAAAATAGGCAAAATAATCTCCGCAGAAATGGGTAGGGTAAAACGAATAGCCAATCTTGAAGTCACTAAACAAAAATTATTTTGCGATCACGCTCTTGAAAGAGCCCCATTAATACTCGCCGATCAAAACATTCCCAATCCAGGGCTAAATGCCAGAATGACTTTTGAACCACTCGGTGTAATATTTGCAATTACTCCTTGGAACTTTCCTTTTGGCACATCTTTCAGGTTAAGCCTCCCAGCCCTTCTCACTGGGAATACGATGATATTAAAACCCGCTCCAAACGTAACTGGCTCTGTACTCGCCTTAAAAGAATTATACTTAGAAGCTGGTTTTCCAGAAGATATTTTTCATGTCGTATGCCTTGAGAATCGGGTTGCAGAAAAACTAATCTCAAACCCAATAATAAAAAAAATAGCATTCGTTGGAAGCGATACAGTGGGATGTAAGCTTGCTTCTTTATGCGGCGGAAATTCTAAAAGCATTCTTCTTGAGTTGGGAGGAAGCGATCCCTTTATTGTACTAGCTGATGCGGATATAGATTTAGCAAGTAAAGATGCCGCAATAGCTAGATGCAGTAATGCCGGGCAAGTATGTTGCTCTTCTAAAAGATTTATTATTGAAAGTGCGGTTTATGATGAGTTTGTGCATAAGTTCATCTCCCACATGAAAAACATCAATGTTGGCGACCCACAAGATGATAAAAGCGATATGGGGCCACTAGCAAGAAAAGATATTAGAGACAAATTGGTTTCTCAAGTAGCCCTTGCAAAATTCAAAGGTGCAAATGTTCTTCTTGATGGTGGCCCCATAGAGGGCAAAGGCAATTTCTTCGCCCCAATCGTACTTGAAGAATCAGAGGACTTAGGCACTTCTACAAATGAAGAATTTTTTGGCCCAGTAGCAAGTATCTTTAAGGCCAAATCACCTGAACATGCCATACAAATTGCCAATCTATCCCGCTTCGGCCTAGGTTCCGCAATATATTCTAAAGACACCTACAAAGCCCAAGAATTAGTTAAAGACTTAGAAAATGGCTTCGTGTACATAAACCAACCCCCCGGCCTTAATCCATATCTGCCATTTGGAGGTGTTAAAGCATCTGGATACGGTAGGGATTGCGGAGATGAGGGGTATTATGAGTATGTAAATAAAAAGGTTTTAGTTGTTTGAGTAAATGAGGTTTGACTTTATTTGCTCTGAAGTGTGCTTATATGTTGTTTGGGCTAGGTCTTCACAAACTACAATAGGGAGGACGAACAGCAAGGGGGAGTTTGGAGGTTTGTGCCTTCATGTTGTAATGCTAAAATGTAAACGTGTTATCAAGTTAAGTAGCCATTTCCAACCTGTCATCCTGAAGGAGCTGTCTCAGGACAGCGACTGTGAGGACCTAAATGAATTGTCCATAGACTAAGAAGTAAAATAAAATTTTGTTAAATAGCTCAGGATGACAGGGAGATGAGTACCATCGGTACATAAGAATTATTTCTTTCCAAAACAAGCGAACCTTATTTCTCTTATCTCATAGTCTTCTTCAAATTTATATCTAACCCCCTTTTGCTATCAGACCTACCATACCCCGTGCCACTAAACTCATTACTCCCAAAGAAACGATCCTCACAAACACATGAGCAATATCATACGTCCCTCCTGCCTTAATAATATAATGGCCAAGCCCGTACTCGGAACTTATAAATTCGGCGATGAAAGTATCCATAATAGCAAAACCTATATTCATCTTAAGTCCTGCTAAAACATACCTATTAATTTTTTCAATAGATCAAGCTAAGAGTGCTAAAAAATCAGGGGGCCTGAGTAGCCCCGCACCATGGCGAGGAAACTAAGGTCGCAACGGATGATGACTTTTTTATTGTCTAAATTTAAATCTTCTATAGTTTTCACGGGTAGTTCCTTCTTTGGTTAATGTGCTGGAGTCCTTTGATGCCTACCTTAATTGCGGGATCTTGAGACATGGTTGCGCTAGAGCGCACTGTGAGGAATGTAATCACTCAGAGCTAATATGACCGTAAGCTGTTCAAGCTATTCTATAAATCAGCCTGGGAGGCGTGGA
>CAYGUX010000071.1:0-2592 GCA_964353175.1 uncultured Bdellovibrionales bacterium | reverse complement strand
TCTTAGACGTAGGCACGATGATGATCGCGAAACGGGACAGAGAAAAAACCGCCCGCCTAGTATCCAGTGAAGCAATCTCCGTATTCAACCGCGACACACAATATCCAAACACCAGAGCAGATGAAAAAATAAGCAAAGCCAAAAACGCAAGCGAAAATCTCGCAGAAACAAATCTAAATCTACAATTTGCTAAAACATTTTTTAAAAACAAAGACAGCTCACAAACCTTTGTCACTAACCCCATGGGACCCAACACCTCCGACACAACAGGCACACTAGTCCCCGGAACATGGTACTTCAATCCAAACTCCCTCTTAGACGAAAACGGGAATTGCACAGAAGCAAGCTATAACTCTTGCCCCTGCCTAAACAACAACTGGAACGGCCCCTGCTTTAAACCCATCTCAGGACTACAAGCAGTCAACCCAGATGACATTAACGCCTTTTCCTCCTCACTCTACACAGGCGCCAACGCACTAAAAACAACCTTCATGGGCATAGTAGGACAAAAAGAAGTAGGATTACGATCTCAATCAACCATCGCAGTAAGACCATTAAACGTAGTAGTGCTCTTTGAACTATCACGATTTATTGATGAGGAAACGCACATACCTTATGACATCGCAGGCTTGGGAGCAGGACTACCAGACGTTGAAGCATTCAATCCTGCAAAATCCGCTTATAAAGTAATCTCGCCAGCTAATTGCAATGCATCTGAGCCCATGCATCCAATTTTTCTCCCTGAAGGACAAGACGCCCCACTGTCAGAAGAAGCCAATCTAACCTGCGCCAGAGACCCTTCAAAAGATATAGGTGCCGCAAGATGGAATACAAGACGCTCATACTGTACGCTTGAAGGAGGATCATACATAGCAGACAATTGGTTTAACGATACTTTTAACTGGAAGCCACCAGCTAGCCCTCCCAATATGTTCCTAGCTCAAAGAAAACCCCTACATACCGACTTTTATCATACCAAACTGGACTACCGTTGCCTTGATATTGACTTCAAAAGAGTTGGGGAAACTAGCCCTTCAATTGAACCATATTTAATTGACTTCAGAAGAACTGCTGACTACAAAGGCCCAGAACCATTCAATACCTTTATGTTAGCAACAAGAACCAGCATACAAAAAATCAAAGATAGAAATCTTAGAGGCGATTCAATCTCTCTAATCGGGTTTGACTGGGACGCGGAAGTACAAAATAGAAGGATCGGTCCACTTAATCCTCTAGAAAACGACACAGACTTCGATGATCTAGAAAATAGATTCAAAGATCAATATCAATCTGACTCTAATGCACAATATCAAGATCTTAAATCATTCTTTCAAAGCACCTCTTTTGTTCCAAGAAGTGAAAATAGATATTTATCAATTCCCTACGCACTAAATGAAGCATATAAAATCTTAAAAGACAGGCCCAACTTCTCAAAAGCCGACAATATGATCGTACTACTAACGACTGGCCTAACGAATTGTTACAAGAACTCTCCTGGCGACACTGTACAAACATGCTCACAACACACTAGTGCATTTACAAGATCGATTCAAGAAGTGATTAATTTTTCTAACAATATACTATCCAAGCAAGGCATCCTTCTTCACACTCTAATTAGATCACCAAGAGTAAGACCAGTAAGCAGAATTATAGCCTCCTCAGGCAAATGCAATTTAGAAGATAATACAAATGCTCTAAAATCAAACATTGAATATGCGTTTTCATCAACAGATAACACCAGACCACTAGATGTTCAATCAGGCTCTTTCTCTATCGAAAATGGCCTAAGCCTTAACTCTACAATGTCTCTATCAAACAATATGGCTAAAGCAAGCAGTGCAACGGGAGGAATCTGGGCACCCATCAGGCCTAAATGTCCTGGAGCAAATCAAGCTGATTGTTTAACAAACTTTGAAAACGCTAAAAATTTATACTGCTCATCCTACCAAGGTACGCCCAATATTGTAGATATGGGAGGAGTTATCTGTGATCCAAATTGTAACTCACCTGAGGATCAAGTCAGCAACTATATTAACGAAATGTTTGATCTCACCCCACTTCTACCCGTTGGAGGAAATCTAGAAGTCATGCCTGCAAACTGAGCTAAGGCATCTTGTTGATACCGCCTGAAAGTGGCCCAGAGTATTTAAAATAAACTTAATTCTAGCTTATAAATAGTAAGATAAAAGAAGCACCCCTCAGCACCACAAAAAAACAGATAGATTCCAAGCACTTATACTAGTTGCCTACAGCCCCAAGCTAATGCTATAATTACGAGTCGCACCTCTAACATATATAAACTAAAGTCCAAGTCGTATCAGGTCACATTTTCTATCAATAAGGTGCATAATATAGTATGCTCTACCTTCCTACAAGCAATTTGCTAGTGGAGTAGATCTAATATTCCGTGCACATCGTTTTAAAAATCAGTACGGAATATATTTAGGTTTTTTTGTGTTTTTACATTCGAGTATGGGTAGAAGATATTTTTAGCACAGTTTTTAAGGTGTGGTGTTGTGTTTGATTCAGGGGAGGGGGAGTACCAACCGCAAAGACGCAAAAAACGCGAAGGTGGCGCAAAGGGTTGGGGGG
>CAYGUX010000070.1:0-2618 GCA_964353175.1 uncultured Bdellovibrionales bacterium | reverse complement strand
AATTTTATTAGCAACATATTAGGAAAAACAATACATAACTAAGAAAACTCTCCGGAGTGGTGCACTTCTATCTTGGACTCTTCGTTTAGGTTTAATGTGTTTGTGAATAAGGATATGGTGTTGGAGGGGTATGGGGGGTAGGATTTGAAAAAAGAAACAAAAGAAACGCAACAACCTTCGAGCCACGAGGCCGAAGGTGTTGCGTACTTCGGCTTCATAAAGGCAATTAATCATAGAGTGGTGGTACCACTACAACATCCTTACCACTGGGAGAGAATATGTAATACCTAGAAGAAGGTAGTTGTTCGCGACTACTTGGAAAATCTCGGTATAACTGCAAAAGTTCAACCGGTCTTCCTTGAGTGGACGAACTCCCTTCCCAATGTATATACCTTGGTACCGAGATGGATAACAGAGCCTCTGCCTTTGGCATGTTAAGGTCGCTGGCCAAGGTCTCTAGCTCTTGATTCGTCCCTGGCAAGATTAATCTTCGAGCCAAGATTTCATCCCGATTTAAAAGTGGTACTGAGAGTTGACGCTCCCTGTAAAGGTTTTGATTTGCAAGCTGGAGTATTGATTTTTCTCCTGAAGGTGATAGCAAGCATCCATCAAAGCATCCAATACCTTCTGTGGCTTTAGTTCTGTCGTAATTTCTCCAAATAGAGGTACCGCTATTAGCTGACAGCGTAGGATTGATCAGGTGATCAATTTCGCAAGACTTCATCTCTTGTAGACGATCACCAAGGGCCTTGCTCAACCTGCTTCTATTCAAAGCACTTAAGGATAACCTATCAAGGATATCTCTATTTTGGTACACGTACTGCTCTTTGCCCTTTGGGACAGCCGTCGCTACGTAAGGTTTGTAGCGTGGATATGCCCTGATGAGCCCTCGATGTAGCTCTGCATACCCCAACTTCTTACCCCGAACTTCATCTTCCCAATCAAATGGATCAGTTGCCCAATAAAGGAAAATATTCTTGTTTAGATCGGGAAAACCCAAGAGTACAAAAATTTCCAATAGATTAAATTTCTCGGTTTGAAGTTTAGGAGCATTGAATCCGCAGAAACTGCAACCTATACTGCAACCACTAGTCAGCTCAATAGCGCCAACATTTTCAAGGATAGAACTGTCAATATTTGATACGCTCGCAACTTCATCTGCAAAATCGAGCAATTCATCGCCAGGAACTTGACCTCCCAAAAACAACAACTCAACTTCTTCTTCAATCTTATTCGTCCGCTTTCTTTTTACAGAATTTCTTAATTTTGCTAGAATGCTCATTATTTTCCCTTTCCCAAGGAAATGCTACAACCAATCCAATCAAGGAGACATCGAAGCCCCAGCATGATGATGTTGATTGTACCTGTTTTCACAACCGCGCTGTAGCAGAATAGTTTCCGCAAAAATCAGACGTGGCTTAATTCGATTTCATGTGGTCAACTAAATTCCTCTTAAGAAGAAACTTAAAGACTACATGAAAAAACCTATAAAATAACCTTATTGTTTCTTTTGTTTCTATGCACAGCGAACTGCTATCTACAGAAACAAAAAGTTATTCCTTCTACCCATCACCAAATTTTTCAAAGATCAGACAAAAATACGCATAATTACATAACATTTTGATTCTACTTGTGGAATTTGTTGCCTATAAACCAAGGGGATAAGAACAGAAATAACTCTATCCTAACCGTAAGCGTTTAGAATTGTTCCGTAATCGAGGCTTTCCAAGGTAGTAAAAAGCGGAGTGTACAAGTGGTACATGAGCAGTTTTGATGGCTTGGAAAATGAAGAGTGCGGAAAATTATGATCGCTTACAAAGAATCTTCATATTCAGCCTACTCTGGAGATCCCTGACCTGGGTTTAGGTTTAATGTGTTTGTGAATAAGGATATGGTGTTGGAGGGGTATGGGGGGTAGGATTTGAAAAAAGAAACAAAAGAAACGCAACAACCTTCGAGCCGTGAGGCAGGAAGGTTGTTGCTTCCTTCGGCCTCCGCATCACTCAAACGAATGACTTACTTTTCCATCTTCAGATACGTCAACGGCCGGTCCAATCGGATCTTTCCCGTCGCCATGTTCTGTGGAAGTTTGCCTATCGTAATAGGTTAGCAATGAAAAGGTTCTGAAGTATTCCCCATTCCTTGCGATATTAGTGAATACGAAGTCACAAGCTCCACCGGTCTTGTCTTTCGTGAAAATAATGCGAACAGATGCGTATTGCGGACGGTATCCATCGGAGTAGGATCCTCCGGTAATCGATACCCTGACATTTTCGTATGTCGCGCCCCAAACAAAACCCTGCATTCCTACGAAGAAGTCACCCGTTGTACTTTCTGCCATGTAGTTTTGGCAATGGCGAAGTAGCCTCATTGCCTCTTTCCAACTGTAATCGGCTATGGAACTAATTAAAACCATATTGCTTGCCTGATTTGATGTGAGCACAGTTAGCCCCTTTTTCGAATGAACTCTTCCAACAATGAAAGAGTAAAAACAATTTGTCGCCGTTATTCTCACGGTGAGAATAACGCATCATCATGTGGTCACCTAAATTCTCTTAATAAAGTAAGCGTCCACAATAGGCCGTTCTATTCCTTTTCCTAAATTTTTTCTAATTTCT
>CAYGUX010000069.1:0-2629 GCA_964353175.1 uncultured Bdellovibrionales bacterium | reverse complement strand
ATTTAGAACTTTCTCCTGAAAGAGCTCAGTAAGAAGCTCGGTATCAATCTCAGGTTTTATTGTCACTAGCGATTCTGTTGATTAACGATTTGTTTCTTAAGTTGTTTTTCCCTTCTAGTTTTATCGTTGGGAAGCTCTCAGATATTTTTGGACTTATCGCGTTTTATATTTTCCTTAGAGCGATATTGAGGATCCCTTACAAGGCTGTCATGAGTTTTGTAATTTTAGCTTTTATTTTCTGGAAATCAGAGTTGTCTCGGGGGTTGATTGATCGGTGGAATTCACTTGAGATTATTTTCTATTCTAGAGTGGTCGATTATTCGGACTTATTTGCACTTTTAAGTTTGCCATTTGTCGAGCAATATTTAAAGAATCTCAGAGAAACTAGATTTTCCTCAGCGCGATTACCTACTTCTTGTAGGCTTTTTTTCTGCCTTGTAGCTTTTGCCGCTACTCCGGCTCCGATTCCCGATGAGCTTCAGCAGATAATGAAAGAGTAATCTAAGAAGCAGATTGTCTGGAACTTAGACCCTAGAGGAGATAAGGCCACAGTTGTCTTTGCTCTTTCTGTTGAAGAGATTGCTCGGCGCTTAGAAGAGAGTGGTTTTAGGGTCAGTAAGGGAGGCTATTGCGTTGATTGCCGATACGAAGAATGGTTTCAGTCTCCCTTTGAGCTTTTTCCTGTTTCACAGGAGCGTTCTAAAAAGTTTATGAGTCAAGGTGACTCAAGGCTGATTTTTGAGAAACGATGCTTTCATCAATGGAATAGTCATCTTGTTATGACAGTTCACGATCTGGGCGGAAAGACAGCGTTGCGCTTCAGAAATTGGAGTTTTTGCGACAGACCTGAATTGCAGTCTAATGATGAAGTCTGGGATCTATTTTTAAGAGCAATAGTGAATGGTGCTATACTTAGAAGGTAGATTTAGAACAATGATGTCCTATAGGTTAGTCTTAGAGCACCCACTTATTAAACTACCTAGTCATGGTATTGTCGCTATTAAAA
Source organism: uncultured Bdellovibrionales bacterium (assembly GCA_964353175.1). Taxonomy (GTDB): domain Bacteria; phylum Bdellovibrionota_C; class UBA2361; order SZUA-149; family DAOLCO01; genus JAIYCX01. Next base: position 1,623 of record CAYGUX010000069.1, on the reverse strand, counting down.
ATAAAGAAGGTAGTGTAAAAGATAGTGGATTTGCTATTTCTTTGTTTGTACCTTTTGCTAGTAACCTGGCTACGAGTCTAACTATTTGATCATGTAATGAAAAATAAGGTGGTTATTTACTTACTATTCCAGATCAAATTGCCATTCAGGAAATGGATCTAGCAGATTTTTCCATGACTCCATTCCACCTGCCAGTTCTTGATCTGTCAGAAGTGCTGAATTTAAAACAGATAGCAACTCATCTTTATCTATATTCTTACCAATAATAACAAATTCCTGCCTACGGTCACCATACTTTGCATTTATTAACTTTCTATATCGCTCCCTTTCTATGGAAGAATTAACTGGCCATTCATCCTCACTAACCGCGCAAAGCCATTTTCCAGCTGGTTCTAACTTACATGAGGTTCCCGCTTGAGACCACATCGCTCCGTATTCATTTCTAGTTGCTAACCACATATAGCCCTTAGATCGAATCACTTTCTTCCATATTTCAGAGTTTAAAGAATTAATTAATCTTTCTGGATGAAAAGGTCGTTTCTCTCGAAACACAAAACTAGAGATTCCATATTCTTCAGTTTCAGGGACATGTACATTATTTAATTCCTTAAGCCATTGAGGTGAGCTCATGATTTCATCCAAATTAAATCTAGATTTTTTGAAGATCTCATTTACAGAGATATTTCCCTTAGTACCTATTAGTATCTCTGCTCTGGAGTTCAAGCTCTTTAAGGTAGCAATTACTTCTGCAAGCTTTTCTTCAGATACTAAATCTGCCTTTGAAACAACAATGATATCAGCAAACTCCACCTGCTCAACTAACAAATCTCCAAGCCCCCTATGATCAGCCTCCCCCGCTTGAATATCTCTGTCCTTAAGATCATCTAAAGAAAAATAATCTTCTAGAAAATTCTTAGCATCAACTACGGTCAAAAGATTCTGAAGATCTGCCACATCACCCAAGGAAGTGCCATCTTCAGTTTGAAAAGTAAATGTCTGAGCAACTGGAAGTGGTTCAGATATGCCTGTTGATTCTATTAAAAGATAATCATACTTTTGGGCATCACTAAGTTTCTTAACTTCCCTTAGAAGATCATCTCTTAGAGTGCAACAGATACAACCGTTAGTCATTTCCACAAGAGTCTCATCCGTTCTAGATAGATTCGCATCACCATTCGATATAAGTTCACTGTCTATATTGATCTCAGACATGTCATTTACAATAACAGCAACCTTTAAGCCCTCCCTATTAGCTAGAATTGCATTTAATAAAGTAGTCTTCCCAGCACCAAGGAAGCCCGACAATACTGTAACTGGTAATTTTTTCATTAACCCTTAATGCCAAAAGTTCGCATTAAGGTCAAGCGCTAAAATAAAAAAGTGGAAGGAGGGGTCGAAAATACTACCCCTCCCTTAGATAACCTCCGACCGAAAATCCCTTGAGAGTCTAGCTAGAACTCCCCATTAGTACCATCTGCGATTCCAATACCTTTTATTAGTTCATTTAAAGGTATAGATAGATTTAGTCCTCGCACCGAACCATCTGCCATCAACACATTCATCCTCCCCGGATGAAAACTAAAAGGTTCCATGTCAAGCAGTGAACCCTCCTTCATGCTACCA
>CAYGUX010000068.1:0-2672 GCA_964353175.1 uncultured Bdellovibrionales bacterium | reverse complement strand
CAATAGGCTTCACCAATTTACTTACAATAGATTCATCAAAAAGAGCCTTAGATACGGTAAAAAATAGAATTCAAGACGTATCTGCTCTAGAGGGCGAATATGGTGCGATAGAATCTAGATTGTCAGTGGCAGGTAATCTACTTCAAACAAATCGGGAGAATTTTCTATCCGCCGCTTCTCAGATTACAGATGCTGATATTGCAACAGAATCAGCAATACTTACTAAAACGCAAATCCTACAGCAGGCTGCAACGGCGGTTCTGAGTCAGGCTAATCAACAACCAGCATTGGCTTTAAACCTACTTCAAAGGTGACTTTCTTAAATCAGACATAAAAATAGCTGAAATTAAATCTTCCCCATATTTTTAAAGTATTTGCGCAATATATTAAACTAGTAGTTAGGCCACCAAAACATTAAACTAGTAGCTAGGCTACTAGCTCTTACTACTTAAGAATGGTAAATTTTAGAATATCTCTAAATCTACTTCGATCCCCATTAAATCCACCTAATTTAAGCATAATTCAACTGAAGGGTTACCATCGTCGTCTTTTCGTTTAATGCCTATTAGATAAATATACAAACACACCCCAATATATCAAACTAAGTAGGTAGGCGACTAGCTTAATAATAATGTGGATCCATTTTCGCACCGAACGTTTTGCTTCCCTTGGATAAATAAAAACCCTTTAGCATTCGATATTTATTTGGAATAAGGTTAAATACGACCTAATAGCAATACAAGGTAATAAAGAATATGAAAAAATATAACTCTGAAATTAAGGGGCATTTAGATATATTCGTAGGCGAAGTTGAAGAGGAATTAAACGGAGAAGTGGAGAAATGGAAGGAGATCTATATTCATGGTGATTCTGAAGGATTAAAATCTTTTGCAAACTTTATAATAAAACTTGCTGAACTTAACCAAGACAGACTCGATGAGCTTCCAAATGGAGCAAGGGAACATAAACACCTTCGGCCAAACTTGGAATTAGCAAAGAGTTCTGAAGAAGTAATCGTGGGTAGATTAGATGCTAAAGGGACAGGTACATTTTATGATAGATATGTTCCAAAAGAAAAATTGTAATATACAAACTGCAAGCGATATATTGAACCAATAGATAGGCGAATATCTCTAAATCACCACCTTAAGACAGCTTTCAACCCAATTAAAATCAAAACACAGAGCATCATTTTCCTTAACTGATTCTGATTTATCTTTTTTGAAAGTTTCAAGCCGATAGTTATACCTAGAATCTGTATAGGCGTGCTTAATAAGGCACTTATACCTACTGAAATAACTTCAGACTTGAATACTAAAATATTCAATATGATCTGAAATATTGATGAAGGTATGCATATTGCGAACATAGTAACCTTCATCACATTCGATCCCCACTTATGGGAAAGCACCCAAAACACAAGAGGTGGGCCTCCCATCCCAACTATACCAGTCAGAAATCCACTCAAAGTACCCGCCAATACTCCGTACTCGGTAGGCACCCTCTCCTTTGGAATTGGTTTAATAAAATAAGTAAAAAGAGTAAAAACTAGGATTGCTACTCCTACCCACTGTTTCAATAAAGCTTGATCAAAGTCTGCTACAAAAGTTAGTACATAGACCCCTAAGCAAAGGCATACTAGTCGACTGACCATGGGTACTCTAACTGCTTGCCAATCGATATGGGATCTTAGTGAATAAGAACAATATAATGATTGAAAAAGGCTACCAACTGCTGAGATCTGAATAGACTGGGGCAATGAATAGCCAAGCTCCAATAAGACTGGTAAACCTAAGAGCCCACCTCCAAACCCAATTAAACTTTGCATCCCATACGCGAGCCCAAGGGTAAGACCAATCTGGATGGTATCTATGATAGAAATTTCGAACAAGGAGGCCTAGATGAGATTATTAAAAGTGGCTATTCCCTAGTAGATTTAGCTCCGTCTTTCAAGATCTAAATATTTACCTTAATCAAGTGCCCTTAGTATCAAATCCTCAGAGTGGTGATAAAAAATCTCCGGCTCTTCGCCCTTTGAAGTAACTTGTCTCTACAATATATTATAGCAAATAAATTATAGGATGTTTGTTGTTAAAAATAGAAGAATGGGTTCCGTAGGGGCAATCCCTTGCGGTTGCCCTCCCTTAAGTCACTGTATTGATTCAGTTCATGGGCGACCGCAAGGGATCGCCCCTACAAATTAGATGGCCAGGTAATTAAGGCTAAATAGAGTGTTCCGAATGAAAATGCTATCACCTTCTGTTAGTACCCACTCTAAAGGGCGAAGAGCCAATAAAGATAACTAAATCAACATCTTAAACTAGTACGTAGGCTACTATTCTGAACTGGTCACTGCTGCTACCGACGACATGGGAACAACCTATTTAAATACCTGACAAAAAAAGCTTAACCTAGAAGACAGGCAACTATCAAAGATTCCAATTCGCAGTGGTAACACCCTAACTGCCTAATATAATGTTTTCAGTCTAACTACCCGATATTATATACAGATAGCCCAAGGACATGGAGTTATATGTTGTCTGTTGAGGTGGCAGTATCGCAGTAAAGCAAGGATTGCATTGGCAGTATTGAGTTTAAATTCGAATCTCCTATCTGCAAACGCACAGCGACGTTTGGGCGAAGCTACATCTACTTTAGCAAAAAGCTACAAT
>CAYGUX010000067.1:0-2873 GCA_964353175.1 uncultured Bdellovibrionales bacterium | reverse complement strand
GGCTTAGTCTGAAAAGTTGTGTACTTATAGCGAGTTTTATGTTTTCCTACTGGTCCCATGGAAACCCTCACACATCTTCGTCTCCATGGATCACAAGTTTCCTTATCAACTATAAATGTTTTAACTCCAAATGCCTGGGCCGTTCTTATAATTCCGCCGACATTTTCTGCGTTGACCAATCCGTTAAGTGCTAGTGCCGGATAATGGATCTGCGAAATGTTTTTATCTTCCGGCCTCTTACCGAGGCTCAACACACCTTGATGCACTTTAAACCCAATAATTTCAGAGATTAGCTTCTTAGAACATAGAAATATCTTGAAAGGACAACACTCGTACTTCTCCGCTATGGATTGTTTCAAGTGATAGAATTGTTTCTCGTCTATTAACAAACCCTCTATGATGTGAGCACTAAGAAGGTGTCTCAATACCACCTCTGGACCTTCCGCAATAAATTTATCTGAGTTTTCAGTCTGGCGAGAGGTTGTTCTTAAATTGAAAAACTCTTCTGGAATTTCCGGTATTATTGACTCTATTGGGATTATATCCATCCGAATACTCTACAAAATAAGTTTGCTTAGAGGAAATCTTTTTAACAGACACCCCTAGCTGCAATAATTACAATTAGATAGTCTAAGCACTTGACTAAATCTATGAAATTTGTAAGATTCAATGGTGTTGACGCTTACAATATAATGATGGGTAGAAGATTTTGGAAGTGTTTTGTTTGGTAAAAAATGCCAAATAAAGCACTTCCTTTGGATTATAAGGTTTGGCTATTGAACGATATTACTTGTTGCGGACACTGTTAAAATTGATTGAGATTAGTTTTAATAGTGTCCCGACAAGTTAGATTCACCCGCTAGCTTGTTTTTACATCATTGGGTGAGGAAGTGTATTCCTTGAAAGGAGACACGCAGATGAAGACGATCTTTACTACAGGTCAGGTAGCCAAAATTTGCCGAGTGGCGCCACGTACAGTAAGCAAGTGGTTTGATTCGGGACGCCTGCGAGGCTACCGAATCCCGGGCTCTCAGGACAGGCGCATTCCGCGCGAACATCTGATCCGATTCCTGAAGGAACACGGAATGCCGCTCGGCGAACTTGAAGACGAAGCAACTGGTAAGATTTTGCTCGTTGGCTCTGATCCCACGACTCGATCGAGCTTGAATGAGATGCTCGCCAACGACAACTTCAAGATCGAAATTGCTGCAAGTGGCTTCGAAGCCGGAATCCAAGCAGAGTCGATTCACCCCGATTGCGTGGTGATCGACTTTGTCATGGGGCGCGAAGAAGCTCTGATGATTGCTAAAATCCATCGTGAAGATTCGGAGTTCGGAGAAACCATTCTGATCGGACTTCTCAGTGACGACGACAACGCAAGCGGCTTTGACCGATTGATATTCAACGAAACGTTCCGAAAACCGTTCGACGAAGCTCTGCTCGCCGAACGTATTCGGACACTGGTAAACCGGCGGAAGCAGCTGGCGTAGGGCTGCTTTAAGGAAAATATCTCTTCTGGAAAGATGGAGTTTATTACAATGGCCACTTGGCAGATCGACCCTGAACATGAACAGCGACTGAATGAAATAATCAGAATCGCCGAATACCCTGACAACGACTGGGAAATTGACCCTGATCATGAACGTCGGCTGAAAGAAAAGTTGGGGGAAAAGCAGTAGCACAAAAAAACAAGCTACTGTAAAAACATCGACTACGCTCTCTCCTTTGATCGGTTACCACCGGTTTCAGATCCAAAGGAAGAGCGTTTTTATTTTCTCTTGTCTTTATTAACATATTTAGTTCGCTCATACAGCCTGAGCTTGTTTTTTAATTTCGGTCATGGGTAGAAGATTTTGGGAGTGCTTTTTAGTGCTCTTCTATCTTGGACTCTCGCTTAGAACCTTGATTGAAATCCTTTGCTCCTAGAGGTTACGAAAATACCAAAGGGAGCACTTTCTATTAGTTGTAAATTTATGAGTGTGTTGTGGCTACTTGTTAGATTTACTAACAAGTAGGACAACCGCAACTACCTTGAAATAATAGGATCCAAGACCTAAGAATAAACGCACCAATTGATACAACAACTAAAGACCATGCCATTTTGAATCCACCTAGTGCGGCGGCAAGTATTGCGGCTACTCCTGCTACGGCGGCTACCATAGCTCCGAATGCGCCCTCTACCAGTAAAAGCATTTTAGAACATGCAATTCCAAAAGTTCCACCCCCTGCATAAGCATTCCCAGCAAAAGCAGACATAATTAGAAACATTCCGAAGGCACCTAAAACTAATCTTTGGAACCTACTAGGACAGAATATAAATCTCGTACAGATATCAACATAACATTTTGATATGCTATTTGTAATTTTAGATATCGATCCCATTGTAGCCCCTTAGATTATTCTCGCATTGTTTATGCCCCCTATTCATCAGAACGTGCTGTAACACTTCAGTTCGAAGCTAAGAGTCTATATTCAATTAGGATAGTTTTAATAGACTATGGTAATGATGAATATTCGACTGAGGCCGTAAACTTAATTAAATTAGCATTAGGGGATAATTCAGTTGATGTTCATTTAGTATCTGGAGGAACTCAAGCAAATTTGATTTGCTTGTCTGCCTTTATGCGTCCACATCATTCTGTCATTTCCTGTGATTCTGGGCATATTAATACGCACGAATGTGGAGCCATAGAAGCAACTGCACACAAAATAAATGTTGTACCTTCTATCGATGGGAAATTGACCTGTGATTTAATAGAAGGAGTTCTACAAATTCACTCTGATGAGCATTTAGTAAAACCCAAAGTAGTTTACATTTAGTAGAACGGCATATTGTGGACGCTTACCCCAGTCTGTACAAATTCAATGCGGAA
>CAYGUX010000066.1:0-2922 GCA_964353175.1 uncultured Bdellovibrionales bacterium | reverse complement strand
CTATGCACATGGGGATGGAAATTTAGAAGGTCTCCTGCTGTGTGAAGAGACATTATATTCAGAATCAGATTTCTCTACCGAAAGAAAAACGCTCCTTAGAAGATATATTTGCGGCCTATACAGTCTTAGTAAAGGCAGATGACTCGAAACTAGCCTACTTATTAGAGTTGGCCTTCGAAATACCCGACCCCCTATTAGTATGTCTAGCACTAAAAACATTAATAATAAAATGGAACATCTTCGAGCCGTTCACTGAAAGACTCATTCAATACGCCCTAGGCGCGTCATTCGATTACGACGGAGATGTCCGAGTAGCAGCATTCGAAAGTATAAAACACATCTTCAACCAAAAAAAAGTACCCACCGCAGTCATTGAGAAACTAACACAGCTTCTAATGCACATCCTGAATGATGAAGGAGAGGATGAGGAGATTAAAGGTATTGTTAGTGAACTATTAGCACTGAGAAGTAGTAATAGAAGAATGGCAATTTAATAAACTCCTTAGAATTCAAGTGGTGTCTCTAATAAACCGATACTCCTAAGCATTTTCTTATCATCTTCTGTCTTCCAACCTTGTTGAGATTTTGTAAAACTAGCTAGAGACTCCTCTGCATAACCTTTAAATTCATTTTTAACTGCATTAAATAAAGGTTCGTGATCCTTAACTGACCTGATTAGCGAGGTATAAAGCACCTCATCATCACCAAATATTTTACCCCAACTAGCTAAGCTATCGTATAGCTTTACGGCGACTCCATTTGCAAATTGTTTATCCTGTGGGTCACACTTCACCGCTAAGTCAGCTAATTGACCTATGTTATGGGTTGAAATATTATCACGAGTTTTAATTAAGTCAGCGAAAATTGATACACCCCCTGATTTAGTTTTGTATGCATCATTTACACCAGTCAATTTAGGTTCTGACATCGCAATTAAAGTGTCCACCATTTTTTCAGAGGAGATATAGACACTTTTTTTTCTCGTATTTTTGAGATGTAAAGAATTATATAAAGTTTGTGCTTCAGCAGAAGCGTTCAAATTCGTTGCTGAAGTCTTAGTAGCTTGGATGGTAGCACCTTCCTGAGACCCTGCGGCCGCAGCCGAAAGGACGCTGCTATCACTACTCTCTGCTGTCAATTTCGGGGCAGGCGTTGAACTAAAAGGAGTAAGTTGCGCTTGAGATTGTGAACCACTGCTAACTGACAGAGTATTACTACTCTGTGCGCCAGGACTGGCACTAAGTGATACATCATCATTACTACTTGCGCTTATAGCGGCATTTTCGCTACGCTTGGGGATTAGTTTTGGATCAACGTCGACACTGACAGCAACTTCTGCTTTTAGTTCCTTCTTTTTCTCAACTTTGGGTTCATTTTTAATAGTGGGCTCTAATTTTTCTGGCGATGAAGCTCCCTGAGTCACTTTTAGCTCCACGACAGCCTGATCCTTTTCCGCTCGCTTTTGAGCTAAAATTTCTTTTCTATCGATAATATAAGTTTTACCATTTATCTCTAAACGCATTACATCCACGCCTTCTCTTAAAATAGCTTGAATAACTCGAGTATTCGGATTGGCAGGATCTACTTTATTATTAATTTGATATTTAAAAGTTTCATTTCCTATTTTCGTTACGCTATTTAAATTCATAGACTGCTCAGAACAGTCCCATCTTTTACCATCATTTTCTACAGTGTTAAATTTTAGATTGGTATTAGTAGCGCTAGTACTTATGCCGAAGGCAACTTCTCCAGTTTTTTCATTTACAGTAATACACTTGTTTATGAAATCTTTATCAACAATCAGGGTATTCCTATCTACATGTAACTTATCATTCTGTGTAAATGATGGCATGGAAATTTGTGCAACCGATCTGCTGTTGCTATAGGATGGTTGGCAACTACTGGTACTTTGCTGATACTGTGGCTGACTAGTACTAGTGCCACAAGAGTTACCCTGCCTATAATAGGCATTTTGCTGAGGGCTACCGCATTGATTTCCAAAATTTCTACTATTGTTGTTTTGACGATTACCCATAGATCTCCTGTCTTATGTACTTTAGACTATTATGAACAATACTCATAAAATAGTTGCATCAAGATACTCGAAAATTCGTTTGTATAAGGGTTTATGCTACTTACGTTGCAAATTAAGGAAAAAAGGTGGGAGAGTTGGTAGAAATTCAACCTCCCCGTTCTATTTTTCAATAAAACGCCACCCCTCAGAATTTCTTCTAAGGGGTGGACCGTTCGTTTTCATCACATCACAAGAGTCCCTGCACCACCACCATCATAGTAGGGCGCAAGAGCCTCAAGCACCTGGAAGATCTGCTTACGCTTCTCTCCCGTACGGCACTTGAATCCACGTTCGCTAACTTCAACGATATTGTGCGTGGACAATATCAAGGAAGTGACGTACTGGACATCTACTGACTTGGCATCCGGACGCTTCCAAGCAACCCACGCCCTTAAGGCGGTCAGGTTTTCTGGGTTCGCCTCCGTATCCAGAGCCTTTGAGACGATGGCATAGGCCAGAACATTGGCCGGCTTTGTTCCCGAAATTGCCCACAGAACTTCATTTTCCTGAAGCCCTTTAAAGCCTTCCACTTCGTTCAGCTTGGCAATATCGAAAGGAAGTTTCCTCCCGACAAAACTCGACTCAACTGGAGGGATGGGTTCCGATCCATCCTCCTCGACCTCTACCATAGATTGAGGTGATTCTTCATAAACCATTGCCTCCTGTCCGGCGTCCGGCCAGAAGTTCCATCCGATAGCAACGACTGCAAGGAGCAGTAAGCCTCCCCACAGCAATTTGCTTGTGATCACTGCAAAGATGAAGCTCATCACCACGCTGAGCACAGAACGCCCTCCACGCTGGAGGGCAGCGCCATGTCGACGTAGTCGACTTGGCGCGTCGGCTTCTTC
>CAYGUX010000065.1:0-3073 GCA_964353175.1 uncultured Bdellovibrionales bacterium | reverse complement strand
ACTCGCCACTAGCGGTTATCACTCCAGGAAGATCTAGACTATGCACATGGGGATGTTGGTAATGTGCTTAGCCTGAAGCATTAAAATACTAAATTATTGAATTCATGGGTTTATTTGAGTAGGAATATCATAGCTGGGATGGTTTGACACTAAGGAAAGTCTTAAAGATTCAAATACAAATTTGTGAAACTCACTTTTTCAAATCTTGGTCTTCATAATATCTCTGATGTAAGGGCCTATTGAAAACAGAGCCTTTAGGGGTTTGCTGAAAAATGAAATATTTGTCATTGCGAGCGAAGCGTGGCAATCTCAACGATCTGTAATGATTAAGTAAGATTGCCACGTCGCTTCGCTCCTCGCAATGACAATGTTAGTATTTCGCAACAGAGCCTTTAGGCAAACCCTGTATACTACTCACGATTTGAGTTTTCATCTAAGAACAGATAGTCTGAATAAGCTCAGGTTTTTAGTCCAGAAAGTGGGGGAAGGGAGAAAAGATGGGGAATAAAGAGGTTTTACTAATATTGGGTAATCTTTCTCTTCTTGCGTTTTGTCTAACCTACGATGAAACACAGGGGGAACAAGGTCTCCCAAGCTGTTTATGATTTCTAGTGAAAAGGTGAGTGTTGAGGCCAAGTGTTTTGATGGGACAAGGAAGGTGTTGATTAAGGATGGGGCTTGGGAGGTGTAGGTGGTAAGGATGCGAGACTGCCCTATCGCTGTTAAAAAAGGAAACGCAAAAGATGTCTTTTAGAATTCTTACTAATATATTTTTGTGAGTTATTGTATTTAACGCCATAAGATTTTTAGATATTTTGTTTTTTATATCTAGTTATCGTATTTTCTAGCCGTTTGTTCCCGTAAATTGGAATTATTTCATCTACCCTGTCCCAGTCTAATGGTCCTAAATTATCGAAGTGATAGGAAGTGTTTAGATAAAGTACATCAAGAAAGGCTCTTTCGGGAATTGCGATTGAGTAGTTTTTTTCTATTTTGATGCCAAGATGGTTGGTGATTATTTCTTTCTTAAGCTTTTTATAGGAGTATGACTGGGAGTCTGCTTGGATGTCGCGTGTTAAGTAAGAGGCGAGTTTGATTTGGCTGTAACTTTGAAATGTGATTCCAGCTTTACCAAGTACTGTTTCAAAGCTTATGTAGGAGGGGGTGAATATTTTAGTTCCAAGTTCAAATTTATCGTAGTTGCTATCCTTAGCGTAGAACCCTCTCCTGATCTGATAAAGTTCGCCTTTCCTAATATAGTAGTTTAGCCTAGATCTGCTTAATTCAGGGTTAGTTTCTTCCCATATCAGCATGGCATCAAGCACAGAAAAAACCGTGTGATTTGAGCGTAGTAGGGCACTTAAATAGTTGCCTTTCTTCATTGTGAGAACCAAACGTAAGGTTTAACCTAGTGTATAGTTCCTATTATGACCTCGTCTGTAAAATTTGTAAAGATAATCTAGAATCAACCAAGGTATATGATCATTAATACTATGCAATACAGCATAATATCTGGTATGATAGAACTTATGGAAAAAGAAACAATAAGCTTCCGCTTAGATGTCGAAAAAAAGACAGCCCTGGACCTGATAGCCGAGTCTATGGATCGTGATCGAAGTTTTATAATCACTGAAGCTATCTCTACGTATTTAGATTTTTATAAAATCGAAGAAAAAGAAATTCAGGATCGTTTGCAGAAAGCTAAAGCTGGAGATATTGCCAGCGAGAAAGAAGTAAAGATGGCTTTTTCTAAATGGAAAAAATAAAAGTTCTTTGGTCGAGGGATGCTCTACGTGACCTTGATGAAGCATATGAATATATTTCTAAGGATAGTCTAGCGTCTGCGAAGGGGATCATCGAAAGAATAGAGATTCTTTTAGAGAGTCTCGCAGTTCATCCTAAGCTAGGTAGAATTGGAAGAGTTAAGGGAACGAGGGAGTTAGTTGTAACAGGGACACCTTTTATTCTTCCTTATGTGATTGACAAGGAAGAAGAGGGTATTGCAAGAATTATTATTCTCGGTGTTCGGCATGGGTCGCGAAGATGGCCAGGTGGTTTTTCTTAAAGTTAAGACTGCCCTATTGCAGTTTAAAAAAGAAACGCGAAAAGATGTTAAAAAACAAGGCCCACGACAGAGAGCATCTCTATCGTGGGCCGAAACATTCAGGATCCCGGTTATGTCCAATCTTTAGGCCATGAATGGTTTGCAATCCTTAGGCCGGCAAGCATGCATCTTTTTTGCTGCTCTTCACTTGTTGCCCATATTTCAGGTGGTTGCTCGAGCCGATCCAGTCGACTTTGCAGGTCTGGAATTGTCTTTATGATCTCCAGGTCTTCCGGATAATTCGCAAGCAGAGAATCCAACTCTTCAACGGTGATTTTCAGATTACTCATTCCACTTCTCCTTCTGGGGAAATTTCAAAAAGCAAATGTCAGACAATCGCTGCCCGGCTTAACCTTGAGAAAGTTGGCGACGGTCTCATCAAGAAGATCCTCATTCCAACCCTTTCGATATGTTGAGAGTACCGATTCGGCCACCTGGCCGACAATTTGCCAAATGACTTCTTCTGGTCCCAGGTCCTTCGGAATAGTCGGTACTTCTTCCGCATTTCTCAAGTCCTGTTTAATGCCCTTGAGAGTGGCACTCACTACGATTCCTGTTATCGTAGTATGGAGCATGGAAATGACCTCTGCCTGATCACGTCTTTCTGCCTCCTCGCTGTTAGGGAATAAAGAAGCAAGTTCTCTCGCTCCAAACTGAAAAACTGCCCAACCCAAGATAGCCTGTTGCTTCGCATTCAAGGCCATAAATATCAACTCCGCTAGAGCAATAAAACCGCGCAAAAAACATCTTTCGCGCCTCACTACAAAGTACTTTTTTAGTGAAGCACGAATGCTAATTTTCTACCCACACCAAAATATAAAAGATCAAAGCCAAGATTTACGACTAGTTAACTCAATTATGGGGGGGAGTATGAATATGTGACTTTAATTTATAATAGCCATAGATTACGGCGAGTTACCAGTAGGAAAACATAAAACTCGCTATAAGTACACAACTTTTCAGACTAAG
>CAYGUX010000064.1:0-3149 GCA_964353175.1 uncultured Bdellovibrionales bacterium | reverse complement strand
TGTCTAAGAAATTATGGTACTTGTTTGGCAGTTAACTTTGCAAAAGGGTAGAATGGCCTTACGAGGTTTTGGAGTTTATGACAAGCTGTGAGAGTCCCTTATGGTTCTTTGATAGAACCTTGCAGCTTGAGTGTTTTCTCATTGTTTTCTTTAGGACAGTTTGCAATTAGGTTTGAATAAAAAGAGGAGCTTCGCACTGCTTATTTTCAGCGCTCACTATATTTGTTTTAAAGCTGCTCTCCGCGGAGCAGCTAACTTCTCTCATGATTTAAATTCCCTAAAACGGAAATTTAAATCATGGGCAGTATGTAAGTGCACTTTTTGATTCAATTGTTTTAAGAGATATTGTCAAAAAGTATAAACTAAGAAACACCAATTTAATTTCCGCGATCTATAATAGGCTTGCTCATTCTATATGCAGTAAGATCAGCTATCGCCAATTAGAAAAAGATTTAGAGAAGGCGATAAGTATTAATACTATAAAAAAATATTTGGGTTATGCGAATGAAGCATATCTTTGCTCTCTGCAAAAGCGGAATTGGGCGCTCTCTCATTTAAGGTTATTACTATGGGGCAGAGCCTGTCAGAGAAAGTGAATGGTGATAAGATTGAAATTATTGGTGTTGCAGATTGGTTGACAACTTAGACTGCTATCGATTGGTAAGAGATATAAGAAATTGGTTAGAAAATGACACTACCTTACTCTAAGCGAATACCAAATTTCCAAAAAAGCAAAAGTACCGAGAATTTATTTCGAAGGCCGTTAAGTATCTAACAAAACAAATTAATTTACTTAAAGTATCTTAAACAGGAAACTTTTCCTATGCTTTGAGGCTATGACAGGGGGGAGAGGGGGTAATCCGTTCCCATAGTTCCTACTCCGCTTCTTAGAGCTCCATCTCCCCCATCCACAATGCTTTTAGAAACTCTGCAACAGGCCAGACTTCAATATTTTCTATTTTCTGTTTCAGTGGAGTCATGCATACCAGAATATAACGTGTATGGGCTTTTTCCTCGGTAAGTTTTTTAAGACCTTTTAATTCTCTTTTTGAAATTTGCTTTTTTGCTTTAACTTCTATGGCAATATTCTCATTGAATATGAAATCAACTTCATCTTTCTGCAGGGTTCGCCAGTGTGTGATGGGTGAGAGTTTGTGGTAATTTGTATAGGCATTCAGTTCGTGAAAAATATAGGCTTCGAGGTTCTCGCCATACTCACTTGAGTTTTCATTGATCTGACGTCTTCCAAGAATTGCATTGACCACTCCTACATCAAAGAAATAGAATTTTGATGTGCGAGCAGTTTTTCTTTTTAGTCCTTCTTTCCATGCAGGAACAACGGTGCCCATAAGCGTATCCTGAAGAATCTGAAAGTACTCTTGTGAAGTACTTGGTGAGATTTGTGCGTCCTGAGCGATTTTTGTGTAGTTTATAATTTTCGTATTCGAAAGTGCAACGATTTCAAGAAATCTGCTAAATGCAGGAAGGTTCCTGGTCAGTGCTTCAAGTGCTATTTCAAGTTGAAGATAGTTTTCAATATATGATGCAAGGTCAAGCTGAGGTTCGTCACTAGTGTAAATCGAAGGAATTGTTCCAATCTCAATAGCTTTTCCAAGAGTGAAGTCAGCGCCAAGCTCAAATGAAGTTAAAGGTAGAAGATTGTAGTTCCTTGCTCTTCCTCCAAGAAGATTGACTCCTTCTTTACGTAATTTTCTTGCGCTTGAACCGGTCAGCAGAAATCGGTTATTTCGGTTTTCTATCAAGTAATGAACCTCATTAAGCAAAGCAGGGACTCTTTGAATTTCATCTATGATGACAAGCTCCCCTTCACTGGTATCGAGAGCTCTAAGCTTCTCTGGTGCTCTCTGAAATTCAAGAAAAATATCAGATTTAAGCAGATCGATAATTCTATGATCTGACAACTGCTCTTTGATCAATGATGTTTTCCCCGTTTGCCTGGGACCCAGAAGAAACGCAGATTTTGACTTCGTAATCTGACTTAAGTTTATGATTCTATTGTAGTTTTTAGTCATTCCGGAAAATCCATGTTAGTTAGATGGATTTTATCATAAAATCCATGACAG
Organism: uncultured Bdellovibrionales bacterium; assembly: GCA_964353175.1. Classification (GTDB taxonomy): domain Bacteria; phylum Bdellovibrionota_C; class UBA2361; order SZUA-149; family DAOLCO01; genus JAIYCX01. The sequence continues at coordinate 1,065 of CAYGUX010000064.1, read as the reverse complement.
TAAAACTGATTTTATTAAATCTTTGCTAGTTTTTTCATTAATACGAATTATATTAATCTGTTATCAATTCTATAGGGTTCCTGTATCTGGAATACCATCCCCGCTACACTAACATCCATTTTGAAATAATCCTCAGAGGATAGTCCCCGCACGCACGGCCATTAAGTTAAGGATCAAAGGCAACATGGGCCTGTTGAAAAATGAAATACTTGTCATTGCGAGGAATGAAATATTTGTCATTGCGAGCGAAGCGTGGCAATCTCAACTATCTGTAATTGTTTGAGATTGCCACGCTTCGACAGGCTCACCGCAGGCTGTCGCTTCGCTCCTCGCAATGACAATGTTAGTATGACCCACCTTGTGGTGAGCATGTCGAACCAACGCCTTTACTCCTTAACTTAATGGCCGTGTCCGCGCACGTTGTTGGTGAGGAGTAGAAGGATGTCGTGGGTGCTGTAAGGAATCGCATCCAGCTGAACTAACTCCTGAATATTCTTAAACAATTTTTTGTCAGGGTGAGAGATTATTCTTTCACCTTGGCTAGTTTTTTACCTGTTTCTGTGTTATTAGATCATTTTTGATCTTTGAAAATTTCATATTAGTAGAGCTGATCCAATTTGGATCACTTGATAGGTGATTTTGTATTATCTGTTCAGGTGATCTTGGTTTGGAATGTAAAGGTTTTTGACTTTGCGTTTTTTTCTAAGATTACCTCCGAGGCCTTACGAGGTTTTGGAGTTAATGACAAGCTGTGAGAGTCCCTTACGGTTCTTTGATAGAACCTGGCAGCTTGAGTGTTTTCTCATTGTTTTCTTTAGGACAGTTTGCAGTCAGGTCTGGAAAAAAAGAGGTGTTGATTATGTCAGAAATGACATGATTTGATGGCTGATTTTTGGACAGATTTCCTTGATTGTTTAATTGTTTTAAGGGGATAGTTGGCATCTGTTCCGACAGTAGTCGATTTGAGGATACGTTGGGACTACAAAGAGTGAGGTCTATAAAACGATTGAGTTCCGACAGTAGTCGATTTGAGGATACGTTGGGACGAATCCAAGACGGAACGAA
>CAYGUX010000063.1:0-4367 GCA_964353175.1 uncultured Bdellovibrionales bacterium | reverse complement strand
AGGTGGCCTTGGTGGCTTGGGCGGACTAGGAGGTCTTGGCGGAGGCACTGGTGGACTTGGTGGTTTAGGGGGTTTAGGAGGCCTTGGTGGAGGAAATGGAACTAGCGGGCTTGGAGGCTTAGGTGGCCTCGGTGGAGGAAATGGTCTTGGTGGATTAGGCGGACTTGGTGGTCTAGGAGGAACGAACGGCAATGGTTCTAACAATACCAATGGGCAGGTAAATCCTACAAATACCCCTACCCCAACTGCTACTGCGACTCCAGAACAGACTGATAGCCCGACGCAAGACTCGAGTCCTACAGATCAAGCTAATACAAATGAAGATTTGATTGATAAATTTTAGGTTAAGGGCAATCTAACTCTAACTAACATTCCCTTACCATCTTCTGGCCTACTCAATTCCAAATCGCCACCATGTAACTTTACATAATGAGTAGCGATCGCTAAGCCTAGTCCACAACCTTGTTGTTCATGGACTTCTCTTTTAATCTGGGTAAATGGCGTCACCGCATTTAGTTGACTAGAGCAATCTAGCGGCATTCCCTTCCCCCAATCTCGAATTCTGAACAAGGCCGAATCCCCTTCTTTAGTCACTAGAAATGATACTTTTCTTTGGTCATCTAAAGTAAACTTACATCCATTATCAATTAAACGCACAAATGCATCTACGATCTGAGAAGTGCATGCAGTAACCATAATAGATCGTAACTCTTCATGCATTTCAAAATCAAATTCTATATTCCCATACAAAGGTTTCAATCGTGAATTTGCTTCATCCTTTACTCTTGCCACTATATCGAAAATGGAAACGGGGGAAGAGATTCTATCGAAACTAGCTTCAGTTTCTCCAGTATCTATTTGCTGAACAGCCATAAAATCTTCTACTAAACGCTCTAAACGTTGCCCACCTCTAAATATGGAAGTTAATAGATTTTTTATTTGTTCGTCGTTTAAGGAGTCATACTCATCTAACAACAATTCAGAACCAGTAGTTATCGACACTAATGGCGTGCGAAATTCATGAGATAGAGTATGTACAACCCTTCTCTTAAAGGCATCAAACCTTTGTTCCGTTGTCTCTTCTTTCAATTTTGATTGAGAAAGTTGCCCTTGAATTACACTTGAAAGTTCATCAATATTAATTGGCTTCTTTATAAAATAGTCTCCGCCCGCTTCCATCACAGTATTGGCGATACTTGGCGACGACTCCCCAGAAAGAAATAAGAATGGGATTCCGCTCCAAATTGGATTAGACTTGATCTCTTTAAACAAGTCTAATCCCGAAGAGCCAGGTAAATTAAAATCAGAGAGAATCAAATCGGGGGTTCTTGCACTTAGATGCGTTACCGCATCTCTTGCCTTATCGACAATAGTTACTTCAAACCCTTTTAGCTCTAGACAATCCTTTAATGACTCAGCTACAGCTGGTTCATCTTCAATAAAGAGGATTTGAGCCTTATTTTCTGGGGACTGATACTGCACTATGTCCTAAGTCCTTATTAATAATTAGAATGGGTGAATAACTTCATACTATATAGAAATCGGCTTTTAGAAATTAAACCTTAAACGAATTATGTTACCCTAGCTTCCTCTATCAATACAGCACTTTAGGCCGACAAATATTTTACTAATTTGGCGTTTTCAGGTAATAGCCGAAGGGATTTCACTAAGTAAGGACAAGAAAATGCCAATTAATTCAATTTGCGGAATATTCCCAGGTCAAGGCTCCCAATCTATCGGAATGGGGAAAGCATGGTTCGATCAAAACGAGCAAGCAAAAGAGTTATTTAACTTAGCAGACAAGACATTAGGTTTTCCCTTATCTAAAATCTGTTTTGAAGGTCCAATTGAAGAACTAACACTAACAAAACACACTCAACCAGCCTTACTACTAGTATCATACCTTAACTACCTAATGGCAGACATACCTGTTCAGACCGTAGCAGGTCATAGCTTAGGGGAATACACCGCGCTAGTCGCTGCATCCGTATTGTCCTTAGAAGACGCGCTCCAACTTGTATATAAGAGAGGTAGCTATATGCAAGAAGCGGTGCCAGTTGGAGTTGGCGCGATGATTGCGGTCATGGGCAAAACAGAGGATGAAATTCTTACTTTGATCAAAGAAAAGTCAAGTGGAATTGTAGAAATCGCGAATCTAAACTCTCCCGGTCAGATAGTTCTCGCAGGAGAACAGGAAGCGATAGGACAGTTCTCTCAAATACTCACAGAACAAGGTGCCAAAGTGATCCCTTTAAACGTTAGCGCCCCATTTCATTGTAGCCTAATGAAACCTGCTGAAATTGCTCTCTCATCTGATCTTGATGCAACGAGCTTTAGCGACCCTAAATTAAAGGTTTATGCAAACTACACCGCTAAACAAATCAAGAGCGGAGATGAAGCCAAAGACCTATTAAAGAAACAAGTCTGCGGTACTGTTAGATGGACTGAACTTATCGGTAGGATGCTTGAAGAGAATAGCTCTGAAACAACTATCGAATTTGGCCCCGGCGGAGTGCTTAGCAAGTTACTAAAAAGGACATTACCTCAAGTGAAAAGGCTAGAAGTCTCAGACCCAGCAAGCTTAATAAAAACTAAAGAAGCACTATTAACTTAAAGCCTTCCTAGTTAACAATAACAATTAAAACCTTATTAATAATAAACCGTGGCGACAGACAATCAAATTAACATCTTAGAGAATCAACTAAAAGCATACCAAGGCAAAAATTTAAATCTGGACATGACCAGAGGCAAGCCAAGTAAAGAGCAGCTTGACCTGTCCAATAAGTTACTTAGCATGGGCCTAGAAAATGTCATCTCCGCAGATGGTACCGATGTCAGGAACTATGGTGGACTAGACGGACTACTAGAAGCTAAGAAGCTATTCTCTCCAGTTCTAGGACTAGCGCCGGAAGAACTAGTGATCGGTGGCAACAGCAGCCTCAGCTTAATGTACCAATACACAGACCACGCATTTCACTTTGGCGTGAGAGGAAAGGATTCCTCTTGGTCCAAACTGTCAGAGCCAATCTGCATTTGTCCAGTTCCAGGGTATGATAGACATTTTGCGATCTCCAATCATTTTGGAATTCGAATGATTAACGTACCCTTAAACGACGATGGTCCAGACATGGATCTTGTCGAAGAGATTATAAAAAACAACAAAAACGTTTGTTCCATGTGGTGCGTACCCAAGTACTCAAATCCTACAGGAAGCGTTTATAGCAAAGAAGTTGTTGAAAGAATCGCTGGCCTTGCGCTTAAAGCTGATTCTCATTTTCGAGTATTCTGGGACAATGCTTATGCACTACACGACCTTGAAGATGGTGTTGAGTTACACAATATATACACCGTAGCTAAAAAACTAGGTACGGAAGACTCCATTATTTCATTCGGTTCAACCTCTAAGATCACCCTTGCTGGAGCAGGTGTTGGTTTTCTTGGAACGAGCAGAGAAAATATAAAAAACTTCCTAAGTTACCTATCCATTCAAACTATTGGGCCTAATAAGGTAAATCAATTAAAGCATGTAAACTTCTTTGGGAACTATGAGAACTTAGAGTCACACATGAAAGGACATAGGGCAATTTTAAAACCAAAGTTTGATTTAGTTCAAAATATACTAGAAGAAGAACTAGGTGGGACAAAACTACTACGCTGGACCAAGCCTAAAGGTGGATACTTTATATCCGTGGATACTATCAATGGCTTAGCAAATGAAGTTGTTAAAACATGTGCTTCACTGGGAGTTAAGTTTACTCCAGCTGGATCAACTTACCCCTATTCAAAAGATCCAAACGATAGCAATATAAGAATTGCTCCAAGTATGCCTAGCTTAGATGATATTGAACAAGCTATGAGGGTATTTTGTACAGTAGTTAAACTGAAAAGTTTACAGCAAGACTAAGACCTTGGAAGTTTAAACTTTCTCTTTGCTGGGTCTTTCTTTTGTTTAAAAAGGATTATCATATTCCCAAGGACATAAACTAAAGAACAGGATGTTTCCTCAACTAACTTTGCTGCGATCTCTTTTCGCTCCTCCTTTTCCTGCATGAGCTTAACTTTAATTAATTCATGCGCCTCCATGGAATTGGAAACTTCTTTAATCAATGACCGGGTTAAGCCAGACTTACCAACCTGAACAACCGCGGATAAATTATGTGCTTCTGCTTTTAGGTATTTTTTTTGTGCTGGAGTTAATAGCATATAATTATCTTTAAATTTTTCAAATTAAAAAAAGGCCCTCTCAAAGGGCCTTTTGTCATGGAGAATTAAAAACCCTACACTTGGACTTTTTTCTTCCTCATCACGCCACCAAGCACACCTAAGCCTAAAAGGGCCATAGTCGCTGGCTCTGGAATCGCAGAAGC
>CAYGUX010000062.1:0-4528 GCA_964353175.1 uncultured Bdellovibrionales bacterium | reverse complement strand
TCTTTTCAGAGTTTTTTCTAAATTTAAGAGATTAAAGTATTTCGGCGATTTTTTTTGTGGGGGTTATGGATTGTCTCTGAGACTACGTATATCTATATCTACGGTATATCTAGTTAGTCTCTGAGACTAACCAAACCCTTGCTTGAATACACACATAACAGAATAACCAAATCATAATTGACCTTTTCGTTTACAATCTGTTAATTGGAAGGATGTATTACTTAGATGAAAAATCAAATCTGTACCTACCGAATACTTTACATCCTCGTCTTTTAGTATTTATCGACGAAGTTTATTTGGGAAATAAAACAGGCTTTCTACAGTCTGCAATAGTAGTTCCGGAAGATTTTTATCTAAAAACAATTATTCCGAACTCTGGACCATTACTTGCAAGTCTAGGGCCAAAAACTAAGGAATTCAAAGGAAATAGCATAAAGCCCAACAATCTAAAAACCTATACTAAATTTTTGAACAATTTCATTTCAATAATTGCTGCACTGAATGAGAAAAGTGGAATTCGCGCCGTCGTAACAGTAGAGCATAATGACAGATATAAACAACTGGGATCAGAGGTTTTGGAGAATAATCTCTTTAATGCTTTACGATCATTGCGAGCAAATATCTCGGATGATGAATATAATGAAATTTATTCTGAATTAGCCAGGCAAACAATTTGGATGCATAGTTACTTTGATAGAATATTTGGAAGTAAATTTACAAATGAAATTCTGTTGCATTTCGACAACAAGCAAAACTTTTCTGCGCTCCTATCGAAACTTCATTCGGTATGCATACCCAATCTAGGATATGGAAATCTAATTGGTGCAACCAGAATTGTAAAACATTTATTAAACTCTTATAACAAGCTAAAATCTAAAAATACTTTACCCTTAATCGAAGAAATATCATTTATAGAGTCGGAGATGGAGTTCGGGCTTCAAGCTGCAGATATACTAGCACATCTATTCTTCGAAAAACTAAGAAATGCATTAGGCATCGTTACAAAAGGTTCTAACGCCAAACAAAAAATTCTTGATGAAATAATACCGACTCTTCAATTTGATTCCAATTTTTTAGCCGCTTTTTCAAAGATACAATTATCAGATGGAAGTCTGCAAGTTGAAATAAATAGAGTTGAATCTTTCACCTTTGCGCTATCTGCAGACTCAACATCCCCATAGGATTGTGGTAAGTTTATAAGTATATTCATAAGGGCTGTGGTGGTCCTATAGACTAACATAAATCTCCGAAATCTTAAACTTTCTAATACTTCTCAAAAATGAGATTTTGTAAATAATTGTCTATTTATTGGTTAGTCTCTGAGAATAACCAAACCAAGAATTTCAGGGTGGTAGAAGGTCTCTGAGACTAACCAAACTCTAGTTTCACTATCTATACCAATCAACTTCTCCATTTATATTTTTTGGAAAATCAGGATCTATAGCGTCCATTCTCTTTTTCATATCCGGTAATGTTAAAAGCTGTGTCGCCCCTACCCATTTATCTTGAATTTTTTCCAACCTAAATTCTTGCCAATAACTTCCAGTTCTCGTGTGAAATATAATATTATATTTCACTGAATCACATGACGGTTCAAATAATGATGGAAACAGCAAAAAAGAATCCTTAGAAATAGCTCCAGATTGAAATTGTCGCTGCGACCCATGGGCAAAAGACTTGAGCATATTCCACGGTTCCAGGCCATCACATCGTCCACCCCCATCTATAAATGCATTGACATCCAATACAGGATAATCTCCAACCACTATAAACTTACCAATAAATTTATTAGGGTCACCTTCCTTCAGTTCTAAAAAAACGACACTATCTCCTCCCGTAACGAATCCTTTGGTTTCATTCATCAAAACCTCGATTGTTCGATTATGTTCGGCTTCCTTCTTTTGACTAAAATAGGTCAAAAAAGAAAGCGTGGCCGCTGCAAAAATGGTCAGTATGTTAATGGCCAATCGATATCGCCTCAATTTAGTTTTCTGTATTTGAATGATATTTGGAAGATCTGTTATACGATCTAATTCATAGCCCACAGCCAAATTTAGCAAAGACAGCAATCCCGTAATTAAAGCTAAAATTAAAGACATATTTTTTAACTTAGGTTTTTTCCTGACCTGTATTAATAAATGTGGGTAAACTTCACCTGCGATGCGCGATTCAACTTGAACTGCCAAACAAGTTCAACAGAGTTGTGGTTAGTCTCTGAGAATAACCAAATCATAGAAATTATCACATCTTAAGTTATTGTTGCCATTGATTTAAAAGTTTGAGCTTTCATAAACTCCTTTGGATACATTTCGCCGCATTCACTCCATATCTTTTCAAAAAAAAGAACAAGAATTTCATAGCAAGTATTCACGTCTGTTTCTAATGAATTAATTTCAAATTCATGAAATATTTGATTCTGAATCATATTACCGACATATTGACCTTCAAAATCACCGAAAGAACTGCGCATTACTGCTAACTTGAAACTTTCAACTCCAGATATTCCGACCATAAAATTTACAGGACAAGAAAACTCTGAATGATTCTTCATTAGCTTAAGGCAGTTATCTAATCCGATAGTAAAAACTTTTTCGAGAAGCAAAGTTGGAATTAAACTTCCATCCCCCACTTTTAGGATTCTGGTGTCTAATCCAACAAATGTCCCGTCTGTATTTAAAATATTCACTACTTGGGCACTATTTTCATCCCTTCCTCTAATTCCATTAAATGCTCCTTCAGAATTCCTACCACCTATAAAATGGTAGCTATTCGTATGATTTCCAAAAATTGGCATATTACTTCCTACAAGTAAATCCAAAGCTGACTTAGTAGTAAACTTACCAGAATACTTTGGCACAGCAGCAATAAATGCTTTCGGCCCACTTAACAGAAATACTTCTGATAAATCTCCCTCAACGCGATCCAAATGTTTACCAAGGTATATTTTTTCAACAATCTTCGCTTTTGGTAATAGCTGTTCAAATTTTTCTTTAAGATCCACTCCATTGGTATTTTGAGAATTCTGGACTTCCCGCTGCTTATCCAAAATTGCTTTTATTGCAATTTTTAAAATGTCTACTAATTTTTCCCCGACTGCTTTTTTTTCTGACTTATTATCTTCACCCAACTTAAAGCAAACAGGACGTCTTAGATGCCGAATGTTAAACGGAAGAGATGTCTCCGTTGGTTCACCGTATTCTGTATTCATTAGAAGAATTACATTCTCATTAGATTTACTTCTAAGCGCATAGCCAAACTCTATTAAAACATTTGGATTAGGTAGACACTTCCCCCCCTCAGTCTTACCGACGAAAGTTAAATCACCAACAAAAATGCAACTTCTATTTATTTTTTCGAGAATAGTATCTGTTATAGGAGGGGTACCAGGTACATCTTTTGTATCTTTATCCATTTCGAGCAACTCTTCACGAGTAGCCATCTCTAAGGAAAGTTCACTATTGACCTCCTCTATTGCTTTTTTTAAACAATTTTCAATGAAAGTTCGGTTATAGGAAGCGGGCAAATCACTTTGCCAAGAATAAAAAATCGTTTTGTTCATAAATTATATTATTGTAAACGTCTTTAGCATAAATATGACACACTCGATGATAAATGGATTGGGTTAATTTTTGCAACAAAGTAATAGAATTACCTGAATGATGACTCCTTCAACATATTTAAGGTGCTCTTAAAGGATCAACATAAAATCGAATCAGTCCCTTCCCCTTTTTACCACATTAAAAGGCAAGATAGGGAGAATGATGGGCACAAAAAAACCACCTCGAAAGATGGTTAGTGTAGCAAAAAGAGAAGAAATTCTACCCTTTTTGCCAAGATCGCATTCAAGCGCACCTTGCTGGTGGCCTCTACCTCATCTAATCTTACAATAACGTGTATTGCAAAAAGGGTAGAAAAAAAATCCCTGGCGACGTCCTACTTTCCCAGCAATGCTAGTATCATCGGCGCTGAAGGTCTTAACTGCTGAGTTCGGAATGGGATCAGGTGTTGCTCCTTCGCTAAAGCCACCAGGGAAACTCTAGGTTACCCTGATACGGATTTAAAGTCAATCCGTGTCGGTCAATTATGCTATGTTTATAAAACCTAACACAATTTGTTACCGATAGATGGGCACAGTTTTTTTCTGGACTGATTAACTCTCAAAAACTCTTAAGAATCTCAAGAAAATGAAAGATAAAGTCTCACGGTCTATTAGTACTGGTCAGCTACACACCTTGCAGTGTTTCGACCTCCAGCCTATCAACGTCCTAGTCTGGGACAGACCTTTAGCTCCCATAAAGAGAGTGGGAAAATTAATCTTGAGGCAGGCTTCCCACTTAGATGCTTTCAGTGGTTATCCCTTCCATACTTAGCTACCCTGCTATGCCCTTGGTAGAACAACAGGTCCACCATTGGTATGTCCATTCCGGTCCTCTCGTACTAAGAACAGGCCCTCTCAATTTTCCTACGCCCACAGCAGATAGAGACCGAACTGTCTCACGACGTTCTGAACCCAGCTCGCGTGCCACTT
>CAYGUX010000061.1:0-4933 GCA_964353175.1 uncultured Bdellovibrionales bacterium | reverse complement strand
AGATGGTAATGCCAGGGGACAGAGTATCAGTTGAAGTTACTTTGATTCACCCAATTGCAATGGATAAAGAATTGAGATTCGCTATCCGTGAAGGTGGGAGAACGGTAGGTGCTGGTGTCGTGGCAGAAGTATTAGATTAATACCTCATTTTTAATAAGGCATGATCTAAAAAAGGGGAAGCTTTGCTTCCCCTTTTTTATTTATGGTGAGTTCTTCCAATAGCTTAATCATACCCGTTTTTTGACTATCCTCCTATTGCGAACAGTGAAGAGACGTGACAGTCACAAATATTTCATTGTTCAGCAGACCTATAATCTAACTAGTTTTGATACGAAAGCATGGCAATAGGGAGGAGAGAAAGCGGTGATTATTGTATTATTTACAATCTTCGCATAATCCTTGAATGCTGATAGCCTCAGCTCCGAGTTTAAATAAGGCATTTCTTTGTAAGTACAGTTTTAAATTTGTATGCATATCCTCAGGCAGGCTAATTTCTTTGGTTTTTTGGCAACTTCTGCAACGTGCTAGTACGTGAATATGACTGGCGCAATTATTATGTTCACATTTTACGTATTGGCTATTAGGTCCAACTTGATGGATGAGTAAGAGCTCCTCCAGATAATGAATGATCCTATAAACAGAAGCAAGATCTATAGAGATCTTTTTTTGAATAGCGATATCTAGTATCTCATGCGCACTCAAGGGAACTGCGCTTTTTTCTAATATCTTTATGACTTCTTGCCTAGGCTTAGTGATTCTTGCTCCACCAACGCGCATTTTAGCGAGGGCTTCTTCGTAGTAATTACCAGTTTCACAAGTTGTATTAGCCATTTAATGTTTTTATGTCAGTGAATTTGGGAGGTGATAATTTTTTGATAAGTTTGATAAGCAGGTGCATGACTCAGAATGTATATGTTGATTGCAGTTACGAATCTTTAATATATTAAAAATATGAGCAGATACAAGAATAATACTTCCTATCGAAGTGATTCCTTCGGGAGAAATGAATCGTTCCTGATGAAAGTATTCTGAAACTAAGCCAAGGGATAATAGCAAAATTCCAAACAATCCACTACAAAGAATAAGTTTTGATTTATGAATAAAATAGCCTTTACTGAATGCATGTATCGCAAACAAAAGAAGAGCGGGGAATATAATTCCATGAAACCAACTTTCTAGGCCTTGGGCATGAGTCTCTGTTTCGCTGTTAGTCGATGTGAAAAATGGTAAAAGTAGGGGGAAGATTAAGCAATGGATTAAGCAAAGACCCGATCCTAGAATGCCTAATTTGTCACTTATAGAACTTTGTTCTACCATATCTATTAAAGTATCCTCTTCGTTGATTGAGGCTGTATGTGTTTGGGACATCTTATCTGCTAGTAACATTTTGCTATGAGGTGTACTCTTCTTGTTAAAAAGCTCATTGTAAGAATATGATATTATTATATTAATAGGCAAATTGCAAACTTTTCGCAAAAAGGATAAAGGGTATTGAAATTGTTAAGTATAATAGGGGGTTAACTTTCCACGGATGCTCAGGTTCATAATTTGTTTTATCTTTCTAACATTTGTTTCATGTTTTAGTAACCATAGGATGTATCATCATACTCCTAGTCTAGCTAAAACGATAGTAGTTTTTGTCCCTGGATATAAGGGCTCACTTTTAAATACGAAAAATTCACATAATAATGTTTGGATAAATTTAGAAGAGATTCTGTTTGGTTCTAGTAATCTAGCGTTAAATACTTCTAAGTATACATCTATCGAGGAAGTAGAATATGAACAAGTTGGTATTTTGGAAGAGATCTCAATCATCCCTCCAATAATTTACTATAATGTCTATGGGGAATGTATAGAGGCACTTCGAGGGAGACTTTCTGACAGATATGAGGTTAAATCTTTTTCTTATGATTGGAGATTAGGTGCTGATGCAAATGGAGAAAAACTCTTAGAGTTTATAAAGTCAGTTCGTTCAGAATCATTAAGGCCAATCAAAATTATTACACATAGTATGGGTGGCTTAGTTAGTACTATGGCACTTAGATCAGAAAATATGATAGCTCAGAATGGTGTACCTCTGGTTGATAGTATTATTTATCTTGGCTCTCCTTTTCAAGGCGTGATGGAGAGCTTTAGAGATATGCAATATGAGACAGCGCCTATTTTAACAAACAAACACCTTTTAGATAGAAAGGCATACTCTAGTTTCGAATCTGCTTTTGATTTAATGCCTGATACTGGGGGGAGTTTTGATCCTGAGGGGGAAATTCCTAACATGGAAATTATTTATAATCTAGAAAAATGGGATTCAAATAGCTGGGGGCTATTCGGATTTAGAGAGGATGAATTATTTAATCCTGAAGGAATTAGAAAGTACGTAGAATATAATTTAGAAAGAGCTAGTAAGGTTCACCAAGTTATTAATTCAGATGTAACTAAGGATAGTGTTTTTAGTAATATGAGGGTTCTTAATTTTATCGGTATAGGCACTCCTACTTTGGCATACGGTAGGTATGATCAAGCGTACCCTAATTCGCTTTCTTTCGATGGAGAAGGTTTGACGTCGGATGGGGATGGAGTGGTTACAAAAGAGTCAGCGAGGCTACCCAAATCTTATAGTGCTGTTCGTGCATTAAGAGAGGTCGAACTTACCCAAGATCACGTAGGTTTTTGTTTGAATGCGAGAATTTTGGATGAGATTGGCGAGTTTTTGCAAAAGTAGGACTAGCCTTGGAATTAGGTTAATCGGCTTTTTGATAATGGGGTCAATATTACTTATTATCTCTATCTCTATCGAAGCTGATTAAATCAAGCACTAGGGAAGCTTGTAGGTTTGCTTGTGTCATTACGGAAGCTGCGGCCTGTTGTATGATGTTATATTTTACTAGGGAAGCTGTTTCATAGGCAATATCAGCATCTAAGATCTGATTTGCTGCGGTAAGGGTACTTTCTTTGATCTGACTTAGGTTCGATGCTGCATATCCAAGCCTGTTCATGTATGCCCCTATTTCGGAGCGTTGAAGTGTTAGGCTATCTAGCTTTCTCTCAAGCATTGGAATTGCAGTAGTTGCACCATATTGTGTAGATAGATCAAAACTAGTTAAAGCGGCTGTGCCTGAGGTGGTGTTTGATTGAATCAATGAGATTGTTTTGTCAGTATTGCTTGCTACAGCGACATCGTTTACTCCATCATTTGTAAAATCAGCCACAACAAGTCCTATCGAATCGACAATTGATCCTATAGTTGTGGCAGTGCTGAAACTACCGTTTCCATCTCCAAAGTAAGCAAATATGGAAGATCCTGGAAATGTGCCTGCTACAACATCCATATTTCCGTCGCCATCCAAGTCCCTTATTTTTATTTCGTTTATCTTTGAGGTAGAAGCAAGATCCTTAGAATGAGTAAAGGTTCCATCGCCTACTCCTAGGTATACTCCAACAGAGCCAGTCCCACCTGCATTTCCAGTGACCATATCTTCTATTCCATCCCCATTCAAATCTCCTATATCCAAAAAGAAAGCTTGAGTTGTTGTGGTGACGATGGAAGTGCTTCCAAATGTCCCATCGCCATTGCCGAGCATTGTGTAAACATCAACAGAGCTTCCCGCTTCTACAAATGAGATATCTAGATTCCCATCGCCATTAAAGTCTCCAGCAGCTAGGTCAAAAGATTGTGCAGATCCACCAGAGGCAAAGGTTGTAGCTGCATTAAAGGTTCCATCTCCATTGCCAGTTAGTATAGAGTGGTTGGCAGTATCACTGGCAGAAATTATGTCTAGATTGCCATCATTATTGAAATCTCCAATAACTGAACTAAAGGGGGAGGTTCCTACCGAATAGGTAGTGGCTGCACCAAAAGTTCCATCTCCCACTCCTAGTAGAATGCTCACGCTACCAGAAGTAGTATTGGTTGCTTGAAGATCCAGAATTCCATCATTGTTAAAATCTGCCGTATTGACATGAAGTACTCTAGAGCCAGCGGTGGCAAATGAACCACCAGAGGTAAATGTTCCATCCCCCTGACCTAAAAGAATGTCGATAGTGTTTGCAGTTTGGTCGCCGCTTGCTAAGTCAAGATTTCCATCCCCATTAAAGTCACCTTCTATCATGTAATACGGGGCTGTACCAGTATAAAGGAGATCTGCTGATTCATATGTGCGATCACCAACTACCCCACCTAAATCTGAAGTAATGTTAGCAGATGTTCCATAACCAGTTTGCAAGGAGAGGTCTCCAAAATCATAGTTTAGTAGCTTTTTGTCATTAAACTCAGTCTGTTTTATGATTCTAGAAAATTCTTTTGAAAGGGCCTGAGCTTCTTGGTCGATGGCATCTCTTTGTGAGTTACTTACTGTGCCATTTGAAGATTGTGCTGCAAGCTCTTGAATGCGGGATACAATATTTGTAAGTTCTCCGATCGACTGATCAGCGATATTTAGAAGAGATATGCCATCGTTAATATTTCTAAGACCTTGGCCGTAAACTTTGGTATCAACTTGTAGGCCTGAGGCAACAGCAAGGCCGCCGGCATCATCTGATGCCTTAGTAATTCTTAGTCCACTGCTAAGCCTTCTATAAATACCCTCCAACTCACTAGTAGATCCAGAGAATGATCTCTGAGCCTGCATAGAAGCTATGTTGGTTCTTAAGGAAAACGACATTAAAAAAACATATGTTGTTGAGCAAACAAACAGCTCTAGACAAAAGGAAGCTCCTATCCTCGTAATAAATATAGTCGTAAGAGTTGGTTAAATAGTTAATGATCTGAGGCACTACTGCACGTCCTAAGAAAAATCATTAGATAGAAGTTGAAACTAAATAGTATGTGGAATTAAGGGTTTAAGTGTTATTTGCACCTCCATCAGGCGCACCTCCATCAGGCCTCAGAGCCCTCCGCAAACCCCCACTTTAAGCCCACTAAAGTAAACCCCTC
>CAYGUX010000060.1:0-5118 GCA_964353175.1 uncultured Bdellovibrionales bacterium | reverse complement strand
CATCTACACCATCCAGTATAAAAGGATTAGCTGGATGAAACACAGAACCACCTTCAACCCGCACACTATGTGCATGATCCAAATGTCGTCGATTCCCACCACAGGATTCAACAAGGACAAGTGTGTTACTTAGCCCATCTCTTACCTGAGAGAAAGAACGATTCTTATAATCGTTACTTTGAAAATTAATTCCTAATAACGATTCGAAGTCAACGTCTGGCAAGTCACCATAACTCACCAGCCAGTCAGTTAGTACTACACTTACTTCACCCACCGGGAAATAGCTCGCACCTTTCACCTTATCATAAGCAAGCATAACATCCCCGTCCTCAACCATTGAAGGACATATAAAAACTGCTCCCCCTTTCTTAGCTACCTCCAAGTTCGTCCCTTCCCAGGGAGGCCTTCCGTAATCCCATCGTTGGTACTCTGCCGTCATCTCCAAGTAAGGCAACAGGCCCACAGCCCACGTCGACTGCGGATGGCCTGCATGAGTATCGAATGTAACCCCTCTCGGCACCCGACCCCAAGTTGATTCATAGTTATGCAAGGCCAATCCAATCTGCTTAAGATTATTGCTACACTGAGTTCTCCTCGCAGACTCTCTAGCCTGTTGCACAGCAGGCAGAATCAAGCCAACAAGTACAGACATAATGGCCATCACAACCAGCAGTTCTATCAAAGAAAACCCTGATCTTCTGCCGCCAACAACTCTGTTCGCTACTTCTCCTACTTTCCTCCTCCTTTGCAATACTCTTGCTAGGAGCACAAGAAACATTGCAATGAAAAAACCAAGCAAAGTAAACTTCCAAGCTGAACTGAATGAGACACTTGGCTGATTATAAACAGGACGTTCTTCTGGAACTTCCTCAGTCACGCGGTTAAGCCTAAGCTCGCTGTCCCTCCAATTTTTTTCAACCTGATCCGTCTGAAACATCCCCTCATCTGCGCTCACCACGAGACATTCTCCTTTTCTCGGAAACGAGTACTAAAGGAGGAAATGCTAAGAAATAAAATATTCCAAAAAGCAATCCCCCAAGAATCATATACCACCAAGCAACCCCAGCCACATAAGTCGTCCTATCAATAAACAGGAGCCCTACACTGAGGACAGCAAACACCGAAATAATGGTTCCCACATCCCAATCTATTTCCAGATCAGGAAGCAGTCTCTTTCTCCCCACAGGATCTCCGCGCACAGGTTGAATCTGCTCTCTTACATGCATCTCAGTCACCAGAGGTACTACATGCTCTCCCCTTGAAACCAAGTTTACCAAGGGGATTCCCTGTCCACGCTTATTCAAGCGATAGAAGATAGCCCCCAAAGCTGGACTTAATTCAAGCCTTTCTCCTCTAAGAGCCCTTAAAAGCTGGAAGATCTCTTCCTGCTTAAAAACTCCCCGAAAGACTTCTCCTACTAAGTTGGGCGCACTCTTCATTGAGCTAAGCAAAGTTAAACTCAAAAGATGTACCCCATAACTTACATATCTTTTCTTACTCTTCCTTACTCTAGCCTTAGCCCTCTTAAGCTGGCCTTTGTATTGAAGAAACAAAAAAAGACACTCCGCAGTGTCAATATCCCACTTAGCAAGCCAAAGATTTCTCTGCCTTAGAAACTTCATTAGTTGTTGAGCACAATGCCTTAGATCCGCCTTACAACTAACAACAGTAACTTCAAAAAACTCAGAGCCGATATTGTGCTTCTTAAGCTTTTCAGAGATTGCATGAAAATTTCTCATAGTAACTTCCTTCACCCCTTCTAAGGGAGAACCAGAAGTAAAAAGAGAACTCCACGTATCCACCGCTATGGTCTCAGTCGCCTGAGCCCACAAGGCCAAAGCCTTGTAATTAACTGTACTCATCCGATACCCTCCCCAATATATAGAACCTAAACTCCCCTAGCTAAGGGAAGATTTAAAACATTTTTTTCCACTTTATAAACTAAATATCACTATTGCGAAAGATTTGCAATAGTGATATTTATCAAGTTAAAGGGGCTCCCGAATCCACCACCTCGAAAACATTATTTGGATTCACTACTTTTCTTTAAGATATAGTTTGCAACTTTAAGTAAATCTTCTTCTGACATGTGCCCGAAACTCGGCATCGGAGGATAGTCAGGTCTTTTTTTACCAGGAGCTTTAGCCCATTTTACAATTCCACTTGGACTATCTTTATAAATTTGAGCGATCTCAGTTAGCGGTGGTCCAACAAGTCTGGTGGAAACTGCGTGACAACCAGCACATGATGCAAATAATTTTTCTCCCTCATCTTTTTGATCGGCAGGAGCAACAAGTAATTTATTATTAAATTCAACTAGGTTTTTTTCAAAAGTCTCAGTTTTATTTTTAATCGCAAGCTTATGAGGATTTAAAATCGTCTTTCTGTAAATTGCCCGCCCGCTTCCCATGCTTAGCACGACTAAACTAAGTACGAATGTGATTTTCCAAAAATACTTTCCTATTGCGTCATCGGATGATTTTATTTCCCTTCTTAATAGGTATAGAACCACAACTCCAAGACTTGCTCCAAATGCAATTACCCATGCCAATAGATAACTAACTCCACGACTGGGTAAAGTAAGAAAAAGTAATGGCCCTGCAATAAATTGAACGAGAGTAAAATCAGCTGTAATTCTATAAAACAAACGATATAGTTCGGCGGATTTGAATGAAGTTACGTGATCTATGCCAAATGCCTGAAACCGATTGATTCCAGCCATAAAAAGGGCAGTTACAGCAATAGAAGCAAAGAGAAAATGCTGGTATCTTGGAAAAACATTTCCAACAAATAACGTAGAGATAAACCCTCTTACTTGTGGCCAAGATTCCGGAAAAAGCATCAAATTTATATTTGATAAGAAGATAAAAGGGATAGAGAGAAAAAATAAAAGAGCGAAAATTCCAATCGAAATATGGACTAATTTAGATCTACCCTCATTCCAAATATGCCAAGTGTATTTGTGTACGTAAGTTAAGAGAAAAGCGGTTATAGTAAGTGGGACGATTAATAGCCATGCATGCCCTGTTAAGCTGTTTGCGGAATACCATTGCATTGTATAAAGCAAATTTATACATAGAAGAGGACCAATCCCCATGACTACGGCCATACTTTTGTTTACTGTAACCGTTTTGGATATGATATAGGATATTTCATCCCACTTTTTATTGGCTCGGCCTAATAGCTCAAAAACGACAACTAATATTGATCCACCTACCATTAAATTTACAAACAAAATATGCAAGAGAAAAAATATCACTAGAAGGACTTGAAGCATTTCCTCTGGAATAGGTAGTGGTAGGGGCAGATCCCTTGGTACTGGAACTCTCGTCAACTCAATATCCAAATTCGCCCTCCCTAATTATTTTGTATCTGGTAATTGGACACCTTCACTTTGCGCTCCAATAATCCGCCTATAGTTCGTTTTTAGATCCTTGATATATGAAACCAATGCCTGTAATTCCTCTTCATTACCTGGAAATGGCGGCATAAATGTTCTTGAAGAATGCATTGAACTTATAAACGCCTTCATAGAGTCTTCATTCCACTCTTGATTGCCATATAAATCTGAAAATTTATTTAAAACGCCATTAAGACCGCTGGTGCTGTGACACTTTGAACAAGCAATAACAAAAACATCTCGGCCAGCTTCTATTTTATTCTCTTTAGTTACCTTACTGTGGGACACATAAGTTCCATGTTTTAAAACTCCTTCTTTTTGGAAAAATTGAAGTTCTTCCTTTCTAATTCCATTTGAGTATAGATAGTCACCAATCACCCAAGGCTTTCGCATAAATTCCCTTGACCGTTCAAAATGGCTAAGTAGCCAAATCCCCATGAAAGTGGGAATCAAAAGTGCGACTCTAGGAATTTTATGTGAAAAGAAAATCCCACCTAGTGAGATTATGAAGAATGCAAATACAGATATTCCAAGGAGGATATAAAATTGAGAATGCCAATTCATAAATTGTTGGGTGAGAAGAGCCACTGAACTATTTGCCTTCATCACTTCAGGAATTCTGCTCCAGTACCAGAGACCAAATGCGAGCATCAGAAATAATGAGAAAAGTGTCACATAAGACAATTTTAAAACTACCCATTGGCGCAAGTCTTTTTTTCCTTTTGTAAAAAAGAAGGAAGAAAACCAGACAAAAACTGCACCAGTCATTAGAGCAAAAAAAGTTCTAAATCCTAGCTGCGGCAAATAAAGTGGATTTGTCATAGCATCTACAAATGCACGGGTGTTATTCCACTCTCCTGGTTTCATCATAAAACCTAAAACGGCAACAATTAATGCCATCGTTAGCCAAGACATTACACTAAGAGCGATTCCGATTTTAATATGTTTTTGTTTTAGCTCTGGAGACTTAGAATAATGTTTCCATGATAAAAACCACCACATGATAAGAACAACTTCAGAAATAAAAACCAACCATTCAAGGAACCAGCCCCAAAAAAAGACTCTGAGCAAACTTCCAATCCCAAACGGTGAAAAAAGGGAAGTAGAAATCCAAATTCCTACGCCAGTAAGTGCTCCAACCGTGGTTGTTACAATAAAGATAACAAAGGTAATTTTGTATGCTAAGGAATCTAATTCCTCTCGCTTATGTTTAAAGGCGCTCCACTCTAAATAAGTCAGAATGGGATATGCTCCAACTGCTAAGGGATGATTTATTAATACATGTAGCGTTGCAATCAAGCCAATTATCAGGCGGCCGCCAGCAATTTGATCAATGTAGAAATTTGGAAAATCCATGCGCGCTATATGGATCAACTTAATTTATTACTCAATTAGTCATTTTGTCGCAGCTGGACATCCAAATTTATTCGATGCCCTAATATCATTCAGCATCTTTTTCATTAACTTCTTGCTGATCTACCATTTTAGGAAACATATCCCCCTTCCCCTGCATTCTCTTAGCAAGTAACTCCATAAACTTAATATGCCGGTTCTTACCATTTAGCATTAAGGCCTTTCTCTGTACCTCGGGTAACTCCGGCGTATAACAGAAATAATGCATTATATAGCTATCACAGTGGCCTACCAACTAACTTAAGTTATTAAAGATAACCCTTTTTCATCTTAGAATTCTTAGACCCTCCACCTTTGGAGGGTCC
>CAYGUX010000059.1:0-5456 GCA_964353175.1 uncultured Bdellovibrionales bacterium | reverse complement strand
CTGCTGTGTGAAGAGACATTAAAGCTCCGGAAGTACCTGCGGGAAGCAACCCCTCTCCCTACGATGAAATCAATGAACAGATCTGGGAAGGACTAGGAATTATAGACTTTGCATTTCTTCCGCACTATGATTCAGATCACCATGAGTCTAAGTTGATAGACAAAGAGATTCAGTATTGTATCGATAATAAAGTCCTTTTTATTGCTCTTAGAGATGGGGAAGTGATTTTAGTTTCATAGGACCCAAAAGTTTTATCTAAAAAAGATACCTGAACCCACTCCCAGGTATCGAACAACGTACTCTCTTCGGGTGGACGAAGAAGAACCTTACTTGTACTGACTAGCCATTTCGCAAAGTTTCGTTACCACTGCGTTTTGTGTGTTACGCATAGGTATGCCTTTGCTCCTAGCCCAACGTAGAACAGTGGAAAAGCCAACCTCGAACTCATTAGTGGCCTGCCGAACCGCCATTTCACCGAACATCAGGAACTCTGCTACAACAAGATCAAACGGCTCTTTGCTTTCGGTAGTCCAGTTCTGATACTTCTCCACAAACTTCCTGTCATTACTAACTGGCGAATCACTCATCGCGATCTCACAGAGTTTCTCTACCACCGCTTTCTGGATAATAGGCACAGGAGTGTATTTCCCCCGTGCCCAACGAAGAACAGTGGAGAAGGTAACCTCTAATTTGGCTGCAGCCGTCCATACTGCGTTCTCACCGAACATCAGGAACTCTGCGACAACAAGATCAAACGGCTCCTTGCTTTCTGTAGTCCAGTTCTGATACTTCTCCACAAACTTCCTATCATTACCAACTCGCGAATCACTCATCGCTATCTCCCTTTCCTTGTTTTGAACCTCGGCCGACCTTAACAAAAGGTCTAAAAACCTTAGCTATGAGAAGTATGGCGAAAAGGAGATGTTTACGCTAATCAGGCTTGTTTTGTAGCAATAATAAGCGTAAACTTAGACAATATGAGCACTAAAGGTAAAACAGAAGAAGTTCTATCCTACTTTGAACTACGAGCTAATGCGTCTGTAGTAAGTGCGGCAAGAGCCTTGAAAATGAAAATTCCCACAGTGCGTTATCAGTTGTCGCGTTTAATCGAGACAGGAGTCATCACATCTAAAAGGGCCTATGTCGATATTAATCGCTTGGGTTATACCTCTTATTTTGTTTTTTTCTCATTAGCATCCTCCTCACCTACACTTAGAACTAAGTTGCTAAAAAAGTTGATGGATATTCCAGAGGTAGTTTGGCTTTGTGAGGTAGGGGGAGAATATCACTATGGAGTTTCTATTGCTGTACGCTCTCCTATGGAAGTGCTTGCATTTATGGAGTCTTTATCAAATGTCGCGCCAAAATTAATAAGGGACAAGCTTCTATCCATAAGAGTCTCTGTTGCAACTTTTCCAAAGAAATACTTATCATCAAAGAAGTCATCTAAGATCCTATTGACCCAAGGAGCAAATACTGCGGAATCTATAGACCAGACTTCAAAGTCTGTGCTCTATTTTTTAAGCAAACCGAGTTTTGATACTGAGCGGATGTTTGCAGAAAAAAGTGGCATAGTCCCAAGTACTTTTTCTAGGAAAGCCAGAGAATTGGAAAAATTGAAAGTTGTCACAGGCTATCAATACATCGTGGATGTCTCTAAGCTCCAAAGGCAGGTGTACCGTTTACTAATTGTAATGCCCTATCGTGATAGCAATCTGAAGCAAATTCTATATAAATTTGCAGAAAGCCACCCTTTGATTACTAAGTTTATAGAATGTCTAGGGCAGTGGGATTATGAGTTGGAAGCTGAAGCAATAAACAATGAGGAGATTTCTATATTAAGAGCGGAGCTACTTGAAATATTGCCGGATAATATAGATAGAGTTACTGTAGTACCCTTGCTAAAATCAATTCCTTGTTCAATGGTGCCTTTCGCCCATTTGTAGTACAAAGAATTGGGAAAAATAACACAACTCAGTTGAAACTCTTTATTGCAGGACACGAAAATGAAACCTACCAAAAATACAATCCTTATCACTGGCGGAGCAACTGGAATTGGGCGTGGTCTTGCTGAGGCTTATCTTGCCTTAGGTAATGAGGTGATTATATCTAGTCGCAGAAAGGAAGTTTTAGATAGTGTCGTGGCTGAAAATCCTGGCATGAAGGCTTTGGCACTTGATATTAGTGAGGCTTCAAGTATTAGTGAATTTGTAGATACGCTTACTCGCGAGTATCCGAATCTTAATGTCCTTATCAATAATGCAGGCATTATGCAGATGGAGGATTTAGTTGAGGATCCGGAGAATCTTGATACGGCCGAGAAAACTATCGCAACTAATCTACTTGGCCCCATTCGCCTAACCGCTCAATTGTTACCACATCTAAGAAAACAGCCTCACGCTACTGTAATGATGGTTACATCTGGATTAGCATTTACACCCCTCGCACTAACTCCAACTTATAGTGCAACAAAAGCAGCGATTCATTCTTATACTCAGTCTCTGCGCTATCAACTAAAAGATACTTCTGTTGAAGTTCTAGAACTTATTCCGCCTTACGTTGCAACTACCCTAACAGGTGAGCATCAAGCAAGCGATCCAGCAGCGATGCCTCTGGATGAATACCTCACAGAATCGATTGCGATCTTAATGCAAAATCCAACGCCCCCCGAAATCTGCGTAAAGAGAGTACTTCCCTTGAGAGACGCTCCGGAGAAGGGAAAAGACCATTATCAAGAGGTCTTTCTTCAGTTAAATAAGGCACGAGCGGAGGCCGCAGCTTCTAGGGCTAGGGGGTAGTTAAGCAAATAGTTGCCACCCTACTTGTTTAAGTGCTTGAGAAGATTAGGTTTTATGTTTGTAGAAAAAGAGGGTGGTACCTAGCCTCACAAGAAATCTTAATATTAAGTATTAAAGCTAGAGAACTTCTTTATTGTCCTTTTCAAGCGGACCCAAGATTCCAACTCACTTAAACATCCCAGCCAACTCCCAAAACCCCTTAAACACCAAACGCAAATTATTAGCAAAGGTTGAATCGTGGATCTGAAATGCATAGTGTGGTTTATGGTTTGTCATGATCAGTGTTATGTAATCACCTGAGATCCAAAGAGTTGTGCTAAGTTGAAGATCGCCTCTAAATACTCTAATTTCTCTTTGTTTTATCTTGTTTTTCAGCTCCGCCTCAACACCTGCTTCGTTTGAAAATAACTTGATTTGGTGCGCGGGGTCTTTTGTTTCCCAGTATTTTTCTAGCCATGGGCGGTAGTGTTCGACTAAGCTTGGATCTTGATAGCCCCATAAGATGTTGTCGTTGTCTTTCATACTCTGAAGCCAGAGAGGGAGAAAACGCTCAAGCATACTTCCTACGTTTTTGGCACCGTCAAAGAACTGTAGTGAGGGGATGCTGAAATGTTTGTTTTTAAAGAGGGGGGCAATTAGTTTCGTAAGTTCGAGCGCTCTTTCCTCTTTTGCAGCAATTGCCTTCTTTTCACTTTGTACCAGACTTAAAAAAGTATCCGCAGGATTAACACTAAAAAAAGAGACTCCCTGTTCTATGTGAACAGACACCACGCCTTTATCGATAAGACTATTAAGAACTTGATAGCAAGTGGAGCGGTTTATGTTCGAGCGTTTAGCAATTAACTGACCCTGAGCTCTCCCGAGTTCAAGGAGAGATAAGTAGACTGCTATCTCTTTAGGAGAAAAGCCCAGTTGGTTAAGGAGTTGATTTACAGACATGTTGTTGTAATTTTAGCAACACTATTATCCAATGTCAATTTAATAACTTACGCCACTTTAAGTGATAAGCCGTTTATTTATTTATGACAGATGGAAAACACTTTCTCATAATGCTTTTATTATAATTTCAACTAAAGGGTTATGGCTAGAGAAAAGACATTCAAGGGTAGTATCGGTATCGTGGGAGGTGGCATTGCAGGCTGTATGTGTGCCCTATTTGCGCAGCGCGATGGTTATCTGGTCACGCTGATTGCCAAAGGGGCGGATCCACGTATTTCTAAAATTGCAGACCCCTATTCATCCACCTTTGGAGGTGAAGATTCCAGATATGTAACCCTTACCGAAGGACACCCTTATCTAGGAACTGCCAATTACGTAGATCAAATGTATCCAGATATGCAAGGCGCTTTTATGCGCTCTATTCATGAGGGTGGATGGCTATCTCAATCATTTGAAAACTATTCGCATAAAGAGAAAGAGTGGCTTAAAAAAAGATTCAAAGCCAACGAGAATCTCTCGCAAATTACAAAACTTTTTGATGATTATGTTTCAGAAAATCGGGCAAGTATGGAACTTTGGAAAGATCTGTTTTCTTCTTCCCCGCACCTCACAAAAGGAATTAGTCTAAATAATTCTGGCGTCCTAAGGCTTTATGGGAATAAAGAACTTCTTGAAATGGCGAAAGACTTTCATAAGACAAATGGAGCCCTAATACAGGCATTGACGGCAGAAGAACTTGCCTTTCAACTTCCAGTGCACGCAGAGTCTGTTAGGTCTGGATTTATGCAAGGAGGATTAATAGTCGATGGACTAACATTTCAAGTTCAGATGCTAGTAAACAACATTCTAAACGAGCTGGAAGAAAACGGTGCGCAATTTAAATTCGATTGCGAGGTTAAGAAAATAATTAAAAATAATCGTCGAGAAGTTACTGCCCTAGAACTTGCAGGCGGAGAAACAATTCAATCCGATCATTACTCCCTTCACCTTGGAGCATATGATTCAGCCGGTTTACTTGAAGATGTTGAGTCTGAGGGGGATATTTGTGGTGTAGCTGGTGGCTGGATGATTTTACCGAAGCCTATGGGAGAATTCTTCCCAATAAAAGTACACGATGGCAAACATCAGGTAGATAGCAAATTAATGCCAGTAGTAGACTTAAATATTAATCCAGCAATAAATGATCTCGGAGAAGAAATATTAATAATTGGAGGTGGATATCTATTTGTAGGGAAAGCTCCTTTTACAATACCGCCTTCGGCAAGGAAATTAATGTTATCTGAGATACACCGCGTAACAGAGCTAACACTAGGATCAGCATACCGAGATGCCAAAGAAAGTGGGCAAATAATTTCAAGCGAAAGAATTTGCGTACGCTCTTTTACTCCAACAGACAAAGAACTAGATAGCAAGATTCCAACTCCAACTGGGGGCGTGATGACCATTGGGGGAGGGGGGAATACTGGGGTGACCGCCAAGGCTGCTTGGGTGGCGAAGGAGTTTGTTCGGGTAGTTTTACGACATGACTTAATCCCTCTCTAAATCAGGGTCTCAGGGAAACGATGTAAGTGGTCCTTTGGTATAAAAAGGCCGTTTCGATTCTTGAAAAAATGAAACCACCTCTTGCCGTGCACTTCGGGCAGGCAAGAGGTGGGGTTGGGTTAGGAACCAGTAGGAAAACATAAAACTCGCTATAAGTACACAACTTTTCAGACTAAG
>CAYGUX010000058.1:0-5682 GCA_964353175.1 uncultured Bdellovibrionales bacterium | reverse complement strand
TTCCAGACTTGAATCTCTTGCTCAATCGCTTCAGCTTGGTTATGAACTGGATTTTGCAACTCCAGTTTCCTGTGCGTCAATTCGTGGATTACTGTCATAGCTTGGAAGATTCGAATATGGCGATCGGGAGAATTGCCTTTGGTTTTATCCCCTTGTAGTGTTTCTGGTGTCAAAGTGTAGATTTGGTTATTTAACCGACTAAAAAATGCCACAGCAATCTGGGCCCTTCTTCTAGAGTCTTGCTCATTAAAGTCCTTTCCATCTCTTCTTGCTTGGATTCTTTCCTGCAAAACAAACTCATTTTCTAGGGCTTCCCTTGTGGGAAGGTAGTTTATTGGGGAGCGGGTGGATTGATTTCGGACTGAGCCTTCTTGCCATTCTCTGCCATCAGTACTGGCCTTCAACTGCAATAACGCCTCATTAAAACTCTGCCTAGAGACTCTCCTTCCTAGCTCAATATCTGCTTCGCTCGGTCTATCATACCCTTGCACATATCTAGCCCACATTTGATAAGGGCCATGTTGAATTCCCATTCCAGCAAAGGCGGCATTTCCGGTTCCAGCGTCTTCATACTGACCTCCTGGGTTCTTACTACCAGGTACCCTTACCTTCTTGTCTCCTTGATTTACTATCCCTCGCATTAACCTCACGCCCATTGGATCGGATATTGTTAGTTGTGTAAGCATATTAAAATACTTATCCATACTCGCATCGCCCTTATTAACAACGCTATAGGTAGGTTCTAAAAATATTGCTGGTCGCAATATTTTCCTTACGGTTCCATCTCTTCTTTTCTTCGTTGACTCAACCCCTACAACTTTAGCCATGGATCTTGCTAAACTTGCCTCCAGAATATCTTGCGCACCGATGGAATCTCGTACAGCCTTAAAACCCTCCTCACTGATTCTTTGCTTAATATCTTCTGGCAAACGATCCAAATCTATGAGCAAAAGAGCCTTAATATGAGAATCTCCAACGTACCCCAACAAGGAAGAGTTCATAGATCCACCATCATAGTTCTGACAAGAGCCATTCCCTACAGGATATTTACCTACTTGCATTAAAATCTGAGGATCATCACTAAATACTACTGCCAATCTTCTATCTTGATCTAGCGTTGAAGCATCTTGGTGGTTTATCTGGTAAGCGATATTAGTAAGGTCTTGTTTAAAAGTTAAATTCCCTTTTGGAGAATTAAGTTTAAGTAGTCTTTCTAAGTTGGCAATAATATCAACTAACTTCTCACCAGAATCCTTGACCCCATCATCGGACCTTAATCTTCCTGAGGCTATTTCTTCCTGGCTTAGTGAACAAAATCTGAGCAGGTAAGACAATGCTTGAAGTTCACTACTTTTTGCTCCAAGTATTCTAGCTGGAGACCTTTCTCCCACTTCTAAACCAAACTCCTTAAATAGAGAATCTCGATCCAGTTTTAGATATAATTCCCGTCTGCGTTCTAATTCAGCTAAAATCTCTTTTCTGATTGATTCGTTAAAGATTGATTCAATCATGACCTTTTTATCTCTTTGTCCTCCTACCTCCTTCTGGGCCCTATCATATGCCTCAGATAACTCACTAGCTTGTTCCGCAGAAAGTAATTTAGAGAGCCTATCTATTACTCGCTTGGTTTTGGTATTTATTGTAACAATAGACCCTATTTTAAGTTGTTCTTCTAAGATTCTTACAATCTCTAGAGCTTCTTGGCCCTGCATAAATATACTAATATTAGCTCTTTGTTTTTCTACCTCCACGACACTATCACGAACTAACTGCTCTCGATCTTCATCTATCTTACCTTCAAGATCTCCTAGGTACTTTGAGAACCTATCTTGCAGATCAGGATGAGACTCCTTGAGATGAGAATGAGCTTTGACAGCATTAGCAAGGTCGTTAAAAACCCCCCTACCAGTATCACCCTTGGATATAGCGAGCTTCATTTCTCCTAATTCTACAAACTGATTTTCCATCCAAAGTTCTAGCTGATTATCTGCCAAGAAACCTAAGGTTCTTCTCTCCTTTGGGCTGTCTAAACCATAGCGAAATCTTTTCCAGCCTTCATAGCTAGGTGGATCCATGTGAGAAACAAGCTCTCCTAGGTATCTGAGTATGCGGTGATCTTTTTGAGAAGTCGCATATGTTAAGATTGGTTCTAACTCACCCCAATGTTCATCTAGAGACTCAATATGCTCAGGGGTAAAAATCACATCTCCTAACAAAGTACCCAACTCAGCACTAATACGCTCTCTAATATTTTTGGTAGCACCCCAAATTAAATCATACTCAGTGAATATAGAACTTCCTTGTCTTATTGAATTATATCTAGCCGCCAAAAGAACAGCCTTAAAAAGTTTGCTGATATCCGCTAATTCTAATAAGCCTGAGGCTTCCTGGACTTCCATTGTCGCAATCAACACATCATAAGCATATTTTTTTGCAGGAGGAGTTGATTCACGTAAACCACAAATAGCACTTAAGAAATTAGATTTTTCAGTGCTAGACTTACAAAACTCAAAGGTTGAATTAACATTAGCAAGAAATTGGTCTAACTCTAACTGAACACGCTCTTCTCCTATCCCATTATTTTGCTCGATGGCATACATATAGATAGAAGGAAATGCCGCAATAGGGATATTTGGGCAATATCGAAGTCTAATTTCTTCATAACGTAAACCTCCAAGATGCTCCGTTAATTCTTCTAAATCTAGCAACGCCCTTCTTCTGACAATCGCATTGGGAATATTACGCATTTCATATAGGTAATTTAGATTACCCCAATCTGCGTTAGCACCCTCCACCAGAAAAGTATTCCGAATAGAATTTTCGAAAGTTCTGTTCTTACCAAATAAATGCTTAGATAATAAATAAGATAGAACTTCTTTCCTTTTTTCTAGCGAAAGCCCATTTCTAGTAACAAGCTGAAGTGCCATTTTCTTTGCAAGATCCGAATTGGTCGTTAGTAGAACCTTTAAATGTAGTTCCTCAAGAAAAGTTAAATCTGTAGCATCCGTTGCTACCAGTAAACCTCTTAGTACACTCCTAGATATTTGAAGAATATCAGGATCATATTGAGCTAAACGCGAATACCCCCTAGCTAAACTTCTTAATAGCTGCATATCCTCTCTACCAACATAACTACCAAGTTGCGCTAACATATCACGGTATCGCTCTCTCGATTCTTCCGTACGGCGATTTTCAGCTTGAGCCAAAACGGTTAACATCTCAGCTGCATTAGAATGCTCTGTCATGCTTGATTCATGAGAAGTACTAATTCTATCTATTTCAGTTAAATAGAAATCTCTACACTGGAAGATAGTAAAGACTCTAGAGTACTCATCTAAATGAGTCTTTCCAACTCGTTTGAAATGCCCGCTAAGCCTTGCCGGAGAGACACTAAAAAAACCTTTTGACAGCGAGAGCTCTAGCGTAGGAGTAGGACCTGTGCTGTCAGAGAGATCCGGCAATAAAAATTCTATAAATTCATTTAACACTTCTTGAGTAGGTCTAAGTCCTTCCTTCAATAGATCAAACAATTCCTTGGTATGATAATTAACTTCACCAGTGGCCATATTATGAGTGCGAGGCCTACCCCTTCTCGCAACCAACTTAAAGCAATTTAATACTGCATCCTGGTATCGATCTTGACCAAAAAAACTTTCCTCTATTTTCAGCCTATCAATCTGAGAGATTAAATACTTTACAGCATCTTCTGCGTCTTTATCCTCACAGGTCTCTAGTACATGCAAGACCAAAGCTTGCGCCTCAGATTGATAGTCCTGCCCTAGCATATTCTGATCAGACAACCTTAGGTCTTCAATCATCGATACAATTGTATTCAATTTAGACTCAAAATTAGCTGTTGGTTTTGAATGGGCAAGTGCATTAAAATGACTGAAAATGCATGCCTTTAGTGCGCCCTGATACTCAGTACTCTCCATTATTTCCGAAGAGATCCTAAACCAGTGATTAATACTAAGGGGCAAATGAACTAAGTGGCTCAGATTAAAATCCGTAACAAATCTAGAACTAAGATTTAAAGAGTCTATTAATGGTTCTCTACCAATTTCCTGAAATCTAGTTTGGGCAAAGAATTTTTCACCGAGGTTAAATCCCTCTATTAATAGAGTTACTCTACCGACACTGGTATAAAATCTTTCGAGAGCTACTTCATCTGAAGCATCATCTAAATGCATTATTTCTTCACTAATACTTAGAATCACTTCTTCTTTAGATTGGTCTAAAATACTAAATGCATCCACGAGTCTAGAAACTCCTATAGGAAGTCCGTCGGAAAGGTCTCTACCTTCTTTAAACAACTGCAAAATATATGATTTTAAAGTATCCTCTAATAGTCTGGCCTTATGAACTCCTAAACAATCAACAAAATCTAGCAGAGACTTGCATCTTAACGAATCTGATCCACCTTTCCCCACGCTATACCAATACACTGAAGAAAATTCATTCAATATGTTATTTCGTAGCAATTCAAACAGTTCTGTAGCATCCTGTAAGTCTAGTTCACGAAGTCCAAAAGTCTGATAAATCGTTAAAGCATTTTGCGGATAATAATAGCCTTTAATCAAATTATTTCCTAGACTTTTTAAGAGAGATATTCTTTTTGTATCGGCACTAGGAGTTAGTGCTTGGACAATCTCCATTGCTTCAGAAATATGGATTTCTCCTAAATGATCGGGCTCTAAACTAGTAGTGATTAGATGTCCCGATACATAGTCTTTTTCTATTGCAGTAAGTCCCGAATTATTTACTAGAGAAATTATTGTATCTACTTGATTCGTTCCTACTAAGTCCTTGCATTGTTCTGTCAGCAATTCTATTTGTTCTCTATCCTTCTTCACCGCTGAAAGTGTGGTCAATGGAATACTTTCTCTTAAGATAGTTTTGTTATCGCTAGCTAATTTATTTACTGGATATTGCTTCTCAATAAACCCATCTAAATACCTAAGACCTTCCTTAACAACCTCCCTAACCTTTTCCTCACTCTGAGGCACTAACCTATCCCGCTTTAACTTCACATCTCCTAAAAACGCTCCCTCAACCTCTCGAACACTCCATCCAGTTCCCCCTCTACTAAACACCAACTGATAACCATTCTTAGCCAAGTATTCAGCCTGATCCCTATAAGCTTTTACCTCCGCCTCCCTAGGAGACAAGGAAGCCAAATCTCGAGTATCTGTCGCATGTCCTATCTCGTGCACAAGCAAACTAAGATTAGCTACTCTTAAAAGCCTTGAATCTGCTTGATTATAGTCTTCTGCGATAACAATTTTTTTTGTATCCGCATCAAAGAAGGCCTTAACTCCATCGGACTCTTGTAAGGCTTCCTCTTTTGCTTTTGTTTCAGAATAGCCAAGAGCAAGTAGCTCAACCTCTCGCCCTTGTTGAAATCTTGCCCTTACATCTTCTGTGCTTTTTAACTCTTCGATCTGGTCTTTAAGCTGCGATTTATCGAATTCTTGGGGAATTCTCGATTTTGATTCTTGTTGTTTATCTTTATTAATTGGTGATCTTAGTTTTTCTGATTTTTGTTGCTCTCGATCTACCTGAGTTATAACTTCTTCAGTTTCTCCAGCCGCCTGTTCTTCCTTAATCGTCCTACTAGGAAGTACCAAGCTTTCCCACTCAGCGACCTTCTCCCTAGCCACCATCTTCGTTAAAGCCTCTATA
>CAYGUX010000057.1:0-5780 GCA_964353175.1 uncultured Bdellovibrionales bacterium | reverse complement strand
GAAGATAGGGGATACCCCTTTTTCACACCTTGACTGGACAGGGGGGAACCCCCTTGGGAGGTGAGGATCTTGGGATTAGGGTAAGAGCTTCGGTGTGTTGGGTTGGGTTTTTAAAATATAAGGATGTTTGTGTTTTTTCTACAGGGGAAAAAAGGCCCGAAGTTTGTGACTCCGGGCCGGTGTTCGAGGGACAGGACGAGAACTTTATCCTTTGCCTTCTGGTAAAGGAAGAGTGTTAAGGATTTGGGTCAGAGCCAGAATCATCAAGCCTTGACTAACTTTTCCTTTCAATTCTTTAATGGTATCCCTGGTTAGGTCGCAAGACTGTAGCCCTAGAAACAAGGCGTACATTCTGTTGACAGAGTGTGGTGCAGGAGGCTTTGCTTCTCCAAGGCTACAACCCAATATCAAGCTTGAGATTAACGCATCGGCAAACTTCGATCTCTGAGCAACTGGAGCAGTTGCCCTGCAGATGCTATAAAGCGCATGAGTATGTCCATGATTTACAAGTGCTTGCAATATTGCTTCGCCATCCTCCATGATATCGTCGGCATCTAGACCTCCGTCATTAAGAAAAACTTTCACCATCTCTACGAATTTGAGATCTGTCAAATCGAGGGCTCCGTCAATCTTCTGATCTCTTGAACCCATTATCGCAGTGAAGAGGCACTGACAAACCATTGCCTCGTGATGAGCGTAATTCCATACCGAAAGTTTGGCGATGTCAACAAAGGAGAAGATGGTAGCCGACGCTTCAGATAAAGGCGCTGAAGGCGTTTCATCCTTGGCAACCCTTAGAAGACTTTCCCCATGGGGCATTGTTACATTTAACGTTGTGAAAATTGTTTCGATCCCAGAATCGAAAATTGGGAGAAAATCCTCTATCTTGTCAAGTGCCTTGTCTCGACTTTTCTCATCGTCTATTTGAATCTTAATGCCAAGCATAAATGCGAGTGATTCCAGCACCGCAATATCGTCCGCAGAGAAAGCGATCTCATCACGCTGAGCGGAGTCAAGTTTGTTCCTGTGGAAGATTACAGTGAGCATTGCGAGAAAAATATGCAATGGTTCAATTTTGTTCTTGCCTTCGGCCTTTGCGAAATGAGAAGAGAGAGTAACAATGCTTTTGAGGAAGGTTTCCATTATATCCCTTTGCCATAAATGCATGAGGCAAAACCACTGTAGCAGAACTGCCACAAAACCTTGGTCCTGTCTCACGATCTCATCATGAACCGATCAGATCGTGAGAAAGTAAATCTTCTTCCCGAATTTAAATTTGGCATAGTGGTAACATTTGAGGTTGAAATAATCAAGATTAGGGTAACGTTCTTTACTTGTTAATATTTTTTCAGATTACCCAGATATAAAGATCTTAAAAGCTAAGGCCTCCGATTTACCTTTCGAAGAAAATCAATTCGACTTTGTAATATGCATGACCACATTCGCTAATTTGGCTGACAAGAAAGTGGCTGTTTTAGAGGAAATGAAAAGAGTGTTAAAGAAGGAAGGTAAAATAGTACTTAGCGTATTTTCGGAAAATGCTCTCGAAGAAAGAATGAAAGTCTACAAAGCTTTGCAATTAAAGATTAGAAAGATTGAAGGTGGAACAGTATATTTCGATTTGGATAATGAAGATTGCGTTTCAGAACAATTTAGTAAAAGTCAGCTAACTACTATTTTTTCGAGTACAGGATTAAAGATTGAAGATATCAAAGAACTTGAGATAGCCTATCTATGCACCTTGTCCTTAGCATAGTTTTCATGTGCAAGGGAACTTTCTAAATTTTTTTAAAAGCTCCATTCGAGTTTTTTCATATATTGAATCCCTACAACCCCAACTTCTTAGAAGCATTATCTCTAAACATCTCTCCATCGCGGATGTAGCGTCTGAGGACTTCTAAATTCATATGTCCTGTGGTCTTTTGAATTTCTCTTAGTAAGGGAGTAAAGTTGACAATTGAATATATCTACCCATTGACTCTCTTTGGGTAGATATGCTAAAAATAAGCATGCTATCAAATGGATATAAAAAACTTTCATCGCTCCTAAAAAAGCCATCGTTTACTACGGCTGAGGCTACTAGTAGGGGGGTTAGTTCAAGCCAACTCCATTACTATGCCAGTAGGGGATATATCGAAAAATTAAGTCGTGGTGTCTATAGAGGGAATGACTCAGTACGAAAAGAGATTCCTTTTGAGTGGGAAGATTTAATCTCAACAGCTGAAAGTATCTCAGAAGGACAGATTTGTCTCATCTCTGCACTTGCTCTATATGATCTTACTGATGAAGTCCCGAGGCAGTTTTGGATTGCGATACCTCATAAGCGATATGCACCGAAGAGACCAAAAGCAAAAATTGTGAGAATGCGTGATGTTGCTACTGGTAGCACCAAAATCAAACTCGGCTCTGCTCAGGTTCGTATCTTTGATAAAGAAAGAACAATATTAGATTCATTTCGTTTCCTCTCACCTGAAATAGCAATTAAGTCACTTAAAAGATATTTATCTGGGAAATATGGGAAACCTGATCTTATTAAACTCAGAAAGTATTCTTTAAAACTGAAAACGCCAATTGATAAATATGTGGAAGCGATTACTACATGAGTAAAGATCTAGAGCGATCACTGAAAGATAGAGTCAAAGCAATTGCCAAGGCGCACAATAGAGCTTTTAATGATGTTTGGAAAGCCTTAGCGTTAGAGCGATTTTTAGTTCGTCTTTCTCGTTCAGATAAGCAGAGCAGGTTTATTTTTAAGGGCGGATACTTGTTATCTAAGTATATGCGTCTTGGTAGAGAAACAACGGATCTTGATTTTTCTCTTTCGGGGACAGAAGGAACTGTTGAAACGGTTCAATCGCTTATAGAAGAAATTTTGATGCCACCGTATGAAGATGGTTTTGCTTTTGAAAGTATCGTAGTTTCAGAGATGAATCATCCCCATATGAACTACCCTGGATATGAAGTTAGTGCCTTGGCAGTTGTAGGGGGAGCTAAAACATCAATTAGAATTGATCTTGGAATTGGAGATAGGGTAGAGCCACAGCAAAAGTTATTACCACTTCTATCATTAAATAATAAACCACTATTTGAGGTTGAAATTTCACTTCAGGCATATCCAATCTCTTATATATTTGCCGAAAAGCTTGAGGCAATAGTGTATAGAGGTGGTACGAATAGCCGTATGAAAGACTTTTATGATCTTATTACACTATCTAAGTTTTCTGAATTTGATTTAGGCACAAGCATTAGTGTTATCCATTCTGTTTTTTCTCATCGTGGTACAGTCTTACCAAAAAGACTTATCTATGATCAAGGGGCAGTTGAAAACTTAAGTCGTGGTTGGAAAAGGTTTTTGGGTGCCTTAGAGGAAGAGTTTAGGGGAAGTGTACCAACGGAGTTTTTACAAGTCGTAGAAAAAGTAGACGAAATACTTGTACTATTATAGTCCTTTTCTTTAACTCGTCTTATAAATGTTCTTACTTACAACCCCAACTTTTTAGAAGCATTCTCCCCAAACATCTCTCCATCTCTAATATAGCGTCTTAGGATTTCCAAATTCATATGGCCGGTGGTTTTTTGAATTTCTTTGAGTAAAATAGCGGATGCAAAGATTAAAAAACACCGGTGCGCAACGACAGTTTGCATTGCGCACCGGGTTTAAAATGCTACAGTTGACGTCAGTAGATCAACCTTCCGACTCAATAATGCTGACCAAGTCACGTCGTGGGCGTGGGATGAGAGCCACACCGCAATCGAATTTGCCGAGTTGCTCACTTCGGAACTTGATCTCATCTCCAGGGAGTAGCGAGAATGTATCGCCGACCGCCGGAACGATGCCGGTGCCGGACATGAATACGGCAGATACTCCCACGTCGATGAAACCAGAATCCAGCACGTCCAGGCAAAGTTCCTGGAGGGGACGGCGACACTGCAGCGTACTCATCGTGTCCGGTTCGCCAGGAATCGGCCAGATTCGATTGCCTAAGCGTTCGACCCAGGATTGCAGTTCGATCGTTTTCCAAAACGCCAGTGCGTCTTCGGGGACGGTGAACCAGTTGCCAAATCCTGCGCCGTGCCAGAAGACCTTTGCCTTCGTGAGTAGCAAGGCAGAGATGCCTTCGTCTCGGCGGTCAGACATGTCGAGCGCCGGGCCGAATGCAACGGGAACTGGTAATTCGGTTTCTTCGTCGAAGGCCACAATTGTGCCGACCTCTGGTTCGTGAACATTCCAGGGTGGCATCACTCGCGGTTCGCCCTCGATGATCGCACGCAGGTCTTCGATCGATCGAATGCCGGCATGTTGACTAGGCTTGAAGAGATGATCTGGCAAATTCGCCTTGCCAAAGAGTTCCGCCGGATTACCACGAGGTCCAACGCGAGTGTAGGGCGTGTCAACTGCACGTGCGCCTGTGGGCTGTGCCGTAGTTTTTCCCGAAGCTCGAGAATCACCGCCGGACTGGTATTCATCGTCACGGGCAACTTCGCTTTTCAGGAAGGTGACGCCGAAGGCGAGTACGGACTGGTGAACTGCATCGATCAGACCGACTTCACATTCGCGCAGTAGTCGATGAACCTCCGGCTCGGAAATTGGAGTTCCTTCCCTGAAGGCTTTCATTGTCAGTTGGTGCATCTTGGCGCTCGAGCTGAGCACGAGCCAGTGAACATCACTGCGGGCCAAGCGGTAGTGACCATTGAGCTCAATTAAGAGCCCGTTGTTTGTCCTCGCGACGCGAGGAAGGTTCTTTGCGAACAACATCTGGAGATCTCCTGTCCTGTGCCTAGTTTGGGTTGAAAAACATCCTTGAGGTTCCGGCCGGAAACTCATTTTTGCTTGCTAAGGTTTGGACGGCACAATCCGTTCTCAACAAGACCTCGCAAGGTTTGCCCTGCGAGGTCTTGTTGAGTTGTTGGATTGTTTAAGAGCTTATGTAGCTAAAAAAAAGTATAAAACCCTATATCTTTGCAACCGCTATTGTTTTCTACGCGAGAATGGAAATTTATTTTTGCTTAAATGAAAAAGAAAAAAGATGACTCGCTACAAAACAACAGCGTTACTTTTACTTCTACCCATTACCAAACTTTTCAAAGATCAGGCCCTTTCGATTACTCATCTTGTGCCATTAGGGCCTGTATTCTAGCATAAGTTGGAAATAAAGTTTAGGCTTGATAAGTAATTGAATTCATAGGAGGGGTTTGCCTACAACCCCAACTTCTTAGAAGCATTCTCCCTAAACATATCCCCATCGCGGATATAGCGTCTTAGGACTTCTAAATTCATATGGCCGGTGGTCTTTTGAATTTCTCGTTCACTCGCTCCGTTAATAGCCGCTACTGTAGCAAAGCCGGCTCTAAGGGAATGTCCTGAGAATCCTTTAGTGCTGACACCAGCGAGTTTTAGGGATTCTCTTAGTATTAGACGGACTGACTGGTCTGTAAGTCTTGTATGCAATAGCTGGCCCCATTGGTTGATGGGGCGGAATAGGGCGCTTTTACGGATCTCGGAGACTTCAAGCCAGTTTAGAAGTGCTGTTATGGGGCATGTGTCTTTATTGGAGCCAAAGGATATTCCTATCTTTCTACCTCTTCCTGTTTGATCGGTTTTACTCTTTCTGATTTTTACTACGAGACCATCTTCTGTAAGGGCTATGTCCTCAAAGTCTAGAGCTACTAGCTCGCTTCTCCTAAATCCACCTGCAAAGCCTAGAAGAAGTAGTGCTCTATCTCGTATGCCTTTTGAATTGTCTGGAATGACTTCCATCATCTTTTGAATGTCTTTTAGC
>CAYGUX010000056.1:0-6426 GCA_964353175.1 uncultured Bdellovibrionales bacterium | reverse complement strand
CTGAGACCCTTCAAGAGACTATTTTAGTTCCTCATCCCCATAAGCACTTAGTCTTAGAAGAAGTTAATATAGTAATCGCCTACCAAATGCCATAATCCTCTCAATCTATGCAACTTACTGCCCTAATCCTAATACTTATAGCAGCCTTATTCCATGCCACATGGAACCTTGTCGCCAAAAAAAGTGGTGGCACAACGGTTTTTGCATTTGCCACATCCATAGTAACAGCTACGCTCTGGACCCCTATTGCATTCACCCTTATTCAGTATTCTCCTCACCTTTCTCAAGCACATTGGAACAACACAGCTTGGTTTATGGTATTTCTAAGTGCTGTTATTCACTCTGTATACTATGTCGTCCTCCTTCATGGTTACCAAGTGGCCCCGCTTTCTGTAGTTTATCCTATTGCAAGAGGCACTGGTCCCCTACTTTCCTCTTTTGTTGCAATATTTATTTTTAATGAGCAGCTTACTATCTACACAGGGTGTGGAGTGTTGCTCATAGTTTTTGGCATAGTTCTATTAACTTGGAGCAAAGAAATTTCCATGCTGGACAAGTCATCCCTAAGAGGGATTGGTTGGGGATTTCTTACTGGCCTAATGATTTCACTCTATACACTAACTGACGCATACAGTGTAAAATCTCTGAGCATGGATCCCCTTATATTCGACTACTGGAGCAATGTGATGAGGGTGATAATACTATTTCCTTTTGCTTTCAGAAGTAGCACCAGAATTGCTCAAACAATAAAAACAGATCTAAAAAGCATCCTAGTAATATCGATTTTAGGGCCTACTGCTTATATTCTTGTTCTTACGGCTATTCAGATAGCACCTGTAAGTCACGTTGCACCTGCTAGAGAAATCTCAATGCTGTTTGGCGCTTTTTTTGGAGGAAAGTTACTTCAAGAAGGTCACTTGGTTAGAAGAATGATCGCGGCTGGATTGATTGGCTTAGGCGTAGTTTGTTTGGTGATATAAGAGATTGCCACAACCAGACCTATTTGGACTAAGATGCTTCTTTAGATGCCTTCCACCTTCTGTATGCTCCATACCCCACCAACCCAGGAGCAACAAATACACACAAAGGACAGACCGCCCCACTTATAAGTGCCCCAGCAGTACCCATAACACCCACCCCCGCTCCAAGGGCCATGACTGTAGACGCTAGATAGTCCTCATTAATCTTTCAAGAGTGGCATCTTCCTTTGGCTTTCACCCCTTAAAATAAGTATACAATTTTATCAGATCTTCGCTCAGATCTTTGGCAAAGATCTGAACTCTAAAATTTTTTGCTAGTGCAGCGCTGATACTTATCGTATAGGTGCGGGGCTACTCAAGTAGTCTTTGGATAGGTGTTTATTTAGGCGAATAATTATTCCTCTAACTACTCAAAAATACTTAACCTCTTCTTAAGCTCTATAGCTTCCTTCGCATCGTGAAAATTCTCGTCAGGACACTTTTCCCTTAGCCAAATTAGTGCTTTTAGGGATGCTATACCATATGAATATTCAGACTTACTTTCTACCTTGTTTGCCGCATTAGAAAAGGATTCTAATGCCATTTCGTATTCTTCTCGCTTAAGGTGAATCATACCCGACTCATATTTTGCCTTTATGGATCTTAAGTTAATAGGCATTCTAAGCATGGTAACAATAGGATGCTCATAATACTGTTCTTCTCGGGAGATTGTTTCATTTTTGTGATTGCTATTGGAGGAGATGCCAAGAGCTAGAGCATCATTTGCGCCTTTATAGTCATACCATTCTCTTCTGTTGCTAGAGCTCAATAGGCGTAGCTCATTGTAATGGTCGCTTAAATTGATTACATTCAATACCTCATCTTCTGACTCCTGTTGTAAATCCAGATTTGAGTAGGCTTTCGCTCTAATAAATCTTGCAAGAGCAGTATCTTCCTTAGTGCCTCCCTCTGGAGGATTGTATGCCATATTAAAGGTTTCGCTCAACGCTTCATTATTTTTGTTTAGTAATACCAATGCCGCCGCTCTTTTTACCTTCAATTTCTCTAAGTCTAGCTTCAAAAATTCTGGAGCAATCAATTTCATCTTAGTTAAATCATTAATTTCTTGTCTCACAGATACTAAGTCTTTATTAATTTTTTTTAGATGCGTATAAACTTTTTCAGCATCCAAGAGTGTAAGCAAAATAGAATCTCCTGTCTCCTTTCTCACCGAATCAATTTCTTCAATAAACTCACTGATTGCCTTAGGGGTATTTATAACTTTCGGTAGCTTTAGTTCTGAATTGATTTTGCTATTTTCTACTTTGTGTGCGTTGATTAGACTGGATAGGGTTTCCCTAGAAGAAGGCACGATAGGACTATCTGGCAAGGAGTAATGTTCAAGTAATCGTAGAGCTGATTTGTGCTCATGCTCTATTCTATTACCCAGGCTCTTTAGGAGAGAGTCTACAATTGCCTGGTGGTCAGGTTTCGCATTCTTAAGCATGTTTAATGCAATTTGAAAATGGGCGGATTTGTTGTTTGGGTCTTGCTCAGCAAAATCATAGCTTCCTAATATGTTTGATAGCTTGCTGGAATACTTTTTTTCCTTTTCAACTTCGCCACATAGCCTAGCGAGTTTTGCCAAACTGCAAAGAAGCGATAGATCCGTTTTCTCAATATGAATCAATTTGCTCTTAGCACGGTTTTCATAGATTGCCTCAAGATTAGAAAGCGCATTGGGGTTCTCTCCCATGGCTTGGTAAGCCATGCTACTTAGATATAGGCACAATTCTTCTTGACCTCCTATAAAGAAGCCTCTTTGATCAAAGTTGCTTGTACTATCTCTATATAGTTTCTCTAGTGCAGAAATCGCTAAATCAGGTTTTTCACTGATAATATTGTGATATGCTTGTTGCATAATACTAACAGAACTATCAGGAACATTTTCAATAAGCTTTTGGGTCGCATTTGAAGGATTTAGTAGCCTTTCTAGCTCTGCTTGCCTGAATTCA
Source organism: uncultured Bdellovibrionales bacterium (assembly GCA_964353175.1). Taxonomy (GTDB): domain Bacteria; phylum Bdellovibrionota_C; class UBA2361; order SZUA-149; family DAOLCO01; genus JAIYCX01. The sequence goes on along the minus strand of CAYGUX010000056.1, from coordinate 3,452 downwards.
TTATTTAATCTTAACGCCCTAACTTCAATAAGTTCTTCTTTTCCAATTGCTTCCACAAGCTCTCTCAACTTTTGTAAAGAGTCCTGTGGACTTATTTCTTCTGACTGTTTAAATTTAAAGTTTGTTTGTAGCAATATTTTAGCCTTACTGATCTTAGATCGCCTATTTTAGCTAAATTATGAGGATGTCTAGGTTCATTGTGCTAAATAAATTGCGATAGGTACTATCGATAGGAGAAACTCTATATAGGATTAACATAGAGGCATTTTATCCCGAAAAGGTGTCCTAACTTACTGTAAGTACGATAGAATAGATCGATATGTCTAGTGGGGATAAGATGGGGACTTATTATACTGTCCCTTCCAATCGCTCTAGTAAAGCATCTTCTTTCGGCTCCCGCCCCATAAAATCAACATACAACTTCATCGGGTCTTCGCTATCGCCTTTAGCTAAGATCTTGTCTCGATACTCTTTCCCGACTTCAGGACTTAAAACTCCAGCTTCCTTAAATTTAGTAAATGCGTCTGCTTCAAGCACTTCAGACCACTTGTAACTGTAGTACCCAGCAGAGTACCCACCTCCGAAGATGTGCGAGAATGAGCAGGGGAAGTGAGTGCCGGACCAGTAGTCAAATACTCCATAGCGGGTAACTATATCTTCAAAAAGTTTGTCAACGTTGAGATCTTTTGCATCGCCTTTTGTAAATATCGACATATCAAAGAGTGCAAATTCAAGCTGGCGAATAAAGAAGATACCGGAAAGAAAACGTTCGGCTTGTTTGATTTTTTCAATTAAAGCTTGAGGGATGTCTTTGCCTGTTTGGTAATGACGAGCGAATGTTTTAAGAGAAGTTTCTTCTGTGAGAAAATTCTCAAACAGCTGTGATGGTAGTTCTACAAAATCATATGCTACATTTAAACCACTTAAAGGCTCAAGTTGTACAGTAGAAAATATGTGATGTAAGGCATGCCCCATTTCGTGAAATAGGGTTCTGGCTTCGTCTGCTGAAAGAAGTGAGGGCATATCCGGACTAGGCGCTGTCAGGTTGCAGGCTAGAACACACTGAGCTTTATGGCTTATTCCTTGCGAGTCAAGGTGACTATTTTCTAGTGGATTTACCCAAGCTCCTTGTCTTTTAGTGTCGCGCGGAAAAAGATCAAAATAAAGAGTACCGAGTATCTCTTCTGACTCATTTTGTATTTGGTAAACTTCTACATCTGCATGCCAAGTAGGTATTTGGTTAGTTTTGATAAATGTCGCACCGAAAAGAGTTTTAGTAATTGAAAACATGCCTTCGATAGTCTGCCTCAATTCAAAGTAGGGTTTTGTTTCAGCGGAGTCGAAATCAAAACGCGCCTTTTTAAATTTCTCAGACAGAAAGTCACGATCCCAAGAGTAAATTTTATTGACCTGCTTCTCCGTATTTTCGTACCCTATGGATTTCTGAAATTCAACTAAGGCTTGCATCTCTTTTTGTGCCACAGGGCGTGCCTCAACGGCTAGGGCTTCAAGAAAGGAAGCTACTTGCCCAGGATCTTTTGCCATTTTGGGAGCGAGGCTTGCCTCTGCAAAATTATTGAAGCCAAGAAGCTGAGATTTTTTTGTCTTAGCTTGTACTAAAGCTTTAATTATGTTTTGGTTGTCTAAAGACTCTTTATTCTCCGTTCTATCTTCGAGTAAACCTCGGCTCGCATTTTTAGTGCCTTTCTGCATGTATTGAAAGGCGAGTTCCTTTCTCAAATCTCCTCGTTCCGAATAACGCATAAACGGAACATAAGAGGGGAAATCAAGGTTAATAATGCTGGCACCAAGAGGGATTGTTTCTGCACCTAGTTTTTCCCTGTAAGTATCTGCCTTTCTTTTTGCGGCGTTAATTACCTCTTCTGGTAAGCCTTCTAGCTCTTGGTTTTTAGTGAGAATTAGTTCAAATTTAGAATCCGTAGCGTTGTCTGAAAAAAGACGCGAGAGTTCTGCAATCTTTAAATTAAGTTCACGAAGTTCCGTTTTATTTTCCTCGCTAAGAGAAGCTCCTGCAAGTTTTAGATCTCTCTGGGTATTTGTAATGTAACGAGCACGCTCTCCTTCTAGAGCTGTACCTTCTTTCGATTCTGAGTAAAGAGTAAAGAGTTCGAAAACGCGAGGATCAAGTACAAGATCATTATTGAAATTTACAACTAAAGGCCGAGCCTTCTGCGCTTCTTCCCTAAGTTCAGGCGTGCCATCAAGGGCAAGTAAATTACTCACAGGACTCCAGACACGACCAACAATGTGTTCGGCTTCAATGAGAGGGAAGATTACCGCATCGAAGGTGAGTGATTCTTTAGTGAGCCTATGCTTATCAATTTTTCAGAGAGTCTCTTCTAAAGCCTTTTTTGCTTGCTCTATTGCAGATTCAACAGCGGGCAAGACATGTTCCGGTAAAATGGAATAATAGTTAGTGAATTCAGATTGGTCTAAGAGTGGGTTGGAGGGTGTCTTGGTCATTAGTAGCGATTTTATTTGTTTATTATGAATTGAGCATATCAAAGAGAAGTGGAAGGCTAAAGAAAAATAAACAGCTGGCTTAACAGCTCCTAGCTTTTTTAGAGCGCACGTCCATGTGCGCTCTAAAGGCCGTCCTGCCTGCGGTACCATCCTGATACCGCTTACGGCAGCACAAGCCCGCTCGGAGCTGTTAAGCCAGCTGTTTATTTTTCCCTCCTCCCCCACTCTATATAACTTAAGTTATCTAATTTAGAGCTTACCAATTTGACCGTTTTATTGTAATTAGCTAATCTCCATCGTCATTGAGTCAATTGCAGTTAATCTAAAAAAATCAATATGCCATGAGTAACGCTACTGAACTGAAATCTTGGATAGAATCTCTGCCCAAGCCACTTTTTAGCTCCGCGATAAGTGTTAGAAAGTCTCTAATTCATGGGCAAGGCATTCACTCTTCTAGAGATATTGAGGAAGGTGAAATTTTGGTTGTAGATCAAGGAATTGAGGTCGACGGTACTAAGATTAAAGAAATTGTTGAACATTTAAATTATAAAAACTTTCTATGTATTGATTGGGATCGCTTTTTGCTCGATGGTCCTGTCAATGGGGGAGCATACATAAATCATTCATGTAGTCCAAAAGCGGGACTCGCAAATGAGCGTACGATTGTTGCAATTAAGAATATCTCTAAGGGCGAAGAAATATTTTTAGACTATGCTACTTTTGTTTCTACTAAGGGTTGGAGGATGGATTGTATTTGTGGGAATAGTGCCTGTCGAAAGCTTGTTACTGGCGAAGATTATAATCTTAAAGAAGTGCAAAATAGTATGGGCAAATGGTTTTCACCATATCTTAAGAAGCACTGTGGTCTTACTTGAGAAAACAATAAAAAATTATTCTCCCAAGGCTATGTTTTTAGGAGGAGGGAGAAGGAGTTAGAGAAGTTAGCCAATAAAGGGCCAAATCAGGCA
>CAYGUX010000055.1:0-6511 GCA_964353175.1 uncultured Bdellovibrionales bacterium | reverse complement strand
TCATATTTAAAATACGGACGGATTCTCTTTGGAACAGTAAAGACTAAGTGCTTATTTTGGAACAGTAAAGACTAAGTGCTTATGGGGATGAGGAACTAAAATAGTCTCTTGAAGGGTCTCAGCAAAGATATGACCTCGCTTCGCTGTACAGCTCGGGCACAACACTCTCTCCTTACAGGAAAACGCTATCAGCTCTGAGTGATTACATTCCTCACAGTGCGCTCTAGCGCAACCATGTCTCAATTATGGTAATATCTGTTGTCTTTATGTGATCATTAACATCTACTATTCGCGCAATGAAAGGACGATCATTTTTGAAATCTTCCAGCTCATCTTTTAAAACTTGTCTTAGGTGGGTTTTGTCCATATAGAAATGGGTAGCTTATTAAGGTTTACAGTACGTTATAAGCATAACAGGCATTATATTTTCCGTAAACACATAAAACTACTTTTTAAAGGCATTTGACGAGCACTTATCTTGTTAGCAAATTAAGCGCTTATAATTATTAGGCTTTCAAGGGATGTCTTATGCCTATACTCCTATGATCAAGAATTCTTATGGGCAAACCATTAAACCTTTACCGCCACTTGATTGTATAGATATTCAAATATTAATTTCAAATTCCTAGACAGGGTTGTGCTTTTAATTTGAAAAGCTACATGTGGATCTTCTCGGGTGAGAATCAGGATTACATATTCACCCATCACCCATATACTACTTGTAAAATTAAACTTGTCCCCTAAGGTTTTTACCTCTCTGCCTTTAATCTTATTCCTTAAATTCTTTTCAGTCTGATTTTTGTTAGAGATTATTCTACCAGCTATTTTTGCATCTAAGTGAAGCAGTTTCCAAGCTTCAGTTAGCCAGGGTTTAAATTCTTTTACAAAACTGTCGTCTTGATAACCCCAGGTAGATTTATCCGCATTAAGAATGCTATCTCGCCAGACCGGTAAATAATTATATAGAAATTTTTCCACATTTGCCTTGCCTTCATAGTATTCTAGGCGAGGAATTGCATTAGATTTCGTTTTGAAAACTTGCTTAAGTTCTTTAACTAAAATCGTGGCAAGTTGCTTTTTCTTAAAAAGCACAGATTCTTCTTTCTTAAATATCTCTAGAAGATCTTCAGGATTATCTACTCGGTACCACCAAGTTCCCTTAACAGGCTCTTTTCTGATAAGACCCTTATGTTCTAGTACACCTAGGACGGAGTAAACTGTACTACGTGGCAGAGAGAGTTTTTTTGCTAAAGCATATGCGGACAGTCGACCAGCTTCTACTAAGTAAAAATATAATCTCGCTTCGTTCTGAGTGAACCCTAGGTCAATAAAAGTAGAAATATTCATAGATAGTAGTCGGAGGTATTTCGACTATATTTTATCATATAGTTATAGATACTTATAGCTTTATATTTAGGAGTAATTGTAGTCATTTAGGACTTCCATAGCTATATTCCCTATATAAGCAGACTATGAAAACAATAATTAGAAATGTTCTTCTTCTGCTGTTAAGCCAATTCATTGTAGCTTCACTTTTAAATGCTGATGAAGGAGAGGAGTTTGTAGTCGGAGCGACTCTACCACTATCTGGCGACCTTTCTTATGTGGGGAGGGAAATAGTAGAAGGCCTTGAGCTATATTTAGATACTAAAGTGCCGTCTGACTGCAGGCGGATTAAAGTGATATACGACGACAACAAACATCAAGGTAGCTTGTCGGCAAGCTCGGCACATTATCTTATAGAGATAAAGAAAGTAGATTTAATTATAAGTCTTTGGGATATGGCAGATGTTGTAGCTCCAATTGCTGAAAAATATGGAGTGCCACATGTCGCAATAAGAGCAATTCCTGACGTAGCGAAATCGCATAGTTTTACAATTACCTTTGAGAGCACTTCAGACTCTTATGTGGAAAAGGAGATAGAGTTTCTAATAGCTACAAAATCTGCTTCCGTATCTATTCTCACCGAGGAAACAAAAGGATGGAATGTAATAAATTCTGCCCTGATGAGTAAGCTCAAGGATACAAATATCGATTTCTTAAACTTGGAATTCTTAAATAAGGACTCGCTCACAAATCATATGAGTATTTTAAAAGTACTAAAAAAGAAACCGAACATCATTCTCATTCATGCCAATAATCCTTTAACGGAGGAGATAGTTAAGTTTTTAAAGTTATATGCTCCAAATCAAAAGTTTTCTGGATATTTGGAGAATATACCTAATAGAGAGTTGGTTTTTAATGTACCTTTTATAGCTTTCTATAATCCTGCGCCATGGTTTGAAGATCTTTTTTTTAGGAAATATAATAAGCCAGCAATAACTAGGGGTGCACATGCATATGATATAGGGAATTTGATTTGCTATGCGCTTGGCAATGTTGGTTATATGGCAGATGGAGAAAGTACTTTAAATGCTTTAACTAAATCATCCTATTCAAAGGGAGCAAGTGGTAGATTATTTTACAGCTCTCCAAGAGTAATTGAAAATGAGGTAGTTTTTAGAGTTTTTAATAAAACTGGTTCAAGGACTATAGATATGTCAGAGGCCATTAAGCCATTTATACGCAGGGATAATGTTAATAATCCGTGATCCAGATTTTATTCTTTCTTCCCTATTATAACTAAGTATAGTCGCTGTTTTAAGCTTGAGTTCGCTTTGCGCTTCTATGGTAGCATTAATTTCTCTCTCCCATGTATCTTTATCTTCTAAATTGGATGAACATACCTGAATAATTTCAGTCGGCTTATAATTTTCAACAATGATAAAGTCTACTTCCTGTTTTCCTTTGAAATAATAAATGTCCCTACCTCTTCTTTGTAGTTCATTAAAAATCAGATTTTCAAGTAACTTTCCAGTATCATCATTATTCGACCTTGCTCCGACCGTTCTAAAGCCTAGATCGCCGATATAAACTTTCTTTGTGTCTCTTGACTGAACCTTTAAGTTAGGATGATACCTCAGGACTTCTTTAATTAAAAAAGTATCTGATAGGTAGCTTGTATATTCACTTACAGTTACAACATCCACACAAAAAGCCTTTGCTATTGAATTATATGAATGGAGAGAACTAAGATTTGTTAAGTAATAAGTTAGTATCTGATCTAATGCTCTTTTATTTCTAATCTGATATCTGGAGATGATATCTTTTAGCACTATATCTCCTAGGTATTGCTTCAGTAATATCGATCTATTCTCTATCGGCAGCTTGACTACTTCAGGGAATCCGCCCCAAGTAAGCATTTCTCGTAGCGCATTAAGATAAGAACTTTCAGAGTCGATCTTAGCACCTTTAAATTTTATAGTCTCAATAAAGGACAAGGGAGCAACTTTAAATTCTATTACTCTACCTGTTAAAGATGTTGAGATTTCAGAGCTGAGCATTTTAGCTGAGGAACCAGTGACGATTATTTTATATCTCTTTTGATCTATGAGTTTTCTCAACCATCTTTCCCAGCCCTCAACGTTGTGAATCTCATCCAATATTAATAGCTCTATCTTTTGCGCGCGATATTCCTCTGCTACAGAGAGTAGTTGGTTTAAGCTATCCACTTCATTATAAGAATAGAATAAGGGATCTTCAAAGTTGTAGTATAAGACTTTTTCTACAGGAAAATTTTTAGAAAGTTCAAATGCCAAGTAAGATTTGCCACATCTCCTTATTCCGATGAGCGCAAGACCAATATCCAAAGTTGGTAAGGGAGGAGATAAGTCTCTTGATAATAGAGACGAGCGGGCCTTGGTAAGGAGTTCGTGCCATTCATCGATCGACTGTTTTAGTAGAGCTCTTTCCACTGACAAGCTTTGTTGATTATAATCAGTTAATAATATAAGATATTATAGGGCTATAAACAATAAAAATATAACTAGTTCGAGATAAGCAGTAATTATAGACACTTAAGTTAGACGCGAAGGGCTACTTAGTGTAGTTCCTTCTCATTCATTTCTCTAATAACTCCCCCATCTGCCTCAATCGTAAAAACACCAGAGGCGCCTTGATGATTCTTGATTCGATACAATTTCTCTTTAGCGCATGTGGAATTCAGTTTACATTCACTTAATGCATTTGTTAGCAAAAGTGCAGAGTCATAGGCATTTTTTGATAGTGAAGTTGGCTGGTCTTTGAAATTATCTTGATAGATCTTCTCAAAAGTCTTTTCTGCATCTGTTTTAGTTGAGCTATCTGTACTTAAGTACATAAGACCTTTTTCACTTCCTCTTGCTGATGTAAACATGTTTTTATCATCGGAATCGGAAGTACTGTATATTTTACCTTCATATCCCATATCTCTAATCTGTTTGAGTGCTGTTCCAAGCATCCCACCAAGGTGAACTAATACAACCGCTCCGGGATTATGCTTTCTTATTGTCAAGGCTTGAGATCTAAAGTCAGTTTCGCCTATCTTTGAAGATGATAGTAATGAGATGTTTCTATTGTTCCTCTCCCATTCAGCTTTAAAGCTATCCCGATACTCTATGCCCCACTGCGTTTCTAGATATAGTACGGCCACATCCTTGATATCTTCATTATTACTAAGAGCCTCCGCTAGAGCACTTCCTTCCTTCCCTGTTTTAGGAGAAAGAGAAAATAAATACTCTTTGGGATCTAATATTTCTTTTATTGCGCCACTTTGAAAGGATACAATTTTTTTCTCTTCTAGAAAGTCCATAGATGGTAACATGCCAATGACGCAGTAACTATGAGAGATAGCATGGATTTTATCAATTGATGTTAGTTTATTTAGTGCAGTTTTATATTCGATAGGTAGGCATGCATTTTCATAAACGACTTCTACTTTAATGCCATTTGACCCAAGATCTTTTACGGCAAGGTCTGTTCCCCTACGTATCTCTTCACCGTAAGAAGCAAAGTCTCCACTTAGAGGAGCAAGGACACCTAGTTTTATTACATCTTCTGCTTGGATGCAACTGATATTGCTGATTGCGAGTAGGATTAAGATGTAGTGTTTCATGGTTTCTTTAATTTGTTGGTAACAAGGTCATTGTGAGAGATGTCTCTCTTTTTGTTGATTTGGAGGAGATTTATGGGAATTAAAATATGACTACTCTGATTAACTACCCGTAGGTACTAACTTTTTAAGCTTTACTATTTTGCTAGTATCGTCTAGAATCTAGACATTATGAGTACAGATATTCTGAAAAAGTTTGGTTTAAGTGAGCAGGAGGCAAGGGCATATCTTTCTATATTAGAGCTTGGAACTTCTACTATTAAACCTATCGCTGATAAGTCCGGCCTAAAAAGAACTTCAATTTACAATTTTATAGATAAGTTAATTTCTCTTGGTCTAATCTCTAGAACTATTATCCGGGGTAGAAACTATTACTCCGCATTAAGTCCTGAGAAGCTACTTGAAATAGAAAGAAACAGGCTGAAGGAATTGGAAGAAAATCTTCCCTTCTTCTACTCTCTTTATCAACAGTCACCTAGTAAACCTCGCCTTAATTATGTTCAAGGTCCAGAGGCAATAGCGGACTTGGTAAGAGAAGAAACAAAATGTAAGAAAGAAGCACTATATATATGGCCAGGGATAAGTGCACTTGATTCTATCGGAGGAGAGGGGGTGATGAATAAAATAGATAAAGAGAGAATAAAGAAAAAAATCTGGGTAAAAACTATTAGATTTAAGAAAAAAGATAGGCATTATGGACTTTCTGTAAATAGTCCTAAATATTTTCGAGATATGCGCTGGGCCCCGCCTGCAGTAGATGTTAGAATGGGGGTAGGTATCTATGATACTGGTAAGGTTGCTTTCTTTAGTTCCCCTAAAGAGAACTTTGGAGTATTAATAGAAAGCAAAGAAATTCAAGAACTAATGACAACTCTTTTTCAAATGTTCTGGGCTGTGTCACTGCCTGCTAGGGAAGGCGACGGGTAGAAGGGAGGAATTATTTTCTACTCAGAATTTCCTCAATCCCCATTTGGTAAGGAAAAAATTCAATTCCTTTATCTTTATAAAATTCTTTACAACGACAAAGAACAATTAGTCGGGCATCCTTATTCTCTGCCTTAAGATAATTTAGAGATGAGACATCTTCGGCGCTTGGCGCTACAGCAGATTTAATTTCTATCCCTATAGGTACATCGAATGGGCCTCTCTGGAGAATTAAATCTATTTCCTGATTAGTGCGGGTCCTATAGGAATAAAATTTATAATCACTTTTTAGTAGTGAACTTTGTTTTATTAATTCATTTACAATGAAATTTTCAAACATTACTCCATATCTTAAGGATCCCTCAGAAAGCTCACTTCTAAGTTCTCCTGTAAGCGTACGAAGCACCCCATTGTCAAATAAGTACAGTTTTGGCGCTTGCTGAAGTTGTTGTTTAACTGAATTTGACCAGGCTGGAATACTTTTTATTATCAAAGTTTCCACTAGTATAGAAAAGTACCCAGAAATAGTGTTTGGCGATACGTTTATTGTCCTTGCAATTTTTACCAGTAGGAAAACATAAAACTCGCTATAAGTACGCAACTTTTCAGACTAAGCCT
>CAYGUX010000054.1:0-6843 GCA_964353175.1 uncultured Bdellovibrionales bacterium | reverse complement strand
GCCATAAACAATCCCCTCACACTCCATAACCTTCTTACAAGCCAACACCACCCCAGGCATAAACGACTCTCTACTGATTGAATCGTGTCTTAAAGTTAGAACTTGCCCTAGACCACCAAAGATAATCTCTTGATGAGCTATAAAGCCTTGAAGCCTTACCGAATGAATTGGAACGCCGAAATGATGAACCCCTCTTCTTTGATCTTCTTCTGAATACTCAGGGACTAGACTCCCTTCTCTACCTTCAGCGATAAGCTCTGCAGTCCTAACCGCTGTACCTGAAGGGAAATCGGCTTTCTTATCGTGATGAAGCTCAATGATTTCTGCTTGAGGCATATACTTTGCAATCTCTTTTCCGTATTTCATCATCAGTACCGCACCAATTGCAAAGTTAGGAACCACTAAACCAGGAAGGCCAAACTCTTTTGAAACTACTTGAAGAGATTCCACCTTATCATGAGAAAAACCACTAGTACCGATAACAGGCCTCGCTCCATTTTTTAAAATGGTAATAGCATTCTCAAGAGAGACACTTGCAGTTGTAAAATCCAAAACCACGTCAGGCTTTAAATCTCTAAGAATTGCCACAAAATCATCTCCAAGATCGGTCTCAGCAATTAAGTCTAAACCCTCAGCATTATTAATCGCCTTAACAGATGCAGAACCCATCTTTCCTTTAGCGCCGTTTATGATTACTTTGATCATTGCTTGGAATTCCTTTTTTAATAAGGATTATAAGCGAATGTAGAAATTTTTCAAGAGGGATGCCAAGACAAGAGATATTACTGAGAAGGGTCATTCTTATCACCAACCGATGGCTTTTTAGTAGCCTCATATATCATATTAGCAAAATTTGCAGCCTTATGGGTTGCATTATTTGACATATGACAAATAGTTGCTGCATGTACTCCGTAAGTCCGTTGCATGTACCAGAAGAAAACTCCTGAAAGGAAAGTAGGAACTGAAAAGTGCTCTAAATCAAAGCCATATTCCTTTGATCCATCTTCTTTAACATTTTCAGTAAGATTATGAGTCAAAGTAAAAAGTACCGAGGACAAGATACCGACATCCCACGCCATACCATGTTTGCCATTCTTCTCAGCATAAATAGAAGGTAACATTCTAAAACCCAATTCCTCAACAATTGGGGCAATCAAGACCGTTGTAAACAATATATTAATAGGCTTTTTAGCTAACTTAGCTCGATAATCCTGCTGTGAGGCGTGCTCCATAAATGTTTTTGCGTCGATATCAAGTTCTTTCAATACGTGCGCAGTTAAAATCTTACCTAAAGACAAAAGATGCCCATATAAAGCTGCTTTAGTGATTGTTTCTTTAGCATTCTTTAATCCCTCCGTGCCTAATGCACCTACGATTACATTTACCACATCGAGATCTTCAAGCTTGCTTACCTTCGCAATTTCCTCAACTCTCTCAACTCTCTGATTACTTTGCGCTTGAGTTACTTTTGGTAACATAAAGGAACTCAGTACAGTTGCTCCAAAAGCTAAAACTCCTCTTCGCTTGACAACCTGATTCTCTATGTTTGAATTGATCTCTACCGAAGATGCTTTCATCTTACCTGAATTTCCGCTACCATCAACATTTTGTCCTGGATCCGGCTTGTTCATAGCACTTAGAATTGGATGTTCCCCAGAATTAACTGGATTTAGAGTTGGCTTGCCAATACCTAATACTGACGAAGGTCCATTTTCACTGCTCCTCTTATCTATAAGTTGGGCTTGACTGTCGCCATATGCATTTCTAACATGATCCTCAATTCCCCTAACCTCCACTCCACTCAATCTTAAAACCTGCCGAGAAGCAATACGCTCCTGCTCATCACGAATAGACTCCTCCTCCGTAATTTCCATTCCATATTGATTAATCCGTACTCCCACAGACCAAGAACCATTATCTCCAAACTCAAATTCATACCCCCGAGCCTTCAAGTAAAGCGCACACTCTTTCCAGACTTGAATCTCTTGCTCAATCGCTTCAGCTTGGTTATGAACTGGATTTTTTAACTCCAGTTTCCTGTGCGTCAATTCGTGGATTACTGTCATAGCTTGGAGGATTCGAGAGTCGCGATCGGGAGAACTTCCTTTTGTTTTATCCGCTAGCAGTGTTTCAGGTGCCAAAGTGTAAATTTGACTATTTAGCCGGCTAAAAAATGCCACAGTACTCTGGGCCCTTCTTCTAGAGTCTTGCTCATTAAAGTCTTTTCCATCTCTTCTTGCTTGGATTCTTTCCTGTAAAACAAATTCATTTTCTAGAGCTTCCCTTGTAGGGACGTAGTTTATTGGGGAGCGAGAGGATTGGTTTCGGACTGAGCCTTCTTGCCAAGAGCTTACGCCTCCTTTCAAACTAGCCTGTACCAATTGATCAGACGGCATACTTGGCACCACAACCACCCTATGAAAGTTTTCTCCATTTCTCACGATAGGATCACCAATTTCAACAATTCTTAATTCAAGGCCCATACTTCTTGCTCTACGACTCAAATTATTTTTTATAAGTGGTAAAGAAGTCCCCTCCCTAGCCTCTACGTAAAGTGGCAACAACTCCCCCTTGTCTATATAGTGCTCCTTATACCTTTTCAAAAACTCAAGTAGTATTCTACCAGCTTCTGGACTTAGCTCCCCTCCTTTCTCATTCCTATTACTAACTGCAAAGTCACTAACATAGATAAATCTTCCGTCACTTGATTCAACTCCATTCTCTCTCAAAGCTTCTAAATCTTGCCCTTCATAGGCCAAAATATAGCCTTTCATTTCTTGATTTTTATCTAAATATTTTAAACTTAAATTTACTCTATCGTTCAATGCATTAAAAGCACCCACCCCTATAAGCGCATTCTCCATGCTATGGAGGTAAGTTACACTATCCGGATTATCTTGATATATTCGTCCTTCTAAATATGCAGTATGCAAGGAGTCTCTATAAGTTAGATCGGAAACATTTCGCTGGCCTGCTATCCTCTTGACATCAGATACTGATCGTTCACTTACCTCAATAGCTTCCATATCGTTCACATTAGACAACTGAGGAGTAAGCACTCTAAGGTTCTCACATGTTTTATCTGAATAACTCATGGGAGCTAAAGGCACTAACGTATTTGGAATATCAGGATATACATCTGCAAAGGGTCCCTTAAAATTGTTATCAGGGATATAAACTTTTCCCCTATTTAGTTCATGACCCTGAGGTAAGTTTACTTTATCGGAAGCTAACAAGCGTCCAAAAAAGTCCTCGTAAACATTCTTTAAGAATTTTACGTTTTCGACATTAGACATGAAATTGGAGTTCGTTTCGATACTGTCACACGACAAATGTCTTTCAGCATCTGCTAGCACAGCTTCTGGGATAATTTCATGCAAAATTCCTTTTCCATTAAATTCTCCTAAAATTGCTGGTACAGATTTTTGAGCATCTATATCTACGGTTAAAATACTCTGCGTCACCGTACGACCAAAACGGCCATCTAGTCCTACTTCTTGGACTGTGAAATAGACACAATTGGGATTAAACATATATACATTGTTTTTCCCTGAGCCAAAGAACATACAGCAATTAGTATCGTTTCCTGCAAGAACAGCCTCTGGAGAACTTTTCGCATGAACTCTCGCAATATAGCTTTTCAGTATCTTATTTTCACTTGCAACCGCACTTATAAGGAGTTCTCTAATCTCGGATTCTACTTCCACAGAAATCTCCGACTTTCCATCCAAAAACTCGTTAAAGGGCGCACGCCTTTCAGAGTATTTTTCTTTTCCAGTTACTAGAAGTTGAATTTCATTAAAAAGAATATTGCGCGATTTGTTATTCTTTAATATTCCTTCTCCTGCTCGCGAACCTAAAACTTCTTGAATCAACTCTCGAAGAGGTGCAGTTTCGAGTCTAGTTTTTGATACCTTACCCATTTCAGTTTCTGAATAGACTACCTCGAACGGCTTTATCACTTGCATAGAATCAAGGGATCCACATACAAGAGCTTCTACTAGTTCTGATGCACTTAGTGGCAAATGAGGGATATTTGTATAATTAGATGGTTTTTTTCTATCGTGCAAACCTGTCTCCGCATGGTGATCCATTCGAGCTAGGAACTGATCAGGCTCTCGCAACATCTCAACTAACGCAACTAGATCTACATTTGCACCCTGGTGATTTACTATTGCGCTAAAGTACGCTCCTTTTCGTTCAGCAATTATAGCCCCTCGCTCATCTCCTGTGAGTCGTTTAGTTTCAGCCTCTTGTTTAAAAACAGCTATTTGTTTAATGGACTCTCTATTTCTCATTATCGCGTTTGAAAACTGAGCGTAATTTCTCAAACTAGTCCAGTTTTTCAAAACTGATCTAGGATCACTATAGGCTTTAATTTTATCTATTAGCTCTGTTTCATTTTTAAGGACAGGGTCCTCTAGAACAGATTCAAGAAGCTCCATTGGAGTATGTAGACCCTCCACAACGATAGCATTTAATTCTTTGTAAGAACTACCATTCTGGTAGCTTGCTGTATCAGCAACTACTTCTCCAAGTATCTTTTCAGCGAAATGTTTAACACTAACGCTTTTAGAACCGCCCCCAGAATACGCATCAGGTAAATTCAATTTTTCAAATAGATCTACTATCCCATCCATATTCTGAACTGCATCGTGCCTACTAATATCAAGCGCACTAACGTATCTGAACAAGGCCCTATAACCGAAAACATCCGCTCCTCTTTCAAAACCCGCTACAGAAGTTGCATCATTCCAAGAAGCTTTTGTTTTTAGCTCTAACCATAACGTTCTATAGAACTCTTCATCTCTAGATTCACTAGCTTCGATACCTTCCTGAGCCAATGCATAGTCAGTCATTCGAATATCCGCTGCCGCCCTGCGAGCTTGTGCATTTTCAGTCTTCCGATAAGGTCCCCAGGCAAATAGTTGCGGATTCTTTTCAATTAGTGCTATGTAAGATTTTCTATCGTAATTAGAGAGAGAAATTTTTTTCAAAATCTCTTTTCTAACAAAGTCCTCCCCATATATTTTAGATAAGCCATCTACCATCCGATTATATGCGGGTATTGCGCTATCTAAATCACCCTCATGGGCAATCAACAATGCAGCTGTCGCGAGCATTAAATTGTCCCGCTGGCCAGTATTACTGACGTCATCCTCCCCTAGTGCCTCTATTAATTCGATGAAATATGATTCGCTTCGACACCATCGTAGAGCTCTAACGTATTCTGACATATTGCAATTTTTGGAATCAGCAAAATGATTTCCCAACACTTCATATGGAACAGGTAAAGACATCTTGGGATTTGGGATTATTTTCCTATCAGCAAAAGCTTCTATTGCTATTTGATCACAAGTTGCTTTACTTGGACCAAACTCCAAAAGGTTCTCAGGTATATCATTTAACCACATCTGGCTTAGGATGGACTGCTTAACCTCACTCTGGTACTCCTCATCCAATAGTACTGCCTCACTGGGCTTGACTTCACTTATAAATCTAAGAATCTGTCGATAGTCATCCCGCTTTAAAAATTCATCGGACGTTCCAGCTGGCTTTCTAAATCTTGTAAGCAATTCCGCTAAAATCAATTGATTTTTGGCTTCCTCTTGTATCTGTAACCATTTTACACATTCCTCGCAGTTTACATCTTTGGATAGAGAATCTTTAAAAAATCTCTGCGCTAGAGCTTGATAATCCTCCTGCTTTAAAAAGTCATCGTCCCTGTCGATTTGCTGAATCATAAGAAGGATCGCCTCTCTTTTTCGAGAACGCCAGGTCGGATCATCTAAACCTAAAGCCCAAGTAACATTATCCTCCATACTTAAGAGATACATTACCTTAGACTTAAACGCCTTCTGCACAACTCCTTGAGGTAAATTTAACTTCATAGCTAAATTTACCTCAAGTACATCATCTTCTAAAAGCTTCGTAAACGCACGAGATGAGGCTTCAGCTATTATCTCTGCTGAAGGATTCAAATTGCCATTTAGAAACCAAAGATGCGAATCATCAAATTCGCGTTCAATGTCCGAGTCATCAAAAGGCGAATTAATAGGCAGATGGCACGATACAAAAGCCTCTATAATTGACTCCCTTTCAGTAGCCTTAGAAGCATAAAATCTTTCAAAAAGACTCCTTAGTTGAACACTGTTAGTGGCATCTAACAATGCTCTCACCAATCCCTCTTTTAGAGCACCCTGATAGTTCTCCGAACTAAAAAATTCATCGGAACCATCTAAAGCATCCAAAATTGTGGCGGTAGTATTAAAATCAAAACCTTCGACTCCTTCAAACACCGGTTCTTTCACTCCACTATCTAAGTATTTTAGTAAAATATCTTGTAAGGGCTTTATTAGATCAGGATGGGATAATACTTCCCGGGAAGGTTTTACTATCTTTATGACATTCGCTAAATTTCGAAAGTCGGATGAGGCATAGATAATTAATGATCTTAAAACTTCATCTCTCTCCTTTGAGTCGAGTTGCTTAAGTCCTAAAGGATTATGCGAACCGCTTGGAATATCCACTAAAATGTTTCTGTAAAATGGATCTTCGGACTCTTCTATTATTCCTAATTCATTGCAATAAATGGATAAGGCATAATTAAGACCTTGTTCATTTATTATCTCTAAAACTCTAGAAGACCCACTAATACTCCCTGGAGACAAGTCCTCTCTACCCTCCGCCTCCTCTACCGCCGCCAACTGAGTAGCTCTATCTAAAGAACGACTGCTCTTATACTTTGCATGAACAAAAGCGATAATATCTTTATCCATTGAATCATTTGCATAACCTGATGGTTCTAAGCTAATGATCTTGTATCCTTTTGTAGAACCTGAA
>CAYGUX010000053.1:0-7746 GCA_964353175.1 uncultured Bdellovibrionales bacterium | reverse complement strand
TCTTTTGAATGTCTTTTAGCAAAGTAGGGGAAGCATGTTTTTGAGCTTCTCCCTTTGTTCTTAGAATTCCTCTGACCACTGCCTTTACTTTTTCGTCTTTGGTAGGGGAAGGATATTTAGATAATTCGTGGGCTTTTCTTAGAGCCGTTAGTCGTCTTCTTAAAGAGCTTGTTTTTAAATGGTCCGCCATTTTAGTGAGGTAAAGGGCTACAGTATCAGGAGTTGCTGGAAGGGGTTTTCTTTTTGTTCGTTTGCACCAGTATTCAAAGTCCGCCCAATCGCTGGCATAGGCGCGTTTGGTGTTTTCAGAAAGTGACGCCTTAGCATAGTAGCGAGCGGCTCTTTCTAGATCTAGTAGATCGTTAGTGTGAGTTAGAGTAGGGGAGTAATCTTTCATATTTATAAGATGAAAGGTAACTCCTTTTGTGTTCAGAGAATAATATCAAAAATTAAAAAAATGTTATTTGGCCCTCTAAAATAAGGCTGATATTGTTATAACTATCGATAATGTTATATTATCGATAGTTATAAAAGGGGGGGATTTTGGGTCTATGAGGCATTTCCGGGGTTTTTTGTTATAATATATGTTGGAGGCTTAGGTTTCCTGTTGTAGGATTTCGGGCTGTTGTTCATTTACATTCGAATCTGGGTAGAGGAATCAAAACGTTTCTCATCGTCGTGCTTTTCAGCGCGAGGCTGAGAGACGTGAGAAAGGAAAAGGTTAATTTTAAGGTTTTAGTAAATCTTTTGATTTGTTTTCGTAAAACTTTTTGCAGTCGGTTTTGATAGTAATGTGGTTTGAAAATGGATTGAAGATTTATAAGTTAATATTTTCGCGTAATAATTCGTAAATGTTCATTTTTACTTTCCTGATAGGAGTGTTGTTTGGCTTGATTAGTGTGTCGTTGCTTCTGTAGCTTTGTTGGGTCTTACGAGATTCAAGAGAGCTACAGTAAGTAGTACAGCCGTTTCAGGCCATTCAGAAATGTTTCCTATATTGCAAGTTCGCGTATAGGATTTTGATTAATCGGCCTGTTTTAGGCCATGTTCCTGAAGGGGAATGACATGAACCGAGATGAAGCAAACGAGATCGCACAATTTCTTGGCGCCAAACTGAAAGAGCAGATCTCTGCTCAAGAGGTGAAAGAAAAAAACTCCCAAGGTGTGGGGATGTACGACATCGCAGTAAAAGAGGACATCGCCCTCGTACCTGGAGAGGGAGGGTTCATTCCAGGGTACGCAGTCCACCTGTCTGTGTATCATGAAACGGATCGACTGGGGTACAGGGTGCTGACGGTACCCTGCCGCTGCGAAATTGTTCAGGCATACGCTCGAGCACATCTCCTTGTCGAGGAGATTCTCAGTAGGTACGGCAGAACGACCTCTTGTTCTGTCGAAGGAGGGCAGATCTACGCCAACGAATAACGAATTAGGTCGGGCGTAGAGTGACCACGCGAGAATCGGAGGTGCAAACCAACCTTTCTCGCGTGCTCTTTTCTTAAATTCCTTTCTCCGTCTAAGCCCTCCTAACCTTCTCTAAAACGGCCTCAAGAATCCAAGTAAGGCTTGGCATGTGAATTGGAGCTAAGGCTTTTTCACCAACATTTTAGTTGAAAAATAGCAAGATTTCCTTCCTCAAGTATAGTATATTCCTCCAATGGCTACGTACGGGACATTTTTTATAATCTTCAGGGTAATCCTCCCTTTATTTTTAGGCGCTTTTTTAATTGCGAACTTGCCAGCTATAATAGCTGGGATTTTGGGCATGGTACTTGCCTTAGTGACGATGCCTTTTTACTTGGGTTATTTAGCTTTTAAAGATTTGTACGAGTCCCGTCAAAAGAAGAACTCACGGCAAAATACCAATAAACAAGAATATCAAAAAGAATACAAACCTAAGGACGAACCAAAGCCCCAAGCTGATAAGCGCTATGAGTTATATGATCTTCTAGGGGTAAATTTTAATGCAAAAGAGCAGAGATTAGGGCCGCTTTTAAAAATAAAATGATGATGAACCATCCTGATAAGCTCTCCACACTAGACCCTGAGCTTCAGAGATTTGCGATGGAAAGGACTATTGCTATTAAAGATGCTTATGAGCGGTTGAGTGGGATGGTGCATTTTTGACTCAGTTGAAATGTTAGGTATCTCCACTGTTAATGGTTTTACTGCTACGGGCAGTGATACTACTCAACCTTTTGGATGTATTGAGAATTATGAACTAAATGCTAATTCAGTAGGAACAGATGAACTTGAAGTGACCTTTACAGTTTCAGTTAAAACTTGCTCAAAGCCAGGCGTCATACCTTGTAATGTCACTTATGTAGGTAATGCAAAAAGATTTTCTGATAGTATAGAGATTTAAGATGATGTTATTGAATGTTGTGGCGCACTCATTCTATTCAATATAGTATTTTAGTAGAATCCTAAATGCTTCTTGTGGACTTTTATCGGACTCCTCTTCAGCAATGCACCACCTAGGTGTACCACTTAGGTGACCCCATCTAGAGACTTCCTTGATGGTATTTTCTCCAAAATTAAGAACCTCATTGCATAATCTGTAATGAAGAAATTGGAGAAATACCTTTATGAGAAGCAAAAGAAGCACTAAATCTAAGATCCGAGATGTATTGTTTGGAGTACTAACCTTTATAGCCTTAATCCCAACAAATGCCTTTGCCCAGACTATGCCTTGGGAGAATCCTCTTAGGCAGTTACTAAGTAGCCTTCAAGGCCCGACAGCTCAAATTATTATCATTATGGCTACTAGCTATTGACAGCTTTTCCCGAATGCTCTGAGGCCAGTTAGAAGGGGCCAGTCTGATCTGAAGGGGGGCGTCGGGTCGCTTATGTTCTAAATCCCTTTCTTTGGAGTGAAGAGCTTTAATAGTGAGACCAAAGCATTTCCAATATCCTTTAATATCCTAACAATCGCTGGCTCCTGCTTTAGTTCCCAGCCGTAGGAGTGTAATGGTTGAGAATTTAAGATAGGTTCAGCTAATCCACCTGAGGAACCTTCCACGCTCCTTCCAGAAGAAACTTGAGCTGGTGGGAGTACTAAAGAGGCACTATTAGATTGAGTAGATTGTGAAATTATTTGTTGTTGTTGCTGATAGTTAGCAATCGAAACTGGAGGCATTACTACAGAAGAGACGGAGGCCACAGAACTACTGCTACTACCAGTCGTAGTAGAACCACTAGATACGCTACTGCTTCTTGATGAGCTTTGATTTGTACTTACTGATGCCATTATACTAATGTTATTAGGAAAACTTAGTATGTCGTGCGTAATACTTTTAACTGCTTGAAATCTTTGATGGTTTTCATGGGCGACCGCAAGGGAGCGCCCCTACGGGTTTATGCGTTATGATCTTATGACCAAAGCCCTCGGCTTTGATCGGAGAAGTATTTAATTTCAATATAGTTACCGAATGGATCTGCGAAGAAAAAGGTTCCTTGTTCTTCTAGGCGCCCTTTAAATCTCATCTTTGGTCCAATGATGAATTTAGTTTTTTTCGCTTGAAGATTGTTTCTGAACTCTTCCCATTTGTCTTGGCTAAGGACTAAACCAAAGTGCATTGCAGGCACCTGATCTCCATCGATCATTGTACTATCAAGGCTCTTAGGCTTTTCTTTCACTAAATGTAAACTTAACTGATGCCCAAAAAAATCATAGTCAATCCAATTAAAGGCAGAGCGCTTTTCTTCTAAGTTTAATACTCCTGAATAAAATTCTCTTGCTTGTGCAAGGTCTGTGATAGGAAGCGCAAGATGAAAAGTTTCCATTAAAATTATGCCTAGTTAGATTGTTCTTTCAACAGTTTCTTTAAATTATTATTGTACGTCTTTTGACGTAGATTCTTTTACGAGTTCGTGCTTTTTATGCTGTTTTTCGTAAGAGCGAATTTCTGAAAGTTTATCATGTATCTGTTTTTGCACAATGTTTTTTACTGCTCGAATTTGATCAAGAGAGTAAATATGGCTTTCTTCAGTTGAAATGTTATCATCTTCAAGGTCAAATGTCCCATCTTCCCTGAAAAACTTAGGAATAGAGGGGAATGGCTTAGAGCCATATTGAACTATCAAACTAAGGGCCTCATTCATGTGATCTAGCGCTGAGCGGATGTCTTGTGGAACTTTCTGGCAAATACTTCTTAGGGAATATACCTCTGCTAAGCCTACCCGGTACAATTCTTTTAATGGGATAAGTCTAAATATATTCGCCGAGAGGACTGAATTATTTTCTTTAATCGCTATTTCAAGTCCAATATTTACAGTCCCGAATACCTTTTCAATAGCTGAACGGAGCCCTAGCTCTTCTCCAAAGTCTCCTTGAAAGTGAACAAGGTTGGAGTTGAAAAGTTGTGCGAACTCTAGGTGAGCACGATAAAGATCTACTTCTTCCATTTTCTCAAGGCAACTGGCAAGAGGCTGATAGCTTACTCCTGAGGTCGGGAAGGGAATTAGATTAGCAGGGCCTTCAATCTCAACTTCCTTCTGAGCTTTCGTTGTAAGAATGTCATCATGGGTTTTGAGAAAATCTAGAATGGAGAGCGACTTATGAAATGATAGAGCTTCATCCATTGTAGGAATAGATAGGTTTCTAAGTCTTACGCTTTTTTCTTGGAAGGCTTCTTCTTCAAATTCTAGACTAGTACCACTTTCTGCATAAGCTAAGTGCTGATAAAATGCTTCTCTGTTTGTTTGAAAAAGAAATGCTAGTAGTCGTCCTAAAAGCCTGTGAATCTCAGGGTCCCCTGCTTTTAATGTTATCCAAGTTAAGCCGCCATCAGGGGTATAGGCATTTGGATTAGGTGGTAGTTCTTGAACTTCGTCAAAGAATTCAGATTCTACATATCTTTTTATGACTACACTAAGAGTGACAGGGTCTAAGGCTTTTAAAAATTTCTGTAAGGGTTGTAGGTCGTTTTCATCGTCAATTTGAGCAAGCCAATACCACATTCGATCTTCGCGGAAGGAGTCTTTGGTCCACATCTCAAAATCAAGTACACTTACATACTGTTCTTTGGAGATCATCGAGATTATGTCTGTCGATGATTCTAGTCCTAATACTTTTATTGCAAAGTGTAGTGCTTGAGGATTTAGTTCTTTGATCTGAGATTCGCTAAGATCACCACGAAATAAGGCTCGCGCCAAAACATTCGCATTGTCTTCAATTGAACCTGGGCCACCGATGAGTAGAGATTTAGTCACGTTAAAATGAAGAGATTTCTACTTCTTAGATTGCTTATATAGACTTTAAAGTCTCGTGTAAGCCTTTTTTATTGATAGTTCTAAGAGCACGTGTGGAAAGTTTTAACTTTAACCAAGTACCTGTCTTAGTGTCAAAAATCTTTTTTGTAACAATGTTTGCATAAGTAGATCTAGGAGTTCTATTGTTAGCATGACTAACTTTATTACCTTTTAATCTTCCCTTACCTGTGATCTGACAACGCCTAGACATAATATTAAGCCCTAAAAATTATGGAAATTTGATATAAATATAAACTTATTGTGGCCTGCTTATAGTATTTTGGCTGTTTTTAAGCAAGAATCAAGCCCACTTTAGGCTAACTCTTTAAAATTGCACATAAAAAAACCGGCTCCTTTTGGGGGCCGGTGGCGTGGGGTAGTATTAATCCTTTTATTGGCCCCTAGCAGGTACTCTCTTCTATTGTTCTTACCCAGAGAGTTTCGCCTTGAGGCATTGTAAAACCGTATGATTTCATGAGTGTTAATTCTGAGTTTGTTATGTTCTCCGGAATTAGAAAATGAACTCTTAGAACTCCAGCGATTTGAAGAGCCCGGCGAATTTCCGACCAAACTTCTTTATCGTAGGGCACCACAAGCAGTAACGCTCTCAGTCCAAGGATAATCAAGTCGTTATAACTTCTGCATTCACTTGTTGTCTCAGCCGGATCAATGGGCTCAATGTCACATTGCAGGAAACCAAGGTCGTTTATTCCCAGCCTATCGGCTCTTGAGAAAAGATCATTCGCTCTCCGGTTATCAGGCATCACCATGAGATATAGAAAATTCGACCGCATTAGGTCTAAAGTTCTATGAACGAGGTCATCGGCAAGACCAGTTCCCCGATATTTTTTCGCGACACAAAAATGGTTTATTGTTGCGCAATCATCATCTGAAGAGTCTCCAAATAATGATATACCAAGCAGTTTTCTGCCTTGTATGGCAAGGACCATGCCAAGGTTGTATTTATCCCTTTCACTCGGATCTCTAAAGATCAACCTAATGATCTTTTCTTCCCAAGGGAGAAATGCCAGCTTTGTTTCGCTTTTTAGCAAAGCAATCGCTTGTTTTAGATGGCGATTCTTAAGGTTAGGAGAATCTAAACTTAAGAACGTAACTTCTTTCGTGAATTTCTCTTTTAATCTTGTAATCAGCGAGGTAAAGAATTTAACCATGAGAGCCTCCTTTCAAGGGGGGACTGTTTTATGTCATTTGGAATTGAGAGGACTATTTTTGCGGAGTTTTTACTCTAGCCACCGCATAGATCTTTCTTGACTAACCTTAAAAAGACCACATCATGCTAAAGTACACCCCTAGCATCCAGTCTTTGAAAAACATTTTCTTCTTCCCGAAGGACTTATTATCATAGTTTGGTAAAAGATCAATATTATCGGGAATAGAGAAGGCATCTAGCGCTTCAAGGGCTTTATTGCAGGAAGTTTCATTAAAAGCGACGAATCTAAGGCCGTTAGTCTGATATAGAACAAAACTGTTCGTGTCTCTTTTGATTAATCTCCTCAGATGTATTTAGGTACTCTTGAGTAGAAGAGAAAAACTAGGTTTTTTTAAGGGTTTTTAAGTGTTCGAGTATCTAAGTTTATTTTTTTAGTGTCGCCATAAGTATATTCGGTATGTGGTCGAGCGTAACCACGGAGTAAAGAAGTTTTAAAATAGACTTCTATACTCCGTGGTTAAGTCCCCACCCGGACAGGTATGGTGACCTGAGGACTGTTTTTATGGTCTTGTTAGTGGGAATGGATCGTATGAGGAAATACGAGAGATGAGTGTTACCAGTACAATAAATGCACACCTGAAAACAGCAGAGAGCTCGACAACTTCCTTTGAAGATCGTCGAGTTGCGATTGCAGCGGCAAAGGAAGAGGCCGAATCATTAGTCGGCTATGAAGGAAGTGACAATGATGCCAATTACTTTTCGATCCGAATCAAGGAAGTTGAGTCTCAGCTGGCATCAGATATAGCAGCAAATAAGCTGCATCATTCCAAGCAAAGCAGACACGGATAAATCTCAAGCACTTGAAAGTCAGTATCCGCAAATGCTGACTTTGTAACGCCAAGTGCTCGGGTGCCCGTCTCAGTCGTTCCTTACTGAGACGGGTTTCTTTTTAAATTTCTCTTCTACTTCTTTCACTGTGTATACTTTCCTTCTTTATACTTTTTATCCATGAGTATGTTTCAGAATTTTTTTATCTGAAGTTAGAAATATTAAATGTAGTCGGGTGACTTTCAACAACTTCTTTCAGCATTGGAAAAAAATCACGTATTAGACCTTTTCGATTAGAAGGCTTTTCAAGGGCCTCCAGTAGGGATGGGTAAGTTCCCCAGTTATTGCTGTCAGTATTTAAAAAAAAAATGCGAAAAAGGCGTAATTGAGATCCAGAGAAAGAGCTGCTTCTATCTGATCTTGTTTGAGAGGTAGCCATTTGTTTGCCTTTCTAGGCGTTTGAGTTAACGTTTGACCTTTGTATCTAATTACAG
>CAYGUX010000052.1:0-7747 GCA_964353175.1 uncultured Bdellovibrionales bacterium | reverse complement strand
GCTTAGTCTGAAAAGTTGTGTACTTATAGCGAGTTTTATGTTTTCCTACTGGTAAAAATGCTCTGAAGAAAGGGATAAAGGTAGCAGAGATTGATAGTCAAGTTTACCTTGAAGCAAAAGAAAAGGGGATAAAGCTATCATTCTCAATTGGTTCTGACAACTTTAATATAGGTGAAGAAGCAGCCCGTTATCTGAATTCTATCAACACCTCACCAAGCCCCTCTATATTGATCATTGAAGGAGTGACTGGTAACTATAATAGTGAAAAAAGGGTAGGGGGATTTAGGAGTAAAATTTTAGAGCTCATTCCTAATGCGCGTATCGTAGCATCGATAGCAGGGGATTGGGATAGGTTCAAGGCTTCCAATATTACTACCGACATTTTAACCAAAGAACAAAAATTAGATTACATATTCTCAGCTTGTGATAATATGACCTACGGAATTATCGAAGCCATTAAGATTGCTAAGAGAACGGAAGTTAAAACGATTAGTGTAGATGGACAATTGCAGATTCTAAATTCGATTAAGACAGGCAAGCTGGAGGCTACAGTTGCGCAATTGCCATATCTAATGGGCTCCAAGGCCGTGGAGCTTTCGCTTAAAGCTGTTAACGAAAACATACTAGAGGTTAGGGAGCTTACAGAGACGCCTCTTGTGAACAAGGCATTTTTGGAAAAAGTAGATAGTCCTATGTTGAAGTTGATTAGATAGTATCCACTCAGCCTCTTGTAGTTCGCAGTGCTCTTATGTGAAAGTAAACCACACCCCCTCCGCGTCCTCCGCACCTCAGCGGTTTGTTTTAATGATGATCATGGGGAATAACCGCGGAGGGGGGTGTGACTAATCTCTGAAAAATTGCGTACCCTCTAAGTTTTGTGTATAAAAAGTCAAAAACAAATAATTAAATCAATGCAATACCAGCTTAAAATAATTCTACTTTTTTCTTTTCTATTACAAGTTTCTATCTCCCCTTGCCTCTCCGAACAACCCGAATACGCCTTCATCCTAAAAGCCAGAGGTGGTTTTTTTTGGAAGTCTGTCTCTGATGGCATTAAGGATGGTGTTAGTAGAGAGCAAGTGAATGGTAAAATTTATCAGATTGATGATGATCGGAATTCTGAAAGTCAGCTGAGTTTATGTAATACTGTAATTCAAAAGAAACCAGCAATAATCGTTCTTAGTGCAGCAACAACGAATGTGGGTATTGAGTGTTATAAGAACGCTACTGCTCAGGGTATCAAGGTGGCTGATATTGATGGGAATGTAACAGTTGCTGAGGCTAATGAGGTGGGTATTCCTATGGCATTCTCGGTAGGCTCAGATAATTTCTTAATCGGCGAGACTGCCGGTACCTATTTAAATTCTATTAACTCTAAGGTAGATCCCCGTATTCTTGTCATCGAAGGTCTAACTGGGAATTCCGTTAGTAAAAAAAGAGTAGACGGCTTTAAATCTAAGATATTGAGTCTAATTCCTCAAGCAAAAATCGTTGCGTCAATAGCTGGAGATTGGGATCGTTTAAAGGCTTCCAACATCACTTCTGATATTCTAATTAAAGAGCCTAACCTTGATTATATATTCTCTGCTAGCGACGTGATGACTTACGGAATAATCGAATCTGTAAAGGTCGCTAAAAGAACCGAGATCACTATCATCAGTGTCGATGCGCAATACCAGATTTTAAATTCTATACGATCAGGTAAGTTAAAAGCCAGTGTGGCCCAGTTACCTTTTCTAATGGGGAGAAGATCCGTGGAGCTTGCAGTAGAAGCTGTAACAAAAAATTTAAACGGCCATACTGAGTTTACTGATATTCCCGTTGTAACTAAAGAATTTTTGGAACATAAAGATAATCCAGTTTTAAAATATATTAGATGATATTTTGCATAAAACAGTAGCTCTTTTACTTGTAATTCAGATCCTAGTATTCTCAATCTTTACAGAGCATTTCTTCTCTGTTTCTAATCTGTTAAATATTCTTTCTTCGGTTTCAATATTGGGCCTCTTATCTTTAGGGCTAACATTTGTAATCGCTACCGGGAACATCGATCTTTCAGTGGGTTCTCAATTAGCGCTTTCAGCTATCATTACGGCTTCATTTTTGACGCATGTCTCAAGTGACCTAGTCTCTCCGATACTAATTGCATGTTTAGTCGGACTGAGTTCAGGTTTCTTAAATGGATTTCTAATTAATTTTACAAATGCCCCTAGTTTTATAGTTACCTTGGGTATGATGAGTGTTTTTCGCTCAGCCTGTTTTATCCTGACAGATGCTACTCCCCTTTATGGCTTACCTGACGAGGTGATAGATTTTTATCAAGCAAGCTTTTTTAAGGTTCCTATTTGTGTTTTGATATTTGTACTTGTTAGTATTCTGGCTTATTTTCTTTTAAGTAAATCCAAAATAGGTAGACATCTTCAGATATACGGAGACTCACCTTCCTCTGCTCGTGCTTTAGGGATATCTGATGCGCATATAAATCTAGTTACTTTCTCCCTTTCTGGACTTGCTGCCGGATTGGCAGGCTTTTTGTTTATGATCAAAACAAATTCCGGTGATCCTGCATCTGGCATTAACTATGAACTTCTAGGTATTACCGCCGTAATATTGGGCGGAGCCAATTTATTTGGTGGACCTAGTTCAATCATTGGGACCTTAGTTGGAGTTTTAATTATAGGGATACTTCAGAATGGTTTAAATCTTTACGGGGTGTCAACTTACTATCAAATATTGTTTGTTGGTTTGGTTTTAATCTTGTCAGGTAGTAAGAGCTTCAAGTTTAGGAGTTCAAGGTAATGAACGAACTTTCTTTAGTGAATGTAACTAAGCAATTTGATTCAAATTCAGTTTTAAGTGGAATTGATCTTACTCTTAGATCGGGAGAGCTTACTGCTATACTGGGCGATAACGGGGCAGGGAAGTCCACTCTTCTTAAGACGATGTCAGGACTCATAACTCCTAGCGGAGGCCAAGTTAAGTATAACAGTGAAGATATCTCAGGATTGTCTGTAAACGAAAGAAGATTGTTAGGAATAGAAGTAGTCTATCAAGACTACGCACTTTTTAAGAATCATTCAGTCTTAACTAACTTGTATGGGCAAAGAGAAATAGTTGGATCGTTTGGATTCTTAGATAAAAAGAGAATGAGAGAGAAGGCTACCAAGTTGTTTGAAGAGCTTGGGTTGGATATTGATCTTTTGGATAGGCTCCCCTCCCAACTCTCTGGAGGGCAACAACAGGCAGTAGCAATCGCAAGAGCAATCCTTTTTAACCCAAGCATAATTTTACTAGACGAACCCACCGCCGCACTTGGTGCTAAAGAGGTTAAAAGAACTTTAGAATTAATCAAAGAACAAAAAAAACAAAACAAGATATTAGTATTGGTAAGTCATAGGTTTCAAGATGTTTTTGAAGTAGCCGATCGAATTGTAATTTTGAAGAATGGTAAAGTTTTTAGTGATAGGCCGGTCGGGGAATGTTCAGTGGAGGGAGTGGTTAGGGAGATAGTGAGTTAGGAAGGTTTGTTAATATTAGATTCAATCTACGAGTCTCCTACAAATAGCTTGGAATTAAGCGCTATGATTGCTATAATGCCTAAATATAGCGGGAACGCTTATCGTACTTAGCGAATGTATAACCTAATGAACATCTCAGATACAGAAAAATCCAAGATCCGTGAATTAGCAGAGACCTATGATCTTATATTAGTGGTTCTTTATGGTTCTAGAGCCAGAGGTGTAGCCCGAACCAACTCCGATACCGATATCGCAGTTAAGGCGAATAGGGTACTCGAGACCAGTGAGATTCTGAAATTGGAATCCGAATTTAGTGCAATTTTTAGTTGCCCTGAGATTGTGGATCTTAGGGTAGCCCCAGTATTGCTTCTTGCCAATGTAGCTAAAGACGGTGTCCTTTAGGGAAGGGGATGAGCCTGAGACTAAGATCTTTTCGCCTCTTGAGTTCTTAGCAGAGTTATCGCAACATATTCCAGATACGTATGAGCAGGTGATTCGGTACTATGGGTATTACTCTGCAAGAACTAGGGGCGTTAGGAGGAGGGAGGAGGAGTTAGAGAGATTAGCTAATAAAGATGAGAGCGAGCCAAGTCAGGCACATCTAGATCGAGATATAGATAAAAGACCAGTATGCAAATCCTGGGCAGGACTAATTAAGAAGGTTTACGAGATAGATCCGTTGAAGTGCCCAAAGTGCGGAGGGTCGATGAAGATCAAGGCGTTTGTTGTGGATCCTGAGCAGATATCGAGATTATGCAAGAATCTAGGATTGCAAGACTGGCGTGCACCTCCCAAGATGGGGAAGGATAAGAAGTTTCAAGTGATGGACCTAGAGGATTTCTCATTTTAGGCATTTCTGAGATGTCGTTGGGAGGGTCTTGCTGAAGGTTGATGTTTTGAGCCTAAATGTACTTTATCCACCACTAAAATTCGCCTTATTTACTCGATTATTAGCTAGGTTTGGGTTAACCCAAACCTAGGGGCTATGCATTGGCAATATTTAGACAGGATTAGATTAGCAAAGAGACTGAGGTATGGCTTAGTCCAAAAAATTGTGTACTTATAGGTAGTTTTATGTTTTCCTACTGGTAGCGCATTAGATGAGGCAATAGAAATAATTCGTAGCTCAGAGGATGGGAAAAAATACTTACTTGAAAAATATTTAAACATGAATAAGGATCATCTTAAATACCTAGCTATACCAGAATTCGTAACAAACAAAGAGTTAATAAGTAGACAGAAATTAGTCCGAAACAAACTATATGATCCCGTAGCAGATTATCAAAAGATAGCTGACATCTTTTTAGAAGAAGGTGTTCTAAAGAATAGAGTTGATGTTTCTGGATTGATCTACAATAAATAAAATCGCTACTTCTTATCCAACAAAGTAAACTTACCGTCACGAATTTCCCTAAGCACAATCTTGTTCTCTAAAACTCCCTTATCAGAGAAATTATAGTTGGTCTTTAAGTGAGTTAGCACGCAAGCATATTCTCCGTCACAGGCATTTATTGCAGATATCAACATCTCAGCTCCAAGCTTTGGGAAATATGATATTGCATTTGCGTCCAGTGGAATATCTGGGTAAGAATATAGTAATCCCTCTGATCTCTTACCATTAATTTCTATGACTTCCAGCATTTGTGCTGAATATATCGAAAAAACTTGCCTTTCATCCAGGCCAATTTTTTCAATCTCCCTTAAAAGGCCCAATAATAGAGGCTCTACATGAGGGACGTATAAAGCATCGTAATCTAGCCTCTTCAATTTTAATAACACTGTCCGCAGTTCTGACGCATCAGGATTATTATATGCTAAGGAAGCGACTATTGACCCTTTGTAATTTTTACTAAACGCCTCTTTATGAGAATTAGCTAACTCCGTTTCCTGATAAAGTAAAACTACTTTCTTAAATCCTTTAGAAAAAATTTGTTCCGCATTAAAAATTGATTCCTTCTCTACTGAATATTGAGGCATAAAAATCCTACCACCAGAAACAGAGTGAGACAGGTCAGTAATTGGACAAGTAGCCATTGAAATCTGTTGTCCAGTTGAATACCTAGAAGCTACTGCTTTCATTGAAGACCCGCAACAAGGCCCGAGAAAAAACTTTGTGCCCTTCCATTTTAAGTTCTGGTAGGCCGATATTGCTTTAGCTGATTGGCAGGCATCATCTTCGTAAACAAAATCAATACCATTATGACTAGCACTTTCAATACCTTCACGAACCTTAGCACCATATTCCGCCACCTCACCACTTAGGGGTAATATTACGCCTATAGAATTAGGGCTTGTCTCTGCTACGGCTGAAGTAGGAGAAAAAGTAAGCTGCAATATCAAGATATTTATAATTAAAATCTTACTTAAGAAATTCATCGTGCGAAACATTGTCATGGGGATTTTAGACTTCATCTTTAGTATGTAACATTTTAAGAATGTGTTGAAAATCTAAAATTCATTACCAATCTAACTATAATTTTAGCAAAGGCATGCCTTTGCTCTACAAGTAGATAAAAAAACCGCGAGAAATTATACTAGTACGGACTGAATACGAAGAATTTTCAATCATTACGGTCTTTATATGCTCGTAGAGACAAGGCTACCCGTGGTGAGCTTGTCGAACCATGCCTTGTCTAATGTAAAAGCTGCTGGCCTAGACACTACCATCTTAACTCTCTATAAATAAAATTGATTTATAACTAACAGTGAATATACAATTGGCTCCATTAATATATAATTTGATAAGTGCAATATAATTTTATGTTTGGTAAATTTAAAGACACAATAAAATCATTCTTACCCCTCCTGCTTCTTTTTAATTCCTCCCTTTCATCAGCCGAGGAAATTAAACTCTCTGCTCTAATTAGATTATCCGGTGAATTCGCTATGGTGGGAAATGCTATAAGAGAAGGCATGGAGATCGCTGTAACAGAAAGTAAGGAAGATTTAGCTTCTCAGAATATTTCTATTAGCTTAAATTTTGAAGATACTAGATATCCCTCAAACGAGATTGTTTCCATTGCGCATTTAGTAAGTTCTCAAGATAAAATTAAAGGAACCATCGTCTCTACATACCCAGAAATAAAACCAATTGCCTCGATTCTAGAAAAAACTCATTTACCCGGAATCGTACTATGGGATGCCACCCCTGAGATGGATAACCTAGGTGAATATACTTTTGGTATCGGACCATGGGCTCCGGATACTGGACAAAAGGTAGCTCGATTTGCCTTAAATGATTTGTGTGCTAAAAAAGCCTTTATAATTTCGCAACAAGACGACTGGTCTCTCGAAGTATCGCAAACTTTCGTAGAAAGATTTAAGCTAGGTGGGGAGATCATTTCAAATGTGGTACTTAATCCAAACGATACTGATTTTAATTCTCTCTTACTTAAAGTTAAGCGTTCAAAACCTGAGGTTGTATATGCACCAATAGCGCATAATATTAACGCCTTTGTAAAACAATATAAGAACTACCTTAAAAATGTTCCTCTAATAATGAGCGATGGTGTTACTGATCAGCTAATTGCACTAGATCCTAAGTCTTATGAAGGAATTTATAGCTCTGCAACTTCAGATCCTGATCAAGAAAGCAGTAAAAAATTCATCGAATTATATAGGAATAAATACGGAAAGGCTCCTGGGCTATTAATCTTTAGCGCATGTGGTTATGACTCGGTAAAAATGTATATAGAAGCAATAAAATCAGGAGCAAGAACAAGAGAAGAAATTAAGGATGCTCTTTAATAAAATTTAGAATAGAGCTTTAAATTGACAGACTGGCTCAGAGCTTAACCCATTAGTGAATTTATATGAAGCTACTATATCAAATTAAGTCCTTCTTTATTTATTATTACCTTTTCTTGCTTTTGATGTTAAAGGAAGAATTTCTCCTACTAGAAGATTTAGTTTTAAAATCTAGATCTATATAAGACTAAGAACAATATGTAAGAAAGGGATTGGCTACATGCCAATCCCTTAAATTTTTTTCAACCTTTCCATGCCAATCTCTTTTCAGACATTCCATTATCATGTCGTTGTGCGTGTTATCCGGGGTGCAGATAACTGCTTATTAGAAACATGTAACTCCCTAAGATCTCGTAACTTTTCAATATTTATCACCCCTCTCGGGAATTTTCATCCCCATTTAGCGATAACGCTAAGTGGAACTATCTTTACCGATCTGGTCAAAGCACGCCTCTAAACTCTATGAGTACTCTCGTCGCAAA
>CAYGUX010000051.1:0-7824 GCA_964353175.1 uncultured Bdellovibrionales bacterium | reverse complement strand
AGGCTTAGTCTGAAAAGTTGCGTACTTATAGCGAGTTTTATGTTTTCCTACTGGTGATGATGCTTTTTAATAATTTAGAGAATAGCAATGTCGAGAATTTTAATAATCGGTGGATCGGGCTTTGTAGGGCAAAACGTAGTACCTTATTTGTTGGCCGAAGGTCATGAACTGCACCTACTTAACCGTGGTAATAGGCATTTGGTGGGTATAAACCAGATAGTAGCTGATCGTGAAAATCGAGGCCTCATGAAAGAAGTGGCATCTAAGATAGTAGAGATAGATGTGATCATAGATACTTCAGCCTTGAAATGTATTCATACTGAAATTGCATGGGAGGCTTTCTCAAATAAAACTTCTCACTGGATTCATATAAGTAGTGCCTCTGTCTATAAAGAGACTTTGGGAAGGTTTCCAAATGAAAAAGATTTGATTGGAGGGGGTGAAATATGGGGTGAGTATGGAGAGCAAAAATCAAAGATAGATGAATTTTTAATTAAACATGGTTCGGAGAAGGCAGTAACGATATTAAGGCCCCCATACTTATATGGCCCTAAGGATCCAGAGGATAGAGCAAAGTATGTTTGGAGTCGAGTTCTGAATAATGAGATGGTGGCCATTCCCGGTAATGGCCTGACTCCTATTCAATTTTTGCATACTGCTGATTTAGCAACTGCTATTATTGCTTCAATTAATCATCCTCCTAAATTAGGTAGAGGAGCTTCGGTTTATAATGTAGCATCTCAAGAGAGCTTTACTTTTATCGACTGGGTAAACGAAGTAGCGAAAGCATTGGGAAGGAAAAGTCCAGGGGTAATAACAAATGATTACCATGCTAAACCGCGTAGCTACTTTTCTTTCCGTAATTATCCATGCGTGTTAGATGTTAATTTGATAGAAAAAGAACTTGGTTGGAGAGCTAAGTTTGATTTAGAGAGGGGGTTGAAAGATACTTTAGCTACATATCATCTTGATGAACTTAGGCAAGAATCACATTTAATCGGTGATGAGAATGAGCTACTTCTAAAATTAGTGGGTAGTTATAGATATTAGATACTTTCTCTATTATAATTATTAATATGAAATCAGAAGTTTACATTGCTCTAGATATAGGCGGTACCAAAATAATGGTGGCCGCGATAAATTCAAAACGTGAGATATTGGATAGAGAGAAAGTAGATACGCCTAAATCTCTAGCTGAAGGACTAGACTTACTAAGTCGACTAATTTCTTCATTAGGTGAAGGTAGACAAATAATATCAATCGGAGCATCTGCGGGAGGTCCTCTGAACCATGAGACTGGCGTAGTGTCTCCACTGCATTTTCCTGAGTGGCGAGAGGTTCCATTAAAGAAAATTATTGAAGATCAATTTAATGTGCCGTTTGCTGTAGATGTTGATACCAATACCTCTGCGTTAGCAGAGTATGAATTTGGCGGCCACTCTAGCGAAAGGTTGCTTTATATCACTCTTAGTACAGGTATGGGAGGGGGTTTGATAGTTGATGGGCAGATCTATAGAGGGGAAGGTGGAAGTCATCCAGAAATTGGTCATCAGGTTGTCCCTTACAAACTTCCAGTTACTGGGCCAATTGAATGCCTATGCGGTGGCTATGATTGCTTAGAGGCTATAATCTGTGGGTCTGCCATAAGGAAGCACTATAGCAAATCAGCTGAGGAACTATTGCCAGATGAATGGGATCAAGTAGCATATAACTTAGGGCAAGGTCTTAGAAATATAATTACAATATGTGCACCTTCAGTTATTGTATTAGGAGGGGGAATGGCGTTGGGTGGGGGGAGTCGGCTAATTGAAGGAGCAATGACTGTCCTAGAAGAAAATGTTAAAATTGTTCCTATTCCTAAATTAAGATTAAGTAAGTTAGGATATGATAGTTCTTTATGGGGTGCGTATGCACTGTCCTTATTAGCTTTGAAATGATATTTTTTGATAGATGTTAGTTTATGAAACAGTCCAACGTAATAGAACTCATAACCCCCGAAGACTGGCAAAGGGCGCACGAAGCCCTTTTATCTTTGCGCCCAAAGATGTCGCTCGAAACTTTTTTAGGTAATAGAGCTTTTTGCTTGCAGGAAGGATACCGTCTGTTTGGACTTGAGGTTGATGGTATTATCGTTGCTGTTGCTGGAATAACCATGAGGCCACACCTTGTATTCAAGAAACAATTAGAGATAGACGATCTTGCGACTCATAGAGATCACCAAAGAAAGGGTCATGGACTAAGTCTCGTTAATTACCTTATCGAATTTGCTAAAATAAATTCATGTAATAGAATTAAACTATTTAGTAGTTCAGGCAGAAATCCTGCTCATATGCTTTATGAAAAAGCTGGAATGGAGAATGCCACAGACGGATACAGATTTGAATTACAGTTTCCAAAAACTAATCCTTAAAATCCATTATCCCTTCCTACAACCCCAATTTCTTAGAAGCATTCTCCCTGAACATATCCCCATCCCGAATATAGCGCCTAAGGACTTCTAAATTCATATGGCCGGTGGTTTTTTGAATTTCTCTTTCTGACGCGCCATTGATGGCTATGGGACTAAATTGACACAAAATGCAGATTGTGGCGAATTAGTTCCAAGTATGATTGTAGGGATGGAAAGGATAATTAAACTATTTACTAATGTAACCCCCTAATTTTTATGAAGAACCTTGCTTCTGGGCCCTGTGTTTCCCTTAAATCTCATTGACAATTTGGGGAAATGGGCGGATAATTGAGAGATGAAAGAACAATGTAAAGCCCAGCAGATGCTTAATAGCATGCGAGCTGGCAAAATATACAGACAGTTTGAACTACAGGCTAAGTGGCCTAATGCTAGCCATGACTTAGCTACTTTGGTTAAAGAAGGGCATGTAGAGAAAGTATCAGGAGGTCTTTACTATAAGCCTAAACGAACTAAGTACGGTTTAGTAGCACCGAAGGATGAAGAGCTTGTTAGGAGCTTTCTTCAAGATGATGACTTCTTATTAGTGGATGTTAATAGCTATACTTCTTTAGTCGGAGGCCTTACTCAGTTATCTATGGGTTACAAGGTTCTAAATAAGAGACGACATGGATCGTTTAATTTAGCTGGGTTTCATTTTGATTTCCGTGTAAGGAGAGCTTATCCTAAAAAGATAACTAAGGAATTTCTTTTAGTTGATCTTCTTGATAATATCAAAGAAGTAGAGGATGGAACTCCTATTCAAGAGAAGTTAGCTCCTCGCTTAAAGGAATATGACCCTAATTTGCTTCTAAGAACAGCAAGCCTTTATGGTAACCGTAGTACTGAAAAACTATTGGAAAGAGTGCTTAATTGAAAGATAAATTGTTTCTACACGAGCATGAGGACTTTAGAGAGATCTGTGATCGTGCTCGTGATATGACTAAGGCTTCTCTTCAGATAGTAGAGAAGGACTATTGGTTGATGCATATAATATGGTCACTAAGGCAATCTGGCCATAAATTTGAGCTAAAGGGCGGAACGTCCCTATCCAAAGCCTGGAAAATTATCAGTCGTTTCTCGGAGGACGTGGATATTCACATACATCCCCCAAGTGGTATGCAGGTATATTCTGGTAAGAATCATGACAGGCCAAATCATATATCTTCTAGAGATAATTTTTATAATTGGCTACCTAACAATATAAAGGTAAATGGAGCCATATCCATTACCCGAAAGCCGGAATGGGATGATGCTAAAATTAAGAATTGTGGAATTGCTATATCCTATCCATCTAACTACGTATTAATAGAATCAATTAAGCCTTACATTCTATTAGAGGTAGGTTTTGCTAAAGTCGACCCTAATAAATTATTGCCAATAAGTTCATGGGTATTTGATATTGCTTTTAATGCAGGCTTGGATGTTATTGATAATAGAGCAATTGATGTCCCTTGTTATCTCCCTCAATATACTTTTGTTGAAAAGTTGTCTGCCATCTCAGGCAAATACAGGCAAGAGCAAGAAGGAAAAATAATGCCAGTAAACTTCATTAGGCATTATTATGATATTCACCAACTTCTAAAAAATGATGAGGTTATTGGGTTTATCGGTACCGAAGAATATCATAAGCTTAAGGAATCTCGATTTAGTGCCAATGAGGATCTTTCTAGGAATGATGCATTCATTTTGAGCAATAAAGCTACTAGAAAGAAATATGAGGAACAGTATCTTAGAACTAAAGCTTTGTACTATGATGACTTTCCTAGTTTTGATGAAATTATAGGGTTAATTCAAAAATATCTTAATAAGCTTTAACCGATGAGTATATTCTTTACAGCGGATCATCATTTTGGACACAGCAATATTATTAAGTATGAAAAGCGTCCATTTGCAAATTCATTTGAAATGGATGAGGAGCTAATCAAAAGATGGAATGAGGTAGTTAAGTCAAAAGATCAAGTTTATCATTTAGGTGATGTCTCGCTTAGAAACCCAAAAAGTACAGCTGAAATTTTAAATAGACTAAATGGTAAACTTTTTCTAATTAAAGGTAACCATGAAAAATCTGTTTCCAAGCTAGAATGTCAGGCGCGGTTTGAATGGATTAAAGATTATCATTTTCTAAAATTACCAGATAGAAACATGATAGCTATGATGCATTATTGTATGCGGATTTGGGATAGAAAATTTCACGGCGCTTGGCATCTGTTTGGACATTCTCATGGTTATCTTAAAGAAGTTGAAGGAGAGCTTGCAATAAATGTTGGAGTGGATTGTTGGAATTATTATCCAGTAAGTTATGAGCAGATAAAGCAAAAAATGCAGGGGAAAAAGCTTAGAATAGAAGAAAGTAAGAAATAAATTAATCATGTCATTTAGTCTTAATTAAGTTATGAAAAAGCACACCCAGAACAGATTGCCGTGGAACCTTGTACTTAACGACATGCCATTTTCTTATCAAAATTGGTTTAGTGAAGAAAAATTATATTTAGAAGATGTGATCACTTCGAATTCAACTGTACTCGAGATCGGCTGTGGGGAAGGAAGGAGCATTTATGATTTGCTTCCTATTACAAAACAAATAACAGGTATTGATCAGGATGATAAGGTAGTTTTAGATGCACAAAATATTTTTTCAGATTACCCAGATATAAAGATCTTAAAAGCTAAGGCTTCCGATTTACCTTTGGAAGAAAATCAATTCGACTTTGTAATATGCATGACCACATTCGCTAATTTGGCTGACAAGAAAGTGGCTGTTTTAGAGGAAATGAAAAGAGTGTTAAAGAAGGAAGGTAAAATAGTACTTAGCGTATTTTCGGAAAATGCTCTCGAAGAAAGAATGAAAGTCTACAAAGCTTTGCAATTAAAGATTAGAAAGATTGAAGGTGGAACAGTATATTTCGATTTGGATAATGAAGATTGCGTTTCAGAACAATTTAGTAAAAGTCAGCTAACTACTATTTTTTCGAGTACAGGATTAAAGATTGAAGATATCAAAGAACTTGAGATAGCCTATCTATGCACCTTGTCCTTAGCATAGTTT
Source organism: uncultured Bdellovibrionales bacterium (assembly GCA_964353175.1). Taxonomy (GTDB): domain Bacteria; phylum Bdellovibrionota_C; class UBA2361; order SZUA-149; family DAOLCO01; genus JAIYCX01. The sequence continues at coordinate 2,329 of CAYGUX010000051.1, read as the reverse complement.
TCATGTGCAAGGGAACTTTCTAAATTTTTTTAAAAGCTCCATTCGAGTTTTTTCATATATTGAATCCCTACAATCCCAACTTCTTAGAAGCATCCTCCCTAAACATATCTCCATCACGGATATAGTGTCTAAGGACTTCTAAATTCATATGGCCTGTGGTCTTTTGAATTTCTCGTTCACTTGCTCTGTAGGTAGCAACAAGTCACTATTAGAGAAATTTGCTATGAATATCAATTTTCTTATCTGCTCTAAATCCATTTTTTGAAAGCCTATTGAAGTTGTTGACTAAAAACTGAATATTGAGCTATCTTTTAACGAATAGTCTGTGATGGGAAGTGACATGCGTGACATCAGCGCATAGTGCAAGTTGGTTACTAGGTGTTGCTGGCCGAATTGTTAAACGTTCTCATCACCAGATAAATTCATTGAGTATTTGTTGATATCCTCTCGTTTTATCCAACCGCGTTGAGACCAATAACTATTGGCAACATCATTCGTTGTTAATACATCTATGTGGGTTTTAAAAATGCCATTGGCCCTTAAAGCTTCAAGGCAAGCCAAAACTAAGCTATTCCCTATCCCCTTTCCTCTAAGGGTCTCCTTAACAACTACATGCTGTAAATAACCACGTCTGCCGTCGTGACCGGCCATTGCACACCCCACGACATCACCATCACAAATGGCGACGAAACTCAATCCCGGATTCCTGTTCAAATATCTCTCAGTATTTTCAAGGGAATCAGAAGTTCTAACACAGACTCCAGATGTCGCCTGTAATAAGGCCAAAACACCATTATAATGGTCTATAGTCATTTCTATTAAGTTCATATGGAGTCCTTTCAATTGCTGGTCCTGTCGTACCCGGCGCATCGTCATGCCAATATCTGTCATCTCTGGATAGAAAATTGTCTCTTCCCATTGATTACTCTTTTCAGGAGATTTTAAACAGCTACAGACCAGTTTTTGGTGAAAACGCTCTACCTTGACTTGAACTGTTGATAAATTGTAGCAGGATTGATTGAAAACATCAATTTTGCTAGGTATATTGACTCAAAATGCTTATTGTGAGGCCTAAGTCTTCGTTACAACTATCTATAATGGCCTCTACCTACAACCCCAACTTTTTAGAAGCATTCTCCCTAAACATATCTCCATCGCGAATGTAGCGCCTAAGGACTTCTAAATTCATATGGCCGGTGGTCTTTTGAATTTCTCGCTCACTTGCTCCATTAATTGCTGCTACTGTGGCGAAGCCAGCTCTTAGGGAATGGCCAGAGAATCCCTTTACGTTGATGCCTGCTAGTTTTAGGCATTCTCTTAGTATAAGACGGACTGACTGGTCTGTAAGCCTTGTATGCAATAATTGGCCCCATTGGTTGATTGGGCGGAAGAGGGCACTTTCCCGAATCTCAGATACTTCAAGCCAGTTAAGAAGTGCCGTTATAGGGCAGGTGGTTTTGTTGGAGCCGAATGATATTCCTATCTTTCTACCTCTGCCTGTTTGATCGGTTTTGCTCTTTCTGATTTTTACTACAAGGCCATCTTCTGTAAGGGCTATGTCCTCAAAGTCTAGCGCTACTAGCTCGCTTCGCCTAAATCCACCTGCAAAGCCTAGAAGTAGTAGGGCTTTGTCACGTATGCCTTTTGTATTATCTGGAATGACTTCCATCATCTTTTGAATGTCTTTGAGTAAAGTAGGGGAAGCGTGTTTTTGAGCTTCTCCTTTTGTTCTTAGAATGCCTCTGACTACTGCCTTTACTTTTTCGTCTTTAGTAGGGGAAGGATATTTAGATAGTTCGTGGGCTTTTCTTAGTGCTGTTAGGCGTCTTCTTAAAGAGCTTGTTTTTAAATGATCCGCCATTTTAGTAAGGTAAAGAGCTACGGTATCAGGGGTTGCTGGAATTGGTCTTCTTTTAGTACGTTTGCACCAGTATTCAAAATCCGCCCAATCACTGGCATAGGCGCGTTTGGTGTTCTTAGAAAGTGACGCCTTAGCATAGTAGCGAGCGGCTTTTTCTAGATCTATGAGATCGTTAGTGTGAGTTAGAGTAGGGGGGTAATCTTTCATGTATATAGGATGAAAGGGAACTCTTTTTGTGTTCAGAAAATAATATCAAAAATTAAAAAAATGATATTTGGGCCTCTAAAATTAGGCCTATATTGTTCTAACTATCGATAATGTTATATTATCGATAGTTAGAAAAGGGGGGATTTTAGAGTCTATGAGGCATTTCTGGGGTTTTTTGTTATAATATATGTTGGAGGGTTGGGGTTGTAAGCGTTCACACTAGCCCGTTCATTTTATTCTCGTAATTTAGTTTATTTTAAC
>CAYGUX010000050.1:0-9495 GCA_964353175.1 uncultured Bdellovibrionales bacterium | reverse complement strand
ACTATTAATTCAGCGAACCGGTGCGGGGCTACAATTTGAAGATGGAATCTCAGAGCAACGTATCAGACTAAAACAATCGGGATAAGGCTTTTCTAAGAGCATTCCGTAGTTCTTATCCAACAAGGGCCTAACCCTAGATTTTTATCCCAACTTGTAATACTGTCCCCGAACGAATAACCCGATAAAAACATGAGACTTTTTACATCATTTTTTGCATTTATTGCTGAGATTTACACTCGGCGGTCTATGTTAATTCAGCTTGCTAAACGAGACTTTAAGTCCCGCTATCTTGGCTCTGCCTTTGGTCTTTTCTGGGGGTATGTTCAACCTACAATTACCATCTTAATTCTCATTTTTGTTTTTGAAGTCGGCTTTAGAGCACAGCCCTTAAAAGACGTTCCTTATGTCCTTTGGTTTGTAACAGGAATGATACCTTGGTTTTTTATCTCGGAGGCTATTCAAAGCGGCACAGGCGCGATTTTAGAATATAGCTTTCTTGTTAAAAAAATAGCCTTTAGAGTTAGCTTACTGCCAATCATAAAAATCATCTCAGCTTTTTTAATCCATATCTTTTTTGTCTTTGGATTATTTATCCTATTTTATATCTACAAATTCCCACTCGGCTTAGAAAGCTTACAGGTATTCTACTACTTATTTTCTGCCATAGTACTACTTCTAGGAGTAAGCTGGATAACTTCTGCTCTAATCGTATTTCTAAAAGACGTAGGCCAAATTGTTACGATGTTTTTAGGATTCGGCTTTTGGCTTACCCCTATTATGTGGGATATTTCAAGCATCAATCCTAAATACCAATTCTATTTTAAACTAAACCCAGCCTTCTATATCATTGATGGTTATAGACAAAGCCTAATATATCGACATTGGTTCTGGGAAGGCGAACTTCTCACTAGCACCCTCATATTCTGGTTCATAAGCCTATTAATCTTTGTCGGTGGAGCTGTCTTATTTAGACAGTTAAAGCCCCATTTTGCAGACGTTATATAGGGGAATGAATTCTATGGACATAGCAATACAAGCCTCTAAACTCTCGAAAACTTACAGGCTCTTTAAAGATCCAGCAGATCGATTAAAAGAGGTATTCCATCCACTTAGGAAAAAGTATCATACTGATTTTAAAGCACTCAGTGACGTAACATTTGATGTATATAAAGGTGAGACACTCGGCATCATCGGGAAAAATGGTGCAGGCAAATCAACTTTATTAAAAATTCTTACAGGCGTACTCACTCCTTCTAGTGGGACTTATGCTGTTAAAGGTAGAATCTCTAGTCTATTAGAATTAGGAACCGGATTTAATCCCGAACTTAGTGGGATGGAAAACATCTTTTTTAATGGAATGCTTTTAAACATCCCTAGAGAGGAGCTGGAAAGAAAGTTAAGCTCCATCATAGCATTCGCAGACATTGGTGAGTTCATAGAACAACCTGTTAAAGTTTATTCAAGTGGTATGTTTGCCCGCCTAGCTTTTGCAGTCGCGTTTCATGTTGACCCTGACATCCTAATCGTAGATGAAGCCTTATCAGTTGGAGACATGTCTTTTCAAAAGAAGTGTTTTGACAAGTTCCATGAAATCAGAGCGAAAGGTAGCACTATCCTTTTTGTCTCGCATGACCCCTTCCAAGTAAAAGGCTATTGCCAAAGGGCACTTTACTTAAAGAATGGGCAAGTAGAACTTTTCGGTAATAGTAGCGACGTAGTGGATGCATACTCATACGATCAAGAGAAAGAAGTACGTTCAAAAGTAAAATCAATAATCTCTAATCAATCCATAACAAGCGAATCTACTGATTCAATTGCAACAGAGAACTCAAACACCCACCACATAAAGATAACAGGCGCGAAACTTTTAAATGCCCGCGACATGGAGATAGAAGAAGCAATTACTGGTCAAACCATTAAGTTTAATTTCTCCTACAAAGTCGTTGGCGACTACCCTGGGAAACTATCTTTCGTATTTAATCTTTATAAACACAACGACTTCTACATCTGCGGAGCAACCTCCGTCATGGATAAAATCCCAGGACATAGCCCTAAAGAAAATGGAGAAATCACAGTCACCTTCCCCAAACTTCCATTACTAGCTGGAAGATATAAATGGCGTTGCGCCATAAACGACGAGGAGGGTCTTGGAATCTATACTGAAGCGGTTCCTGTTTGTGAATTCAGCGTGAGAGATAACTTTGAATCAGTTGGATTAATTAACTTAGAAAGAAGTTGGAGTATCACATAATCACCGATGGAGAGAATAAGCTTACAACACGACAGAAAAGCAATTATAGCAGAGCATGTACATAGATATAAAATCTGTTCTATCCTGGCCAGTGGTTCCGTACTAGATATTTCCTGCGGCATTGGCTATGGCTCAGATATAATCTGTGAAAACCCCACAGTAAGTGGCTACCTTGGTATAGACATTTCGGCAACAGAGATAGAATATGCGACTAAACAGTTTGCGAACGACAAGAAATCCTTTGCGTTAGGTAACATCTGCTCACTTACTGCCGAAGCAAATACATTTGATACAATAGTCTCACTGGAAACATTAGAACACATCGAAGACCCAAATCTAGCGATACAAGAGCTTGCCCGAGTGCTAAAACAAGATGGCATATTATGTGGAAGCGTACCCGAAAAAGACTACGACGATGAATGCGAAAGAGTCTATGGCCCCAATCCTTTTCATTTGCATAAATTCAGCAAACAAGACTTAAAGTCTAGCTTAGAAAAACATTTTGCTTCCGTAGAGATAATTTCAATCGGAGTAGTCTTTGGAACTAACGTAGAAGGCCATAGTAATTCTTGCCAAATAATGGATTACCAAAAGCCAAAAGGTTCATATTTTTTCCTTGCAACCCACTCTAATAGAGACCTAAAGATTGATCTTAGCAAGATCTCAGGGCTATTCATACCAGCGCTAAGCATGCCCGAGTACGATGAGGAAAACTCTAACCCACTAAGAACGACCATTTATGATCTTGAAGAAAGAATAAGAGAGAGAGACACTGCGATTCAAGCAATAGAGAATCTAGTTAAAGAGAAAGATATCGCCATTCAAGCCACTGAAAAACGAATTCATGAGAAAGATGAAGTAATTAAAATCTTAACCAAGACAATTGACGACAAAGACGAGGCTATTAAAGCAATGGAAGAGGTCATTGAAACACGCTGGAAAATAATTCAAGAGTACGATGCAAAAGTTAAAGCACTAGAAGGCGTGGAATGAGTATGATGAGTTTAAAAGAAACCTCCATAGAAAGTCACTCAGATACGGAAACACTCTTAGTTGATTTTTTTGATACTTGCGTCACGAGAGATGTTCATCCTGAATATATTAAATACCTATGGGCGGCGGAGATACGGGAACAACTTGGCCTAAGGGTTCCTGCTGATGAAACCTATAGGATTCGAGCCGGGATAGAATTAGAACTCTGCGTAAAGAATAAAAATTTTGGCAATGATGACGATTTCTTTTTCCCAGAATTTTCAGCTATCTTCTACCAACACATTCACAAGCTTTATAAAGACCTACAACCCCTACTAAGTCAGGAAGAGTTTGTTGAGCTTTCAACCAAAGTAGAAGTTCAACTAGAAATCAAACATCAAATCCTTCTAGATCAAACTATTAGCTATCTAGATCAAGAAAAAAAATCAGGTAAAGAACTAATACTAGTTTCAGACTTCTATCTATCTAAAAATGCCATTGAACAAATTCTAAAGCATCACAAGATCCACCACCTATTCTCTAAGGTCTATGTATCAAGTGAATACCAAAAAACAAAACGTTCAGGGAAGCTATACGATCTAGTTATTTCCGAGTGTTCTCTAACTCCCCAAAAGACCACCATGATCGGAGACAATCTTCACTCTGACTTCGAATGTCCCAAAACAAAAGGATTAAATGCTATTCACTTAGATAGGTCTCTGAAAAAGAGTGCTGATGAAGAGCTATTCTTAAAGGAGCAATCTCTAGACCTCACAAGACAAGAAATATGGAATAAAGTTAATCCGATATTAGGAAATGGCCCTATTTTCTCTAACATCACGCTCACCCTATACTCCTTCATTAACAGGCTATATAGAAAGTTAAGAGAGGATAACGTAAAAGACGTCTTTTTTCTCTCTCGAGAAGGAGAGTTTCTAAAGAAAATTTTTGATCTATATCAAAGTACCTTAATTGGCGAAGAGTCAATCACATCTCACTACTTCCTCGCTTCCAGAAAATCAACTTTCTTACCCTCCTTGAAGTCTATCGAAGAGGAAAATTTTGAAATTTTATTCAGGCAATACATAAATATCTCTGGTAGAGACTTTCTACTAAGTCTCAATCTAGAAGAATTCTGGGTAAATCAATTTATTGAAAGTTCTTCTCTAGACTTTGAAACTAGAGAAGAAAACTTTTCTACAAGCGACATATTTAATTCGATAGTTAGTAATGAACTATTCAAAAAAGAGTATGAAAAAAGAAGGACTCAACAGAAAGAAAATTTTCTCTCCTACATAAATTCATTTGGAGTTTCACTTGATAGTACTGAGTTTTCCATAGTAGATGTAGGCTGGAAAGGCTCAATGCAAGACAATCTAAGAAAGATCCTTTCAGAGAACACCTGCATTCATGGCTACTATCTAGGTCTATTTACGTCTCCTAACACTAGTGAAACCAATAAAAAGGAAGGAATTATCTTCTCTCCTCTACCCGAAGCCACTGAGTATGGTGCCTGGATATTCTCTAATACACTTAGCGTATATGAGATACTTCTTGGGGCCTCACATGGTAGCGCTACGGAATATATCCGGGACACCACCGGCAAAATTGATGTAAGACTCAGCGCTCACCCTTATGAGACCCAGCTATTTAATGACAAGATTTCCCCGCTACTAGATTCCTACTATTTAATTTTTGAAAAACTATGTTCTATTTTTGGTCGAACACATTTTAATATAGAGTACTTTGACAGAATGATTGCTGAATTTCATGCTTCTATGGTGCTACTACCTACTGAAGAAGAACTGAAGTTCATTGAAACAATCTCTCACTTTGAGAATTTCGGGGTATTTGAATTTTCTGAATTCACAAGTGACAAGGTTCCATTAAATACTAAGTTTGACAACACTATTCAATTTTTTAGAAATCCACATATACTTCTTAAAGATAGTATGTGGCCTGCCTTAACGTTTAAAACACTAGGAATTTCATTTCTACGTCACCTCTATGGGTGGTATCAATTTCAGCTAGCCTTTGGAGATGGTAGATCTAAGGCATTTAATTTCATTCGGAGGATCTGGCGGATATGACGAAGATCGCAATATTACTTGGGTCAGCTGACATTAGTGGTGGCACTTATGTTATTTTTCAACACGCAAGCTACCTACAGGAATCAGGTATAGATGTAACTATCTTGACTGAAGAATCGGTAGAGCCTAGCGTACCTCTATGGCATGATAAAGGTGCAAGCTTTAAATATAAAACGCTAGATGAAGCCAAAAATCTGGAATTCGATATCGCCATGGCCACGTGGTGGGTGACCGTCTATAAATTACACAAAGTCAATGCAAAGGTCTATAGCTTCTTTAACCAATCCATAGAATCACGCTTTTACTTAGAAAACGACTACGCAACAAGAAAGTGGGCTGATGGCGTGTACATATTTAACCTACCCATAATCACAGAAGCTAGCTGGATTCAAAAGCACCTAAAATCACACTTTAACCGAGACTCTGAACTCGTACTTAATGGCATTAGGAAGGATATATATAATCAAGATGGTGATGCTTACGCACCAAGAGAAAGAGGCAAATTACGAGTACTCATAGAAGGGCCTCTTGGAGTTTTTTTCAAAAACACAGAGAAAGCCATAGAGCTTGCTAAAAAAAGCCAGGCAGACGAGATCTGGTTACTAACCTCATCAAAAGACGTATCCTCTATCGAAGGGATAGATAGAATATTTTCTTCTGTAAAAAACATAGATACCCCCAAGATATACAGATCTTGCGATGTCCTAGTAAAATTAAGTTATGTGGAAGGTATGTTTGGACCTCCATTAGAGATTTTTCATTGCGGTGGCACAGCAATAATTTACAATGTTACTGGGCATGAAGAGTATATGAAAAACGATGTTAATAGCATCATACTAGATGTCGATGATGAAGCTGGAGTTGTGAATGCATTAAATTCTCTTAAAACTTCCCCAGACTACTTAGATAGACTAAAAACAGAAGCAATTTTCGAGGCGAGTAATTGGCCAGACTGGGAAACTAGTTCGTTAAGCTTCCTTCAGAAAGTAAATAATTTATTAGAAAAAACTTCTGAGACGAAAACGGATTTAGAAGTAAAAACTAACTATCTACAAGATTGGTCTGGCAAACATCTAGGAGTTCAAATTGCGCACGGTGAGAGAATTAATGAAATCACTAGTTTAAATGAAAAAATTAATGGCTTAGAAAGCACTCTAAATACGCTAGTACAATCAAGAGAGATACGAATTGGACAGAAGATCAACCGCTTCTTAGAACTATTTAAAATAAACTCTCTGTATAAAAGCTTAAAAAATCTTGCGCTATTTAGCACTCCTTAGCTGACCTCAACTCTAAAGCCGAAGGCCCTACAACCAATGATGGCTACGAGGAATATATTTTTCAGGTAACGACTTCTTAAAACACTTGTCCCAAGAGGTAAAATAGTTGAACCGGACGATATGCCCTAGGGCCGCTATTCCATCTTTCCAAGTTATTTTTTTCCCTTCAATATAATTCCTAGGGAAATAGCTAATTGGCACTTCTGCAATTCTTAATTTTAATTTTGCGATCTTAGCTGTAATCTCTGGTTCAAATCCAAATCGGCCTGCTTCTAGAATGATAAACTTTATAACATCCGCCTTAAAAAACTTATAACAAGTCTCCATATCACTTATAAACAGGCCAGAAGCTAAATTACTAAATATTGTAAGAACTCTATTAACTAAGTAATGAAAAGTTCTATGCACCAATAAACTATTTTTATACCGGGACCCAAACACTACATCTGCCGCACCGCTCAAAATCGGCTCTAGGACTAATGGCAAGTCATATATATCGTATTCAAAATCGGCATCTTGAACACCAATGATAGTGCCATTAGCTACGTCGAATCCAGTCCTAATCGCCGCTCCCTTACCTTCATTAATAGTCTTTTCTATCAGTTTATAAGGTGACTTAAACTCAAACTTCTTAATAATTTCGAGTGAATTATCTTTAGAACAATCATCTATGATAATAAGTTCTTTCTGCACAGGCAACTCCAATGAATCTATTCTCTCTAAAAATTCTTGGAGATGATCACCTTCATTATAAATAGGAATCACTAAACTTATAAGCTGACTACCAGCTTCTAAGGGCTCTATCCTTTGGAAAGTATGAGTTACCTGTGTTGCCATTTATTTTACCTCAACCTTTATTAACTCACTTCCATTCTCAGCACTCTTTAAAATGATGGCCTTATATCCAGCATCTTCAATCACCTTTAATAAGCTAGCCTCTAACTTCGCTCTAGCAAATGGAGGCATGCCTTCCACTGGAAAATTCTCTAAATTTACAATAATTGTACTCCCTTCTTCATATAAATCTTTAAATTTATTCTTTAAGATCTCGTGATTCTTAAAATAAGCTTCAACCTTTGATTTCGTCGGAGTACCGGACCTTAAACTTTTTTGCTCGTCCGTACTGCTTAACTGGGCGATTCGATCTTTTAAAGCAGGATTCTCTTCTAAACTCATCGCCTGATCAAATAATGCTTTTGATTGTTTTAGCTTACCGGACTCTTTTAATAAGATTCCCTTAGTGACCAAACCAATCACAAACTTAGACTCTTTTGCTAAAACTTCATTTACAAGCTTTAATCCACTAGGAGTATCGCCACCCCTACCTTTCGCTAGAGCTAGATTAGCTTTAGCGCCAAGATCAGTAGGCACTAACTTAATATACTTTTCATAGTATTCAATTGCTTTTTCAAAAACTCCAACGTGTAAACTTAAAGTAGCTAATCCAAGTAAAGCATCTGTTTTAGTATCATCTTTCTCTACAATTTCATGATATAGACCCGCAGCTCTCTTTAAATAGTTCGCATCACCCATTCCCACTCCAGCTTGAAAATAGGCATTAGCAAGTTCCATTTTTTTATCAAAGTTTTCAGGTTCTTCCTCTACCGCAGTTTCAAGCCTACCTACGAATTCTGAAAAAACATCTTTCTCACTATGCTGATGGGCTTCGGGCTTTTCTCCATCACCCAACTTCCCCCTAGAATGATCGTGAGGTAACTTCCCTTCTGCAACTAACTTTCTCTCAGGTTCATTCTGAACATACTGACTGATACCGACTGCACCTGCCCATAAAGATAGAACTAATCCAATAGCTAAGAATGTTTTTGCGGTTTGATTCACTTTATTCTCCTACGAATATTTTAAACATCAAAGAGTACGCCACTATTAAGTTTAAAGTCCGGATCAAGTCTGCTTTTGATTCCCTTCAGCTGAGTAATTTGATCTGAATTAAATTGTTTTTGAAAAAACTCTTTCTTAATCCTTCCTATACCATGTTCTGCAGACACGACACCACCCAAAGCCACTACCTTCTCTGCTATTTTAGCATAAGCAATTAAGGCTGCATCTAACTGAGCCTCGCCATCAGGTAGAACATTTACATGCAAGTGATTGTCCCCGATGTGACCAAAGATGGCAAATTCTAAGCCTTCTGCAGAAAATACATCTCGATAGATCTTTATTATCTCCTCTAAATGCTCATCAGCCACAGCCATATCAGTGCTCACTTTCCTAATGCGAGAACAGGTCTTTTTTCTCTCCAGGATATTTGCATTAATTTGTTCCGGCACTGCATGACGAAAACTTTTAATATCTTCTAGCTCACTAGCATCTAAAGCCATTACACAGTGCTCGACATTTATACCGAGAGCACCCGAAATTTCCATATAAGATTCAAGAAATAAGTCTAAGTCACCACTATATGATTCTAAATCTAGCTCAAAAAACACTGCTCCATCAGCCCCTTCATTTAATATGGCCTGAATTTTTTCTCCAAAAGGTTTCTTAGACTTCAAAGCATATTGAATAGACACATTATCAAAGAATTCAATTGCCATTAAATTCTTTCTAAAAGAACTTCTTAAATCTTCGACTAATTTAAGAGCAAGAGATTCTTCCTTAAAAAATTGCAGAAATCCGATTATCTCCTTGGGTTTTCTCTCTAAGCGCACAACTACTTCTGTCAGCACACCGAAAATACCTTCTGCGCCAATAAAGAGATCTATCAAATCCATTCCCTTACTTAAATCAGGACCTATCGCTTTTTTTAATTCAGGTTTTTGTATCTCAATTAAACTTTCTAAATCTAAACTATTTAGTTGTGCTAAACTGCTAAGTGTTTGCTGGCCCCGTCTAATTTTAAGGATTTCACCATTGACTAAAACAATAGTTATCTCCTGAATCC
>CAYGUX010000049.1:0-9509 GCA_964353175.1 uncultured Bdellovibrionales bacterium | reverse complement strand
ATTGTAGCTTTTTGCTAAAGTAGATGTAGCTTCGCCCAAACGTCGCTGTGCGTTTACAGATAGGAGATTCGAATTTAAACTCAACACTGCCAATGCAATCCTTGCCTTACTGTGATACTGCCACCTCAACAGCCAGCATATAGCCCCATGTCCTTGGGCTATTAGTCTATAGTATCGGGTAGTTAGGCTGAAAACATAATATCAGGTAGATAGAGCCTGTTAGAACAGCGAACTGGAATCTGTGATAGTAGCCTGCCTACTAAGTTAAGCTCCTGAAAGAATTGACTAATTATGCAATTTTTTGGATTCGCCATAGTACTCTATTTACTTATCCTCTAAGTAAACAATATCAGGAGCGCGGCAAACGCTAGGAATGGTACCAGTAAGATTACTAAAGCGCCTATAAAGAATGAAATTACTGCTAAGTAGGGGTGTTCGAGGAGGAACTTTTCTATAGCCGAGACCTTTAGCTTTTCTGGAGGTTCTCCAGCGGACTTTATTACTTTAGCAACCTCAAGAAACTGAGGAACAATCTCCATTACCATTTGAGGATCAATAGCCTTTACCCTATAGGAATAGGTGAGATTTAAGGGATCGAGGCTTAGGCTTTGTTGCCTTCTTGTTTTTTCGTCTTGATGGAACAAGACATTGAATGCAAGTCTTGCTTCAGTAGAATGGACTATCTTGCTACTCCATTCATAAGATGGAGCCCAAGCCACCAGATTGCTATTAGACATCTCTATTAGTTTATTGCCTCTTCTTTTATGAAGGTAAGCGATAAACTTCCCACGTGCAATCTTCGCATCCGTCACAATTAATCTTGAAGGAATGTTAAGCTCTAATGACAGGAAGAATCGACAACCTACAGATTCTCTATAACGAATTTCTCCTGCGTACTTGGTTCTTTTAAGAGGTTGAAATACTAGTTTGATTCGCCCATGTTCGGTATCTCTAAAAAAGTGTAAAGGTTTTTTGTCTGGAAAGAAGTCATTAAGTTTGAGTATTTCATAAAACTCTTGATTATTCATGCTAGACTAACCTTTAGCAAATGGGATCTTAACTAAGCCCATAGCTGGAGCATCTTCTTTAAAACTGAATACTTCTTCTACGAATTTATTTACAAATTCGGCCTTTGTTTTAATTGTCTTTTTCTTATCAGCCTTATTGCCGGCATCTTTTTCTACCTGGTGTTGATCGAAACTTTGGGATGCTAGAATTCTATTGCTGCTAGAATCATATAACTGTAAAAATAGCTTGTTAGAACCTTCTTTCGTTAATACTAGCCTATATGCACAGTCCTTATCACATTGCATAAACTCACCAGAAAATAGATTGGATTTGATATAGTCCTTGTCCTTAATATCTGAATTTGATTCAAAACTTACAGGAAGCGGTAGCGAGTAGAATGATAAAGCTATAGGCAAGGTCTTATAGAGAGATTCAAGCTTAGACCTTAGACCAAGGAGGGTGCTATTTCTACTCCACCACCAGCTTTTCTTAAGTTCAGCTTTAATCTGGCCTGAGAGGGCCATTACTTTAACCAATCTTTCGTGTTCGGGTGCTTTACTTAAAACTGATGTGAATAATGAGTTTGCCTCAGTATGGGAATTCTCCTGAAGTAGGGCTTCTGCCGTATATAAATCATAGTAGTATTTTACACTTTCACGATTGTCGGTAGCTAGAATTTTAGAAAACCTTTTTTGAATTGCGTCTGAACCGAACCCACCAATAACTCTTCCTAAGAGTGGATAGCTTATCATCGTATCAGTGTGTCGAATTGAAAGGTCTTCAAAGTTATCTAATTCCTCTAAGGCAAAAATTCTAGCTTTTCTTTCTAGCCAGATAGCTTTAAGTGTTAGAGATTTTGACTCTATATAATTACTAAGACTAGTTTTATAGGAGTCGGTAGCGCTTTGAGCTAATTTCGTTGCTTTTACTCTATATAATAGAGCTTGAGTAATCCAACTCGCAAATTTTACATCATTTTCATTCGTTCCAATTTTACCAAACCACTGTTGATCATCAGAAGCAATATTTAATAACTTCTCTGATTCATCCAGATTGTTGGATAGAAGTTTTAACTTTCCTCTCGCTAAAGCAAGTATTGTCCTATGCTCTGAATCTTTCCTTTCTGGTTTTTGTGCATAGCAGGCTTCAAAATCTCTTAGTGACTGTTCCGCTTGAAATAGTCTTAACTGATCAGTGTAGAGAATCGAAAGATTTACGCTTGGTAGAATATGCTCACATCCATCTGGATATGATAAAGCCTCTTTCCATGCGCTTTCAGCATAGGCATCTCTGAAAAGCTCTCTATACACTTCCCCTGCATTATTTAAAGGGGTCGCTACTTGTGGTTGCAGTCCTAATCTAAATTCATACTGGACTGCTTTTTGGAAAGCATTGATAGACATCTCACGTTCGCCACTTATTGAGAGTAGAATGCCTAATATATTCCAAGTTCTCTTAGGATCAGCGCCTTCTAAGAGGCCATTTTTTGCAACAACTATGGCTTCCTCAATCCGTTTCAATTTCATCAGCACCCAGGCCTTTTGACCAGGATACCAATCTGGTTGATTGAGAGTCCCATATTGATTTAGAGTCTTTAGTGAATCTTCGTAACGATCTAAGTTGAGTTGAGCTTCTGATAGCAAGTAAAGTAGAAGAGCATGTTGATTTAGTAGCTCATAATCTCTAACTATTTCACTAGGATTGGGATGAAGTTTTTCAAATAAAAATTTGGCTTGTGCGATGTACCGATAAGCCAGCTTAAAGTGAGCTACTTCAGAAAGATAGTATTGTCCTAGGTAAAGAAACGGACGATAGTCATTTGGGGATTGTTCCAGTGCTTTTTCTAATTTCGCTCTAGCATCAATTCCTTTCCCTTTATTAAAGAGCAGCAATGCTTGCCGTATTAGTACTTCTGTACTTAATTTCTCGGAGCTAGAATCTGTAAGTGAATCAGCTAGCGAGTCAAGGTCAAAACTATCAACTTGCGAATAAGCTAGCTCAGCATGTCCAAAAGTTATTCCGAAGCCCAGGAGAACTATTAATAAGCTAGATCGGGTTTTAGGTCGCTTTACTTTGAAAAGTAATGGCAGGGAGAGTGGGTTAAGATAGGAGACAATAAATAATAGTGCTCCTTTTAAACCATGAAAGTACGCCCTCAATGAACTTAAATGGTCTAAGGCTCTATCCAACTTCACTCCTTGTTCCGTATTGGAGTAGGTGAGTGCTAGGTAGTCATTAAAGATTGCAGCTGAATCGACATCAAGTTGGTCTTTAACCTTTTTTGAGAAAGTAAGTCTAGTATCTCCAAAAGAACGTTTCCTACCAATATCCTCTAATGTAGAGATGTACGCTCGGTACAATCGGCTGAGTTTTTTTGAATCAGAAGACGGAAGTCTCCAAGAATGCCGCAACCAAAATTTAGCCAAAATGAATAGTATAAATACGTAGGGAATAAGCTTAGGGATATAAGCCAATATTTTTGAATCTATGATTTTTTCAACAGTGCTTTTTTCTGAGTCCAGATTTTCAGGTGCTGGGGGAATGCCTTCAAGTATTTCAATCGGATCAATCTCACTCATAAGTTGTTCTAATAAGTCTTGATCAGGAATCGGTACTTGATCATTCTCAGCTCTTTGCGGAGTGACATCAAAAACCATCCATCCCTTATCCTGAACATACACTTCAGGCCAAGCATGACGATCTCCCATTTGCACTAAAATATCCCCACCTTTCGCATATTGAAGATCAACTAAGTACCCAGTACCAATCCTTGCAGGAATACCAGCTAGCCTAAAAAGATAAACCGCCGAATGAGCAAAGTGTACACAATAGCCTCTTTTAATTCTAGGAAATAAATAGGGAGCCACAGGGTCGCCTGTCGCCGTTACATTGTGATTTGGTTCTAGTACGTAAATACTTTCCTCTGAAAGATATTGTACAATCGCTGTAACCTTTTTCATCGGAGAAACAATAGAACTGGTTAATTGTTCAGCGAGTAGGGCGTATCTTAGATCTTCCCCATTTTTAGAAAGTAGAGGCTCAGTTTCACTGATCACTTTTATATCGGAGGACAAGGTGCTTAGCTCTAGTGAATCATTGCTCCCAGGCCCCCTTAGATAATGTGCCCACATTTCCTTAGTCCAAGATCGATTTCCTACTTGATCATCTAGTAAATCTACTAGCGGTTCAACAGGAGCGTTTGATTGAGTGAGGTAGGTGTATTTAAAGCGTTTAGGATTAGGATTTTTAATAGGCTTAAAGAAAGTAGGAGTGTCTAAAGAAAAAGGTATAGCTTTGTCAGACAATACATAGACGGCTTGAAGTATGTTCTCTCGTTCATTTACATTTTCAGGAGGGCTAAGATAGTAGGGGCTATTGGGGTCTATTGTAGGAGCATCTTTATCGTACTGACTTCCTGCCTTTACTATTTCTTTACCGCTATATTCTGATAAAGCCCCTTCCCTTAGATACATCATGGGCGCCCAGGGGTTTTTATCGTAAGAATTCTGTAGCCTAAGAAGTGCGGCTGGCTGCTTTGATGGGGTGGATGCCTTATTAAATCCTAAATTGCTTTTGCCTTCATTGAGGTTGCTTGCCTCTCCAACTCCATTCATTACTTGGGAGAGGTTTTTAGAATAGCTTTCGAATATAGTTTTAGTAGAAAATAGAAAACCGATAATAATAAGTGTTAATGTTAGGGTGGTGAACAATCTCCTAGGCTTCCCTTCTGTTTGTAGAGTTTGTTTATTCCCAAAAAGTGTCCTTCGAGAAGATAAATAAGAATATAGAAGGGTTAAGATTGAAAAGATCACACCGATAGTGGCTAATAGTTCAGGTGGTTCTATGCCCCAACTTTGAAAAGCTTGGATCTTCCAAGTAAGGGAACTGATCGAGCTTGGTATGTCTATGTGATATCCACGATGTCCCTTTAGAGCTAGTACAAGCAATGAGCCTGTCGCAAGGACTTCTAAGAATAGAGTTTGGGCTACAGTCCAGAAGAGGGTATTTTCGACTAAAATAATGAGGTACGTCAGGAAGATTAGTTCAAATTTGGTCCTAAGGACGTAAGGTAGGAGATCTAAGTTGCCTATGCTTAGTTTTTCTAGCAACAATCGGCTAAGAATCTCTACGACGATAAAGCTAGCGATACTATATATATAGAGTTGCTTTAATTTAGGCCCATTTTTGATGCACCTATTGCTGAGTGCCAAGGCTATGCACAGCGTAAATAGAATTACCAAGAAAGAAATGCCACTATCAACAGTTTGAGCGACAAAGACAGCACCTAAAAATGCGAATATATATCTGATTATCCGAATGCTCTGATTTATCATGTACTTCTATCTCTAAATAAAATGAACTTTATAAACTTCAGAGTCAGATTGATGTTGATAGTCTGACGGAGAATCGGTGTTTTTCTTCCTTAAGGGGATCACTTTCTTCAAGAGTTCCTTTTGTGCAACTAGAGTAGCTTCCTCTTTAATAGGGGTACACTCTACTTCAGCTAAATGAACTTTCAATTGCATGGACTTTGCCTGGTAGCAAATCATATCGATGATAGACTTTGTAGCGCCTGAAGTTTCATTCTCAAACTGATTGGTTAGTTTGGGTAAAAAGAGAATTATTTCCGAGGGGTGATGATTATTGCTTTTAAGAGTATCCATGAATAGCTCAAATTCTTTTAAAGCATTCTCTGGTGTTAAATCCGCTGGGTACTTAATGGAATTCTCTTCTGCTATATTAATATTGCTAGCAACTAAGCCCTTTGCTCCCGCAAATCCAGCAAGAAAATTAATATTTTGTTCATCTACCATCTTTAGATAGTTGAGAGCCGCACTTATAACATCATCATGTTGGGCTAGTGCGATACTATAAGATAGTAACTCACCTTCCGGAATAATAGCCGGCTCCGGATATCTTACAATAAGCTCCTCAGACCTTGCATAAACCTTCCATAGCACCCGCTTTAGGCTGTCTCCTGGCTGATATTGCTTAGTATCGAAAAGATCACCTGAGCGTACATCAGTAGCATTAGTCAGGTCACCTGAAATTGAACTAGCTAACATAATAGGGATAGGTTCAATATTCCTATCCTGAGCATATATAGGGAAGCTGATTTTAGAATTAATTTTCCAAGAGATTTTAGTTAACCCAAAGTAATCTGAAAGGCGCGCCTTAAAGTGATCTTGTTCAAATATGCCACGATGAGGAAAGATTAGTGGACTTACAATATTGTGAGGGTTTTTGAATGATCCTCTGCACTGAAATACCTTACTTGAGATTTTATTCGTTTTAAGATCCTGATTTTCAGAAAGTTGAAACACACGTTCGATATCGAGATTAAAAAGCGGAGGAATATTGAAGTTCGATAAGGAGATAGAATAATCACAGGTCTCATTGCTATGAGACTTACCAAGCTCGCCTAGATGTTCAATTATAAGTGCCCGCTTTATTATAATATAACTTGGGATGATGAGCGTAAGGAAGGTTAGAAGGCATATTATAAGGATCGCTCCTACAATGGGAGCAAGTAGATCTGATTCAGCAATACCTAGCGTGAAAATGCAAACGTAAGCGACAGCAGTTACAAATAGGCCACGGGGCGTCAACGGCCATATCATTCGCAATTTGTTTAGAGCGTTATTCATAGTTCGTATGATATGATGCACCTTCTTTACTAAAGGAGATCAATTTTATTTCCTCATTTAGAGAACCAATAATCAATTACTTAGGCTATTCTTTATAGGCTATTAGGGTGCCTTATGGCAAAGGAGATTTTTATAAAATAATGAGTTTGATCGAGAGTATAGAGAATCATTTAAGACAGGGTAGGGGCTTGATTGAGTTTGTCCCATCTGAGGCTGAATTCAAAAACCTCAGATCAATCCTACTTAGAGCTAGTCTATCTGATCTAAGGGGCGCTGAGGGCCTATCTACTGATGAAGTATTAAATTTATTTGCAACAAGAAGATTGTTGAACCTAGAAGCGGAATCCATAAAGAGCTTTGCCCCAACCTTCGACATAAACGACATGATGAATGTTGTAGAGAGGCAAGGAATAACTCTAGAAGAGTTATTGAATGGTGATGCTTTATTGCCAGATCTAAAGAATAGATTCCAAATTCTTTCCTGCGAAGAAAAACAATGCGGACTCAGTAGGATAGAGATAGGGGGGATGGCAAGGTTTTCAGATTTAGAAGTTGATAGTATCGTATTCGTCGGGCCTATATATGTAGCTAGGGCAGAATCTCAACATCCCCATGAAGTAATCCAGTGGGCCTTTAGAGAATCAAGGCAAAATGGCATTCGACGATTTCTTATAGAGGACGAAATTAAACACTATCCTAGTTTTGATTCGAGCGCATTAGAAAGAGAAGTTTTAGAATTAGGCTACCCAAGTAGGTTTATCCCCCTAGAGAGAAGTTTAAGTAATATAGAATCTGAGAAAAGTTTAAATAACTTCCTTTTAGATTATGTCCAAGAGAATAGAAGCGTGGATACGCGCATATTATGTGGGTTGTTTGCCTTTTTAAGTAAAGGTAGTAGCAATAATAACATCGAGCTTAAAAGCCTCTTCCCACTTAATGGATCTTTCTATTGTTCAGGTTGTCATTTAGTAATCAGGGAAAATGAACATGGAAAGTTGCAAGAAGTTTCACTGGCAGGTCATGAGAGAACAAGTAAAAAAACTACACTTAACAAAAACTACAGTCGAAAAGTATTAGGACTACTATCGCATCAGTTAAACGATTTAACATTGGCGGAGCTAGTCGATAAGGTGAGAACAGCAGAGGCAGAATATAAATTGCCTGAGAGCTTAGACCTAGTGCCTGTAGAATCGCTTACTAATACTAAGCTTAGTAGTCCCTTTAAAGATCTAAGCTTCAACTTAAAACTTCTATTTCAATTAGCCTTTATTCAAGTTGCAAAAGTAAAAGGAGTGATCTTCTTTGTAGAGATATTGGAAAGCGAATATCGGAAAGAAAAAGCGCGTATAGATGAAGCAACAGAAGCCATAAAAAAAAATGGAAACGCAATTCTGTTTTGCATAACAAGCAAACTACAAAGTAGTAAAAGGCAGACTACTAAAAGTCAGTTTACCTACTCGCACAAAATTGTTCATGAAGATGACTTCCAGGAATTTGTTTTGGAAGGAAATTGTGAAAGTCCATTGGTCGTTGATCTACTTGGATTAAGAACTAACTTATTTGAATTGTATGCCCGTACTAAGGAAGCAAGACTAATTGGATTCTCAACACAGGACTATCAGAGTAAAAGTGAATTGCATTGCCGCACCTGTAAGGGGAGGGGATATTTAGAAGAGAAGCTATTATATGGATATAGGGCTGTAGCAGAATGTTCTAAGTGTAGCGGAACAGGCCTTAATATCAAGCTAGGATCAATAACTAGCTATGGTATTAAGCTAAAAGAGTGTTTCCAAGGCAGTCTAAGTGATCTTATAGGCTGGTTTGAGGCAGAACCGGACTTCCTTCTTAGCCATAAGGCCGAAATATACCGGATTCAGCCTCAATCTTTAAGAATAAACGCCTTAATTTCAGAATTAAATCCAATAAATAGAGCGATTATTCTCGAATTATTAAAATAATAAGCCCTTAATTCAACAAAATTACCCATTTTGGCCCATTTTTGGCATTTAACCGAGAGGATCGCTCAGAAAAGGTTGCCAAAATCGAGTTGTAACATATTGTAATAACTTGGTAATAATTTTTTTCATTTTTATTAGTTCTAAGGGTTGTAATCCAAAACCAGTTAGTATAGAACCCCGCCTCACTTAAGGCGAAACGAATGAGTTGTTCGCTTGAAAGTGAGCTCGAAGATTGAAAGGATACAGTAGTTTACGTCCTTTCAAGATAGCTTCAAATTTGAAGATATCACTCGCGTATACATTGTTAGTTGGGTAGAAGAGAACAGCTTTGGTTTGATTTCAAAGTCTGTTAATTTCAATGAGTTCGTTATGCGTTTTAATCAATATGTCACTTAGGTGTCATATCTGATTAATTTTAATCGCGACACATAAATCGATAAGCATTTTTGTTTTCTAGTATGGTGCTTGCATTATACTAGAATAGGTTGGCACGATCAGGATCTGTCAACTGATATACACAGCAGCTTTTCAAACTGGAGAGTTTGATCCTGGCTCAGAACGAACGCTTGCGGCATGCTTAAAACATGCAAGTCGAACGAGAAAGTGGCTTCGGCCATGAGTAGAGTGGCGCACGGGTGAGTAACACGTAGCTAACGTCCCTCTTCGCTGGGGATAACCTCGGGAAACCGAGGCTAATACCGAATGATCTGACACGGTCTATGGGCTGTGTCGGTAAAGCCTTCGGGCGCGAAGAGATCGGGTTGCGTCCCATTAGCTAGTTGGTAGGGTAAAAGCCTACCAAGGCTACGATGGGTAGCTGGTCTGAGAGGATGATCAGCCACACTGGAACTGAAACACGGTCCAGACTCCTACGGGAGGCAGCAGTGGGGAATAT
>CAYGUX010000048.1:0-9533 GCA_964353175.1 uncultured Bdellovibrionales bacterium | reverse complement strand
CTGTAAGGCTCGTCTTACCGTGATCCACGTGCCCTATTGTTCCTACGTTTACGTGCGTCTTACTACGATCAAATTTCTCCTTAGACATGGCCTTTCCTTAATGAAAATTTAAATTTATTCCATATAAATAAAAAACAAGACTTTAAAAACCTGATTTTCAGTAAATTTAACTACCTAAGAATCAAACAGTTTTTCTAAAAAGTCTTATTTTCTTGCTATTTGGGCTAATATTCCCAAATTTAGTTTGGGCTACTTACAATCATTTGCAGGTACTTGCAACAGGAGGAGGGTAAAAATTATCCTTAACTTGGGTTATTTAATAAGAATCATTACACATTTGCGAGTATTTAGCTGGGGCATTTTGGGAGTTTCCATGGCTAAGGCCATAAAAACACTATCTTAAGAAGTCGCTTTCTTTAAAATCTTTTCATCTAATATTTGAGTAACTAAAGACTCATCCTCTAAGCGGCTCTCTGTTTCTAACAAGCCGGCGACCCTGTCTAGCACACCATTGATAAACATCGGCGCCTCGTCGGAGCTATATATCTTAGAAATTTCAATTGCTTCATCAATTGCAACATAAGGAGGGACGTCCGAGCAGGCGAGCATCTCATAAGTACCAATTCTAAGGATTGCTCTATCTACTCTAGCCATTCGGTACAAACTCCAATTTTGACTCGATAAGGATAAATACCTATCAATAGTATTCTTTTGGGTTAGTACTCCTTTCACTAAGATCGAAGCGTAGGCCTTCACTTCTTCGTTTGTTGTCAGAAATAGGGGCATGACTTCAGGAAGAGTGAATATCTCTTCATCCGGCTCGAGTCTATCCCTAAACTCAAGAGAATATATTACCTGCAAAGCAATTTCCCGCGCTTGCCTACGAACACCCATTTCAAAGATCCCTAATATGGAATAAACAAAGCAACCTACCTCGAATAATGAGACAAGTTGAGATATTCTAAAAAACTGGCCCTAGCCAATTCCTCGGATTCCCTAGTGATATGATCTGATTCTATTTGAAAGTAACATGAAAGTATTGTGAGACAGCCCCGAGATTAAAGGCAAAAAGATAAGAGTCTATAATTAATGATTTTTACTGATGCCTAGTGAGTAGCGGGGCTACTTTAAAGGGATTAAATAGAATCTAGAAAATGGCCTAATTTATACTTCTTGGTTTTCATATACTCAGTATTCTCAGATCTTAGGCTACATTCTATCGAGATTCTTTCTATTACTTTTACGTAAGAAGATATTTCAGAAAGTTTTTGTGGGTTATTGGTAATTAGTTTAATTTCTTTTAAACCAAGGCTTTTTAAAATATTGCCTGCTAACTTATAATCTCTCTGGTCATCCTTAAATCCTAACATCTCATTAGCCTGCACAGTGTCATACCCTTGCTCTTGCAACTCATAGGCCTTAAGCTTATTTAACAAACCGATCCCCCTACCCTCTTGCCTTAAATAGACAAGAACACCTGACTTATCCTCAATAAACGTCTTTAGACTTTGATCCAACTGATCTCCACAGTCACATCTTAAACTTCCAAAGACATCACCAGTTAAACATTCGGAATGCACTCTAACCTTCACCCCATCCTTCACCTCTCCAATGACCAAGGCAAAATGTTCAATCTGATCTACGTCATCTGCAAAAATTGTAAATCTATGCTGTAAAGACTTTTTCTCCCCCTCAGCTATACTCGATAAGCTCGCAACACCTAATGCTTCTCTTAAGTTTTCAACTGAAACCAGTCCTGTGGTATCCCTAGAAATAACTTCTCTTACGCTTACATCAAATTGTTTTCTATACTGAACGATATCCTCGATGCTGCAAATAGGTAAGTCTTTTTCTATACAAAAATCTTTTAACTTGTTCCCCCTTAAAACAGTTCCATCACTAGCTAGGATTTCACAAATCACCGCAACATCAGATCCGGTAGCTAAGCGCGCTAGATCTAACGACCCTTCAGTTTGCCCACGTCTGCTCAACACTCCTCCATTCTTCCCCACGACTGGGACAACGTAACCAGGCGAGCTAATTTGTATACTGTCCGCGGAGTCCTTACTTATTTCCTGAATGGTTTGCGCCCTAGATGTCGCTGAGACACCTGAATCGGACACTCCAATAAAATTAAATGGTGCGCCAAAATTCGTACCAAAAGTAGCTTCATTGTGCTGCACTTGAAAAGGTATTCCTAGTGCAATTCTTTTTCTTTCGTGAATAGAAGCACAGATTAAGCCCTTTCCTTCATTCATCATGAAAGAAATAATCTCAGCAGTTGCAAATTCCCCTAAACAAACTAAATCACCCTCATCCTCACGATCCTTGTCATCAACTAACACAATCAATCCACCCGCCCGAAGTCTTTCAATAGCAATCTCTACTTTATGAATAGGGTCTAGTTCTTTCACTGCATGGCCTTTCGATTTAAATAATTAACTGCATACCTCGCGATTGGATCTATTTCTATATTTACTAAGTCGCCATCTCTATAAGTTGAGAATAGAGTTTCATTAAAAGTATGCGGGACGATATACACAGAAAATTCACTCCCCTCCACTTCACCGATAGTAAGGCTAACGCCATTTATAGAGACTGACCCCTTAGGAGCTAAAAACTCCAAGAGTTCCTCGGGTACCGTAAATAGGAACCTATAAGACTCTCCATCTCTTGTTACCTTATGCAATTTACTTGTACCATCCACATGTCCATATACAAAATGACCGTCGATAGTATCACCTACCCTTAAAGAACTTTCGAGATGCACCCTACTGCCGACTTCCAAAGAAGCTAAAGTAGAACGCCTAAGGCTTTCATTTACGATAAAAAATTTAGCCGTATTGTCTGAATATTCGGAAATGGTTAAACAAACTCCATTTGTACAGATAGAATCACCTATTTTGATACCAGTATCACTAAACAATGAGGACTGAATAGCAATCTCTATTCCTAGCTCAGATTTTTTAATCTGCTTAATTGTTCCTAAATGTCTAACGATGCCACTAAACATGAGCTAAACTATACTCCTCTAAACAAATTCCTTTAAGCATTTTGACCTGACTTAATTGTAGATGCTCAAATTGATCTAAAAATTGAGCAGAGTATTCATCTTGCACAAGACTCCCTTCATTCTTGGTGTATATCATAGACCGTACTATCAACACCTTTGAAATTCTAATTTTTGGATTAGCTATTATCGATGTCAGTGAACTGAGCCCGTCTTTGCTATCAACAGTATATGCTAAATCATAAGAATTTAAACTATCAAAGTCTTCTACTTCATTAATGACTTTTTGATACCTCTTTAAGATCCTCTGCTTTAATAAACTATTGTCGAATACACAAAAATTCCCACTAAGATCGTAGAAAAAAACTGGAGTTATCGTACGAACCCCCTCCAAAGCCCAAGAGATCCAAGGCTCCATATATGCGGATACTTGTTTTTTTGGCTCTACATAATACACTTCCACTCCTTCCGCCTTGAGATGCTCCGCGCCACCACCAGCCTTTGTGGGATCTTTGGTAAGATAGAACACCCTTTTAATTCCCGACCCTAAGATGGCCTTGGTGCAGGGAGGAGTTTGCCCAAAATGATTACATGGCTCCAAGGATACGAATAAATCAGCCCCATTCGTATCTTCACTTGCATTATTGATTGCATTCACCTCTGCATGAGCAGTGCCTGAACGTTCATGTGCTCCAGTTCCAATAATAACGCCTGACTTAACCACAAGAGCTCCAACGGGCGGATTAGGATAGACATGCTTATAATACTGGAAACCTCTAGCGAGAGCGTAGTTACAGTACTTCTGCTCGAAGTTTTTATATCGATAATTTTTCATACGCCCCCTTTATTGAGCAGGAAGAGGAGATATTATTTCTCGACTAAGGTCAGTTCTCGACCACCAGGCAATGTTCTAGTTTTTTTTGTCGTAGATGATTTAGATAGATTTTCTGCTGAAGACTCTGAAAAAGAAGTGTCTATTTTTTTGTCTGCTCCAACCTCTGCTTCCACTACCTTATTTTTTGAGTTCTTAGTAATTACACGGACTGCTACTTCAGGAGAAATCGCGACGCCTTCAGCATTTAGATGCTTTAAAGTATCTACAAACTCATTTACATCGCTAAATTCTCTATAAACACTTGCGAATCTTACGTAAGCTACCTGATCAAGCCGTTTTAAAGTATTAATAACCTGTTCACCGATGAACTCACTAGAGACTTCTTTTTCTCCACCTTCTAAAAGGTTGGTTTCAATCTCTTTTACGGACTCTTCAAGATCGATGATACTCACTGGCCTCTTTTCGCAGGCGCGTTTCATCCCTGAAAGAACCTTATATCGATCAAAGGACTCTCTTTGTCCGCCCTTTTTAACAACCATAGGCAAACTTTCTTCTATACGCTCAAAAGTAGTGAATCGAAACTCACACTTCTCACACTCTCTCCTTCTGCGCACGCTACGACCATCGACCCCTTCACGGGAATCAACAACTCTCACACCATCATTGTCACAACGTGGGCAACGCATATTAAATTAACTAAAGTTCTCTTTTAAAAATTCCAAATCCAACTCTGGATATACTGGATACTTAGAAAGTAGCGCCTTAACACGCTTTGAAGCTTCTACTTTTGCAGCATCATCTAAGATGTATGATGTTTTACTTGGCTTCCCTGCGCTAGCACCTTTCTCGATTAACTTCGGCTTAGTATTAGATACGACCAATTTAATAATCTTAGCAATTTCCAACATCTCTGCCTTACCCATTCCTAAGGTTGTAATCGCAGGAGTTCCGATTCTAAGACCACTCGTAAACCATGCTCCATTAGTATCATAAGGTAATGAATTTCTATTTAAAGTAATTCCACATTCACGAACTGAAGACTCTGCCTGTCTGCCTGTGATGCCGAATGGTCTCATGTCCAAAAGCATCAAGTGATTATCAGTACCACCTGTCGCGACTTCTATCCCCTCTGACTGACAAGCTTCAGCTAGGCATTGTGCATTTTCAACTATCTTTTTAGCATAGTCTTTAAATGCATCTGTATTTGCTTCAGTAAAAGCTACTGCTTTTGCTGCCATTACATGAGGAAGTGGGCCTCCGATTACATAAGGACAACCACGGTCTATGAATTCTTTATATTCATTATCACATAATATAATACCACCTCTTGGACCTCTTAAGGTTTTATGTGTAGTCGAGGTTAAGATTTGTGCGAACTTAACTGGGTTATGATCTCCTTGAAAGATACCGCCCGCAACTAGACCTGCAAAGTGTGCCATATCCACCATCAACACAGCTCCAACGGAATCGGCGATTTCTCGCATTCTCTTAAAGTTGATTGCTCTAGGGTAAGCGCTATAACCCGCTAGCAAAATAAGTGGCTTAACTTCTTTAGCCTGAGCTTCAATCTGGTCATAATCTAATAACCAAGTATCTTCTCTAACTTTATAACCATGAGCATCGAATAATTGTGCTGACATATTAAATCTATACCCATGGGTAAGATGTCCACCGGAGTAATAGTCTAAACCGAGTAATTTTTGATTGCCTAGTTCTTTTCTATATTCAGCAAACTCAGAATCTGTAAGATCATTTATTTTTTCTTTTTTTAGTTTTTCTAAAACTTCTCCGCCAACTTTTTTATGCAAAATCGCCATAAATGCGATCATGTTAGCATCCGCACCAGAATGTGGTTGCACATAAGCATACTCTGCACCAAATAATTTTTGTGCCTGCTCTGAAGCTTCAATCTCTAGACTATCTACGTTATCACAACCTGCATAGAATCTATGCAAAGGAAATCCTTCTGCATACTTATCAGTCAGCAAATTACCCATAGTAAGTTGAGTCGGCAATGAGCAGTAATTCTCGCTAGCAATAAGTTTAAGATTATCTCTCTGTGCCTCAAGCTCATCAACAATGCTTTTAGCAATTTTTGGAGACACCGATTTAACTTGAGAAAGAGAAGCGATATACGCTAAAAAACTTTCACTGATATTAGTTCCAACTTTATCTAGATACTTAGAAATTACTGTACTCATAAGCTTAACAAATTATTTTATGGGTTATGTTAAAATAAAAAACGCGCCCACAGTTCCGAACCCTTTGGGATCGAGAATCTGTGTGTGCGCGTTTTCATAATTTTCAATCTTTAATTAATTAAAGAAAGATAGGGCACTAAGCGGTATGGTTTTGGATATACTTAACCGCATCCCCTACTGTTAATATCTTCTCAGCATCTTCATCTGAGATTTCAATATCGTACTCTTCTTCAAGTGCCATAACCAATTCTACTATATCTAGCGAATCAGCACCTAAATCTTCAATAAAGGAAGCACTTTCGTTAACCTCTTCATTAGCAACTCCAAGTTGCTCTACGATAATACTCTTAACTCTTTCAGCAGTTGATCCAGCTGGTGTAGACATGGGAAATTCTCACTCCTAGAAAAATCTAAATTTTAAATAAAAATATAATTGCCTGAAAAGAGACCGATTTTGTACTAACTCTCTTCAGACCTTCCTCCCTCAAATAAATACTACAAATTGAGTAGGAATAGGGGCGCAATAAACTATATGCAGAGGGAAAAATCAAGAGGTTAAAGTTAAATTTTTTCAGCATTTCTACCTAAGCCAAAAAAACTTATTTGGAAGACATGCCAACCCCCTGTAATCATGAGGATTAAACAAAATTCCCGATTAGGACGGATGACTAACTTTAAACAACATTTTCTTCTCTTCTGAGCTAAAGATAAATGGAATTTTCAAGACTTATGCCATTTTCTATGCGTTGCACATCTGCCGCAAAAAATAATCCGCCGATTACAAACACCGATCCTGCATTTTTTGATGCGAATAATTTTGCTTTTTCCAATATTTCACAAAGACTATAACCCTCTGCTAAAATGGTTTTTCCGAATAAGGCTAACTCTTTTGATAGAATACTCGGCGACTCCCCACCCTTCTTCGCTGAGGAGATAAAGAAAGGCAAATTAAGTTTAGACAACTCCTTTAACATTTCATTTACTTGTTTATTCTTTGAGATTCCCAAAAGAATCACAGACTTTTCAAGCTCTACATCGTCTTGAGCAATTATGTAATTCACAACTTCTTTCATCGCATTCGGTGTATGACCTGCGTCTAAAATAATTGATGGATTGTTAGCAATTTTTTCAAACCTACCTGGTATCACCACTTTCGATAAAGCCTCTTCTGAAGTAGCTAAAGAAAATTCATCTTTTGAAATGACTTCCTTGGCTAAAGTCAATGCTAATAAAGCATTCTTCCCCTGCCAATTACCTACTAATGGAATTGAAATTTTCTGACTATCTACTTCTATACACGTGCCTATAGAAGTTTGGTTATATTTTACTTCCTCATAAACTTCTTCTAAAGTTCTAAGTGTCACTCCTTTATCATTAGCAATTTGTTTATAGCTCTCCATAAAACTGTCTTTTGAGTCAATCGAAGCAATACATAGGCCTCCACTTTCTAGTAATTGAATTTTTTCTGTAAAAATTTTAGGAATCGTATCACCGAGTATCTCTGCATGTTCTAACTCTAAAGAGGTTATTCCCGTTAGACTGGGTTTAGCTAGCTTAGTAGGATCTAACCTCCCTCCAATTCCTGCTTCCAAGACAAGAACATCTACATTTTCTTCGTTAAAATACTCAAAGGCCATTACAGTGAGCAATTCAAATCTAGAAAATTCTTCGGAAGTTTGTTTTTCTATCTTGGTGGAGGCGATTAAAACTTTACTAGTTATTTCCTCTAGTCGCTGTTCAGATATCTCATCTTGATTAATTCGAAATCGTTCTGTGGGGTTCAAAAAGTGTGGTGATGTAAATAAGCCGGTCTTTAATCCATGCCCTGTTAAAATTGCACTTAACATAAATGCAGTTGAGCCCTTCCCATTGCTTCCAGTTATTCCGATGGACTTAATTTTACTGGGATTTATGGATAGTAGATCCAAGAGCAAAGAACATCTTTTAAAAGATGGGCTACTTGTAAAACGAGGTTTATTAGAAAGGGCCAACAAGGCAGTTGTTGTCATTGATCGTTATTTTCTGATTCTATGTATCTGATACTATAGTTACTATATTCTAATAGAAGTATAGAGGTAGGCAGAGAATAAAAGAAAGAGTGAGGCGTAGTGGACTCGAACCACTGACCCAAAGCTTAAAAGGCTTTTGCTCTACCGACTGAGCTAACGCCCCTCACAAATTTAAAACCTCAAGGTAAGGAAATAAAATCATGGCGTTAGTATAAAAATATTGGCCATGAATCAAGCCTTAAAACGGATTTTAAGCTTAAAAATATAATTCTCGGCCCTATTTGCCTTTAAATTTCTAACTTTTTTCGATTCTTTGGTGCGGGGCTACTCGACTAGGGGCTGGAGTAGCGGACTAAATGATAGGTGCGGGGCTACATTAGCGGGTGGATGAATTGTGGCTAAGTGCTTGTAATCGAAGCTTTTTTACTTTAAGTATGTTAAAGTAAAGGCTTGCCCCATGCTCTGAGGAGAATCTATAATAGCTTATTCTTGACTCAGGCAAGGTAGATTGATACTGGGCGTGCTGGGTTTTAAGGTTTTGTAGGGAAGCGAAAGCTAGTCGTCTTGGGGATGTTACCTGAGGTTGCTGGTTTTGATATTTTTCTTACAAGGAGGTTTTTCATGGATGATTTAGAAATTCTAATTCTCATACGTAAGAATGGAATTATACACTTTCTGAGTTCAGCAATGGAATTCAAGATTGTGTGGAGCGAGGAAGATGAAAATGGCACAGCCTCAAAGGTCATAGAGGCCACGTTGCTAGATGACAATGATGAGACGATAGGAAACTCCTCCTTTATCATTGGCGTTCAAAAGACTTGCAATGACGGTCGGATGGCTTTTCTCCCCGACGCTAACTTTATTAAGGTGACGGCGACAAAAGGGATGAAATACAGAAGTGCTTCTGTCACCATGTTCATACAACCAGCCTCCGAGGAAGAGCTGTCGCCCCTAACTTGGGAAGAAGAGCTGGTAGAAGCCTAAGCCCCCTATCCTAAATGTTTTTTTTAACTGCGTCGTGTCTGATAACCCCAGCCGGCGCTTTTTTTCATTATATTTACTCAAATCTTCTACTGCTTGACCTAATCCCACTATATTGATAGTTTTTTTAAGTCAAAAAGGTTGAAGCAGACAAGACAAGGAAGCACTGGGGATGTTACCCAGATGTGAAATGCACATAGTCTGTTTCTTACAGGAGGTTTTACGATGAGCACAATTTTCTTCACTGGGTTCAGAAGAATTGCTACCCACAATACGGATGCAGATCCTCTTTACCACAAGGATGGAGTACCTAAAGGGCTGACCTTAAAGGGAACCCAGCGACATGGAAGTGAGGTGACAAATTTCTCAGTATACGATGGTGACGAATTTCTCGGTATCCTGACAAAAGAACGTGCTTACGACCCGGACGGATTCACCGTAGCTTTCACGCCCGCAGATGGATTTGCCTTGAAGGGAGGAATTTATAGGAAGAATAA
>CAYGUX010000047.1:0-9867 GCA_964353175.1 uncultured Bdellovibrionales bacterium | reverse complement strand
ATTCTTAATTCTTTCTATGGCAAATCTATTTTTAGATGGGTGTCTTGCTCCAGTGGAGCTTTGTTTAGACTGCAAGAATTCAAATGAACTAGGATCCGTGGAGACTCTTCCACCTTCTCTGGACAAGGAGCTACCACCTCTGGAAAGATTGCTCATTGAAGAATATAATTTCTCAGCCTTATAGAGCTTAGCTACAAGTACTCTCAGCTTAGAATATAGTACAGAAGTCCCAGCCATTAAAAATGTTAAATTAAAGTTGTCAGTTCTTGGAATCTACATTGTGATTCAATTAGAGTCAATTTTTGACGAAGATTGAATCTGACGATACAGATGACATAAATCTCTAGAATTTTGAATTCCGCTGGTAAGATCATCAAATAGCTGGCCCTTTAGAACACAATCACTGAATAGATTTATTTGAGCTAATACCTGCGCAAATGGTGGAAAGATTATTCTTTCTCCACTACCTCTACCACCTACTGGCTTACGAAGTTCGATATGAATCCGCTTATTCCTTGGGACTAGGAATGGATTGTCTATATATATGTCATATTCACTTGTGCGAATTTTTATGCTTTGCTGTCTCTCAGCCTGCTGGCTTGTGAAAAGATTGAACTTAATTTCCTCACTGTTCTTCTTTGCTACGCCTGAAATAAGAACCTCAACATCCCTACCAGCTTCAAAACGAACTCGATCTAAATGGTACTCAACCTTAGTGGGCTCAATTAAAAACCTAAGCACATCAATAAGATAACAACCCACATCCAAGAATGCCCCGCCTCCCAAACTTGGATCATTCCGAATATTGTAGGCCTTAAGATCGCTTTGATAACTAAAAGTAGCATTTAACTCTATAATCCGAACTCCATTCAAAAGTTCTCTAAGTACTTTATATTGCGGATGAAGCCTATACATTAGGCCAGTACATAATAACTTTGTAGAATTCAGTTGAAGTTCTTCGATTAAATTAATCTCTTTTTCTAAATAGCTAAGAGGCTTTTCGCATAGAACGTGCTTCCCTGATTTAAGGGATTGTATTACTAAATCTCCATGTGATGAGTTTGGTGTGGCTATATATATGACATCGATAGTGGGATTTAGTAGTATCTCATCTATACTATGCCTAACTATACCCAGCCTACTTACCTGATCAATTTGGACCTGAGATCCTCTACCTTGATGCTCTAGTAGAGTTCTACTATTAGTTAGCTGACTAAATGCTGAATTGTGACTGCTTAACAATGCGGGTATAAATGCCGTAAGGGCGTGCTTACCCGAGCCTACTACAGCATAAGATATTTTTTTACTACCCTTTACCTCTAATTCCAATTGAGACCGCCTTGGGACATTTAAAATGTCAATAGAATTATTGATAAAAAAATGTCAGTTATTTAAATAAATTCTTTGATATATCTCTCAACCTCTACTATGTATGCGCCCTCAAGAAAATAATGTTTTTAAATTTAATTAATAGTGGCGCGCTACTATTTGTTAGTCTCGATGCTTATAGTTCCCGCATTTGATCAAACTAACATTAGCGAACTTCAACAAAATTATTAATTTGGGAATCAATAATTTTAGTTCAGTAGGACAGAGTTGTAAACAATATGAAAAAAGAGGTAGGCTAATATGGGAGTGATTTGCTTTTCGTCGCTCAAGGGTGGAGTTGGAAAAACTACTCTTTCACTAAACACCGCGGCAGCTTTTGCAAACAAAGGCGGTGAAGTATTGTTAATTGATCTAGATCCAACCGCACACGCATCAAGATTTTTTATTAAAGAAAAGGGGGCCATTAAAAACAAAATGAACGAAGCTCCTCTTGCGAGACTTGCGTTTACCCCTGGTGCTAATGATGCAGATAGCATTGTTGATTTTGCAGTCAATAAGAAGATCCCCTTAATTAAAGAAGTACGAGAACGCCTAGTAGTACTCCCTGGTGGAGCTGAGTTGCGCCACCTACTATGGGGCCGTGGTGCCCATGCTTTAAAAACAGTACTTCCAAAACTAATCAATGAGCTCAAACCAAGCTTTGACTATATTATTATAGACACTGCCCCTGATTTTACAATTCTTGTAAGGAACGCAATTGCAAGTAGTGATCTAGTAGTTGTTCCAGTTGATGGAAGTGCAATGAGTATAGATTGTTTAGAGCAACTCGTTCAAGATGCAGGGCACATTACAGGTCCACAGTGGGTAATTGCTAGAAGCATGTTTAGCAAACAAGCAACCAGAATTCGCGGGCTAGCAAATAAGAAGATAGAAGAGCATGTTCCTTCCTTGAAAACTAACGTTGGCCGAAATGAAGAAAGAGAGTCTTCGGAAGTACAAGAGGACAACAATTCCCCTATCTACCTTTTAGACTCGGTTGTTTATAGAAGCGAAGAACAAAACAAGCTTTCATTTATCCAAAAAACGGCATTTGAACATGCCTCTGCTAAAAAGCTTGAGAAACAATACTCAACTCTGGCCGCAGAACTTGATGCGATTCTACTTGTTTCAGAAGAGATGAACGAAAAGAACAGCGGCGAAGAAAAGGGGGAAGAGTCGGTATTCGATTTTTTGTCCCTAAATTCGAATAAACAAGCAAAACAACAAGCTGAAGAATTAGCAAATAGTTATTAAGAACGAATTGCCTGACTTCCTTATTGTGCCTGTATTAGGAAACAACCTTACCCTTAGTAAGAAGATCTAGCTTGGCTAAGCTAGTAAGTTCTCCTGTTTGAAGATCTACTTTAGCATTTTCTCCAAATGATCTACGATATTCTCTCGTACTATGCTCATTAATCCGCCTCTCCCTTGATACCCAAGCCGGAGGTAGTGGGTCATAAACTGGCCGATTTCTTGTATCTGCTTCGACTAACATTTCAGGCATCAATGGATTAGAACTATTTTTAGAGTCGCCATCAAATATCGTATGCGCAAAAAAATCCTTACTCTCGTTAAAGAAGCTATTGGATCGAGTAATTAAGTCCCTTACTACTTCTTCCCTCTTCTGAGATTGAACCTCAGAAGAGCCTTGACTCCCATCAAAACTCTTCATTGTGCGATACTGATTCTCCTCAGTTTGCACTTTGATTTCTTTTTCTCGTACTAAACTATTATACCTTTGGAATAAATAGTTACCAAGTGGAAGAACATAATCCTTATATAAGTCCCCAAGTGTGTTACTTAGCTTTTCACCTAGTATATATTGTGAAGTTTTAATAATGTAGTCTTGCGTCGCCTCATACATTGGCTCTAAATATAAAAATAACTTATCGGCTGCTTGCACGACAAGCACCTTTACTCCAGCTAACACTCCCCTACCCTTACTGGCCTTTTGAATTGAAATAGAAATCTCATCTGTAGTCTCAAGAAGTTCTTGTGAAGCAATCTCGATCAACTGCTTTACACCTACAACAAAAGCTAAAGAGTTTTTAGGAAAATCCTTAACTTTTTCTACCGCTGAACAAAGCGTATCGCTTATATCAAAGTTAGCTGCTTGTTTTGACCAAGCTTGCAGGTAATCAACATACTCATCTACGACTGACTGCTTCTTCGCCTCAGCTGGAGTTAAAGAGCTATTGCTACCATTTGTTCTATCGCTCTCATATTTATTGGCTTCTTGCTGGTTTGCAGCTTTAGGTAAATATATCTTTTCTTTACTTAGGTTATGCACTTCTTAGCTCCTTGCTTTTGATATTCCGTCCTTAGAATCTTAAAGAATTAGTCTCTAAAACCATTATGAGTGATTATCTGCAAAAGTGCCCTTCTCTATTAGCTTGCTAATATCGAGATATTACGATATAAATAGAATCTTATGGTAAAATCAAACTACATAGAAGCTGCTGAGTGTTTAAAGGTACTTGCACACCCAAGCCGCCTAGAAATTTTGAATTTACTTAGAATGGGTCCTATGAAGGTCGGAGAAATTGCCCAAGCCTTAGATCTTAAAAGCCATGTAACAAGCGAACATCTAAGGCTAATGCTTCGTTGTGGATTCTTAAACAGCCAAAGAAACGGTAGGAATATCTCCTACTCCATTAAAGAATTAGAACTTCTAAATATACTAGATTGTATGGAATCTAAATTTAAGGAAACAACATGAAAAATATAAATGCAACACTTTTAAAAAACGAACTCAACAAAACTGAGACTCCAAGCGTTCTAGTTGATGTAAGAACACGAGCTGAATATTCTTCCTCCCATATTGAGGGCACTCTAAACTTACCCTTGGGAACAAAAGAACTCGAAGATTTCATTACAAATGAAAAAATTTCTAAAAAAAGAATTTTTATACTTTGTCAAAGTGGTAAAAGAGCAGAGAATGCTTGCAAGCAATTTTCAGCTATCAATGACAACTTAACACTTGTGGAAGGAGGATTAAATGCTTGCAAGCAAAGTGGGATCGCAACAATCGAAGGCAAAGGCAGTATATCGCTTGAGCGACAGGTTCGAATATCTGCGGGACTCCTAGTTCTCTTTGGGATTCTAGCTTCTCAATGGCTATTTACCGAAGCCATTTACCTAAGTGCTTTTGTTGGAGCAGGTTTAATTTTCGCAGGCATAACTGATACTTGCGGAATGGGACTAGCATTAAGCAGAATGCCTTGGAATAATTGTAACAACTCTATTTGTCACAAAAATGAAAAATAAAAAAATCTTGATTATAGGTGGTGTAGCCGGTGGTGCTTCTGCGGCGACAAGAGCGAGGCGAAGAGATGCTTCAGCGCAAATTACCATACTGGAAAGAGGTTCCTATGTCTCTTTTGCAAATTGCGGTCTCCCTTATCATGTAGGTGGCGAGATTGTTAATCGAGAAAAGTTGCTCGTTGCTTCTCCTGAATTGTTTAAAAATAGATTTAATGTAGATGTAAAGTTACAGCACGAAGTTGCAAGCATAGATCCCTCTGCAAAAAAAGTGATTGGGACCAATCGTTCAGATGGTTCTCAATTCGAACTATCATATGACAAACTTATACTTTCAACAGGCTCCAAGTTAATCAAACTTCCCATCTTTAACCAAGCGCTAGTGAATGTATTTACCCTATGGAGCATGAATGACTTGGATTCTACCATGGTCTATATGGGAAAGAATAAACCCAAACATGCGACTGTTATTGGAGCTGGGTTCGTAGGGCTTGAATTAGTAGAGCAATTAAAACATAAAGGCTTAGAGGTAAGTCTAATTGAAAAGTCTCCCCAAGTACTTCCTCCGCTAGATCCTGAAATAGCCTCCATTATAGAAACTGAGCTTGCGTCTCACGCTATCGATTTAAATATTGACACAGAAGTAAGTGAAGTTTTGGAGCGCGACAATAAAGTATTCTCACTAAAACTGGCAAGCGGGAAGACGATAGAAACAGATATGGTATTTGTTGGGATAGGAGTAAGACCAGAGACTTCCATTTTAAATGATTCAGGAATTAAGCTTGGGCAAGGCGGAGCAGTGGTTGTAGATGAAGAACAAAGAACAAACTTCCCAGATATCTACGCAGTTGGGGATATGTCTGAGAGCTGTTATGGACCAACAGAAGAGCATTTAGCTATTCCACTCGCAGGTCCAGCGAATAAGGCTGGAAGAATTGCTGGAGAACATGCAACTACAGGAAATTCTCAATCCAAATCCATAACATACGGTACATCGATTGTTAGAGTATTCTCTAAAACTGCCGGTCTAACAGGCCTGTCAGAAAAACTATGCCAAAGAAAATCCATAAACTATAAAACTGCATATATCAATGCGAATCACCATGCTGGATACTTTCCAGGTGCCAAAGAATTAATTTTGAAATTAATTTACGATCCTGAGAATGGGCGAGTACTAGGCGCTCAAGGTATTGGAGAGGAAGGGGTAGATAAAAGACTAGATATAATCTCTACTCTGTTACATTTTAATGGCAAAGTGAGCGATCTAGCCGAGCTTGATCTTAGCTATGCGCCCCCATTTGGGAGCGCTAAAGACCCACTACATCAACTTGCTTATGTTGCTCTAAATGATCTGGATCAATTTCCTAAAATACTTCCCCCAGATACGGACCTTTCTGATTTTCAAGTAATTGATGTTAGATCCATGAAAGAAAGACAGGCGCTACCATTAGAGAATTCGATTCATATTCCTATAGATGGGCCAAATAGCAAACCCCTAAACGAAATGCTTTTAGAACTTGATAAAGATAAAAAAACAATAATCACTTGCCATTCTGGGAAACGAGCGCATATTGTTGCTTCACTTTGTAAAAGTTTAGGATTTAAGGATGTGTCTAATCTTACTGGTGGCATGATGATTAGGTCTCGAATGACTTAATCTTATCCATGAATGAAACCCAGATGATGCAAAGGATTTCATTACTTAGAACTAGCTACTTCTCTTTAAAATAGTAGCTAGCTTATCTTCATGGACTAAGTGGTACTTCCCACTAGCCTTTAAGAAAGTAATAAGTGGAGAGTCTGTAGGGTACAAGACATAGTCTATATTAAACTCATCTAAAATCTCAGACGCATTAGCTTTTACCGTAGCAACTGAGGCATATCTATTAAAGAATTCATCTCCATACATATCCGCCCTACCGTCAATAAATACGGGGATGTCATTCCATATCAAATATCCACCCCAAGAATAGTAATTGAATACCCGAGGGTTTGTTTGAGAATTTAATTGTTCTTTTAAACTATCGATAGCGATCGTAGGGAATTCCTTACTTATGGCTTCATCAGATAACTTTATTCTGCTTTGAATATCCATCAAACATACGATAGAGAACCCTAGGAACAACATCGCACTAACAAGCTTCTCTCCTCTCGGACTAGATCGATCAGGAGGCCTAATCAAGTGTTTAATACTTGGAACATTCTTAAGCATGTCACCTAAGGCACTAGATAAGTATGGGCCAAGGCAGATGCAAAAGAAAGGTATGTTTCGATAAGACATTAAAGCTTGAGATAGGCTTCCTAAGATTAAAATGCCCTCACTCATACTTGGCTTAACCTTAGAAAACATTATTATCAAGAAAACTGAAATAAGCAGTAAATAAAACGGCCTTCCTGTGTCTGAATGAAAATCTGGTGAATGCCACTCATTTATATAAGCCTTCATTGCCTCACTAGAAAGAGTCTCAAATGGATATATTAAAGAAGAGTACCCATGGGGACTAAGCAGTAAAGCGAAGATTGCTAAAAAGATTACCGCGATGGATGAGATAAAAGATAACTGAGTTTCTTTGGAATGGGCATAAAAATGATTTAAAAAAACATAAATCCCTATTAAGACCAAGCCTAAGATGGCCCCTGAATGAAGATTGATCCAAAGGACTAATAAAGGAAATAAAAGGAGATAATTCTTTTTATTCAGCTCACCTTTCCTAAGGCCTTCTAAAATATAAATAAAGATAGACGCGAATAACATATTAAACACTTGAGGTCTCACCCCCCAAGATACACTAGACACATAGGCAACAATGAAGGTGACTATTCCAGACACATAAGGCTTCTCATTAGTACGGAGATAAACAATGATAAAAGTGAAAACAATGATAAAAGCAAACAGCAGAGACAAGACCTGACTTCCTGCAACTTCATACACCTTATACATTAAGACTTCCGATAACCACTCATGTAAATGCCAAGGAGACCCGCTCTTAGTAAATGAATAAGGATCCCCCTGTGGGAAGCCACCTTCAAGCAACAATTTACCAGTCTTTAGATGCCAAAAAAAATCAGGATCAACAGTAGGCAAAAACGCCAAGACGAAAATAGTGGAAAATATAAAACACAGAAAAAAGGTTCTAGAAGTCATTAAAAGGAAATTAGTTTAAACTATAAATTTCAATAGAATAGATAAGTACTTAGCTTCAAGTACGGACTTAGACAATCCTATAAATTTGCTTCCGCCTGTGCTTGGAACTAATTTACCCTACCCTAATGATCTTTAGGGTCCCATTTTCTTGCGTTTTTGATTAATTTATTTAGGGCGTAATCTTTTCTGCGTTTTTCGTTATATTTTTGTCGATCAAAGTTCTTTCTACGCACTTTAAGAACATCTACTCCCACATCATCAAACTCATCAGTCACAGCACTCATGGTTCCTGAACCATAAGGATCTTTTAGTTGATAGGTCGGCTCTTGTTTACAAGCAACAACAGATATTACCAATAATGACATTAACGCGATTCGAAACATAAAATTATCAACCTCTTATAATTTAGACCTCTATTACGTTATGCCATAAAACTTTTATTACGTTACTTAAGGGACTTACTCCATCTTTCAAATACCTAAGTATCTATTTTTGCTATAAGATACAAAACAATAATTGTCGGCCGGGACACGTTGTTTTGGCGAAGGGTTTTAGTCCTTTCTTACATAGGGGAAACTATGAATAGGAACGACAGAGAGAAGGCAGAGAGAAGATGGCTGTTCGTTGGCGTCACAGGTTGCATCATTCTTGCAACAGTAGGTGGCGGCAACGCAGTCGAAGGCAACTGGGAGTGGGTTAAAGCGGCCACTCTGGTGTGTCTAACCATGGTAGGATTCTCTATCATGGGCATTTACTTTCTAAGAAAATGAAGAAGGAAGTAATGCAAAAAAGTCGGCCCGAATTCTCTCTATTGAGGTTTTCATTAAGGTTTTACACCCTTGGCCGACTTTTTTAATTTTTACACCTTAATCTTTCTATTCTGCCTCACTGAGGCTATTAGATTTTTGCCATCTTCATTCACTTAACCTAATACTTATTTTAGGCAGTACTGTGCTTAGGTTGTAACTTCTGCTTTCTTATTTTACTGATCTCGACTTCCTACTTAAAAAAGACTAAAATCCAAATTAAGTTCAACATATATGCTTCATCTAAATATAAAGGCTTTTTTGATGAAAAATGACTCTCAGAATACTTCTTTAGGGCTTCAAACCTTAGCAATTCACTCGGGCAATAAACCTAACGCTATTACGGGTGCTATTCTTGACCCTATTTATCAGTGCTCAGTTTATGCACAGGCTTCGCCAGGTGAATTTCAATATGACTATGGTAGGTCAATGAATCCGAACTTCTATCCTTTAGAGGAAGCACTTGCCGCCTTAGAAGGAGCGAAATATGCGACTGTTGTATCTTCAGGTGTGGGAGCCATTACAACTATTGCTACGCTTTTTAAAGCAGGCGATACGGTGATCATTCCTACGGACCTTTATGGTGGAACTTATCGAGTGTTTGTGCAAATATTTGGAACCTTTGGAGTTAATTTCATCCAAGTAGATATGACAGATCTCAATAAGGTAGAAGATGCACTAAAGAATGGAGCAAAGATGCTTTATGCTGAATCTCCAACTAATCCAATGCTTCAAATTTATGATCTCTCTGCTTTAAGTGCACTAGCTAAAAAGTATT
The DNA here is from genome assembly GCA_964353175.1 of uncultured Bdellovibrionales bacterium. GTDB lineage: Bacteria > Bdellovibrionota_C > UBA2361 > SZUA-149 > DAOLCO01 > JAIYCX01. Next base: position 509 of record CAYGUX010000047.1, on the reverse strand, counting down.
CTGTACTTAGTGTGATGGATAATACTTTTGCTACTCCTATCTTTCAGAATCCACTCTCCCTGGGATTTGATGCGGTACTCCATAGCGCTTCTAAATATCTTGGAGGACATTCAGATATTGTGGGTGGGGCGGTTATGACGAATGACATTAATATCCGTGAAAGGACAGATTTCGCTAGAAAATCCTTGGGTGTTCATCTTGATCCTATGAGTATGTTTCTTCTTCGTAGAGGCTTAAAAACATTACCATTAAGAATGGCTCAACATGAAAAGAATGCACTCGCTTTTGCTAAACACTTAGAGTCCCATAAAAAAGTATCCCGCGTACTCTATCCTGGACTTGAAAGTCACCCGCAACATGAGATAGCAAAAAAGCAGATGAAAGGCTTTAGTGGGATGGTTAGTGTTGAATTCAACTTAAATGATAAGGAGTTAAATAAATTTGTTTCTAGCTTTAAAGTCATAACCCTAGCAGAAAGCCTAGGTGCAGTTGAATCACTAGTACAAATC
>CAYGUX010000046.1:0-10357 GCA_964353175.1 uncultured Bdellovibrionales bacterium | reverse complement strand
AGCCCCTACTTTTCAACCTCAAAAACTGCTTGATCTACACAGACACATGGGATAGGGTTTACATTCAAACCAGCAATCCACACTAAGTTCACTCTCCAAACAAGCCTATGAATATTTTTAGCAGATTACTCACCTCTCATATTTTAATCCTTCTAGCCCTAACCACATCTGCCCAATCTCAAGAAAAAATCAAAATCGGCGTATCTGTACCTCTTAGTGGCGTAGCTGCTAGTTATGGTACCGACATAAAAAACGCTCTAGTCTTTGCAAACGAAAAAATTGCAAATAACGCTTATGAACTAATCATCGAAGATGATCAGTGTTTGGATAAAGAAGCTGTTACCATAGCACACAAGTTAGTAGATATAGATCAAGTAAAATATGTGCTTGGATTTGGCTGTAGCGGAACAGTTTTAGCTTCTGCCCCGATTTATGAAAAAGCAGGAGTGATAGTAATAGCCTCTGGCACCGGAGCTCCTTTAATTTCTAATGCTGGTGACTACATCTTTAGAACTAAACCGAGCTTAAACATAGCCGGGCAAAAACTTGCAGAAGATATGCGTACAAAATTTAAAAAGGTAGGGGTCCTTACTGAAGAAACAGCATACTGCCAAGGATTGACTGATGCACTTATTCAGTCAGCAGAATCCACCTCATTAAAAGTCATTAATGAAAACTTTCTCCCACAAACCGCTGATTTCAGATCAACTCTACTAAGACTGAAAGCTAAAGGTAGTGAGGCAATATTCATAAACCCACAAGGAGATCCTACCTATATCACTATATACAAACAACTAAGATCTATGAACTGGAACATACCTGTTTATGGAACATTCCAACCTAGTGCCCTTTCTTTCCTAGATGCCTTTGGCAATAAGGCTGACGGAATAGTTTTTGCGGATGTTCCTTTTAATGAAGATACTCTCAATGAAAATGGCCTAAAGATATATCGAGAATTCACAGATCGATTCGGTTCTGCTAAAAGCGGAGAGCATTTTATTACTTTTAGTTACCTTGCTTTTAACACTCTACACGAAGCAATACTTTCCAAAGAAAACATTAAAGACTACCTATATAAAACAAAATTTACAGGAATTTTTGATGAATATTCATTTGACAAGAATGGAGATATTCTGAGCGATAAAATTACTTATGGACTTAAGATCATAAAGAATGGAGCGCCCACTAAATATAAGTAATCCATTAATTTAAACTTCCTAAAGCAGAGAGCTCCACCAAGCTAGGATATTCATTCCAGGGAGGAATTTTTAAATTAAATTATGATCGCCAAGTAAGATTTCCCGTGGCTTAGCACCATCAGCAGGTCCAACGACTCCCTCTCGCTCCATAGTTTCTAAAATTCTAGCCGCCCTGTTGTAGCCAATTCTAAAAACTCTTTGCACCATGGATGTTGATGCATGGCCCTTTTCAATAACCATATTCACGGCCTGATCATACAATGGGTCATATTCTTCCCCATCCATGTTCATACCCTCTGTAGGGTTGTTTTGAGCCTTCTCTTGTTCTTCAAGTAGATTTAAGGTCTTCTCTATCCTAGGATCATAATCAGGCTCACCCTGTTCTCTTATCCAATGCACGGCATCGTGAACTTCCTGATCAGAAACGAAAGGCGAGTGAAGACGTTTCATTCGCCCAATGACAGGACTTAGAAACAACATATCACCTTGGCCTAATAGTCTCTCAGATCCTGATACATCTAAAATAGTTCTAGCATCAATTTTACTTGTCACCTTAAATGAAATCCTAGCTGGGAAGTTAGCCTTAATAAGACCAGTAATCACGTTTACACTTGGCCGCTGAGTAGCAAGAATTAAGTGTATCCCTGATGCTCTTGCTTTTTGCGCAAGTCTTGTAAGTAACTCTTCTATCTCCTTACCAACAGTCAACATAAGATCGGCTAACTCATCTACGACGATCACTATTCTTGGCATAGTAGAAAGCCCAGCATAAGCAAGTCTCTCATCAGAATCGTCACTAATGTCTCTCTCTACTAAAGCTTTAGCGGCTGTTGTGGATACAACATCCTTCTCTTCTAATTTAATTAAAGCATCTTTTTTCTTTTTCTTAATCTCAGCCCCCTCATTCTCTCCGTCTTTTTCAATCATTCGATTATACATCGAAACATCCCTCACCCCGAGATCCTTCATCAGGTTATACCGTCTCTCCATCTCTTCTACAGCCCAATAAAGGACACCCTTTGCTCGCTTAGGGTTGGTGATGACTGGCGACAATAGATGTGGAATACCTTCATAGATACTTAGTTCAAGCATCTTAGGATCAATTAATATTAGTCTTAAATCCTGTGGGCTTGATCGATAAAGTAAACTCATCAACAACGAATTGATACATACTGACTTACCAGTACCAGTAGCACCCGCTATCAATAAATGAGGCATCTTAGCTAAATCTGCAATAAATGCATTACCGTAGGTATCCTTACCAAGCGCCAATGAAAGTGCAAAATTTTTAGTCTGATAATCTTCGCTATCAACTATATCCCTTAGTCTTACAATCTCTCTAACGGCATTTGGCACTTCTATCCCTATCGTCCCCTTTCCAGGAACTGGGGCATAAACTCTCACACTCTCGACCTTTAAAGCTAAGGCTAGATCATCTGCTAAATTAATTATCCTCTGAACTTTTATTCCAGCCGCAGGTTCGAATTGGTATAGAGTAACAATTGGTCCAGGATGGACTTCTACCACTCGCCCACCTAATTTAAAGTTCCTAAGTGCCTGTTCAAGTTTTTTACTATTTTCAATTAATTCATCATCCTTTGGACCATCTAAACTAGCACCCTCTAAACCAACTAAAATCTCCCTCGGTGGCAATTGATAATCACCATAGTCGCGCGTAGAACTAGTGTTGGTATTCTTTTCTCCAACTCTACTAGGCTTGCCCTCTGATTTTTTTTTATTAGCGACTATTGCCCTTTTAGCCTTAGGACTTCTTCTCTCTCCTCTAGAGATTAAGGGGGGAGCATCCTCTTCCTCTTCTTCCACATCCTCCTCTAAGTCCTCATCTACCTCATCATCTTCGTCCTCCTCATACTCATCTTCATCCTCTTCATCTGAAAAATCCAAATCCTCATCTAAAACCTTCTTAATCTTTTTTGCTCTTCTAGCTCTTCTTGGCCTAGAATCAAGAACGAACTCTTCCTCTTCTTCATCCTCTTCTCCAGTCCGAAATCTACCCCCGAGCACACTTGGCGCTTTCTCCAAAACTGCTCCGCCGATGGACATCCCTTTTCGAATGACCGTACCCCCTTCTTTTGCAGTTTTCTGTGCGCCACTCCACAACAACAAGACGCCTCGCACATAGTGTTTAACACGAAGATTAATAATTGCTGCCAAGGAAATTGCAATAAGAGCTACGCTCAATAATATTGTCCCTGCCTTATTAAGAATTCCACTCAACTTCAACGCAATGTTAGATCCTAAATATCCGCCCCCTTCGTAACCAAACAGACTACTAGACAAAACCGCAAAAAATAGAATCAACAAAACTATAAAACTAGAGAGGAATAAGACCCTAGGCATGTCTATAGTTTTCTCACCACTATCCCTCCAAGCCAAGGCAGAAAGTAGTAGTGCTATTCCTATAATAGAAAAGCTACAATATCCTAAATAATCATAACTTTTACTAGCAAGCACAAAGCCTAAACGCCCCATCATATTCTTTGAAGGACTTGCATATTGTTCTTGAGGAGCAGTTAAAAATGACAATAGGGATAAACCTACGAATATAGACAAACCTATGAGTGATATCGATAAGCCTTCCCTCAGAATACCTGTACCCTCAGAATTATCTTCTTGTACTTCGTCTTTTTTTACTACTTTCTTTCTCGGTAGCTTTTGTTTGTCTATTCTTGTTCGTCCTGCCATTAACTTCTAGCGAGTTCTTTTAATTCTTAATATTTTATCTAAGCTCTTTGCAGACCCTCTAAATCCAGAAGTGATCAAATCATTCAATGGACTAAATGAGACTCCCTGCGAAGACCCCAATGAAAATAAGTTCTCAGTAACAGCCTGCTCCTTAGTTCGATAGGCAGACGTCCAAACGATCTTCTCAGCCTTCCCATCATATAGCCACATTCGATATTTAGCTTGAGCAGGAACTTCCGCTCCTAGTCCACTACCTGTGCGCTCTTTTGATTTTTGAAGTAAACAAAACAATACTGGAATATTACCCTGCTCCTTGGAAACTTCTTGAGCAATTTTAAAAAGCCTTTCTGTTGATGTACCTAGTTGAGATAGTTCATAGGATGATTCATTTTTATCCCCAGCTGAGAAACCATTGATCTTATCCTTACTGCCCACTCCACCCAATATTTCTATCTGGGTGTAAACCTCAAGAGCTGTAGTTAATGAGTCTGTTGCTTGGACACTGGGTACGCCAAAACTTTGCGCACCAATGTCTTCTACTAATACTGGAAGTAAGAATATACTCCCAAGTCTTTTCGCATCAAAACCATCAAGTACCTCAGAAGATACATCTCTATTAGCTGTCTTTTTATGAGCTGAGCCACCAATGGTACTACACGATGCAGTTAAGAGTAATAAACTAGCTAAATATCTGGCTAAATTGCACTTAAAATTTAATTTCGCTTTGATAATATTGTCCCTTAACATGTTGGAATATCTTAATATTTAATAACTTTGATTAGACTCTCAATCCTCGTTTAAACAGTTATTTAGATGCATAAACTTATGGGGAAATTCAACTAAATAATACCGTAATGTAAAGCCATTCTATATGCTAGGGACAAAGCATGCACTAGATTAAATAGGTCTGAGTAAAAAATATTTATTTTTTCCACCTTAATCACTTGCTACTTTTTTAAGGCTAGCGTATCCAGCCGAGTTATACTAATAGAATTGGTAGAAATACCATATCCATCAAACTACGTTGCAAAGATAAAAGGAGTTAGCCAAACTTATGGTCAGTTCATTTAAAAAATTAGATGAAGCTATTCAGAATTTAATTGAAGCTTATACTGAACTTGAAGAAGAAATTTCGGAAAAGGTGGGAGATGATGAAGATGCATTCTCTCACTCTATAATCGAAGCTCTTGAAACAAGCATTGAAAGTGCAATCGAAGAAACTGATTTTAGTACGGCAGGTTTTGCTGCAGTACTTTCTAATCTTACTGAATCTCTTGAAGAACTAGATCCTGCAGCATTCGAAGAAGCTGAAGAGGACGAGGATGAAGAAGAGTATGAAATGGAAGATTTAGATGATGAAGATTATGAGCTAGAAGAGGATGAGGACGAAGAAGAGGAAGAAGAAGATTAGTAAAAATCTACATTCAGTTTACAAAAAAGGAGCTTTTATAGGCTCCTTTTTTATTAGTAGGCTTTTCGACTTCTAGGGCCAGCTGCCATTGGATTTGGATTTATCATGTGATTTTCAATATCGTTGATTTTCTCTGATACCTTGTGGGCTCTATCTCGTGAGTTATATCTCTCCGAATGAGATGCTTTTTTATAAAATACTCCCCACTCAGTAGTTCGCGTTAAATAAAACACGCTGACGCTTATTAATAATAAGCTAGAAAGAATAAGCCATCTTAACATTATACGTTTCTCCTTAAAAATGTGCCTAAGAGCATGCTATTTAGCACATGGTATTTGAAACGACTTAGTATTAAGAATACTTTAGAATCTAGGCCTACATAGAACAACAATTCTAGAAAAGCTCTAGCCAAAAGAGGATTGAAGCTAGAAGTTATTTATACTTTTTTATAGCTTTAAGAACTTCCCCATTTAAGTCCTTATCACTCCAATGGAATTCCTCCATAATCGCTGGCATCAATTTCCCTCCTGTCTTTTCCATACGATTATATAATCTTATGATTCCTGACAAACCATACTTCTCCTCGATCGCTGAAAAATATAGTGAAGCTCTGGCATAATCAAATGCACTTCCCTGGAATAAAAAATCATCAGGATTTGTAAGGAAGCTTCGCTCGGCCAATTCTGCATTCCTCTTTCTAATAGCCCTTTGATTAAGATAACTTGAAAAGTTTGAGGCATAACTCTCAAACCAAGTAGCAAAACCCTCCGCCCGCATTCTGTCCCCCTGAAAGCCTTGAGTAAGCAAGATAGCTTCAATTGCGTGGCCAAGTTCATGCACTACCACCCCTGTTAGATCAGAATCTGCTAGAAGTTCAGATTTACGTTGCGCATTACTACTGCATCCCGCCGCAATCCTATCTCCAACAATATAAATATTCGCAGGAGGAGTCATCCAACCTGGGTGACAATTAGATATTAGCTCACGAGGAATCTCTCCCGCCTCCAGCTCCTTACCGATAAATACCACCTGCCATTCCTGACTAATCGACTGTAGCCTGCTGGGGAACACTGAAGCCTTCAAAGCCCGACTAACAGTCCGGCTAGCATCCGCCATTGCTCTACTAGGAGTTCTACCAAATGACACCTCCAAGGCTCTAGGCCAGCGTAAATTCACCTTTCCAAGAGAGGTATTCAAAACTTCAGTTCGAACTGAGCCTTTAAGTGTAATATCGCTAGGCTTGGCTAAATAGATTCCGTTCTGCGCCATGCTACTTGAAGCGATACTTGAAGCGATAGACACGACCAAAAAGGCTAGTAGCCATCTAAATACACTTCCTACATTGGTTACATTGGTCATAATTCTTTTTCTGTTATTCCTACAGTCTAAAGGCCTTTCATTTACTTTAAGTCACATAAAGATTCCCCTAAAGGCTAAAGTCCTTAATAATACCATACCATGAAAATAAAATTATTAGTCATCATATTTTCTACCATACTTAACTGTTCTTGCGCTGTGCGAAATGATTCTTCTGTGGAACAACTCACTTATCATTCAGACACCTGGCGTACGGACAAACCTCCCTCCATAGGCGAAATCACGAAAGCGGTTAAAGAAAAGAAAGTAGATGAAAAATTAGAAGGCATGAAAGACTGGTGGTTATACGGACCAGGGATAGGAAGAACAATGCTAAATGTTGGCACCACCATTATATTCCCTCCGTATGCCCTATTCTTGCTCACAAATGCTGGTCTAAGTATCAGTGGCTATGAAACAATCAAACCAATTGAAGCCCTCCCAGATCGGACAAAAGAATTAGCAAATAAAACTTATAATAATATAGCTTCCGTACCGGGCAGGTTTTCAGCATATCTAGCAGATAGAGAGTACGTAGAAAAGATGCTCATAACTCAGATAAAAGAAAAAAACTAAGTTCCCACCGCTTCAAACATCATAAATGCCACTTTGATTTCTTGCGATCTCTTATCTGGGTGAATTTTTGAAAATATCTTTTTAGCAATTTCTCTTTTTTCTTCAGCTAAATAAGATGCCCCGATCACTTCAAGTCTTAGAACATCGATATAGTTTTTAGCCCAAGCATCCTCTTTAACTACATCAGTATCAAGGGGTATAGAATTGATTTTAGAATAATTTTTCAATAAAAAATCTAGACATAATCTCAATACTGCAAGCACTGACTTGTCGTAATCAATCTTTTCCAATGCGATACTACTTATATCTAGCACCCCTAAGAAATAGGCATCCTTAGTCATTAGATAAGACTCATAAGACAATATGCCAAGCAATAAATGGCCTTTGGCCCAAGTTGGGTTCAGCTTTAACAATAATCGGACATCCTTCCCAGAAGCCTCAACATCTATCAATCGACCATCTAAAAATAAGTTATTTCTAAACGACTTCTTAAATAGAAATAACTTTAAAAAGCGCGCATAGAACTTTATACGTGAGCGAAATAATTTGTTAAAAGCTCTATACATCTAATTGCTGAATTTTATAAACTCCGGGAAGATTCCTATATCGATCCTTATCATCGAGACCATAGCCAACTAACCAATCTTCATATTGAATCTTAAAACAATAAAAATCAGGCGTGGTCATAGATCGTGGAATATCTCGATAAACTAGAACAGCAGTTTTTACGCTACTTGCTCCAATGGCTAAACATTCTTTTTTTAAAATGCTTAATAAGCGACCAGATTCGCAAATATCATCTATGATCAAAACAGACCTTCCCGCTAAATCCAAGGAGATATTTAACTCAGGAAGCTTGTCGTCCGGAAGTGGGCTATTCTCATTTTTATCATAGGTGCTATAACGAATGAATTCGATGGAAACGCTCTGATTAACTGCGCGCGTGAGATCTGAAAAAAAATAGACTGCACCCCGCAAAACACAGAGAGCAATTGGCTCTTTACCGGTAACTGTCTTTTGCTCAAGAATCCAAGATTCTATCTTGGGAGCGATCTCTAATATCCCAGCCCGTATATCCTCTTCACTATAAAGCGCGTGGAAATTATTGGGTATTGAAAAGGACATTAAAAAGATTTTTTATAACGCATCCACGGCAGACTTCAAACTACCATTTGCTCTCGAGTCTGGATGTTCAGACTTTATTCCAAAACTAGCTTTACGATTATCTCTATATTTATCGTAATCTAAAAATTTAACGCCAGCTACATTCACCTCACCGTTGCTCTGATAAAGCCAATTATCAATGTGCGCCAATGATTTAACAAAAAGTGGTGCTAGCATTATTACGAATACGAACCAAACAACGGCCCAGCTTTGAGTCTTGCTCCATGAGGAACACTCATCTTTAGATAATGTGTTATGAGAAGAATGAGACATAATTTAGGAACTCTCTATATGGATTAAAATATACCTACTTTTATATAATTCCGAGAGTTAGGGCAATTAGAAAGACTTAATTAGTGAGAAATTTGAGCCCAATCAAAATTAACGATATCTGGAAAATGCTCTTTTAGCTCCCCTAGAAGCTTATCTCGCCTAGCCATTTTCTTATCTAACAATTCCGTTAAAACTTCCATCTTAATCTGCCATTCATAGTTATTTACATCGTCCTCATCCGCCCAACGAGTCCAAAGCAACTGCAAACCAGCAGTTTCAACTAATGCCTTTAAAAAGAATTCCATCTTTCTTTCGTCGGTATTTACTTTAGATGCCATCGTAACTGAACCTCTATGAAAGTGATTAATATACAAATTTATGATGTAAAATTGGGCTACATGGTTTCAAAGAGTCGAAAATTACGGCTATTCAAATGCCAGAATCTGCGCAGACCCCCTAAAATATCGCAATTTTCATATTAATATGAGGCACTTAGGATAGTAGGTAGGCTACTATTTGATCTTTGATCCTACTATTTGATCCTAAGTTAGAATGAAGAATTTCTTGCAGTCTAGAACGATATCATGATATCATCTCGACATGAAACAAAGCTTTCTTCTTCGCCTACCCTCAGACCAACTAAAAAAACTTCAGAACAAGGCTGCTGAGGCGGGTGAATCAGTTAATAAGTTCCTAGGGTCATTGATCGACAAAGACCTATCTGGAATTCATGGCGAATATAATAAAAATGAACTTGTTGATATTATTAGAAGATCTTCATTCGCTGAGAACTTGGAAGCCCTCATAATTTTTGGTTCCGTAGCTACCGGGCATGATACTAAAAATTCAGACCTTGATGTCCTACTTGTTCTCTCTGAGAACAGTAAAATTAACAGATCTCTCTATCACACTTGGGACGAGGAAGTCGCGGATAGAATCAGTACACAAATTTCCCTCGGAAAAGAATTGTCTCCTCACTTCGTCTCGATACCAAAAGACATAGATAATATTCATAGCCTATGGCTTGAAGTTGCCATCAGCGGTATTGTAATATGGAAGGCTAGTCCTAAAATTGAATATACTATGCAAAATATTCGCTTAGCAGTTGCAAATGGATATTTTACTAGGAAAGAGACACATGGACATCCTTACTGGTTAAGGAATCTCACCGAGGATCAAATATGAAAAATTCATCCCTAATAGAAGATTACTTAAAACGTGCCGAAGATAGATTGGACACACTCGACCTACTCTTCAAAAAAAATAGCTGGGCCAATGTTGTAAGGGAGGCCCAGGAGATTGTTGAGCTTACCCTAAAAGCATACCTTAGAAGCATAAACATAGAAGTTCCTAGGATCCACGACGTAAGCGCTACCCTACTAGACAATAAAGAATTAATAAAAGGGCCAGCTCTCGCTAACTTAAAAAAACTCGTTTCCATTTCTAAATCTTTGAGACGGGATAGAGAGTTGGCTTTTTATGGAATGGAAGATTTAACTCCAAGCGATTTCTATGCGGAAGAAGACGCTAACTCCGCTCGGGAAGGGGCAAATTTTGTTTTTAAAACGATTCGAGATTCAGTTGTAAGTTAAGGAGCAAAAGGCCTAATCCCCCACCTATTCTTGCAAGTATGTTTCGAATACAATACTTTTTTGACATAAATATCCTAACA
>CAYGUX010000045.1:0-10600 GCA_964353175.1 uncultured Bdellovibrionales bacterium | reverse complement strand
TCCACGCCTCCCAGGCTGATTTATAGAATAGCTTGAACAGCTTACGGTCATATTATAGAAGAAATCATGGTTGATGAGAACTATCGATCCCTCGGTGTCGGACAAAAGCTTATGAAGGAAATTGAAAGCTCAGCTAAAGATACAAAATCAAAATTAATTGCCCTAGCAACAAGAAGGGCAGAAAACTTTTATAAGAAAGCGGGCTATGAAGAATCAGCAGTATATTTTAGGAAATTAATAAAAACTCGATAATACTAATTCAAGCTGGACCTAACTGTTCTCGATTACAAACTAAAATAACGAAAATAAGAAGAGACAAAAGAGGCTGTCCCCCCGACCTACTTTCCCGCAGATAGCAAGGGGCTAGGTTGTGGGGGCGCAGCTTTGGAAATCCGTTTGCTGGCTGGCGGATGTGCTTAGTGGGAGGTGGAGCCAAAGGCAATCGGAGTTCCAAAGTGCGCGGTGGCTTTATGGTTGCTACAAGGGAAAGCAGGTCGGGGGGACAGCCTCTTTTGTGCGGAGTGGGGTAGGGTCTTTATCATCAAATGCTTTCCTTCTTTCCCTACAAATTCCGCTGATAACAATCCAAACAAAAAACTCTTTCTGGTCGATCAGGCGAGATGCTTGATTCAAATTGAACCTCGCAGCGTTTGCCCCAATCGTTTTCATTTTGACAGCGACGGGGCCAGAGTTTGCGGGGATTTCTTTGGGCTAGCCGATTGGCTCGGCGGGCATCGGGACAGATAGTGGGAATAGGAAGTTTCATTTTGCGGTAGAAATCTAGCTCTTCTTTTAGAATGCGATATGGTTGATTGGTTTGACTGCAAAGCAGAATCTTTTGTGATAAATCATCGCTAGTATTGCTGATAGTAGCTGGGATATGGGTCTTAGCCCCGAAATATTCCTTACTCTTATCTGGTGCATTAAACCAGCGCCAACCCTTGGCCATCACATCATTAGCCTCCAGGGGTAAATATTCTTGAGCCACAGTTTCATTATAACCAAATAAACTAATACGTTCCGGAAAAAATTCTCCCCACTCATTAGTCTCAACTAGGTGTTTAATAAGCCGCTTACGTAATTTAAGGTATTCTACCTCAGAGTACTCAAGGTTAAGTATACAAAATTGTTTATTACGTAATGCAATTGATCCGAAGACATTATTACAATCAAAGCAAAGTTCAGAATAGAGTGAGCGCGTGATGTTCCAAGACTTACTTAATGCAAATGATTTAGAGGTATAGGCACAGCCTTCTAGTTCTCCTGATAGTTCTATGTCTAGAGTCTCTGTTTGGTCAAAACCGCGCCTTGATTGCCAAGCATCTTGTGCGGCATCTAGGTCTAGGCAATCTCGACAGTTAAAGGCGTTATATGTAGAACGGCAATTTTCTAGATTGTCTCCACTAACATTTCGTGAGGCATGTCCATAGTACTGCGGAAAAGGGGATGCAAGTGCTAGCTTGGTCTTTGCTGATATCGCCTCTTTTATACTGACCGCAGTATATTCGCGACTCTCAACATATTCACGCCATTCTTCTTCTGTGACTTGTTGGTTGAATAAACAAAAGCGCTTGCCCTCTAATCCATGACAACCGAAGAGAAACTCCGAATCGTGGCAATCTGAACAAAACCAAGAGTCCTTGCAGGATGAGCAATGCGAAAGGTAGGCGCATCGGCTTAGATCACGACACTGTGTACACTCATAACAGTTCTCGGATCTTTCTAGGGAATATGAGTCCATGCAGTTATTGCAATGTTGAAACCAGTTTCCGTAAAAACAAAGTCGATTGTGATTACTGGCGACGATCATCGAACAATCCTTATTGTGAGATGATTGGTTGGTGTAGATAGAATTTTCACTCTGAGAGTTAGTGATACAGAGACGTGGAACTCTCTGACGAAGTGCGGCGTATTGCTCGAAAAAGGGCTTGCTAAAATCTATCTCCTGACCATAATCTAGTGGGTCCCATGCTGTGCTCCACCAATATTTGCTGTCATATACTGGGACTCTACTGTCAGGAGGGTAAATAGCGATAATTTGTCGGCCTGTAGCCGTGCATTTACGGTGATACATCATCCACTCATTTCGATTCGCTAGGCGTCTCTGGTAGCGACACTCTGGGCACAGTCGTGGAGCGGGTAGAGAACCGTGTTCCTCATCAAAACATTTTCCAAGCTCTGCACGAAGCTCTATAGCTAGAGTGCTAGTATTGAAGGGTTCATTGCAGTGCTGACAAGTTGAATTAGTCATCGACTATATTAATTAATGGGAGAGAAATGTGATGGAGATTTAGCATGTATGATATGAGTCGCCTAGTCTAAAACTAAGCCGTAACTAATCCGTCTTCCAAGTAGAGAGTTCTTGTTGCTAGCTCAGAGGCGAATTCTAAATCATGGGTGACAAACAGAATAGTCTGTTCTCCGTGGAGAACTCTACTGCTTGATCGAAGCTCGCGGACTATTGATCGGCTAGTAGTCGAATCAAGATTGGCTGTAACTTCATCGAGCAATAGGACTGGTGGTTCTAGTGCTAGTGCTCGGGCTAGTTGCATGCGTTGTAGCTCTCCGCCTGACATTTGACTGGGGTAGCGATCGAGGACGTAGTCGATACTAAGTTCTTGGCTAAGAATGTTTATCATTCTTTCAATTTCTATTTTTTTAGCGCCTCTTACAGCTTTCATTGCAATCGCAATATTTTGTCGCCCTGTTAGATGTGGCAAGAGGGAAGGTGATTGTAATACGAGCATGATCTCTCGCCTTAGTAAGTGGGGTTCTATGGTATTTGAATTTGCACCAAGTACAGTCTGACCTTTGTACTTTACAATCCCTTCTGCGAATGGCTCTAGTCCGACAAGAGTTCTTAAGAGCGTACTCTTCCCTACTCCGCTTTTACCCAGTATCGCCACCCTCTCACCCGGGGCAATCGCTAGGGATGCTCCACGAAGCGGGCTTGTGCCATCTGAGTAGCAGGCTCTAAGATTGTTTGCTTCAAGGATTAGTTGCATTTTAACCACATTGAATTTTTTAATCGGGTATGAGCCCAAGACAGAGGCAATATGAGTGCGCTGTAAATAGACGCCACGACCAACCAGGCTTCTAGTGAGCGGAAACTTTGTGCGGAAGCTATCTTTGCCACGTAGACTACGTCATGTACTCCGATGCTTGAAGAAAGGCTTGAGAGCTTGACGTTGCCGATGTACAAAGCTAGGTGTCCGGGTAAAGTTTCGCGAAGAACCCAAGGGAATACTGCATGCAGGGAGACATCCAGTGGGGTAAAGCCGATTGCTTCAAGGCCCTGAGTATGTTCCTTCGGTACTCTTTGCCATGCCCAACGTACTAGATCGGCACTATAAGCTGCTTGTGCTACTGTTAATGCAAGAAAGCTTGCACTAAAGGCGCTGGGGCCTGCTATACCTAGAGCTTCGCGGTAGGGAAAATAGTAGAACAGAAATATCAGTACAAGCGTTGGCACGGCTCGTAGAAGATCTAAGATTAACTGTAAGCAGTTTGCAGGAAGCCATTCGCAATGTCGCCAAAGGACAGCGATGAGGGATCCGACAATCGTGCCTACGATTGATGCAAGCAGTGATAGCTCCAAGGTTACTATCGTACTTGCAAAGAATGCTTCGCGATATGACCAAATAGGCTGAAAGTCCCAATGATATGCCATTATTTAGGCTCTTTTTTCTTGGTCTTTGAGTCCCTCGTTGGCGATAGTCCGCTGCCTGGTATGCGTGGCTGTCTGACGAACTCGCCTAAGGTCTGCCATTTTTGGTCTAGGTGCTCGATTGTCCCATCGGTTTCAAGAATGTTGATGCAGGTATCAAGAAACTCCTTTAGTGCTGTCTCTCCGCGACGCATGATGAATCCTCCGCCAACAGTTGTAGGAGGATAGTCAATCCATAGCGCCTTTACTGAGTCTACGTGGGCTCTGACAAACTGAATTACAGTGGGAACATCTTGCAAAGCTACATCTGTTCTACCGCTTGTTACATCCTGAAATTGGACGAATGGATCATCACCAACGGGAATGATATTGAATTTCGGTTTTTTTAGATGAGCTAAGGCAAACTCAGTAGATGTCCAGCCATCTGCAAGTGAAATCCTTATATCGTCGCGGTCTAGGTCGGTAAACGTCGTGAACCGTGTTTCGTCTATACGTACCAGAGCTATGGCCACTCCAAAATAAGAATATGGTTTGCTCATTGTAAACTGAGCTGCCCTTGGAATTGTTTGGTAGACAGGATCTACCAGCACGTCGAATCTTCCTGATTCCATGTCTGCTAATAGACTTTCCCAGCTGATCTTATGCCATTCAACTTTCCAGGGTGGTGTTTGTCGCGCAGCAATTTCAGTGATTAAGTCGGCGGAGAATCCTGTTACTTGGGGTTTAGATTTGTCACTTTTAAAGGTTTCTATCGTATATGGTTTAAACACAGAGTATCCTGCTCTAAGGATTCGAGTAGAGCGAATGCGGTCAAAAGAAGATTCTTCTTGAGCTACAATTAGGTGGGACTTATTCGAGCCTTCGGTTGCCTTGTCCCCGATGTGGATAGGGACTTTGCTAGCAAGCAATAGTAAGGCAACTAAGGCAAACCACTTTATTGGCCAATTTCTATTCAAAGAGCTCTTAAGAGTTGTGTTTGTCATGACTACTTTGCTTTCCATATTGTTGCCCTTCGTTTCATACTACTTTGATGCTTGTATGCGATAATCTGAAATACCTCAATGGGACCGCGTGAATTCTTGTTGAAAGATTTCAACAACAGTAGTAGAGTCTAAGTATCTAGAGTTAACAGCTAAATTGTCTTGATGTTGTTAATTGCTTAGTTCTTTCAACTAGTTAATGTAGAGGATTACATATGATTCATCAGCTTGAAGCTCTGGGATTATCTGCTGATGAAGCGAGGGTATATATTTCCCTTTTAGAGCTTGGAGGGGGGCATGTCAGCCAAATTGCTAAGAAGGCTGGCAAACATCGTGCGACCTGCTATCACACCTTAGGTAACTTGGTATCAAAGGGACTAGCGAGCAAGGTAGAGAAACGAAAGAGTCTTTTCTTCAATCCAGAACCTCCTGAAAAACTCATCAGTCAAGCCTCTCAGCGTCTAGAGACTGCTCAAGCCTTACTCCCCGAGCTTGCTTCAATTCAAAATACTCTTGCTAAGAAGCCTAAGATAAAATTTTTTGAGGGGCTCGCCGGCTTGGAGGCTATCCTTGAGGATACCTTAGAGGCTGATGGGGAGATTCTTGGCTATACCAATTTAAGCCTTATGCTGACTTTATTTCCTGACTTGCTTGAGCGATACACAAAGTTGAAACTAGAGCGCAATATTAAGACAAGATTCCTCTCCCCTCGCCTTCCGCCTGAATTAACAATCGATAATGAATTCCTAAAACAAGCTGCCGAAAGAGATTTATTGGAGATTCTTTTCATCGACCCTCACCAGTTTCCTTTTCAAAACGAAATCGCTATTTACGGAAATAAAGTTGCGTTCATGTCTTTATCCAGAGACGAAAGCATTGCGATATTGATCGAGAGTCGGAGTGTTTCGTCTACTATGAAGGCCGTTTTTGATATTTCTTGGTTGGGGGCTACGAGTTTTGTTGCTAGATGAGGGGGTTCAGACTATTTGAGTAGCTCCGCACCTTTCTTGCGATATCTCTACTCAGTTTCCATAATCCTAATCTGCTCAACTACAACCTTAGGACAAACAAGCTTTACATTCTCCTTAATCCCTTCTAACTGTCGCATCACAGAATCCGCCCCAATCCCAGGTGGCGCATATGCTACGTATAATGCATGAGTTGTAGATGCCGAGATTGCAGACCGATTATCTTGTCCATAAATTATAGAACATGAAACACCTCCCGAGTCTCTCATGATCATATCACCGACGCGCATAACTCTTGAGGTTCCGTTCATTTGAATTATTTCATCACCCTCTTTAGATACGTCTATTACAATTGGTGCGCTTAGCTTCTCTACGTCATGACCTGCGGTTAGAATTAGAGTCTCAACTTCTGCTACAAAATTAGAATCAACAAGAGTAGAGATATTTGGTAAACTTTTGCCTTTATTAACTATAGACTCTACTTGAAGTTGTACGTGATAGGTTTTATCGAAGCGTTTATAGTAGGCTTCGTATTCTTTCATTATTGGGAGAGACATAAAATCAGGTCTTGTAAATCCTGTGTATTTTTCTCTTAGCCTAGATTCGACTTCTCTTTTTTTCTGATCTAGCTCAGGAGATTTAGTTTTATTATCGACGCCTGATATTTCTAAAAGGCCAATGATGCCTCCAGCGTGGGCCAATTTCCAATCCTTAGTTGCTTCAACGGAAACCATAATATTCTCCAGTCAGTATGAAATATCTTAAAAGTAGATTAAGGCTTATTTGGCGGAACTAGTCAAATTTCATTTCCACCCTCCCCCTTTGCGAATGCTTTGCGCTCTGGTTTTCCCTTTGCGGTTAAAATTCCCAAATAGATTTTTCTGTGTGATTAGCTACACGTTAGTTTTCTAACTGCATTTCCCAAAGAGCCTGCCTAATGCCGTGAAAAACTTCTGCTTCTCGAATTTTTAGAAAACCTAAACGCGAATAGAAATTATCCAAATTGGGAGTAGCAGTAAGTCGGATAAATTGGGAATTGTTGTTTTTAGCGCGCTTTACTTGCTCCAGTACTAATTTCTCACCGATACCAATGCCTTGTATTTTAGGCATTACAGCAACATTACGAATTAACCAATTATTACCACCTTGCATAAAAAGTTTTATATCAACTGGGTCTAATTGTTCCTGTGTTCTTAAATCTTCTATTGGAAATCCATTAGAAAAACCTACAACTTCTTTATTTGCAATGGCAACTAAATTACCCTCAGGAAAAAGCTCCATACGTAGCTTTAAGGTCTCCTTTGAAGCCCATCTATGCTCAGGGAAGGCAGATTGTTCAACGTTTAACATTGCACTCAGGTCATCTTGGGTGGCGGTTCCAATTTTGAAGTTTGTTAATAACATCATCTGCACTTTTTAAAGATTATTTCTTGCACCAAATTGCCCAGAGGTCACAGAAAGCGTGGTCCTCATCTGGGTAATGATTTTTTAATGCATCTTGAACTTCTATGGCCCTTTTGTGAGTCTGAAGTAAACCGTTTTGATTTAGTTCCGCATTTTCAAAGGCCCTTGGAAAGCCTCCGCAATTTGTTAATGCACTGTTCCCCAATCCCTCCTCAACTAAATCATAGCCACAGAATACAAAATTTGGGTTATCGAAAGCATTTGATAATTCAATTTCTGGAGAGAGTATTACGGATAGAATATTGAAGTTATTTTTATCTTGAACTCTACGAATTAAATAATCTAAATCAGTAAAAAAATCACAGTAATAATCAGCGTGCACGCTATGGGTCCAATCTTCATCCGAAAAATTATTGGTTGAAATTATAGGTGTACAGAGCAATGAATCTAAGGAAATCACTCTTTTAAGTTGAGTAAGGCCAGTGTCTTCCTTGTATTTATCAAAGAAGGAGTGACTATCGTCAAATTTATCTACCGCGATAAACCATCTATTGTTCTTGCTATCTTCCATTCTTATATGTTTAACTTTGTTACCTTATGAGGCTTAAGTTATTTTAAGATTCCATTCATGCTAAATCTACTATAAAGATTTTACTTTATGAATACTATATCCCCCAAACTTTTAAAAAAAGGCGACACGATTGGTCTTATCACTCCTTCTCATTATCTTCAAGATGATAGGCGCAGTTGGGTTCGGGATGGAATCTTGAAAATTCAGGAGCTTGGTTTTATGGTAAAAGAGGGAAAGTATCTTTGGACCAATGATAAGTATGGGGTATCTGCGGGTACTATAGAAGAGCGGGTGGATGACTTTCATGCTATGCTAAGAGATCCGGAAGTTAGCGCTATTTGGTTCTCTCAAGGGGGAGATACCTCTAATCAGCTTTTACCGTTTCTGGATTTTTCCCTTTTTACTAAATATCCAAAAGTCATTCTTGGGCTTAGTGATGTGACTGTTTTGCTGAATGCAATCTTAGCGAAGTCAGGCCTTGTTACCTATCATGGTTCAGATCCCAAGTTGCTAAATGAAAACTGGTATTTGAATTCTGATTATACCTTATGTGAATTTGAGAGGGTGCTGTGTCTAGGTATCGGTGGCGCTGTGCCTCAGCAGGGTCCTAGAAAAATGATCAGAGAAGGTCGTGCTGAGGGGCATATTGTAGGTGGAAATTTGCAATGTTTTCGAAAACTATTCGGCACTCCGTATTTGCCCAATTTAGATGGGGCGATATTGATTTTAGAGGGTTTGAGTACAAATATTGAAGAAGCGATTACGGTTCTGGCTCATTATCGGACTGTGGGGGTATTTGATAGAATCTCCGGTTTGGTCCTAGGGGATTTTTATGCTTTTGATCGTGAGGGACAATTTGATTTGAGTGGAGAGAGAGTTTGGTTTGAGGATTTAGTTTTAGAAGCGAGTGCTGGGAATTTGTTTCCAATTTTAAAGACTGGTGATTTTGGTCATCGTTTGGGGAATACTTTTGTTGCTTTGGGTAGGCAGGGGTTTGTTGATGCGGAGCGGGGCGAGTGGGGGTCAAGTTAAATAGGGAGGATTTAACCGCAAAGGCGCAAAGGACGCCAAGCTTTCGCAAAGAAGAAGTAGGGGGTAAGTACCGTGAAAAAAACTCTACTCAATTTAAAGCCACAACCTTAAACAAAGACCCCCACCCCAATTCCCACTTTGCGCCGACTTTGCGTCTTTTGCGTCTTTGCGGTTGGTACTCCCCTAAAAAACTTTTTTGCAGGTTTTTCTTGCCATAATGCGTATTAACATTAGTATCAATTACAGAACCTAAACAATTGGAGCTTTTTATGAGATTTATTAAACCCTTAGCCTTGTCGGCTTTCATTCTTTTATCTTCACAGTCCTTATATGCTCAACCTCAGGAAGAAGGTGGATTTGACGGCCCTATGGGGGGGCATCATGGTGGGAACTTTGATGGTGGTGGGGAGAGAGGAGATAATTTCAAGGACCTAAAAGAAAAATGGCAGAGCATGAGTAAGGAAGAGAAGCTTGCCGCTATTGAGACAAGACGTGCGGAAAGATTAAAAAAGCGAGAGGAAAAGTTTAATACTATGACAGATCAGGAGAAGCTTGCTCTTGTGAATGATAGATTCAAAAAAATGCACGATAAGATGGATTCTCAGTGGAAAAGTATGAGTGATGATGAGAAGATAGAGTTTGTTGAAAAACGAATGAGTGGAAAAGGTAAGCATCATAGGGGTGGTCGCGGTAGAGGAGGAAAGAGGCGTGATAGACAGGAAGGTGCTGGCGAAAATATAGAATAATGCGGAATTAAGCCTCAATACATGTCAAGATTTGACGGTGAAAGCGCAGATTGGGAATTGCTTTATGCAATGGATGGAGGTGAAGAGGAGAGGTCTGAGGCTTTCACTGTCCTTGTTAATCGCCATGCGCAGGTTTTCTATAGGGTTGCTTATAGAATTGTTTTAAATAAAGAAGAAGCAGAGGATATTGTTCAAGAGGCATTTTTAAAACTCATAGATGGTCGGGCTAAGTGGAAGCGGGAAATAGGGACGGAGTTTAAGAGTTGGTTTTATAGAGTTCTAGTGAATCAGGCTCTGACTCATAAAAGAAAAAAAGTGGGGATTGAATATGAAGATTCTTTTAGCTCAACTGATCCTGAGGTTGGTCCAGAAAGGTTACTTGAAAAGAGGCAAGAACAACTACAAATATTTAATGCTCTTAAGCTTCTTAGCTATAAACAAAGAGTTGCGGTTGAGTTATTTTACTACTCAGGATTGAGTCAGAAAGAAGCGGCAAATGCGATGGGAATCAATATTAAGGCTTATGAATCGCTAGTATCCAGAGGGAAAGATCAGATTAAACAGGAGCTAAAAGATTATGACGGATAGGATAAAAGAAAAGCTTGATGGCATGGAAATTCCTTCGCCTGAGAATGGCTTTGAGAGTCGTATTGTTTTGGCTGGAGTCAATAGGAAACGTCCTGAGCCTTCTTTCGGGGGTCTTTCTAGCATATTTCAGACTAGGGCCTTGTTTTCAGGTAGTCTCGCCGTTGTTTTAGGTATGTTTATCCTGATTTTTATTGGGCCTAGTTTTCATAGGTCTGATGTCGATAAGGGAGTTCTTAACGAGATTTTTGCAGATGATTGGGGTTTGGATGATTTTAATGTTTTTGATGAAGATGAGTTTTTGTTCTGATTATCGGATGTAGATTTTCTAATTTCTCTATTGAGAGTTCTTTTCTTTTCAACATTTCCAATAGCCTACTTCATCCTTTCTTAGTATAGACTCTTAAAAACAATTGCCTTAATCAATGCCCTCTAGCCTAATTACATTAAATAATACCTACTTTAGTCGATTTTATTTTCATTATGAAATTGAACTTCCGAGGGTGGGGGCTGATTGTTATTTAGAAGTTTCTTTGGATTCTCTCTTAGAGCCCCAGAATAGGAATGTTTTTCGTTTTAATTTTAGAGAAGGACCAGTAGGAAAACATAAAACTCGCTATAAGTACGCAACTTTTCAGACTAAGCCT
>CAYGUX010000044.1:0-11522 GCA_964353175.1 uncultured Bdellovibrionales bacterium | reverse complement strand
TAAATAATTAATTTAAACTGAGCTTAGAAAAAATTTACTAATAGGAGTAGAACGGTATATTGTGGACGCTTACGAAGCTTTCTTGTAAAGAATTATATAATCTTTTATTAAATTAAAAATTTAAGGATCCGAATTATCCGCATCCTACATACTGCCAGAGATATTGAATCTATTTTTAACTACTAACTTCAATATCGTCTTGAAAGTAGCTCGGCAATGAAGAAAGGTATATCCAGTGTGACCCAGGATGTAATCAAATCTCAAGTCCATTTTATTAAGAAGAAAATGGGTTTTCTTCAATGTTCTGTATATTATCCATCATATCTGCTGCTCCTTTTGCTGGAGGAGAAGTAAGTATACGTAATAGCTTGCTCGTCATTGTTACAACCCAGTTAGATTGTGTAGCTTTAAAACTAGGAGCAACTTTAGTCGGTGTACCTCCTCTGAACATAGTAAATAGTGCGATGGTTGATAGGCCATCGCCTAAGGATTCTGCAGCTTTCTCAACTTCATCCCCATTATCGGCTTTCAACATTGAGTATAGTCCCTTTGCTGCTTTAATCGCTCCTATAGCAACTCCGGTGATAGTCAACGCGGTAGCCGCCACGGGAAGTGCGATACAAGTTGCTATTCCAGCACCTACGATAGCGACGGTTTTAATGGGGTTTTGATATGCGTAAGTGCAGATAGAACTTACGTTATTGTAAACACCTTTTAGAAAATAGGATCCAAAGGAGCGAAGATCAAACCTACCATTAGAATCAAGTTTTTCAGGCTCTTTATGTGTAATGGAAGTTCTATTGGATACTTTTGGTAGGACTAAGTTTACTTCAGGACGTTTTAGAGCGCTGGCTGATAGTCGCTCCCCCCTTTGGCTTGAGCTGTTATCAAGTTTTTTTACTAAATCAACTTGTGGATTGTTTGACAATTGCATGTTCCCTCCTGGACCTGTATATAAATTGTTATTATTGTTTTGTTAGGAAAAGATACTTAGTTTTGCAAGATAGTTAGAAGAGTGGCCTACCTAGTGCCATAAGCTCCTAACATTCCTAAGTTAATTATGGCTATAGCCTGTCTCGGCTCTTCACCCTTGAGAGTGGGTTAAGTCACTATATCCAACAACTTATCAAAACAATGCATTAACCCACTCTTAAGGGTGAAGAGCCCTGTCTCATCTAGATTTTAGTTTCACTTAAGGATTGGAGATATTGAGATAGCAATCTAATGTATTCATAATTTTTAAAATGTACGAGGCGTCGGCCATTAAGTTAAGAAGAAAAAGCCGGCGAGGAACTCCAGAATTCCCCTCAGTTTTTTCCGATAATAAATAGAAGCTAATTTTCAGATTCGAAGTGTTCAGGGGAACTGCTTAAAACCTGAGTTGCCTATGGTTCTAGCTAGGCGATTGTATTGATTCTTCATATGTCGGGAACGTAAAAGAATAATAACAGAGGGCACTACTCGTTGAAGGATTTATTAGTCTAAATTGCAACTTTAACTTATATTTACTTCAAAATATCTTACAAAATCATGCAACCGTACCATGAATAAAATATCTTCCATAAACCAAAAAATGAAACAAGACTGGGACGATCGGATCAGTCTTCATCATCGTTTTTGGATGGGAGATTTTGTGGATTCAGATGAAGAGATGTGGGAAAGCGGGAAGCGTGACTTGTTTCTAATTCTAGAGCACCTAGACCACCTAAAGCTTAAAAACTGGGATGTTTTTGAATATGGTTGTGGAGTTGGCAGAATCCTAAAGCCTGCTTCAGAGATCTTTAGAACAGTCGTCGGCTCAGATGTTTCAGAAGTAGCGATAAAAAAGGCCAAAGAACTACTCTCAAACAATTCAAATATTTTACTCGCTCTCGCAAACGGTAGCGACCTAGGGGAATATAAAGACGACTCATTTGATCTTGTCTATTCCTTTGCCTGCCTGAACCATATTCCATTATACATATTGCCCAATATCCTCATTGAGATCCATAGGTTAGTAAAACTTAATTGTTATGCTGTATTACAACTTTATATTGGAGCAAACCCAGAGGTAGTAAGGGAGGACACGATTACTATTAGAGGATATCCAGAAGTTGCTTTAAAAAAAATATTTATAGAAATGGGATTTTACATCGAGAACTCTCAAAGTCTTAATGTGCCTTTTGATGCTAAGGATTATGAAAGAAATTTGACTCCACATATTTTCACGTTAAGAAAAGTAGCTTCATCGAATATTAACCTGAGAAGCATCGCGCATATGTTAAATCCAAATGGTGAGATTGAGGCTGATCCGGAATGGGAAGGATCGATATTTGAATACCGCTTAAGTGCTACTTTGCTAAAGAAACAAGCCCAAAAAGGTGAAATAGAGAACGCCATTAAAACTTTAAACTTTGCATTGGAAAAATATGGAGATCCAGAACCCGGAGCTATTGAGTTACTCGAAAGGCTAAAGCGAATGCTATGAAAACTCAATCAACAATTTTAAAAATCGTGGCCTACCTGCTCTCCTAAGCGTCCTATTTTTAGCCTTATGCTTTGATGTTCTTCTATAGCTAGCGTTATAAATTGAACATGATGTAAATCATATTCGGATTTGAATTTTTGTCTTAAGTTTATAGAATAATATTAAAATCTAGTAAGGAACACTATGCCCGCGACCCGACCAACTTCATCTCTTATTCAGGTTTATGGAATGGACGAATGCAAGGAAACAGAATTAGTTAAGAAAGAGTTCAATCGTGAAAAGCAAGCGTCGAGATCCAAGTGCACCACTATCGATAAAAAAAATGGGATTAACTTTAAGTAGAAAAAAGTGATTCCCTTTGGAGAGTTAACCAATCCAAAGGGTGCTATGAAAATCACTGAAGACCACTATACTCATTTGACTAAAGAGCAGCGATCTTCGCTATATTTGATGAACCAGCATGGTAAGGGGGTTCGAGAAATTGGTCGAGCGCTTAAGAGGAGCCATACGACTATTTCAAGGGAGTTAAAGCGAAATGGCTATGCGATTGAAGAAGCTAATAAATTAGCTAGCGCGAAGGAGAGGACAGATAAAGCTCAGGAGCTAGCAGATAAGAGGAAGAAGATCCCTCGTAAGAGATGTAAGCTGGAAGTAAATGTAGATCTCAGAGCGCATATGATTAAGGAGATTAGAGATGAGAATAGGAGTCCTAGAGATGTTTCTTATGGGATTCCTAATTTCTTTCCTGGACAGACTCTTTCTGCTAGCACGATGTATAATTATATTAATAGTCCTAAGTACCGCATGGAGTATGTGAAAGAGCACTTGAGGTTTCATGGTAAGAAATTTAAACTTAAGGTTACCCCAAGCAAAACTACTTACAATAAACATGGTAATCCGAAGAAGAAAAGTATCCATGAGATGGCGAACTTTGAGCTAAGGCCTCTTTACTTTGGTCATTTTCAAATAGACTGTATTGCTTCATGTAAAAAGGGATCAGGTGAGGCGATTCTTACAATTGTGGATGTATTCACCCAATACGTATGGCACTTCAAGGTTAAAGATTTAAAATCAGACACGATTAATACTACTCTTAGAGGTTTTCTTAAGATGTTTCCTAGTGGCATGATTAAAACGATGCTGTCAGATAATGGAAGTGAGTTTGAGCATCTCTTTGAGCTAGAAGCTCTATTTCCTCAATTAAAAACCCACTATTGCGATCCTTATAGTCCTGGTCAGAGAGCATTATGTGAGTACAAGAATAGGGAACTTAGATGGTACTATCCTAAGGGAACGGACTTTGGTGATGTTCCGTATGAAGAGCTTTGGCCTAAGGTAGATAGGCTAAATGATAGAAGGCGTCCATGTTTACAAGGAAAAACCTCTAGGCAATTGCTTGAGCAAGTTTTAAGAGCAGGTCCTTCTCCGATTGTGTTAGTTGATTCAAAAAAGAGCTGGGAATGGAACCCTTGCCATGTAGATCTTTCTTCTCTTTCAGAAAAGAATCAGGTGAAGTATCAGAGCTGGCAAAAGAGCGAAGCAGGTTTATACTTTCCACAAAACTCAAGCCTCTCTCTGCCATTACAAGGTCTATCGGGTTATAGTTCTTCTTACAGCCAAAGCATCGGCATAGGTTAGTATTTGGGTTTAAGCCTGTGTTAAATTCGTTACAGGTAGGACAGAGGAATCTATAAACACCTTCTACGTTCTTATGTGGAAGATTAAGTAAGTTCTCAATCACTGCTCTTACTGAGATCTCATTACGGATCTTACGGATATATTCGTCTCGAAATCTCTTCATAGTTACTCTATCGTTTAGAAAAACTATCAGATGCACTAATAGACAAAACTGGATTAGCTTTTTATGGAAAATTTAAGGGCGGGATAGAGCGGGATAAGGAGTAAAACTCCTATGGGCGGGATATGCGGGATAATTTTATTAGCAACATATTAGGAAAAACAATACATAACTAAGAAAACTCTCCGGGTGGTGCACTTCTATCTTGGACTCTTCGAAAAAACCTAAAGTAAACCTTATTCCCTCTCTATGTCTCTAATAGAAAAGCCGTTCCTCTATTAGAGACTAGAAATTTGCTTCTTCCCAGATTCAATTTTCATAGATCATAGCCAATAACTATATAAAGGTACACTTAGCTACTAGCTTACATTATGAAAAGAAGCCGGCCATTTTGACAAATAAAGATGTAGTGTGCCTCTATAGAGGTACACCCTACTCCAATTCTAATAAATCTAGCAACTTATCCGCTCCATACTTACATTTGACGATCTACGATTAATAAACTACAATTTTAAAGGTTTTTTATTCAAGGTTTCGTTTCAGGGAGTGGTTGCAATGGCGAAAAAAGGTGCAAAACAGGGTGGCCTTGCCTTTGGTGAGCTGCCAGAAAAAATTCGGACGAAGGGACAGGACGCAGTTGAACTTTGGAAGCGAAGCGTTGATCTCTGGAAGGATGGCGAAGGTGATATGCAACGTCAAGCACGTATCGTCGCGCGCTCTGATGAATTAGCGACTGAAAGCTCCGAGGCATGGGAAGAAGTCAAAGAACTTTGCAAAAAGCATGGTTTGAAATTTTCTCAGGTTGAGGCCCTGATTAAAGCGCGTTTCGAGGCCTGAAACAGAGAATACTGCATTCTCTTAAAACAATACTTAGTCACCACGCAGTCTCTGGTGACTTTTTTCATCATGGAATACCAGACCCTAACCCTTGATCAGATTTTAGGCTCTTTGCTATCATCCTAATAATCAATACCCAATAAAGGCAAATGGATATAAGTCGGATTGAATACAAGGAATTGCTTAGAAAGTTTAAAAACCTATCTCAGCCAGAAGATCGCGTTAAAGCTTATGATTATGTCAGAGATATACAATACGGTGACATTGGATCTCGAAATCCCATAGATGTATTAATTAAAAACAGAGGTACTTGTAGCGGAAAACATTCCCTCCTTAAAGCCCTACTGGAGTCATTAGGGTACGAAGTTAATTCCTACTTTAGTAAGCACGATTTCAAAAATTTCCCAATAAAAGATTGGCCTGATGAGTTAATTCACTTTAGGTCAAAGACGCTAACTGATTTCCATGACTTTCTTAAGGTAAAAGTCGGTGACAAATGGATTATCTTAGATGCCATGTTTGACCAAGACTTAGCACCTTTGGGTTTTTTAGTGCAAACTTGGGATGGATTTTCAGACCTAGAAATTTTGGTTTCTAGTGAAGATATTTTTCCCGCGGAAACAGATATGGAGGCACATAAGATACGTTTAATTTCCGAACTTCCTAAACAGGTACAGCTTGATAGAAGGGATTTTCTAGTACAATTGACTAAGTGGATTGATGGATGCAGAGGCATTGGTTGAGGCTTGGAATACCAGACCCTAACTCCAGAACAGTTACTAGGCCCTTTGAATGAGATTGAGGCCAAGAACGCCCCAAGGGAACTATATGTTCGTGGGGATGTTTCCATTTTACAAAAACACATGAGCGTATCAATTATTGGAACTAGGAAACCTACAGAACTAGGGATCAAGAGAGCTCAATCTTTAGCAAGGGCCGTTGTTAGTAGGGAAGGGATAGTTGTTAGTGGATTAGCTGAGGGAATAGATACCGCCGTTCATACCGCCACCATAGAAATGGGTGGAAAGACGGTAGCTGTTATAGGTACTCCACTTAATCAAGTTTACCCTAGAGGTAACTTTGAACTCCAAGAACTTATTGGAAAGGATCATTTATTAATTTCACAATTTTCTAATATTAGTAAAACATCCCCTAGAAACTTCATACAGCGAAATCAGACCATGGCCCTAATTTCAGATGCTACAGTAATAGTAGAAGCAGGGGAGAAAAGCGGAACAATCCATCAAGGATGGGAAGCGATTCGACTAGGCCGACCTCTTTTCCTGATGGAATCTCTTGCAAACAATCAGGATCTATCATGGCCTAAAGAATTACTAAAATATGGAGCTGAGGTGTTATCAAAAGAACGGCTAGATCAGTTCTTTGATATGTTCCCAGCACGAGGGCGCGGGGGATATGAGACGGAATGCCTCTTTTGATCTAGTTTATTATGAGGCCATCTCCAAAGAATCATTTTGATACATTGGAGATGGTTTCTAAGATTTCAATGGGAGAGAATGTCCTATTGGTGGATGATTTTATTACTAGAGGCGCCACCACGTTAGGTGCAGCCTCTAGGTTAATTTTAGAATTTCCAATACTAAAATTATGGACATTTTCGTCGCTGGCTTTTGGGGACATCCCTATGCAAACGTCTTACGATTTACGAACTCCAAGCGATTGCCAAAACAATCCTGCGAGTATAATCGTCGCACGGGTAGTAATTCGTCGTCCCATGTAATTGGCGATCCATTTGCTTGTAAAGATTCTGCCAGACCTTCCAAATCGTCCGCAACAAAACAGGGGTGAGCTTTTTTGTTGGGCGAGAACCCGTCTTCGATACCCAGGTGCACTTGGCGATCGTTGTCGATTGTAAACCAAACGCCTCCGCGCGACTTAAGACTATTTGGCTTTTCAATTTCGCGAAGTCCCAACACGAAGACATAGAATTGTCGAGCTGTAGCCTCCTCATTTTGGGCATTGCAATTTGAATGTGATCAATCGTCGAGATTTTCATAGTCTTACCTTTACATTTCCGGAGCTAATCGAGAATAGCCTCACTACAGCCCCAAGAATGGTCCGATGAACTTCTTAACAACCTCTTCGAAACGTGGCTTACCAATCCATCTCCACCCCTCAGGCATGGACGATCCGATCGGATGTGTTAAGATTCTAGCAGAATCTGGTGCTGTTGGTTCTCCAGACACACGTGTAATCAAAATAGGCTCCATGTGCCAATGGTTTGCATCGTCCACAGTAGAGTAAACATGTACCACGTTCATGGACTCCATCACCATTCCCATTTGGTCATTGATTAGCCGAGTGGCACATTCTTCAAATGACTCTCCAAATCGCATAAGGCCATGGGGAAACCGTATTGCTCGTGTACCAGGCTTATCATGTCTAGGTAAACCTTGTGACCAGTCTATCAATACGTAATCATTCCCCTTCACCGCTATGCAATGCGGTGCTATGTGACTGCCCCCAACGACCTCTCGGGTGATCGTTGGACCAAAATTTGCTTCGCCTTCAAGAAGCTCAAAGTCCGATGCAAGATCAAGATTCTCTGTATGGTAGCCTTTCATTATTGTCCTCAGTCCTAAATGTCCGAAAGTGGTTGTAATCAAATCATTGAAAGTAACTCTAGAAATTCTACTCTCACATGCTATTAGGCGTGGCAAGCACTACATGAGCTAGGACCCTCAAATTTTAGCGGAGTAAGGCAGAAGTTGCAACGTGGTCTATTTTCTGTCGTGAACCGCGACTGCAGCAACACCGCTCATCGTCTTGGTCGTGGGTTAGTTGAGCCCACTTTCTATTTTTTATCAATATTCTCATTTTACCACCATAGTAACCGCCTCAAACTTCTACCTCTACCCCCAGAGTTCCCTCAACATATGTACCACCTAGGTGTACCACTTAGGTGACCCCACCCCTAACCAAATAGCCTGTTAAAAGTTACCCCAATACAAAACGGAGGTAATTTTATGGGATTAGAAATAGTAGCCTACCTACTACCTTAACCGCCTATAATTAAGCCATTATTTCTAGATATTCTAAGTTTCTCCATTTGAAATTTGAAATTGTTAATGTATTGACAGCATCTAATGAATGCTGTATGTACAAGGTATGAGTAAGATTCTATCTCAAATAATAAGCTCCCTAGAACAATTAATTGAAACTACGAACTCAGAACGTTTCAAGGACGATCTTCCCCGCTTAGATAAAATAGAAATTAAGGTCTTAGGGCAATTTAGTTTGATGGCTGATCCTGAAGCTTCTAGGAAACTTCCCCTTGTGGCGACTAGGGATTTTGATGCCTTAATAAAGGGGGATTGGAGCGCACGAACTTTGTTAAAAATCGCATTAGCTGAATTTAACTTAGAATATGACGATCTCAGTAAGGAGATTTGGTTACCTGATGATGCGAAGTTTATAGAGATACATGACTCTAGCGCCTTGAAGGTCAGTTATCTTAGCGCCGTAGATGCGCTTACGAGTAAAGCGATCAAGGCTCCAGATAAAAATAAAAATCTTATAAGTAAGTCTTTGGAGATATATCCAGAACTAAAAAATAAAATTGCTAAGTATCGTACATAGATTATGAAAACTCAAACAGATATTTATAAAACCGTTATTGATTTTTTTGTCTCACGTGGATATCTCTACGCTGAAGATTATGATCGAGTTAAATCGATTAAGCTGAGTGAAGCTTTTGTAGTAGGACGTGAGGAGCCTAGAGTTTTTTCTGTTCTACCTGCTGCATTACTAAGATCTACTAAGTGTATCGTTTTAGATATGGAAATTCCACCAGATCTAAATGCTACTCTCCTAGCTTTAAAAAAGGACCTAGTGGACGGTCCAGATTTTAGAGGTGTCCCATACGCAGAACTTAGACGCTGGGCTAATCTGAAAATTAAAGATTTGAGATCAAAGCCACAAAATGAGAAGAAAGTAACCAAAAGTTTTCGTTTTAGTTTGAATACTTTCAGGTTATTAAAAGCTAAAGCTAAAGAAATGGGTGTTACTGAGACAAAGGTATTGGAAGATTTGATTTCTGCATTCCGATAGATTGAATTCAGCTCTTCGACCTTTGGAGTGGTTTTGTTATTATGAATCAGATACTTAGGTTAGTTGGTAGGTGACTTTCGTGAGCAGTATAAACTAGGTGCGAACTAAAAGATTTTATATAAACCTACTCCAGTTAATTCAAACTCTATGCATATAATCCGCAAAATGAAAGAAGATGATCTTGAGGCTGTAGCAGAAATACATGCAAGGGTATTCGTGCGCCAATCAGATTGTTTGGAGTGGATCGAATGCAATTTTCGAGCATTTCCTAGAATACAATATTTTGTGATTGAAAGAGAGGGGCTAGTGTTAGGTTTTATAGAGTGGCTTCAGAAATCAGGGTTTCGTAAGGAAGTCGTTCTTGAGTTAGAATAAATGGCCGTAGACACTGAGTACCAAGGTCAAGGTTTGGGACGTGCCTTAATCGAAAGATCTATTCCTTTGGTTGAGAAGCAGTTAGAGAGCAGAAAAGCTACAATTAAACATATCATCGTTACAACTAGGGCAGATAATTACGCACAGCAATTGTATGCGAAAACTTTAAATGCAAAGGTTGAGGCTACGATTTCTAATTTGTATTCCGCAGATGAAGTTGTCATGGTAGCGAGACATTTTAATGTTCAGGAAGCAGTTTCGTATCAAGTTTGTTAAATATTATCTTTTTTGTTTTTGAAGATGCAATTAATCACCCACCTACAACAAGACTACATGCTACGCCTTGCAACAGATGATGACGTTGCAGCGATTCGTATCCTTGTTAACTCTGCATATCAAGAATTGTCGAATATGGGGTTAAATTATCTTGCAGCTGACCAAGACGAAGAAAGAACGCGAGAACGAATGAATCAAGGACGGGCTTTCGTTTTGCTTTTAGATGAAGAGATCGTCGGTACGATTTTATTGTCTGTAGAGAATTATTTTACTAATTTGAACACAGCATATATTGGCCAATTTGCAATTCGTCCAAGTTTTAAACGACAAGGTTTGGGTTCCATCCTAATGACTTATTGTGAGGAGCTAGCTTGTAAGGAGGGTTTTCATGGGGTTCAGCTTTGTACTGCAACTTCTGCAGAGCATCTAGTTGAATGGTATTTAAAGCTAGGGTACAAACAAGTTGGGATAACTCATTTTGAGGGTAGGAACTTCGATTCTTGTGTGTTAGAGAAATTGTTTACTTCAGACTAAATTATTACTAAGAGTACTATTAATGAAAGCCCAAAACATCCTAGAAACAATCGGAAACACTCCCCATGTTCGCCTAAATGCACTATTCCCAGGGCCGGCGGAGGTATGGATGAAGTTGGAGCGCGCAAATCCGGGTGGGAGCATTAAGGATAGAATTGCTTTATCAATGATTGAAGATGCAGAAAAAAGTGGCCTGCTTGTTAAGGGAAGTATAATTATTGAACCCACTTCCGGTAACACTGGGGTTGGTTTGGCGATGGTCGCTGCTGTGAAGAAGTACCCCTTAGTCCTTGTGATGCCAGAGTCTATGTCGATTGAGAGACGTAGATTGATGGCCGCGTATGGTGCGAAGCTTGAGCTAACCCCTAAAGATAAGGGTATCCCCGGCGCAATCGCACGTGCACGCGAGCTAGCAGAAACAACTCCTAATTCTTGGATGCCGATGCAATTTGAGAATGAAGCAAATACTGAGATTCATCGTCAAACCACCGCGCAGGAAATTCTTAAAGATTTCCCTGAAGGTATTGATTATTTGATTACCGGCGTGGGTACGGGTGGGCACATAACAGCTTGTGCTGAGATTCTTAAAGAAAAATTTTCTAACTTGAAAGTATTTGCAGTTGAGCCAGAAAAATCTCCGGTTTTAAGTGGAGGAAATCCAGGCCCGCACAAGATACAGGGAATTGGAGCTGGATTTGTTCCTGAAATTTTGAATACAGAAATTCTCGACGGAATTATTCAGGTGAGCGAAGAAGAGGGATTTGAGTTCGCTCTCCGAGCAGCAACTGAGGAGGGAATTTTTATGGGCATATCATCAGGTGCGTCTTTAGCGGCTGTATCTAAGAAATTGGCTGAGATCGAAAGTGGAAAGAGGGTGCTAACTTTTTGTTATGATACAGGGGAGAGGTATTTCTCTGTTTCGGGCTTGTTTCCAGAGAGTGTTAATAGTTGAATCGGTCAGAGATTTTAATTAGTTAAATAGTGGCAGCTACTGCCTTAAGTGCCTAATTAATCGTCATCTAGTCTAAATTGTAACTTTAATTTATGTTCATTTTAAATAACATTACAAAATGACGCACCTATACCATGAATAAACTGCCTTCCTTAAGCCAAAAAATGAAACAAGACTGGGACGATCGGATCAGTCTTCATCATCGTTTTTGG
>CAYGUX010000043.1:0-11696 GCA_964353175.1 uncultured Bdellovibrionales bacterium | reverse complement strand
TGCTATTAAGAGATAATCAAAAGATTCTAGCGTACGGCAAGTCAGTGGACATGAGAAAGTCTTGGAACGGTTTGGGTTAAGTTAGTAGGTAGGCCGATATCTTTTAAAAATATAGTAGGGTAACTTGATAGTAGCCTACATACCATTTTAACACTCCTAATAGGTAGGCTTAGATCTTTTACCTAACGTCTTCCAAAGTCTAATTTTTGGGGGTCATTCTTTCGCTACTTTCAACAGGAAAATGATTATTACCTACTGCTATCATAACCAAGTCAGTTACCGCTACAATCGCATGTTCCACTGCACCAGGAACCATATAGCAAACACCTGGTTCAAGATTGTATCCTTCCCCCGAGTATATGACCTTACCGTTGCCTTTTAAAACAATTAGAATATGATCACCTTCGTGAGTATGAACTCCTACACCACCTCCAGCGGGGAAATGAATAACATCCGCTCCAAATTTACCTAATAGCAATAAAGGGTCACCTGTCCCATCGCTATTTACCATTTGAAAAGATCTTGGCAACCCAGAGATTACCAGACCTCCTTCTTCAGAAACTTTAGCAAAACGAGCTTCTTGAAAATTAAGATCTATTTGATTGGGGGATGATTTAAAAATTTCATTCATGATTTTTCTTTATTCGCATAAGATGTACAAAAACAGATGTAGATTATGTTATCCAATTGATGCATAATATAAATCAATTTAAACGCAAAGCTACTTTATAGCTACTGCATCATAGAGCATTTTTTTGAGGCTACCTAGCTTTTTAACCCTTGGTAATGATATCAGAGGCACCCTCTACTAGACTGGCTGCGACCTTAAATACCTAAAATTTCAATAGATATCTCACTTATAGGTTCAATGTCTCATCTTTACTCTCGTTTATCCTGAGGCATAAACTAAAAACAAAAATCTATTTTCTACCCAAATCTCCATTAAGCGATTAGTGAAATCGTCTCAAATTGGAGAATATACTTAAAAATCATCGTGGGTTAAGTTAGTAGGTAGGCTTATACCTTTAAAAATCTAGTTAATGTTCTTTGAAAGTGGTCTACCTAAGAACTTCGGGTCAATTACTTCAAAAGAGTCACAAGTTCTACTTCTGGGATTAACAATCGTTATCTTACTACGGTTTGCTGGCAAAGGTATTAGTTACTTTTCTAAAATTATATCTGGAGGCGCATTTTTATTTTCAATAATTATTTCTAGCTTATATTGTAACAGTGTCGGAATAATGCCCGATGCAGTCCCTGAATTATCAATGAATATGCTAGATGGGATAGGAAAGATAGATTATTTTCCGTTTGTTACACCAAGCTTCTTCACCGTTTTTCTAGTTCTATTTTTAATAGATTTTTATGGAAGTATTGGGAAATTTATAGGTCTAACTTCTAGGACGAATCTTTATTCAAAAAACAAAGGTTTAGTTGGTATTGAAAATGCAATGTACGTTGATGGCATAGGGACAGTTGGAGGTGCTTTGCTTGGCACAACGAGTATCATTACATACGTAGAAAGCGCTATTGGCA
Source organism: uncultured Bdellovibrionales bacterium (assembly GCA_964353175.1). Classification (GTDB taxonomy): domain Bacteria; phylum Bdellovibrionota_C; class UBA2361; order SZUA-149; family DAOLCO01; genus JAIYCX01. Next base: position 10,160 of record CAYGUX010000043.1, on the reverse strand, counting down.
TCCAAGCCGGTGGAAGAACTGGTCTCGTTTCCCTGGTATGTGGTGTTCTTATTATTTTAAGTCTTATTTTCACTCCTTTAATCTCACTTGTCCCAGTAGTAGCAACATCAGGAGTACTACTTTATGTTGGATACTCTCTTCTTCCAATTGAAGAATTTAGAAAAGGAGAACTAACTTATTTCGACATTCTCGTAGGTATCATTATGGGAATTATTTCCTTTATAACCTTCTCCCTGGATAGAGCGATGTTATTTGGCTTTCTAGCATATACCCTGAGACAAGTTGTACTAAAAGAAGAAAAGGTGAACATTTATCTCCTAATCTCAACAATACTACTAGGAATGAGCGTATGTTCTCAGTATCTATTTAAGGCTTAATTAACCCTGCCCTCTTAAGCCTACCAATTCACGCGCACCCTCAGACATAAGTTAGTTCGAAAAATCTATTTTAGAAACAAATTTACATTGACTGCTCAATCGCTTTCATTCGAATCTAATAGCGATAATGATTTTGAAGCGTAACTTCAGCAGCTCGCATCAGCGCAAAATCTTCTACTTTTTCTTTATCAGTATATCCATTTCCGTAAAAATAAATTTTATACGTATCTTGACCGAGTTGGGTATCAGTGTAGCCTCCACCAAAACCTTTGGCCTTATATGATGTAGAACAACCAGCAAAGAATAGTACTAGTATAATATATTTTTTCATGCGTAGCGTCTCCTAAAATTATACTTGGGTTTCTAAATAGAGATTGCCCCAAAGAAAAACATAAAGCCCTCAACATGTAAACAATATCTCCGAAGTAACTCAAGTAGCTATAGATATTCACCAAGTACCTTCGCGTTACGATAGTATGTGGCGGAGCTTGGATTGTTTTCTGGGGTGGATTGTCAGGCCTGATTTGGCAAGTTTAAATTGCCGAGTCAAATCAGGCCTGACGCCTCGGAGCTCAAACGGCGGAGCCGTTTGGCGAGAATGAACCCCAGAGAACAATCCAAGCTCCGCCACACCGCGTATCACTACGAGAACAAAAATCAAAAATTAAATAGATTGTCTGATTAAGAACGTTGCCTTAATCACAGATCCTTTTCGGGGGGAGCCGCACTACATCTCAGCCCGAACCCCACTCCCACCAAACCAACCCGACATTCTTTCTCGAATCTTAGCGAAAAAGCTCATTTCATGGTCTGTAGTCTCTAGCACTGGCTGAAACTCAATGCTTTCTTGTCTTCTAGAACCATAAAGTACAAGCCCTACTCCAGTTGCGAACTGAGGACTATTAACTACATCAAATAATCCACCAACGCCTGTAGGGTAACCGATTCTAACTGGCAATCTAAATACCTGCTCGGCAAGATCAGCACTTCCTTCTAACAATATTGTTCCACCTGTAAGAACAACGCCAGCAGTAAGGAATTCATCAAATCCAGATCTAACAATCTCGGCGTATATTAATGAAAATATTTCTTCTAATCTTGGCTCTATGATTTCTGTGAGCATTTGTTTCGGCAAAATTCTTGGGTCTCTTCCGCCTGTAGATGGAACTTCAATTGTTTCACCCGCTCTCGATAGACCACTATAAGCTAAGCCATATCGTTTTTTAATCTCTTCGGCTGAGGAAGTAGGTGTTCTTAATCCAGCTGATATATCTGCTGTAATATGATTACCACCCAAAGGAACAACGGCAGTATGTTTCACTGCGCCAGCATGGAAGATTGTAAGGTCTGTAGTCCCTCCTCCAATATCTACCATCGCTACGCCTAACTCTTTTTCTTCAGGCGAAAGTACAGCTTCTGATGAGGCAATTGGTTCAAGTACAATATCTTTTACAGTTAAACCGACTCTGTTAGCGCTTTTTACGATGTTCTGAGCAGATGCCACAGCACCTGTTACTATGTGGACCTTAGCTTCCAATCTTACACCAGACATACCTAATGGTTCTCTAATCCCATCTTGATCATCAACGATATATTCTTGAGGCAAGATATGAAGGATCTCTCGATCCATAGGAATCGCTACAGCTTTTGCAGCGTCAATGACTCTCTCAATATCTTTTACACTAACTTCTTTATTCTTAATGGCAACTATACCATGGCTATTGAAGCCCTTAATATGTGAGCCAGCGATCCCAGCGTAAACTGAATCAATCTCACATCCAGCCATAAGCTCAGCTTCTTCAATCGCTCTTTGAATAGAATTTACGGTTGATTCGATGTTAATTACAACACCCTTCCTAAGACCTTCAGAGGGATGAGTACCAATACCAACAATATCTACACCACCAGATTCGGTACGTTCAGCTACGATAACGGCAATCTTAGTAGTGCCAATATCTAGTCCAACGATTAGATCATTATTAGGGAAATTTTGAACAGGTTTATTATCCACGCATGCGCTCCAACTTCAAAGGCAGAATTTAAAAGAATCGATTTATTACCAAGCAGTTTAGCCAGATTCTAGCCTAAAGTTCAAGTGTCCTAAAGTAAAAACTTTTTTTAATTAAAAACTAAATTTTACAAGGGCTTATAAGGGAGCTCAATCATGCCTCTAAGCTCCATAAGGGGGCCCCTAGTCCTTTCTATCTTTTAATTGCCTGATCCTCATATCGAAAGTCTAACTCCTTGTATTCCTCTCCTCTCTCCGCCATATCGGCTGTTATTGCCTTTAATCGAGATAACATTGCTCTAGCTTCTGCCAAAGTATGCACTTCCACTAGATATGAATGCGTAGGACTACCATCAAAAGTTTCAACCTTAATTCCACCCCCAGGCACTAATGTCAATGAAGAAACCTGAAAAGGAAAGCCACCCGCTAAATCGATATTATCATAACTTCGAATTATATAATTTAACCTATCAGTATAAGAAGAAAGATATGTATCGCTATCTGCTTCGCTCGGTTCTAAATTCAATAATCGAGGTAATTTCAATAGCTCAACTGCTAGCTCAGGTTCCTGTATCTCGCTACTTGGATCAAGCAATACCCCCTCTTTCGATACCACCCATGACACACCTAAATAATCAGCTATATAAGCTGGCTTAGATTCTTCAATAACAACCTGAATTCTTCCTGGGTAGAAATCACGGTTAACCACATAAGATTTAACCCAAGGATATGCACTTAACTTGGAAGTAAATTGATTTAGTGCATCTAAAGACATCTCCATACCTTCAGCAAAACCCGTAAACTCCCTTAGCTTTTTCTTACTTACAAAACTTAAACCTTCTATGGAATTCAATCTACTATTCAAGGTATTAACATATACCTGCTCTGAGACATGAGCTATTTCTGACTTTATCACCTTAAATATATTTGAGTCCTCAGAATCATGGCTAGACCTGATAGAGGCGTTCAGAATAGTCTCACCACTCCTAAGGAACAAGGACCCTAAACCCAACACCGTTATAAACATCATATAGTAGAGCGCAGCTATTACAAATCTCATACGAAGTTCATTACCATAATATGCGGTATTATCACCAGAAGATAATCTCTTCTTTTAAGGTGACGCCTGTACTTTTTAGTGCTTTTTCCTTGAGTAGGTCCACCAAGATTCTAACATCCATGGCTTTTGCATCATCCGCCACCCTTACGATCCAATTGGAATGCATTTCAGATAAACGAACTCCCCCGACCCTTTCACCTTTTAAACCTAAATCTTCCAAAATCTTTGCAGCCGACATTTCGCCACTAGGATTTCTAAATACTGATCCCGCTGATGGCATGCTTAGGGGCTGAGTTTCTTTTCTATATTTCAGTGCGGAACTTCTACTTTCTCGTACCTCCTCTACATCCTTCTTAATCAATTTTAATTTTGCAGATAAAACGATACTGTCCTCACTTAGACTAGAGTGTCGGTAGGCAAAACTTAGATTCTCTCCAACCACATATTCGATTATTTTATTTAGACGCTGATCCCAAACTCTAACAGAAGTAAGAATATCGGATAACTGCGAGCCATGAGCTCCCGCGTTCATCCGGACAGCGCCGCCTAAAGTGCCTGGTATCCCTGCAGTATATTCCAAGCCACTTAAGCCTAACTCAGACACCTGCCGACTAACATTCATCATGGATGCACTACAGGGCAATTCCAACACGACACTATCACCTGTGGGTATTTCTTGGAGATTGGTAATATCCAAATCAAAGAATTGTTCATGAAAATACAACTTAGGCTTCTCCTTCTTAAAGGCTAATCTAAGCAATACAACTTCCTTGATCCATTCATCTGGTAAGATTAAATTAGAGCCATTTCCGATTACTCGAAAAGGTTTTTTTTCGGAGCTTAGGTACGTAAAAAGTTTTAAGGCCTCATCCGCTGTAGCAGGTTCCAGCACATTTGAAACATCCCCGCCTACTCCCATCGTAGTTAGGCGACGGCCTGGCACCTCTACTCTAAGCTGAGGCAATATCCAATCAGGAAACTGAGACATAATAGTTATAGATTTGAAGAACGGAAATAATCGAGAGCTTCCCTTGAGAACTTTCCGATGTTTCCTGCCCCCATTGTTAAAACAATATCATTTGCTCTAATCTCATTTAACAAAGTTGGCAATGCCTCACTTAAGAGTTTAAAATATTTCACATTGGAATGTTGAATTGCTTTAGCCAAAAGCTCGCCTGTAACACCTTCGATAGGATCTTCTCCTGCAGGATAGATCTCAGATAGAGTTACGCTATCAGCATCCTCAAAACAGGTTAAAAAATCACTAAACAATTCCTTTGTCCGACTATAACGATGCGCTTGAAACAACACATGCACTCGGCCTCCCTCATGCTCAGAACTCTTTAAGGATCCCTTCATCGCTCTAAGAGTTGCCCTTATCTCTGATGGATGATGTCCATAGTCATCAACCAACAAGGCCCTACCTTCACCAACATTAAACTCTCCAACCTGCTCAGACCTTCTAGCTACTCCAGAAAATACTTCTAAAGACTCTCTAATCTCATCAGGGTAAGCACCTAGCTCCAATGCCACAGCGATTGCCCCCAATGAGTTTGATACCATGTGGGCTCCGGGCATAGGCAATATGAATACTCCTAACTCCTCACCCCTATATACAATATTAAACTCAGACCTTAGTCCTTTATACTTAATACTATGGGCAAAAACTTCTCGTGCGGGGGAAAGCCCAAAGGATATTTTTCTCCGGGTATGTCTTTGTGAGAGTCGTTCCAAAACAGGATCATCCCCACAATAGGCGACTAAACCATAAAATGGAATAGAATTCATGAAATTCAAAAAGGCCTCTTCCAGTGCACCGAAGGAACGATAGAAACTCATATGTTCTGCATCGATATTGGTAACGACTGCTATCGCTGGTCGTAAAAGACAAAAACTACCATCACTTTCATCCGCTTCCGCGACAAGATACTGACCGGATCCACGACTTGCACCGGTTCTATCAGCTAAAACCCTTCCACCAATTATCACAGTAGGATCTAGTCCTATCGACTTTAAAAGATGTGCGGTCATTGAAGTTGTACTGGTCTTACCATGAGACCCTGCGATGGCTATGCCATATTTCATTCTCATCAACTCTGCCAACATCTCTGCTCTTGGAATGACTGGTATATTTAATCTTCTTGCTTCAACTACCTCTGGATTATCCTCCTTGACAGCAGAAGAGATAACTACCACCGACGCATCAGGTGAAACGTTACCTGACTTATGCCCGAATGCGATATCTGCGCCCAATGACATTAAATTATCTGTAAGCGAACTAGGTTTTAAATCCGAACCAGTTACTACGTATGCCATAGTAATTAAAACTTCCGCGATACCAGCCATGCCGACACCACCAATTCCTACAAAATGTACTTTTTGACTTTGATTATACATGCGGACCAAGCTCTGACTGCATTGAAATATAGCCATGCAAATGAGCTAAATATAGAGCGGAAATAGTTTTAGAATCAACAATAACACCGCTCTTAATCGCATCCACTACAGAAGCAATACTCATCAGATGAGTACTTATCTCTTCTCCAAAATCTGCAGGTAAATCCCTTGAGTATAAATCTTTGGCAATTATGACCTTCTGTTCTTCGTTACAGAAGCCTGGTGCTGGGTATAAAGTCCCTATATCGATCAAAGAATTGGCGCCATATTTAGTTTCTTCAGAAAGTTCTCTATCTGCAGTCTGAATATAGTCTTCTCCGTTTTCTCTTGTACCAGCAGGTAACTCTAGCAATCTTCGGTCAACAGATATTCGATACTGTTCTATCATAACCAAGTCGCCACTGGCCGTAATGGGAACAATCACAACTGCCCCTGGGTGATAAACCACTTCCTTCAACCTAGTTTTAGTAGATCCTTCCTGACTAATTAAAACAGTCCCTAGGGAGATCCTAGAACCCTGATAAATTAGCGATGAATGCTTATTCAACTGCAAACCCCTATTAAAGACTTAATTATTAAGTAGTTCTGCTAAAGACTTCAATACTGAAACATTATCAGCATGGCCTGTCATTTTGGCAGTTATCTTAGCTCTGATAGGTCGTCCAATTAAGAATAGATCTCCGATAGCATCGAGAATCTTATGACGTGATAACTCAGTATCAAACCGAAGTTCTGTATTTACTATGTCATCATCACCGATAAGGATAAAGTTATTTAGTCGACCGCCTGCAGCTAGCCCCATGCGCTGCATCTTTTCAACATCGCGCATAAAACCAAAAGTTCTAGCTGGAGCAATCTCTTTTAAAAACTGTTCTGAGTTTTCTAATGTATAAGAGAACTTCTGCTCTCCGACAGGATGAGGATACCTTAATTCATACGTAATCGAAAACTTATCTGAAGGCTCTAAAATAATTTCATCTAAACAATCGCCTTCAGTCTTATGAACGATCTTATGTGGAACCTGCAATTCGTACCACTCACCCCCTTGCTCCTCCAAACCCGTCTCCATTATTGCATCACAAAAAACTAATGCAGATCCGTCGAAGATAGGAACTTCTCCATTACACTTAATAAGTAAATTAGAGATATTAAAGGCATGTAAACTTGCAAATAGATGCTCTATAGTCGATGCCGAAACGTGCTCACTTCTTAATGTAGTTGCTAAAGTTGTGGATTCAACACTACTAATAAATGCTGGTACAGAATGAGTCGATCCAAGATGAGAAAAATGTATCCCGCTATTTAATGGAAGTGGTTCTAAGACCAATCCACTCTTAGCTCCAGAATGTAAACACTGCCCATAAAGAACAATACTTTCTTTAATTGTTCTTTGACCAATATTTGCCCCAGCAAACTTCTTTGTAAATGCTCCTGGGTGGGTTTGAAAACTTAAACCATTGGGAGTTGCAGCCTCTTTTAATTCTTCTTTAGCTAAAATCTCCTCTTTGGCCTCAAGTTGTTGGCATTTGGCATAAGCTTTAGCTAAAGCATTTGAAACTGTATCTATCGTAAATGGCTTTTCGATAAAATCAGTTGCACCTTGCTGAACTGCATCTAGAGCATTTGTAATTGTGGCGTGCCCTGAGATCATAATAACTTGAGTATTCGGGCTTATTTTAAGTATATCTCTAAGAACTTCGATACCATCCTTACCTGGCATCCACATATCTAAAAAAACTACGGAAGGAGAATATTTCTCAAGTTGTTCTATCCCCTCCTCTCCAGTACTCGCCTTAATGACACTAAATCCTTCGTCCTCAAGTACACTACCTAAAGTCTCTACAATGGAAATTTCATCATCAACTATTAGTATTGGTCTCAAATCAGTATATTTTGATTTTACAGATTTCAAATTCATTTTAACTTCTTTTCGTAATTTTCTTCAAACTCTCACCAGTTATAATGGTTTGTTGCCTATCTGGTCCGACGGAGAAGCCTCCTACTTCGGTCTCCGTAATTTCAGACAATTTAGTAATTAATTTTTGTGCATTAAGTGGCAAATCCTCAAAAGTTCTAACGCCAGTGATGTCCTCATTCCAACCATCTAGCTCCTCATAGAATACTTCTACTCTTTGACAATCGTCGATTGTCAAAGGCAAATCATCAACAGGTGCGCCATCTAATAAATAGTGAAGACCTACTTTTATCTTTTGAAATCCAGTCAATACATCCATCTTAGTTATAATAATGGAATCAACTCCATTAATGCGCACAGCTTTTCTAACTGCAACCGCATCGAACCAACCACATCTCCTAGGTCTCCCAGTAACAGTACCAAACTCCTTACCGATTAAACGCAACTTATCTCCATCCTCTCCATGATCTTCAGTTGGGAATGGGCCTTCACCTACCCTAGTTGCATAGGCTTTACAAATTCCTAAAACAAAATCAATGTGCTTAGGCCCGATCCCTGCACTTACGCATGCAAATCCTGCTACAGTAGAAGAAGAAGTAACATAAGGATATGTACCATGATGAATATCTAGTAAACTACCTTGTGCACCTTCAAACATTATAAAGCTACCTTCGGCTCTTGCGCGAATCAACTCAGAACTAACGTTTGTTAAGTATGGTAGAATAGTTTTAGACTGCTCAATTAATGTATTGTAAATTTCCTGACTAGAGTACTCCTCACGACTTCCTAAGACTTCTTTAAGGTACTTGTTCTTGTAAGGAACGATGCTGTCTAATTTTTCTTTTAGCTTATCAGGCTGGCATAAATCGCTAACTCTAATTCCATTTCTGGATACAGCATCCTCATAAGTTGGCCCTATGCCCTTACCAGTTGTACCAATCTTAGAACCCTTGCTTTCTCGAAGAGACTCTCGCACTTGATCAATTCCGATGTGATAAGGCAAGATTAAAGGCGCTTCCCCTGCTATCCCTAAACGTTCAGGGGTAACAACAATTCCATTTTCGCTCAGGCTCTTAATCTCTTCAATTAGGACCGACAAATCCAAGACAACGCCTGAAGCTAATAAACAACGAGTATTTGGTCTTAGAATCCCTGAAGGTATAATTCTTAAGGCAGTTTTTTTACCGTCGATGATGATAGTGTGCCCTGCATTATTGCCGCCTTGAAACCGTACAACTAGATTCGCATCTTCGGTAAGGTAATCTACTACCTTGCCTTTCCCCTCATCTCCCCACTGTATTCCGACAACAACGACACTTGACATATACCACCCTTAATTTTTACACGTACGTGATTATAAATTTATCAACCTTTAGAAGTTACTCGATTCTCATCTAGCTCATCAGCAGAATAACCTTCAGATACATCTGCATTTATTTTAACAAACTCAGACCACTTTTCTGGCACATCATCGTCTTCATAGATTGCTTCAACTGGGCACTCAGGCTCACACGCGCCACAATGGATACATTCATCTGGATGAATTACCAACATCCCAATATCTCCTAGTTTAGCTGGCTCTTTAGAACTTTTATCGTTTAACTTTTGATCTGCAAAGTTATAAAAACAATCTACTGGACATACTTCCACACATGATCTGTCCTTTGTTCCAATGCAAGGTTCTGTAACTACGTATGCCATTAAGTCTCCTCAAGATTTCGTCCGATGTCCAAACTGTAGTTACTCTTACAGTAGGACGATATTAGATTAAATATGGAGGCCCGGGCCGGATTCGAACCGGCGCATAGAGGTTTTGCAGACCTCTGCCTTACCACTTGGCTACCGGGCCATAATACCGAACCTTATATAAGTATCTGAGCTTACTAGCAAGTAGTGGGAGCAGGAAAAATAACGACTTAGCGTGCGAATCTTCTTTTAAGTTGCACGATATTAGACCCCTGAGGAATATCCTTTATGGGTTCACTATTTTCTTCAACGTAAATAGTGCCTTTCAGGCGTTGCTCAGGGGAGATCAAGACCTCAAGCTCGTCATGAATGACCTTAAATGCCTGCAATCTTGCCCTTCTACGGATAAGTTCAGCAGATGCTTTAAACAAAAATGAGTATTCTTCCCTAGAAAATGCTTCCTGACTTTGTGTTTTGGTTTGCAATAACCCTTTTTCCACCTCTTGAAACTCTTCTAGAAATTCATGCCAAAGCTTATTTAACTTTAATGGCAACTTAGAATTACTTCCTTCTACGAAGATATTATTTAATTTACAGCGGTAATCATAATGAACTCGATACCATTCGACAGATCTAACCTCGTTCGCGTAATCAATTAAGAGCGCTGGGGAAAATACATTTTGAGAGTCTAAATCTTTAGATCCAGAAGCTCTATTC
>CAYGUX010000042.1:8771-11895 GCA_964353175.1 uncultured Bdellovibrionales bacterium | reverse complement strand
CATCTTTTACCACCTCAAGATGCAGGAACTCAGAACTCTGGTTTATCAACAATAAAAAACTAGAAGCTAGAATTCTCGCGTACTTAGCTAAATACGTAACAATATACGAAGTACACCTCTACGGATTTGCAATAGAAGGTAACCACCTACAGATGGCAGCCGATTTCCCAAAAGAAAATAGAGCTGAATTTAAAAGAGTCTTCAACTCCGTAGTAGCCAAGCTAGTACCAACGTACTGCAAAGAATTCCCAGGAGGGAGACTATTCGAAAGAAGATATTCCTGTGAAATAATCCCCCAAGATAGAGATGACATAGAGGACAGAGTATTCTACCTAGCCTTACAGGCAGTTCAAGATGGATTAGTAGAGAAAATCTCCGAATACCCAGGCTACAACTGCTTTCATGACGCTATACACAATATAAAAAGAAAACACACCGTAGTTGACTGGACAAACTACAATCGCGCAAGAAGAAGCAATCCAGCAGTACCCATAAAAAACTTTGAAACAACATACACACTAAACTATCAAAGAATCCCAGGATACGAAAAACTAACGCAGAAAGAATACGCTAAAACCCTATTAAACAAACTAGAGAAAAGAAGAGTAGAAACAGTACAAAAAAGACTAGCCACAGGAAAAGGATACCTAGGAAGAGAAAAACTACTCCAAATAACCCCAGGCTCAAAACCCCTAAACACTAAAAAATCCGACCACCACACCCACCGACCAAGAGTACTCTCAATCTGCCCCCAAAGAAGAGCCCAAGCCCTAGAATTCTACTTTGACTGCTACTACAAATTCAAAGACGCCTCCTTAAAACTAAGAAATGGAATTCTAGACGCCATATTCCCACCCGGAATGTACAAACCTTACGTGCGCCCACCACCACCAGAACAAACAACCTAAAACCCCACCTATCCAACTCCCAATTCTGATCCGAAACCAAGATCAAACAATACAGCCTCGTCCAAAAAGTGATTTTGAGCCATTTTTAGAGCTTACGACCCACACAATTCAGTGCAAATATTTTGGTTATTCTTAAAATTCTTCTAAATTTAAGAGATTGAAGTATTTTTGTGAAATTTCTTGTGGGGGTTTTGGTTTGTCTTTGAGATTAGTGATACTTTGGATTAGTGATACTTTGAGATTAGTGATACTTGGGATCTTTATTTTTGCATGGACAACGCTCGGCCAACTCTCACCTTTTCTCCTAAAGTCCTTAGGAGCGCAAAAAAAGGCGGGATAAACCCGCCTTTTTTGAAAACTTAAATACCTTTTAAGCTTTCTTTCTTCTTCTAATCGCCCCACCAATAACACCTGAGCCTAACAGTAACATAGTCGCAGGTTCTGGGACATTAGCATGTCCAGAAAAATCTCCTTGAACGCTGTAAGATAATCCATTTATGTTTACCGGTCCATTGGCCATAACCCAAGCATTAAATGCTGAGTCAGCGAATGGATGTTGCCAGTTATCAGGTTGAGCACCAAGGAAGAAATATAAAGGTGAGTCAACTAAACTTCCCCATACCCATTGGCTATATGCACTGGTTCCTGCTGCTTTTGGAGAAAGTGCAAATTGTACCTGTCCGTTATCGAAATAATCTGAACGTAAACTTGCTACAGCTCCACCACCTGTAGGAGTTCTCCCTACAAGATTACCATCAGCATCTCTAGTTAGACCTGTCCAGGTGAATGCTATGTCTAAAGAGACATCTGCCAATGCCGCTGCATCACCACGATATGCATCTCTATTTGCACCACTAAAAATAGACCCTTGAAGACCACTAATTATGACTGACGCTGTGCCGGCAGCTTCATTAAGATTTAGAGTATAGCTTACAAACCTTGGGTCATTTTGATACTGATTTCCAAAAAAAGCATAGAAGCTGTTTGCACTATATCCCCCACTATCCGTTACCCCATTATTATCACCGAAAAAAAATCCGACTTGACCTGGACTAATTTCGATATTAGTTGCATTAGCATTACTTGCTAATGCCAAAGTGGCAACGGATGCCATGACACATATTTTTCTAATTAAATTACTAAACATTTTTTACCTCATTCACACTATTCGACTTAATAAATCTCTTCTTACTCCGACAGAAAGTAAAATACTTCCGACTAATCAACCGACCTCAATTAAGAGGTTCTAACCCAGATTATGGTATCTAATCGCAAAATGGTGACCTTTTGCTTCATAAAAAAGAGAAAATAAAGCACCTATTTAAACAAGAATCGTTTATCTGCCTGCTTTTACTGAGGTTTTCTGACTTTCACTAAAAGGCGCTATTAAATAATAAATACAACCATAAACTCAGGTATATAATCTCTCCCTAAAGTTTATCGGTTTATTATTGTTTATACTTTAAATTTTAAGGCCCGAGCGGATCTAGAAGAGTGTACTAACGAGAATAGTATGTGGGGCTCTCAGAGTATCTGTGGGGCTCTCAGAGTATCATTGAGTAGATACGGTAAAATTATGGGTACTACCATCCTTAGCTCCCTTGATCACATCGGACCAAAGGACATTACCTGAGGAATCAAGCGCTTCAACAACTGCCGCTTCAAGACGAGTTCCTGCGCCAGTTCTATTGTACACCGAAATCGTCTCAACTTCTGATGCCTCAGCTAAATCAACTCTCCACCAAGCACCCTGCTCGACTTTCGTTATTGATACCGAAGGATAACTAGAAGCAAGCTTTCCATCATTAGCCTTTGAGGCAGCAGTATGTGCATTATATAAACTTGACTGTGTCGCTGTTCCAGTTAAAGCTAAATTTCTTGCTGTACTTTTCTCTACCACTACAACTTCTGCTAACTGAAGATAGTCTCTATCAGTTAGGCGAACTCTAACTGACGCAACTAAACTTCCACTTCGCTCTGGTGTCGGCGTCGGAGTCGGTATTTGCGTCGGAGTCGGTGTCGGTGTTTGCCTCAGAGTGGGTGTTGCTATAGGAGTAGCGGTTGGTGTAGGGATTGGAGTTGGTGTTTGCTCTTCTACCGAAAGAGCAAATCTATGCTGACTTCCATCCTTGGCCCCTCTAATCACATCGGACCAAAGGATATTACCTGAGGAATCAAGCGCTTCAACAACTGCCGCTTCAAGACGAGTTCCTGCG
>CAYGUX010000042.1:0-8671 GCA_964353175.1 uncultured Bdellovibrionales bacterium | reverse complement strand
GGCGAACTCTAACTGACGCAACTAAACTTCCACTTCGCTCTGGTGTCGGCGTCGGTATGTTCACTGTCTCATCTATAAACACTAACTTAGTACCTGGCACAGTCTTTGCTGTACCTCCGGGAACCGTCAAATCTGAGTAGAATCGTTTAGTTTGATCATTACAAAAACAGACGTTATTATTTCTTTTCGTATCATAATCCAATCCCCCACTGGTGAATCCTATTTGTGAAACTATTCTACCATGCTCATTAACCAGATCCCTAATAAAACAACCAGCCTCAGTAGTTTCTCGTAGCAAATCACTAAAATAAGTTCTAGAGAATGAACATGCCTCTCTGACCTCACCTTCTGATGCAAACTGATAAGGACCACCGGATAATTCGCATAGCTCTCTACAAGATTTTGACTCCACTGAGTTATATACTGGATATTTGGAAGGATTCGAAGCTCCCACTGTAATTTGATTATTAAGAATAAAGCTTCTTCCACTTCTAACGGTCACTTTATAATTAAATAAACCTGAGGTTGTAAAATCATAGTTGCGATAATAACATCTGAAATATTTAGGGTCTCTAACGGAATGATTAATAGCGATATTTTGATTTACTAAGAAAAAATTGTTATTTGGATTCAGATCTACTCTTCCTTCCTGATATCCATATGAAGTTGATAAAAATGGGACACACTCATTGGTACCAACTTCAATTTTTTCTATCGGCTCAGTCCACCCGTGAGTAATGAATGCTGATGAAGCTTGATCGGAATGTCTAGAAATCTCTCCAGGCTCTTCCTGATTCTCAAGAGGATAAACATATATAACACTCTCGAGTTCAGACTTTCCGCCATGATTAGATTTCAATTCACTATAGCCTAATTTATGAGGAGCGATATAGCATCTAGCACTACCACCTGATGCTGCAGGGAAAGTTAGAGGTATAATGCAAGTATCTTCATCCGTTCCAATTCTAGTCGAAATTCCTCGGATTGGATTATATGCACCCGGAATTCTAACTAAATTCTTAACTCCCTTATAGAATGTGGTTATCGGCAACAACTCCCAATGAGTTCTATGAGTTTTAATTGCACCACTATGAGTCTGAAAACTGTATCTCAATAGATCGTCAGGTGAAATTTCATCATTCGGTCTATCTGGAACAGGCATGGCACTTCCACATTTAAAATATGCCACATTCTCAAATTGATAGTTGATTGAATTATCCCTAACACAATCATAGTTTTCATCCCTAGACCTATATGATGACAACTCAGAAACTATTTTTGTTGAACTTTTAAGTGATTGGAGGTCGGCAATAACAGATTTAGAACTATAAGCTACAAAATATTGACTAGGTGAGTTACTGAAAGTAGTGGTTCTCCCAAAATACACATTTTGAGATTCTGCATTAGGATTAAGCATAAAGTATGTATCAATTTGACTCACAAAATTTTGTTTTTTTCTAAGGTAAAGATTTGAGCTAGTCGATGTTTGAAAATCTGCTATAAGTTTACTAGGATCTTCAGCTACTCCATTCCAAAAATACAATTGGGCATTTTCAGTAACATAAAGCCACCCTTTGGAAGTTTTAACCCACAATTCATCCAGTTTTTTATTACTAGCACCATTTAAGAAAAGATGATTATATCTATCGTATATTTTTGTATCTTCGACAACATAGTAATCAGAAATTGCCTTAATTAGTTTTGACTTACATTTTTGTTCGGTAGAAAAATCGAATGAACAAATAGAATTTACTCTAGTAGAAGAGGAATTTCTACCTAGTGAGTGTGATATAGTATTTGTAATTTCATAATTCTCATCTAGTCTATTTTCTTGCCCACCCCAGAGATAAAATTTACCAGAGGTCTGATATGCCCAATACCCATTAGATGTTTTATACCAAGAGGCATTCCAGCTCTTAAAACCTTTAAAGTCACTTTCCGTCTTAAAAAGTCCAACAATGCCAGATTTGGCATCCTCCAGGGTTTTGCCTATCAACTTTAGTGAGCTTGGTATAAATTCTGGCTCCGCAGAAGAATAAGGTATAGGCGCGCTATTCTGACCAGATAATAATCTTTGAAAAGTGTTTACTCGTGAACTTTCTTCTTCTTCTTCGTTTCTTATCCTTTCTATTTCTGCTTGTTCAAAAACATGTTCAGCACCTAGGTCCCTTTTTACATTAAGAATAATCGCCGAGGTTACCCCTAACTTAACACTTCCAAACGCTGTAAAAGTGCCGGTTAAATTTCTTAGGTTTGTTTTAGCATCTACCATCATGAATAGAAATCTTCCTTCTTTCTTTTCTCTAATTGCTTGGTCACTAATTTTAACTGTGTAACCATCTAAAAGATCAGGTCTAATTAGAAAATAATTCTTGTCACCACTTGGTACAACCCTTTGAAAAGTAAAATTGACATAAGGGTCATTTGAATTAAATCGTTCTTGCTCTTCTGGAATTTCCAATTGCAGATGTATATTATCTTGATCATCCTGAAGAGTTATGTGATAAACCCTTCTAGTATTTCCATCACGTCGCAAGTTGCCATACCACTCAAAAGGTTTGAAACTTTTGGGAATGTTTTCGAAAGAAGATGAATTTAAATCATTAGCGTCAAGATCAATGACGATTACTTTTGTAGATTGAATATTATTTAGCCTACTATTTGAGCTATTCCAAACCATACTACTAAAGGGAAAGTATATCTCTTTTCCTGTAGTTATTTCAGTCTCAGGTATGTTATAAAGCCCATCCAAATTTCCATCAGTGAGAGCTGTAATTTCAGTCTCTATGCTTGAAACAATAATGCTATTATCTCTTCCATGCTCAATATTTGGCAAACCAATAGATGAAATAATTATAAGGACAAATGAAATTACAGTAGCGAAAAGAAGTGTTTTTATTGTCATATTACATAACAGGCTGTATTAATGTCTTTATATGAAGGTATTAATATCAAAGATATTCGAATTAGGATGAAGGAAGGGCTTAAATGGATTTTTTTGTTTGGCTTTTATTGGTGTTGTACACTATATCTATATATTAATAGGATAATTTCTCTTAGTATTGTCAGCTAGATAAAGATAAGAAATTACAAATTATTCTATTCTTTATTAAAATTTTATTAAAATAGTATCAATTG
Organism: uncultured Bdellovibrionales bacterium; assembly: GCA_964353175.1. Taxonomy (GTDB): domain Bacteria; phylum Bdellovibrionota_C; class UBA2361; order SZUA-149; family DAOLCO01; genus JAIYCX01. The sequence goes on along the minus strand of CAYGUX010000042.1, from coordinate 5,533 downwards.
CCTTGAATGTACTCTTCTTAATTCAGTATTTTGATGACCTGACTCCCTCAGGAAAGAAATCTCAGAAAAATAGTTTTTTTAATGACAAGAAAGAAGAGCGATGGAAAGAGCTGTTTCTTGAAGCACAAAAAGGCAATGCTGATAAATACCAGATATTATTAGAAGAGATGTATGACTATTTAAATATTTTTTGTAGACGCTACTTATATTCTCAAGACTTAGTTGAAGATTGCGTACAAAATTCTCTTCTTGCCATTCATAAATCAAAACATACTTTTAATCCGTCAAAATCTCTAAAACCTTGGTTCTTTACAATTGTTAGAAACAAAATTACAGATCAGCTCAGAAAGAATAGAAAGAACCAATCAAGAGAAGTACTCGAATCAGACTGGGAGACAATTCAAGGAGACAATCAAAATGAAATTAACTTCCCTAAAGAACTCGAGAGCTTATTGCCTAAACTTAATCCTATAAACCTAGAAGCCTTCAAACTTACCCAACTAGAGAATAAAAGCATACTAGAAGCATCCAGATTGCTAAAGATTGGAGAATCTGCAGTGAAAGTAAGAGCGCATCGAGCGACAAAGGAGCTTAAAAAACTAATTAAAGAGGAATTTGAAAAAAAATATATTTAGAATTTTGTAACTAATCTAAGAACTAGTCGTAACTATAGTATATGGATAAAAATAAATTAATTAAAGAGTTAACAGCAGACTTAAAAGAATTCTCAACTGTGCAATCATCGATCCAAGTTGCTTTAATTTGGACATTCTCTGCTTTTATTTTAGTTATTGGTATAGCCTTAGTTATTTCACCCTTTAGAAGTGGAGTAGTTAGTCAGTTAGCATCTTCTCCCAGATTTGCATTAGAGGTCTTTTTCGGAATTTTAATTGTTTTTTTAGCAAGTTGGAGCGTTTTAGCAAAAAGTATTCCAGGAGAGGAAGCAAAACCTTTAATTATTAAGCTAATAGCTTTAGTCACTGCAGTATCACTACTAATTATTTACTCATTTGCAAATCCTGCCCTATCCGTTTCAATGATTGGAAAAAGATCTTCTTGCTTAACTGAAGGTTTAGTTTATGGAATGGCATTAAGTACTAGCTTATTATTTTTAGCAAAAAACAGAGCCCCCTTCTCTCTAACGCAGATTGCTATCCTAAGCTCGGTCGCTTCAACAAGCTTAACTGCTGTAATAATGCATCTTTCTTGTATGTACGAACCGCTACACATATTAATTTACCATATTTCCCCAGTCTTAATAATTAGTATATTCTCTATTGTTATTGCACGTGTAGTAATAAGATGAATGTTCATTCACTTTGACCTTCCCCACTTTTCTGAACAACCAACTCTATTAAAAACCAAGCTCTGAACCAAATTCAGTAAGTTTATTTGCGCGCAGTGCATTATTCTTTGTAACTAATCAAGACTAAGATCGAATACATAAGAGTAGTAATAATTTACAAAAGGTTTTATATGAAAAAAGTTAAAATAATAAATACATTGACAAGATTATTAATCTGCTTAGCTGTCACAACTGCTTGTTGCATATTGATTGTAGATCACGCTTTCGCACAAGGGGAGGAGGTAATATTTGATCCTTGGGAAACCATGGAAGGAAGGGGAACTCCTAAACCAAAATATGATCGTAATTGCACACCCGAAGACTCGGCCAAAGCTAATTCTTACTTTGAAAGATTTAAAAGATTGGCACAGGGACTAGAAGATGAGGCACAAAATGCAAAGACTCCTAGAGAAAAAGCACAGGTGCAACAAAAAATAAATAGATTCTGGGAGCAACTTGATAACGCAACTAAAGACGAAAAACAATGTGTTAAAGATTTACTTGCTCGAAACAGATTTGCACAATTAGGTCGTTTAGGTCGCAAATTCTATATTTTTTTAGATATATGGGGTACGCTTAGAGATTATGAGAATTTTCAAGAATGCGCTTCAGTGGAAGAAGCAAGAGAATCTCTAACAGAAACTGAATTAGCATTAGAGGAATTAATAGCCGAAAGAGATTCGCTAGAAAGGGATTTAGAAAGAATAATTAATAAGATGAGAAATCAAGTGGGCGTAATTGAAATAGAAGAAGGAGAAGAGCCTGAAAGACTTAATCCTGGTATTTTTAGGCCTATTGATGCTGAAAGGCTTGCGGATCTATTGAATCAAAAAAGAGATAAAGAAAAAGAAATTCGAAACATTAATGCAGAAATTACTGACTTGCGACTATCGATTCAAGAGGTGGAAGTCGCAATTAACTGTCAAATGGCTTAATTTATTACGCGTATCGACAGGCTAGAGGTATTGTTTTGGAGACTTAGTTGAACACAGGGAGCAAGCTTCGCTTGCTCCCTGTGTTCAATACTCACTTTTTATTTAAAGGAAACAATACTCTCAATAACTGCATAACGATGCGTTACTCAAAGTCTTGCTTTCTTAAAGGTCAGAGTCGCAAATTAGAATAACAATAGCAAGAAGCTAAAAAAGAAGAGCGATTTAGTTAAAAACTCGGGAAGAAAAAGCAGCTTGGGAACAAGAACAAAGTCAAGCCCCCAAGCCAGCCTTTTTTCAAAAAGTTATCAGGAGCCGAAACCTAACTTGCTCTAACAACCAGGTAAGTTTCAGGCCTGCCTTTGTGGCCAAGAGGAAGGATCACATAGCTACTTTTAAGATTAGCAGCCACATCCAGGGACATTCTCGTCTCAGTGACCAACCAAAAGCTCGAAGAGCCCAGGCACTAGACTTCTACTTCGACTGCTATTACAAATTTAAATGCGCATCCATAAAACTAAGAAATGGAATTTTAGATGTATGCTTCCCACCTGGGATGTATAGACCTTCTGTGCGCCCTCCACCACCAACACAAACAAGCTAAATCCTCACTTCCCCCACTCACCATCCCGATCCTAAACCAAGATCAACAAAACAGCCTCGCCTAAAATGCGAATTTTAGTCAATTTCAGACCTCACGGCACACACAATTCAGTACGGATAACTTAATCTTTGTGGATATTTTTCTTAATTTAAACGTTTGAAGTATTTCGGCGATTTTTTTTGTGGGGGTTTTGGGTTCTCTCTGAGATTATTAATACTTAGGTAGGCTAGCTAGCTTAAGGGAATCACGTCTATCCGTTTTCACTCGATCCCTAACTGCTACTTCTATCGATCCTGCATGCACCACTAAATTTGTAACTCCACCTGATTCCAGCACTCGATGAAGATTAAAACCACTAAATCCAGCTTCATATGCGGTTTTTACCTCCGCTCCTGCATATCTCGATCTTATGTATTCCAATAACTTAACACCGCTTGGTGGCATTGTTACTTTATGAACAACCTCACTTCTTACCATACAACAGACCGTATAATGATTCTTATGGACATCTATTCCTATACTGACTTTCTCACCTTCATATAATAATCTTTTCATAAGTCTCCTATTTGATTTAACTAGCGTCATTTTCTAGTCCCGAGGCCCCAACCTCGGGTCAAATAGGATCATATCAAAAACTCAAGTCTTATTCAGCATAGCAACTCTGAGAATAATATTGCTCGGGATAACAAACATCATATTATCGGAAAACCACAAGACTGAAAATATTCAAAAGTGGAATCATAAAACTCTCTAGGTCTTGTCTGATCGAGGTCGTCTCCTTCTGAAATGAAAATTACAAGTCCTTGCCTTGCTCTTGTCAATAGTACTCGATAAGAATTCTTTAAGTAAGCTCTAGCTTGCTCATCGTTAATATTCTGCCACTTCGTACCTTTGAAATTTCGATAATTCCATTTTCCATTATTATAGTAGTAGTTAATATCCCAAGCTAAACATACCCAGTCAATTTCTAAACCTTGTATATCAAACTCTGTAGCTACGTCTTCTAAAAAATATGATGAACGAACATCGTCCAAATCATTTAAAAACCAATCTGAAGCTTTAATTCTATTTTTCACATTAATGCCACAAGCTCTTAACCTCCTCCCACCGGAACTTGCCACCAAACCGAATCTTTCACTGCCTTTCGCCTTATCTCTTAACCATTTTTTTGCTGTTGCCAAATTTCTCGTGATTACAATAGGATAATCATTAACAATCTCATTTAGTAGAGGACGTGCACTTTTGCTGTTATCGTCTAATATCGCGTGCATTAATTCGGACGTCTTTTCCGTCCTAAACGACCTTAGAGAAACGGACAAATGCAATTCGTTCTTTTCGGTTCCTTGTTCAATAATCCAATGCTGCAATTCAGCATTAGATAAATAGTTATCATCTGTTAGTATTGAATTGGCGTAATATACCTTCCAATGAGGGAATCTAATTATTAATGATGAAAGCCATTCTGACACTCCAGCCTCTCCTGTATTAATTTCTTGTCCGCCTCCAATTAAACAAACAATCACACACCAATCGAGTTTTGGTTTCCCTCTGAGATTACGTATATCTAGTAGTACCAGGCTCAAAACCCCTAAACACAAAAAAATCCGACCGCCACACCCACCGACCAAGAGTACTCTCAATCTGCCCCCAAAGAAGAGCCCAGGCACTAGACTTCTACTTCGACTGCTATTACAAATTTAAAGACGCATCCATAAAACTAAGAAATGGAGTACTAGACGCCGTATTCCCAACAGGAATGTATAAACCCTATGTCCGCCCCCCTCCGTTGTAACGAACAACCCAATATTTCCACCTCACCCACTCCTCATCTTGATACTAAAACAAGATCAAACAATACAGCCTCGCCCAAAATGCGATTTTTAGTCGATTTTCAGACCTCACGGCACAAATAGTTCAGTACAAAAAACTTTATATTTATAAATATTATTCTAGATTTAAGAGTTTAAAGTATTTCGAGGAATTTTTTTGAGGGAGTTTTGGTTTCCCTCTGAGATTACGTATATCTAGGCTTCTCAATTAAGATCAAATTACTGCGCCATGGTATTTGTGCAACGCAGCGTTGCACAAATAATTTATCCGGCGAGTTTTGGTTTCCCTCTGAGATTACGTATATCTAGGGTTCCTCAGGAGGACAAGTTGGAGAAATTCGATCAATAAATAATAGATGGTTACTTTAAGCGAAGTAATTCATATCACAACAAAATGCGCCTGCCCCCCATTACCTCCATTGAGAAAGGGAGTTTAAACCGCAAAGGCCCTTCGACAGGCTCAGGGTAAACTGCGGAAAGCGCAAAGATGGCACAAAGAGGGATTAAGGGGGTAGAACGGAAGGTGTTAAATAAATGCTACGTGCCAGGGAGTAGCTACAAGGTATATAACTCTGACAATACAACTCACAACCCCCACTACCCCTTTGCGAAAGCTTCGCGTCCTTTGCGGCTTTGCGGTTTGTTTTAAAAGAATCACCGCGAAGGCGGTGCAAAGGGGAAATGGTGTATAAACATCCACCCCATCATAGTTTTACCTCTTCTACCCTTTTTTCCAAAACCTATAGCCAACAATCAGATGAGATAAAAGCAATCAGCTTATGTAGCCCAGTGCGAACTATGAAAAAAGGGTAGAACCCTCAAC
>CAYGUX010000041.1:0-14120 GCA_964353175.1 uncultured Bdellovibrionales bacterium | reverse complement strand
TGAGGATCAGGAAGTAGATATTAAAAAAGGCCCTGGATAAGCAGAGCCTTTTCAACAAAGAGAAGTATATAAACTACAATACTGCTTCTTTTAAAGCCTTACTAGCTGATAAACGAACTCTTTTCTTAGCTTTGATCTTAATCAATTCGCCAGTTGCAGGATTTCTTCCCATTCTAGCTTTGGTTTGCTTAACTTGAAGCTTACCAATACCTGGAAGTGGAAGTTTATATCCTTTCTTTAGAGCAGCGTGAACTAAAGCTGAAAAACCTTCAACTACAGTCTTAGCTTGTTTCTTACTTTCTAACCCACAATTTGTGTAAAGCGCATCCAAAAACTCACTTTGAGTGTACTGAACACCATTCTTAGGTTTAGCAGCTTTAATAGCTACCTTCTTATTTACTTCTTGCTTTTTGGCCAATGGACCCTCCATTTATTTAATATCTAAGTGGCCTTACGCTATCCACAAATGGGAATGATTACAAGTAGAAATTTTCAATTATTTGTCGATTTTTGGGCATTTTAACTGAATTTTACGTATTTCATAAACATCCTTATGGGATTCTATCGCTTGACTAGCCCCAAGACTATCTAGATCAGATACTATCACCTGATATATACCTGAACTAAATTCACCCAAACGCTCAGCCCATTCAATAAACAATATTCGCTTTTTATTACTAGACTCGCTTGCATACTCATCAAACATTTCGATAGCCTCAGCCTCAGAAACCCTATAAAGATCCCAGTGAGCAACCAAAATCGGCTCAGCTTTAAAGATACCCTCATATTCGGCTTGAATCGCGTAAGTAGGACTCTTTACTAAGCCAACTACCCCTAACTGCCGAACTAACTCCTTAATCAAGGTTGTTTTTCCAGCACCCAAATCACCCTTAAATGCAAAAACATGAGACTCTTCATCGCTCATTATAGATAAGATACAACTCGCAACCTCCCCTAACTCCGGCAAAGAATATTCAATCGCAAGACAATTCAAGGATTCATTTTCTACTTTCACAGCTATAATCAATCCTTAATTCATCGATATTTCTTTATAAGACTTAGAAACTGATTCTAAAATGGTAAAAGCATCCACGCCAATTCCATTAGTATATTCTCTATCTAAAATCTCACCCGTTAAACCGTGAATAAAAACAGCGATCTTCACGGCCTGCTGAATATTTAAGCCTCGAGCACAATGACCTGCGATTAAACCACTTAATAAGTCTCCAGATCCTGCTACAGCCAAGGAGGCTGCTTGATGAGGATTGTAATATGCCCCATCTATAAGATCAAAATAAATAGACTTAGGCCCTTTCAATAAGACATTGGCGCCTATTGCTAATGCTAACCTTCTTACGGCATCATATCTCGACGAAACTAAGAGGCTATCACCAAAATAGGCCATTTCTAGCTTTAAAAATTCACCGGCATGGGGAGTTAGTATAAAATTATCTGATAATTCAAACTCACCCTGCTCTCTAATAGCGGAAATAAGATTTAGAGCGTCTGCATCAAGGACACAAGGAATCGCAAGATTTTTTAATTTACTGACAAGGAGCTTAACTAAGATCTGAGAACGAGGATGGACACCTAAACCTGGCCCAACCACAACTGCCTGCTTACCCTTTAAGCCTGCAATAATTCGTTCATTCTCGGTCTCAAGATAAACACCATCCTCTACCTTCAATGGCAAACCAATAACAAGAGGACTAGAACAAGGACTATGTTTGGGAAAAGTAGCTGTAACCTTCCCCCCTCCAGACTTAAATACCGCTAAACTAGATAGAAGTGGCGCCCCCGCCATCTGGCTACTCCCTCCTATCACAAAAACATGACCCCTTTTACCTTTGTAAGACAGATAAAAATCACTTTCCCCACTAAGAACAGTGTGAATAGATTCTTCGCTAACTAAATACTTAGAATCTATAGGTAGAATTTCCTCATTAATAGGCATGCCTATATCTAGTAAATAGCTATGCCCGCAATATCTCTCAGATCCTGGAGACATATGAAAAGGTTTATACCCTTGTATTACAAAAGAACATTCAGCCGCTCCTGCTAAATAAGGATCAGTACTTTCGATATCAAAATCAGCATCCACTCCACTAGGTAAATCTATAGCGATAAGAACACTCTCTCCTGAACGATTCTCCTTAACCGCACTCAACATCTTATGAATTGAGGACTGAATAGAACCTTTAATGCCCGTTCCAAGTAGAGCATCAACAATGTAATCGCTTTGACTGAGAATCTCCCGATACACTTCAAAATCAATATCATCAAAGACTCGACATTCAACACCAAGTACTAACAACTGCCTAAGTAAGTTTTGATTCAATTCTCTTTGATCTTTAATTTCTTTAGTCAGAATTACCTGTATAGAAATAGAATGATCTATTCTGCCCGCATAACAGGCTAGTAAGCGAGCCATCACCAAACCATCAGCCCCATTACCCCCACTTCCACAAAGGACTGTTATCTTGGCCTCATGCTTCAATCCAACATGACGTATAAAAGCTTTAAAACACTCTCTTCCCGCGTGTTCAACTAAGATCGTTTCTGAGATTTTAAATTTATCCTGAACCCATGCATCATAAGCCTTCATTTCCCCAGAAGAAAAGACCTGCAATGCTTTATCCATCTATACACCTAATTCTTTTTGTACAACGGTGGTAATCTCATCCACAACCTTTAGGCACATATCCGCAGATTCGCACTCCACCATAACTCTCGCCTTCTTCTCAGTACCAGAATAGCGAAGAAGTATCCTACCTGTATCAGCCAATTCTTTTTCACACTGACTAACTACCGCCATCACTTTGGGAAGCGTAGAAAACTCTGGCTTACTATGTACCATCACATTTTTTAGCAATTGCGGGTACCGCTTAAAACTATTTTTAAATTTAGACAAAGGTAATCCTCTCGATCTCATCACTTCTAAAACCTTTAAAGAACTCAGCAAACCATCTCCAGTCGTATTATGATCTAAGAATATCACATGTCCTGACTGCTCCCCCCCGAGGCTTAAATTATGTTTTTGCATTTGAGATAAAACATACCTATCTCCAACATCTGCTCTAATAAAATCTATTCCCTTTGATTGAAAATACTTTTCCAAGCCTAAGTTACTCATCACAGTACCAACTACAGTAGAACCCTTCAGGCCTCCAGTTTGCAATAATGAGTCTCCACAAATTGCCAAAAGATCATCACCATCGAACAAGTGCCCTTCCTCATCACACATCACTAACCTATCAGCGTCCCCATCAAGAGCAATACCTGCATCTGCCCCCACCTCTCTAACCTTTTCGATCAGAAGTTCTGGGTGCAAACTACCGCATCCATCATTAATATTTTTACCATTGGGACGATCTCCTAACATCACCACCTCAACCCCAAGTTCAAAAAACAATTGTGGAGCGACCTTATAAGCCGCACCGTTAGCGGAATCCACAACAACCTTCAGACCCTCCAAACTAACACCACTATCAATACAACTCTTTAAAAAGACGATGTACCGACCAATCGCATCATCTATCCTAAAGGCCTTGCCAATCAATCCAGGCTCCGCCCTTAAGGCATCAATCCTATTTCCAAACATTAAATCCTCTAACTCATCCTCTGCTTCATCTGGCAATTTAAAGCCGTCCTTAGAAAAGATCTTGATACCATTATCTTCATAGGAATTATGGGATGCCGAAATCATAATCCCAGCATCCGCCCTCATACTTCGAGTAACAAAGGCTACGCCTGGAGTCGGTAAAGGCCCCACAAGGAGAACATCAACACCCATAGAAGAAATTCCGCTTTCAAGCGCTGTCTCCAACATATAGCCAGAGACCCTTGTATCTTTACCAATTAAAATTCTATGCGTACCGGATCTCTGTCGAATTAAATACGCCAAGGAACGGCCTAACTTTAAAGCTGTTTCTGAATCCATCGGTGGAACATTCGCCACACCTCGAATTCCATCCGTACCAAATAACCTTCCCATACTCTTATTCCTTATTTATTTTAACAGGCCGCGACTCAAGTCAGGCGATTATTCACATCTTTGACAATTAAATTGCATCACTTCTTAAGAACAACCTTCCTAGAAGTTTTTCGTACCGCGACGCTAGGCGCTGGACTTTCAATTCCACCCACTTGACTTACCTCTTCTCCCACACCATCTTCACCTAATTCTTCAAGTTTTGAGATTTGTATTTCGACACTAACTAAATTGACATTAGTGGAGGTATTTTCAGCTGGAGCATTAACTCGCAACTCCAATCTTTTAGTCTCATTAAGACCGCTTAGATCAAAATCCTGAAGCTCAATCTTCTTAATGCTCTGCACTTCTTGTAATGGACCTCGAATAATAACTCTTTCAGGGAAGAATTTAATTTTTTCTAGCTTATAACCTTCCTGAATATCGCCACTAGTTTTCAAGTTAACCTCAACTTCCTTTCTTACTAATTCTACAGTCCGAAGGGACAATCGAGCAGGCCTCGCGGATACGATACTCACCCTAGGGGGTAAACTTAATCTTTCATAGTTCACATCTAATGAAAAGTTAGGTTCTTCACCGACGGGATAACTAACCCTAACTTTATGGATATTCATAGCCAATTGATCCACTAAAGTCCTAGGCCCCTGAATATCAATATGGGCTGGGATGCCCTCATCAGCATAAGTAGGCTCTACTATAAGTCTATTATCAGGAATATTTTGAATCTCAATTACTGCAGATACTCTTCTGATAATAGAATTATCCTGACTATAAAAGTAGATTTCCAACATCAATGCTAAGGCTAGCGAGACTAGCTTTAAACTTGCAGTACCTTGGTTACTAGAGTCTCTTCTCAACATGATTAAACACTCTCCATTTTAGCTTTTTTAGATTTAAATAATTTAAAAAAGCGTCTTCGACGATTGATTTTTTTCTGGTTGGAAAAAACAGTAACTCTATGCAAAGCAGTATAAAGAGTTGATTCATTTAAGTCTCTAGTGATTCGACCTTCTCGGACTAAAGAGATAGTACCTGTCTCCTCAGACACCACAACGATGACAGCATCCGTCCGCTCGGATAATCCAAATGCGGCTCTATGTCTAGTTCCTAAGGCTGAACTCAATTCAGGATTAAAAGTTAACGGCAACACAGCGCCCGCAGCTATCACTCTATCTCCCGACACAATCATAGCACCATCATGAAGCGGAGAAGCTGGAACGAATATTGAAACTATAAGTTGATGACTTATATTAGCATTTAATTCAATTGCGGCTTCTATATACTCATCTAAGCCCACCTCCCTTTGAACGACTATCAAGGCTCCCATCCTTCTAGTAGAAAGATCACTCGCTGCCCTTGAAATAGCTTTAATACTCAGCTCTCCCTGAAAGCCTTCTTCACGATTAAGGCTAGGCATCAATCCGAACTTTGTTAAACCCCTCCGAAGATCATCCTGAAAAAGCACCACCACCACTAATATAACTGAACCTAAAAAATTTCCTAAAATCCAAGTTAAAGTTGGTAGGCCAAAGCTATTCGCAGCAAAATACATAACTACCAACATCGCCAGACCCAACAACATCCTACCCGCCCTAGTCCCTCTTACTAAAAGTAAGATACGGTAGATTAAGTAATAAACCAAAAGAATATCAGCGCCCGCTCTAAAAAAGGTGAGCCAATGAAATTCTTCTAATAAATTCAGTATGGACATTATGTTTTCTTTTAACCGCCCCTAACTTCCTCGACGCTTGCACTCTTCTCTCCAACGCTTTCGGTTGGCGCTACAACTTCTGGCTCCTCAGGTAACAACTCTTCACCATTCATTACTCGACTAACCTGTTCTCCATCCAAAGTTTCTACAATCAATAATCTCTCAGATAACATAATTAATTTATCTTTATTGCCTTGTAGTAATGACCTTGATCTCTCCAACTCAGCCTCAACGATTCTTCTCACTTCTTCATCAATCTGCCGAGCAGTATCTTCTGAGTAGTCCTTGTTGTGACCAATCTCACGCCCTAGGAAAACAGCTTCTTCCTTTTTACCGTAGGCTAAAGGCCCTAAGGCTTCGCTCATTCCCCACTCACAAACCATCTTCCTTGCAATGTTGGTTGCAACAGAGATATCAGATTGTGCACCAGTTGTGATTTGATTAAAAACCATCTCTTCAGCTACTCGGCCACCAAAAGCAATACAAATCCTATCAAGCCAATACTCTTTTGGATAAGTATGTTTATCATCAACAGGCAATTGCTGCATAAGACCAAGCGCTACTCCTCTAGGAACAATTGTCACCTTATGAACAGGATCGGAATTGGGTAAAAGCTTTGCAACGAGAGCGTGACCTGCTTCATGATAAGCAGTAACCTTTTTCTCCTCTTCTGATAGAACCATCGAACGACGTTCTGCGCCCATTAATATTTTATCTTTCGCATGTTCAAAGTGTTTCATTGTCACTTGTTCCGCATCAGACAAAGCAGCCCAAAGCGCACCCTCGTTAATTAAATTTGCAAGATCAGCTCCCGCAAATCCAGGAGTTCCTCTAGCTAGACGATTTAAATCAACATCCTTAGAAATAGGAACTTTTTCTACATGGACTTTTAATATAGCTTCTCTACCCTTAATATCAGGAAGAGGAACAATAACTTGACGATCAAATCTACCTGGTCTTAAAAGCGCAGGATCAAGAACATCTGGTCTGTTCGTCGCTGCGATTAAAATCACACCTTCATTCGCTTCAAATCCATCCATCTCAACAAGGAGTTGATTTAATGTTTGTTCTCTTTCATCATGTCCACCACCAAGACCTGCTCCACGATGCCTACCTACAGCGTCAATTTCATCTATAAAAATAATACAAGGCGCATTCTTCTTACCTTTTAAAAATAGATCTCTAACCCTAGAAGCACCAACACCAACAAACATCTCAACGAAATCTGATCCTGAGATACTAAAGAACGGCACACCTGCCTCTCCAGCAATCGCTTTTGCCAATAAAGTCTTACCAGTACCTGGACTTCCTACCAATAAAACTCCTTTTGGAATTCGCCCACCCAACTTAGTAAACTTCTTGGGGTCTTTTAAAAACTTAACAATAGACTCCAAATCAGACTTAGATTCTTCGATGCCAGCTACATCCGCAAACGTAACTTTCTTAGCACCCTCTTCTTGAAGTCTTGCCTTACTCTTACCAAAACTCATTGCCCTACCACCATTAGCCTGCAATTGACGCCAGAAAAACATCCAAACTACGACTAAAATAATAATTGGTAAAATACTTTGAAGTAAAACCATATACCAAGGTTCTTCTTCTCTAGGAGATCCATCAAACTTTACAGAATGTTCTTTAAGTAGAGTTACTAAGTTAGGATCCTCAGGAGGTGGGTAAGTGAAAAACACTCCTGCTCTCCCATCCTCTAAACCACCGATATACTCACCTTCGATTTCTCTTTCTTTGAGTTTAACACTAGCGACCTGATTTTTCACAACTTGATCCATAAACTCAGAGTATGGAATTCTATTAGGTTGTTTAACTGGGGTAGCAGAAAAATTGTAGGCCAAAACTAAAAGAATGGCGACGAAAGCCCAAAGGCTATAATTTCGAGACATGTTATTTATAAATCTCCAGGTAATTTAATAGGTATTTAAAATATCGATCTAAAATAGTTCTTAAATTTAACTATATATATATCGATCTTTTTTAGACGTTATCACTAACGATTTCTTTGCGTTAAATTAAACGTTATAGGAAATAAATGGAAGCTATTTTATACAATTTTAGAAAAGTATTACCGCATTTCAACTTCTAAAAACTGAAAGACGACAAAACAACCGCAAAAACCCTGTATCTAACTCGGAATTAGCTAAATCTAAAGTAAAAAACCTACACCCAAGCAAAAAAGCCTTATCTGCCGCTGATAAAACAACAGCACAACGACGCCTCTCCTCGTTCCACTTTTCATCTTTAAATATTTTAGAAAGTATTCGGTCCGCCTCCATGGAAGTAGAGACTCTCTGTGAAGAAAGCAATAACCCGCACTTTACGTCATGAATAGTCTCTACTGGTAGAGCATGATAATGGACACTCACCAAAGTCCCGCTATCGGTACTGCCAATTATATTAGATTGGGCATCTCCACTCAGGCACTCCTCCCTACTACTAAAAAGCTCCAATCGCCCCTCTAAGCCTCCGCCAAATTCAAAATGGAATTCGGTATCTGAAATTCGATGAACAACTTGAGTATCAGTAGAACGTTTAAAAAAACTAACTCCAGCATTCTCTGCCCCCACTCTATCCACTACAGCATAAATTCCGAAACCAAGATCGCACTCCCTTTTGTAATCTTCTGGGGACTTAATCATCCGCAGTAAATCATCCATTCTATCTTTAGAGATTTTCAATGCATCCTCCGAATAGAGGCTCGCGCATTCTAGGTATAAAACTTTTTGAAGTAGGACATCTGATAACTTTTCTTTTTCAGATAAGTTAGATCCGATATTTAGTTCTGCCTGCTCGCATACATATTGCTCCAACTCACCCACTACATTCATGTACTCAGCCACTTGTTTAGTCCAAGTAGGCTCGAACTTTTCTAAGGTTGGCACGATGGAATGGCGAATAAAATTCCGTCGATAAGTCTCATCAATGTTAGTAGAGTCCTCCCTATATTCGATCTTCTTTTCTTTTGAATAAGAGAGTAACACTTCTTTACGCACCTGCAATAAAGGCCTAACCAAGCTCCTCTCTTTAGAATATGCCTTTATAGGAGTGCCTAAATTATTCAACCTGCCACTTAGTAAGCGAAATATAAAAGTCTCAACTAAATCATCCTTATGATGAGCTGTAATAATATAATCACACGAGTGTTCAATAAATAATTCTTGAAAAAACTTGTACCGCTCATCCCTACCCCAAGCTTCCAGATTCGACTCAGTAGGATAAACTTTTTTAGTATAACACCTTACAGATCTTTTAAGGCATTCAGATTCGACAAACTCCTTATCACTCTCGCTATCAGCTCGAAGACTATGATCAAGGTGAGCGACAATAAGCTCAAACCCCATAGTATTTCTAAGGTCGCTAAGTACATCTAACAGGACCATAGAATCTACTCCACCAGACACGCCTAACAAAAGACGAGTTGGCTTAGAAGGTAAGCGAAGTAAGGAATTCCTTACTTCCCCATTAATCTTAGAATCAAGATTAGACACTGAACTATTTACTATACTGACTATATTGCCTGTGCAACCTAACAACATTTCTTAGGCACATAGCAACAGTAACGGGTCCAACTCTAGGAATAAAAACACTCACATGTTCCTTAAGGTTTTCAGAGTAATTTTTATATGAAGAAAAGTTTACATAAGCCACATCCGGCCGAACTTCTTCTTTTTGAATCAATTCAAAGTTCTTACTTGGAACTCCAGTGATAACAATATCAGATTCAGCCAGTGCTTCCTTGCGAGAAATACTGGTCTCATGTTCAATCCCCTCCGCCTCAAACACCGTTGGGCCATCAAGATCAAAAGAATAAACCTTAGCCCCATCATTCGCCATCATAAAAGCAAGGGGTCTTCCAACTACCTCACTACGATTAAAAATAGTTACAGTTTTACCTTCTAAGGGCAACTTAGCGTCGGTCATCACACCACTAGCGTCTAATAACTTTATAACCGCCAAAGGTGTACATGGTAAGATCGCCTTATGTTCAAAATTCGGGCCAACTCTTCTTACGTTTGAATATAGTTTTTCAAGCCAATCAGGATGAAGACCTTCTACGTCTTTTTCTGGAGATAATATACCCCTTAAAAAAGCATCCCTAGTACCACCAAAAATCGGGTAATAAACTATCACCCCAGTGACTGAATCATCTTCATTCAGTCTTCTAATCTCACCTTCAAGTTCAAACTTTGAAATAGTCCTAGCCTCATATTCAACCCCAACATCCTCACAACCAACCTTCGTGAAATCTGAATATACTTTAGAGAACTCATCGTTATTAGAAAGAAGACCAACTAACTTAATACTACTCTGAGTCTTTTCTATATGTTCCTTAGACTCCAATCTGTACTTCCTAGCTACATCTGAGGGATTTATTTCCATAGAGCATTACATTAAATAGAAAATAGTAATAAATAGAGCATTACATTGATGCGAAACTTGCGCTTTGCACATAAGCCTAACATTTAAGGCATTTAGTAAGACCTAAGTTAACACAGCGCGCCTCTCAGCGTCAAAAATCTCCCTTCTTTTTGTCAATTAATTCTAGGAATCCAAAAAACTTAAATTTTAACCTCTTGATTCCCATAAAAATACCCGATTAATACGTTTATAGCTAATAAGAATAGGAAGACCCAGCATTTGAGACCAATCTCAAGAAATGGTATAAGGCCAAGCAATATTTCATTATAGTTCGCCCGAATAGGCAGAAAACGCCGAATGAATAGAAAGCAATGAACAAACATATTAAAAACCTACTCCGCCTCATGCGACAAGAATTTTTATTTGTTCTGGCTATTAGTTGCATAACTTCAATATCGATACCTTTCAATGAAGCCCTAGCACTTGAAACTTACTTTGATGCCCAAGTAGAATTAGACCTTTGCCCCGAATATACGGAAGGTGGAGTAGTCTTAGACTTATTCTATAGAATAGGAAATGAAACCACACTTAGAGCACCTGAGATAATAACAAGCTCAATTAATCTCAGTAACAAAACCTACTCCGCCACAATTCGCCTACCCGCGACTCTTACTACCATCCCCATGCATATAGTCTCCTTCTGCAGATCTTTTAGGGGCTTTAGTCTAGAGTCGAATAAAGCAAGCATAAGTAATTGCGACAACCTAGCCCAATACGACACAGATGCAGATGGAATCAAAAACAATATAGAAGATACAAACTGCGACAACTTCTTTAGCCCAGGTGATGCTAGCAATCCTGATAACGTTGACACAGATGGAGACGGAGTAAGAGATCTAGTAGAAGCTGTTAGCGGAACTGATCCGACTAACCCAGGAAGTAGTCCTAGACCTTATATATACTCCAGTTCTACCTTTGATACGGATTCTGATGGAGTTAGTAACCCAATCGTTTGGAGACCATCTAATGCGAGCTTCTACATTAAAGCTAGAGAAGGCTCAAATGCACACCAAAGCATCCCCTTCGGACAACTTGGCGATCTTCCATTTACCTATAAGGACATTAATCAAATAAGCGATGTAGGAGTTATTAGAAGAAGTGGCATCCAACTATTCTGGTATTTCAGAGGAACTGGATTTACTGACAGCAACGGTACAGGTCAAAAAGCCTTACAATTTGGAATATTTGGTGACAATATAGTCCTAGGGCCATGGGATACAAAGAATGTAACAACACCCGCAGTCGCAAGACTCTTTAATGGTGTGTGGACTTTTGACTTCTTGAAGTCCGACCTAACAGTAAGATCCATCACTTGGGGCGTAAACGGCGACATTCCAAAATGCCAAGACTTTGATGGAGATGGGCTATTCGATGTAGCGGTCTTCAGACCAAGCACACAAAAGACTTATGTAAGATTTTCTAAGGATAACTCGACAGCAATCTACGATTTCGGAACTGGCACAGCAGATCACACTGTAAAAGGTGACTACACAGGAGATGGCAAAGAAGACATCAGTTTTTGGGAACCAAGGGCAGGAAGATTCACAAGTCTCATAAGTACAAATGGTTTTGATGATGAGCAAGCGAATCAAAACAACCCTAACTTTTTCCAAGAGCTCAATCTAGGAGTTTATTTTGATGACCTTCCTCTAAACTGGAATACAGATGAAGACAACCTAAACCTCTACACCATAATCAATCACTCAAACGGAGTAAGAAAGTTTTATCCCGAAAACAACCCCTCAAACCCAATCAAAACAATACAATGGGGACTGTCAGGAGATTCTCAAGGGTAGAAGGCTCTCACAATCTCCGTGGCTTTAAAATGCTAAAATCGTCTATCTATCATATTACTCACATAGAAAATCTAGCCTCTATCCTTTCTCAAGGTAAGATATGGTGTGATTCTAAACGCAGACATTTGAAATTTGACTCTCTAAATATTGGTTACTCCCACATAAAAGAAAGGCGCCTTAAGCGAGCCGTTGAAGTCGCGGCCAACGGCACGCTCGGTGACTACGTCCCATTCTATTGCGGAAATAATGAAACTAAAGAATTACGCCAAGCAGAATTTTTGATTCACGACTACTTCTCTTGGGATTACATACTGGAAATTGGTGTAATCAATCAAGAAATTAAAGCTCAGGTATTAGACATTATTAAGGATTCTCCACACAAACCAGATGTCAAAGTTCAGCAAGCATGGTACTATTAAAATAATTGCTGGATGGATAAACTATGATTCACATAACTAATGGAAATCTACTGGAAGCCAAGGCTGAAGCTCTAGTAAATACAGTTAATACTGTTGGAGTTATGGGTAAAGGCATTGCCCTCCAATTTAAAAAAGCATACCCAGAAAATTTTAAAGCTTACAAAAAAACTCTGTGGAGACAAAAAGCTTGCTCCAGGACAGATGTTTACTTTCGCCACAGGGATGCTCTACGATCCTAAATTCATCATAAACTTCCCTACCAAAAGACACTGGAAACAAAAATCTAATCTTCAAGATATCGCTATAGGATTGGAAGCCTTAGTGGACGAAGTAACAAAACTCAATCTCAAATCTATCGCAGTACCACCACTAGGATGTGGGAATGGTGGGCTAGCATGGGCAGATGTATTACCAATGATTAAGGAGGCCTTTATAAGGCTACCTCAAGTAAGTGTTTTAATATACGAACCAAACAACTCTCTTGAACCTAAGAATCTAATCAATAATACGGCCCTACCTAACATGACACAAGGCAGAGCGGCCGTACTTGGAATAATGAATCGTTACTCCGTCCCTGGATATCCCTATCCATTATCACTATTAGAGATCCAAAAACTCTCCTACTTCATGCAAGAAGCAGGGGAGCCGCTAAGGCTTAAATTTGAACAAGGGCCCTATGGTCCCTATGCGGATAATTTACGGCACGTACTCAACAAGATAGAAGGGCACTTTATTATTGGATATGGAGATGGACTAAATCATCCAGAAACACCAATTGAGCTACTCCCTGATGCCCGTAAAAATGCCGAAAAGTTTCTAAGCAATGCCCCAATCACACGGGAGAGAATGGATAAAGTGTCAAAATTAATAGAGGGTTTTGAAACTCCATACGGTATGGAACTCCTATCCAGTGTTCACTGGGTATCTAGAAAACACGATGAAATTCCCGTCACTGATTCAGAAAAAGCAATCTTGGCAATTCATCGCTGGAATGAAAGGAAAAGAAATCTAATGAAACCAATTCATATTAAAGTTGCTTGGGATCATCTCAGTAAGCAAAATTGGATTTAAGATACTGATTAAGTCGATCCGTATAGTGCACACCACAGCTTCGGGTCAAAACCTAGATAATTCAGAGCCTCCAAAAAAGCCTAAGAATTACAAAGTGCTTCCCGTTTAACCTCCGGAAAACAAAAAAAAGGACACCGCCCCTACGACCGTACAGCTCCTTCCAAAATAACCCGAATAAACTTCTGATAATCAATCCCAAGCTTTTCAGCTTTTAATTTCACTTCACTTAAAAGTTCTTCACTTATTCTTAAAGTAATAGTTTTATTTTTTGGCTTTATCTGTTCAAAGCGAGTTAGTTGCCAGCCAGGCAATTCAAAGACCTCAGAAAGATCATCATAACTTCCCAAATCTTCAATCTCAGCGACCGAACTAAATTTTTTCTTTTTTGAAGTTGTCATATCTCTCTTTCTCTCGAAGGTGCATACTGAAATAACAGCTCGATTGCTCCACGGGTAAGGCCATGTTTCTGAGCCTTGCTTATATTTCCAGCATCCCAATCAAAATCCAGATACCTAAGGTTATTATAGTCCATATCAGCTAGAAATGTCAATACAAATGTAAATACACATTCATTATTTGAATAAAGGCTATTATCGTAAAAAACTAACAAAACGTTTCAGCCCAGCCCACACAACACAAATCCACCAAACAAACACGTACCACCTCCCAACCACTTCTTGGTTAACCCTCCACCAAAACAC
>CAYGUX010000040.1:0-14533 GCA_964353175.1 uncultured Bdellovibrionales bacterium | reverse complement strand
AAACCCTACACTTGGACTTTTATCTTCCTCATCACGCCTCGAAGCACACCTAAGCCTAAAAGGGCCATAGTCGCTGGCTCTGGAATCGCAGAAGCTCTTAAAACAACAACCATGTCATTGTAATCAAAGTCACTATTCATTGGTATAAAAGTATTACCGCTAAACTTCATGTCTTCCATAAATAAAACAACATCACCAACTTCTAAGTTAAAAGAAATTGGACCATTACCAAATAATGTTGACTCACCGATATTAATAGTACCAGCATTAGTTACCTTGATAGCTAACATATGCGCAGAGCCACCATCTATATTTTTTGAATCCTTACCGTAGAACAAGCCTTCAGGGCTCTTCAATGCAAAATCAAAATCTTTACCTGCATCTTGCGTAAAACTTGCACTAGCTACTGGGTTAATATTATCAGAATCAATTGACTCAACAAATGTTCCGCCAACATCTTGGTGTCCGAACTTATTTGTAAATGCGCCTTGAAAATTAGCATCATCTCCACTGAAACATGCTAACTCAGAAATTAAATATGAAGTGTAAGTAGTCGCTACAGTTTGAGAAGCAATTGTTCCCAACTCATAGATATTCCCATCACCGAAGGAAGAGAAAAATGATAATGAGTCCCTACCTGGGCCATCATAGCTGTTACCTGGATCATAAGTAAAACCAGGTCTATTAATTAACGCATCAGTTAATGCAGATGCCTGAGCATCTGGGACACAAATGGTTGCAAATAAGCCTAAGGCCAATCCGACATTAAGGACTTTTCTTAAATTATACATCATATACTACTTCTCACTACCGTTCTTAACTAGTTGATTTAAACTTAATGGGCATTAATTAAACAGTAAATACAGGAACTTAGGCAAAACATAAGCCTATTTGTTCTAATAATTACCGCCATTTAAGGTTAATTTAATCTAAAATGTTATGCGCCTTCTCAACCAAAACGTCACATTTATTAACGACCAAATCGTAATTAAATCCAAATATCTTAAATCACATATCGCTTAGACTGTCGAGTGCATTTCTAAGCGACTATTCCACTGCTTAAATGGTTAAATCTTTCTGGTAGGTCGCACTAATTGTGGTTGCAATTCCCCCTCGAACATAAAACTCTCCTTCGATGGATATAGAACGAGGCTTAATTAGCTGAATGAAATCATCGAGAATCTTATTAATCACCGCCTCGTGAAAACAACCCTCATCTCGATAAGACCACATGTATAATTTCAGAGACTTAAGTTCTACGCACAAGTCATCAGGTGTGTAAACTATTGTAATATTTGCAAAATCTGGTTGCCCCGTTTTAGGGCACAGGCAAGTGAACTCTGGGCATTCAAATGCAATTTCATAATCTCTCTGTGGAGCTGGATTAGGGAATGTTTCAAGTTCCTTAGATGGTTTTGTAGTCACGCTGATTTACCTCGTTTTAATCTTTACTAAAAGTAGCCCCGCACCTTAGCAAACCATGAGAAATTTACAATACTCGAGGGATTAGCGATACCTCTACTGAGAATCAGGAAGTTTAAAGACTATCTCGCCTGCGCAAATACGGCGATGTTTCTTGGGCTAATTTGTGCCTTAAATACCTCCAAAAGCTTAACCTTGTAAGACTGTTCAGACAGATAAACCGCCCTATCTAGTGCTATATACTTCTCTATCAATCTTGAAAATAAGGTTCTAAAGGAGTTACAAGCAATCATCTCTTTAAGCTTTAGCTGATTTTCTTTATCCTCCTCAAATGCACAAAGTTCCTCCACCCTAACAGATAGCCCTAGAACAGACTGTAATCTCAAGTGTGCGTATTCCGAAAAGGTTTTATCGTAATCAAATTTACTCAATCCGCCCATCGATACAAAGTCTAAGCCCAGAACATCCTTCATATACATATGTAATAAATATCTATAAGTCTTTACATGAATCGAATACTCAAAACTCTCAAAATCAGAATCATGCCCCCTCGCTGCCACCAAAAGACTCTCCTTACTAAGTTTAAATCCAGAATCCTTAGCAACCTTCGAATAGGAATAATTGATGTCCTCGGTTTTAAAATAACAACAAGACACATTAAAAATCCATTTGGACTTAAGTTTTAAAGACAGCTCAAATTGTTTATCCGAAAGATGCGCACAAGTATGTATGCCTAAGGTACTGGAGCGCTCAGGTAAAGTGCAAGTTAACTCCTCCAAGTCTGATAAAAGATCAGCTTTTACAAACTTCAAAGAGCCACCGATGCCTAAATGCAGTTTTTCAGCCCGCAACAACCCTCTCTCTTGAAGCTCCGCATCAAAATCCACGCTAATAGTCTGACTATCATAATATGCCGCTAAGATCCGACCTAGGTAACCAGCCCCTCCACAAAAATCCACAATATGTCCGTCAGCGGGCAATAAAGATTGCCCTTTTAAAAATCCTATTACTTGTGAAATCTCATGCTTTTTTTTAGCAGTCATGAATTGATATGCTAAGGATTGCATATCAGAGGGATATTCATCTAAGCTATCTAAATATTCAAGCTCCGCAACTCTACTTCTCAATACCTCCAAATCCTTTGGCAAACCTGGGATAGCTCCACCAACCTGAAAAGAGTACAGACCTCGAACATCCAAACCGCTTAAAAAGCTTATCCAAGAATCCTTAAAACCAAGCTTGCTATTTGGATATGCATATAATATTTCGTTGGCCCAAAGTGATTGATTCTCATTAAGAAAAGAAATGAGAGTCTCAAGCTTAGAGACTAAAAACGGCTCATCATCATACTGTAACATCTAAACCTACTACCAACTTTGTACTTACCAATTAAAAGATTGTTCGTAAAAACTAATGAGCTGTATCAAAAACTAGACAATTTATCTAGACGGACCTTTAAACTAGAAGTTTTAAGAGCAAGCACCATTGGTATAATCGATACCGCACAAAGTACTTTTTTCCTACTATATCTAGAACGTGTTTTATCTGCGGATAGTCTTGCAAAAGGAATCGTCGCTGGAGGATTTTTTTATGGCCTACTACTTAGTCCATTTATAGTGCAAACCTCTCTTAGTCGTGGATTCAGACCATCGACGTGTTGTGCTGTACTGTTTTTTCTTTCTTCAATCTCCCTACTCACTAGCTTAACCGTATCAAATACGCTAGGCATCGCTATTCTACTTACTACCTGCACAATGTTCAGCAGCTCGACTATTCCGCTTATAACTGAAATCTACTTCAACAACTATCTTCCTTCAACAAGAGGAGTTTTATTTTCAATCTCCAACATGATTAGAATCATTGGTTCTATGTGCGCAGGTTATCTTATCGGCGAATACATTGAAATTGACTATAAAAACTTCCCCTCAGTTTACATCCTATATGCATGCCTCCTAGTTTTTAACGCTCTAGTCTTTCTAAATTATCCGAAAACTACTATCTCAGAAAAAAGATCCAATGCCCTCTCCATGGGCATAAAAGCTATAAAAGAGAACAAACTATTTCGCACCACGCTTATCAGCTGGATGATCATGGGCTTCGGTAACTTAATGCTTTTACCATTGCGCGTGGAATTCTTAGCCAATCCTAAATTTGGAGCCTCCCTATCAGCATCACAGATTGCCTTATATGTTATAGTAATCCCAAGCATTGCAAGATTAATTTTCTCTACTATATGGGGAATACTCTTTGATCGAATGAACTTTTTTATAATGCGAATTTTTGTCAACATTGGCTTTATCGGAGGAGTAGTTGCATTCTTCTTTACTGGTAGCTGGATCTCACTAACCATCGGGTCTATCCTAATTGGTCTATCGCATGCTGGTGGGGATGTTGCTTGGAACTTATGGGTTACAAAATTTGCACCGCCAGGCCAAAGCTCAACCTATATGGCCGTCCATACCTTCCTAACAGGATTAAGAGGGATTTGCGCACCAATGTTAGGATTCTATATCTCTTCTAGATATGGGTTCCATCCCATCATGATCATGAGTGTCACATTAATTATAATAGCCTCATTGATACTTTATCGCAGAAAGGGAATGTCACCCGTCGGACAAAACTAAAAACTTAAAGAGGAATCAAGACTCAAAGTCAGAAAGAGCCAAATATGTGTATATTTTGCTGACTTTGCACTTTTTTTCCCATTGTAATAGAATTACTGAACAAATTTCAAACAAAACTAGAGGACATTCATGCGTATTAGAAAAGCTGTCATACCGGCTGCAGGCCTAGGAACAAGATTTTTACCAGCAACTAAAGCTGTACCAAAAGAGATGCTTCCCATCATAGACACTCCAACCATACAATATATTGTAAAGGAAGCTGTAGAGTCTGGAATTGAAGAAATCATCTTTATTACGAGCAAAGGTAAAGACTCTATACTCGATCACTTTGATTCATATGCAGATCTTGAAGATAAGCTTGAGAGAGAAGGAAAAACAGATCTTCTAAATCTTTTAAAAGAAACAAGCAGAATGGCTAAATTTGTTTCAGTTAGACAACCTGCCCCTAAAGGCCTAGGCGATGCGGTACTTTGTGCTAAAGACCTAATAGGAGATGAGCCATTTGTAATTCTTCTCGGAGATGATCTAGTTGATTCCTCAGTCCCATGCACTAAACAGATGATTGATGTTTATAATGAACACAATAAATCCGTTGTAGCCTTAATGAGAGTACCAGAAGAAGATGTATCCAAGTTTGGTATTTGTGGTGGGCACGAAGATCAAGAAAGAATATACGACCTTGATACAATGGTAGAAAAGCCATCACTAAAAGATGCTCCATCTAATCTCGCTATTGTAGGACGATACATTTTAAAGCCTTCAATCTTTAAATACTTAGAAGAGATTGGTACTGGCAAAGGTGGAGAGATCCAACTTACTGACGCAATGGCTAGAATGATGAAAGTCGAAGGCTTCTTAGGTTACGAATTCAACGGCGAAAGATATGATGCTGGTGATAAATTTGGATTCATCCAAGCGAACATCGCATTTGCTCTAAAAAGAAGAGACATAGCACCAAGGCTAAAAGCTTATCTAAGAGAAATCGTTGGGCAAATGAAGTAAGCGCTAAGTTAAAGTGACCTACGCTTATGAACTTTCCCTCAGATTCCCAGAAGCTGACTATGACCTAGTCAGCTCGCATCTACTAGACCTCGGACAAGCCACCTTCCAAGAAGGTGAAAGTGGCTTAGACCACAATGAAGACCCAATTCTAATTAATGAAAGATCTTTAATTTCCCTGTTCGCCGAATCTGAGATTGAATTACAAGCGATAGAAACTAGTTTAAAAACAATACTTCCCTCCATTCAATCTAAACTTTCAGCCATCACAACAAATTTCAATGAAGCCTGGAAAGAATTCTCACAAGCCGTAATAGTAAGTGACAAGATTTTAATCCAGCCTTCCTGGCTAGAATTTAAAAATCGTAGAGAAATAGAAATACTACTAGACCCCGGCCTAGCCTTCGGATCAGGATCTCATGAGACTACTATTTTATGTATGAAGAAGTTAGAAAAAGTCATCTCCGATAACTACATCGAGACCTTACTAGATGTCGGCTGTGGCAGTGGCATACTAAGCATTCTAGCTTCTAAACTTGGCGTCCCCAATATTACTGCAGTTGATATAGATGAATTAGCAATTGTGTCTTCAAATGAAAATGCAGAAAAAAATAATGTAAGAAATATAAAGTTCAGCACAAGCACCCTAGAAGGAAGCAAAGAAAAGTACAATCTAATCGTTGCAAACATAATCTCCTCAGTACTTTCAACCCTAATGAAAGACATTAAAAATTCTCTAACTCCAAATGGCATCCTTATGTTCTCAGGGATACTAAAAGAAGAGATAAAAGAATTTAAAAACCTCCACAGATTAAATCACTTTGAAGAGGAGACAATGGGAGAGTGGGGAGTGGTCTGGGGGCAGTTGTAAGAAGAATACTTTTCTAAAAAATAAGTGGCTGGCTTAACAGTTCCTCGCTTTTTGTTAGCGCACGTCCGTGTGCGCTAACAAGGCCGTCCTGCCTGCGGTACCATCCTGATACCGCTTACGGCAGAACAAGCCCGCTCGAAACTGTTAAGCCAGCCACTTATTTTTTCCCACCTCCGCTGCACCTTCTCTTGTT
The DNA here is from genome assembly GCA_964353175.1 of uncultured Bdellovibrionales bacterium. Classification (GTDB taxonomy): domain Bacteria; phylum Bdellovibrionota_C; class UBA2361; order SZUA-149; family DAOLCO01; genus JAIYCX01. Next base: position 8,424 of record CAYGUX010000040.1, on the reverse strand, counting down.
TTTATATTGTGCTGGTGCGACTTTGCTAATTTCCGACTTTCTAATTGGTAGTTTCACTCTTATCGTAGATAGCAAAACTACTTTCAAGCGCAGTTGGCTAGATACGCTCTAAGTTCACCACTAAACCCAAGCGAAATATATTATAAGAGATAGATCTACGGAGAGTATCTTAAAGAGGGCGACCGCGAGGGATCGCCCCTACGGGAAAGATTAAGATTATGGGCAAACAGGAATATTTTCAGGTAAAATGCTTAAGAGAGATTCTATGTTCACGACGAAGGCCCAACAAATCTTTTACTTTATGGGCTGGACTTGTCAGGACTGATTTGGCAAGTTGAATATCCAACTCAAGTCAGTCCTGACCCCTCGGATTCTACCCTTTTTGCTAAATACGTCTTTGAAAATCGAATTAACTAAAGGCAACTTACGCGTATTGCTGAACATGACCTAATCAAAAAGGGTAGAAGAGAATGAAGCCCAGAAAGTAAAAGATTTGTTGGGCCGATGGCAAACTGCTTAAATATAGTACTCTAATCCCTTCGCTATTCTAAAGAGGAGTTGCTACATCCTGCAACTTCTCGATTAATTACATTAAATAAAATATCATACTGAGAACGCGATAGCGCTCTGGGAATGATTGCAATCTCTATGCTCCAAGCCGATTAACAAATAATTCCAAACGCTTACATATAGCCCTTTCGAAAAACTATTATTGATTTGCAATATTTGATATGACTCTTAAGTGTTTTGGTCTTTGAAAAAGCTAGGCGACTAGCTGGTTTTTAATTGAGGAGAAGAGTCGTGAAGTATTTCTTGAGCGTTTATTATGCCAAATTTCTTAATAATTTTTTGGTATCAATTCCGGGGGTGGAGATTATTCCACTTCCAATCGACGGAGAGGAACCACCGGTCCATAGCGCTGGCCTGCAGGTCATCGTTAAAAGAGAATTGAATGCTTGCCTATGTAATGTCCTCTCGGCCATGGGAGAGGATCAGGGCTTACTAATTCCAGACGATGCGGTCGGTTGGAGCATTACCATTACCGATAGTGTTGTTAAGTGTATCGAAATTAGTCCGCTGAGCTATAATATCGCAGTTTTTTTCAGTCGTTCTGATTTTGTGACGGTAGGCGCACATGAGCTTCAAGAAGGAGAGGAATTTTTAGGCATAATTCGTAGTGAGCTCTCCGAGGGAATCACCCTAAAGCGAATGGCAACAGACAGCGCCACAATTAACAGCGCCTATTTTGGAGGCTACGATGTTCTTGCCAGTGCGGCCGATCAAGCTTCAGCCATCGTGAAATTGGGCCTCCCCTTCGTCGCTCTTACCATACTTGACCTAAGTAAATTTTCGAATGTTGATGCATTCAATTGGCCAGGTCGATATTGGGTACTTGTAATGCGTGAGCCCACATAGAAAATGGCCAGCTCTTTATCCTCATAGGATGAATCTGGCCTATTTTTTAAGATTTAAATTTTAGAAAATAGGCCAGATTAAGGTTTTCAATTGTAGGACAATTCATATCCAGATGTAATTCACACAGTAGGTGCTTGGAGGCGATTAAGTAGTTGCTATGAAATAAAAAAGTGGCAAGGCTTCAAAGAAAGCCTTGCCACATGACGAAAACAAGGCGGCTTTATCTAAATATCAAAGCCGCTATAATCCAATCGCAAGCATCCTTATGTATAGGTGCCTTCGCACTCTCCCGGGAACCCGCGACATTCAGTACCTTAATGTCATGATCTTCACAGAATTGTCGAAAATGTTGCCGAAGTTCAACCTGGGAAGAGTCCATTAGCCCACCCTCTATATTCGCAATAAAGAGTGGCTTACCCAACTTCTCCGCAATGCCCTTTGTTAGCTTACTCCCCTATCCCATCCTGATCTTCATCTATTTCAAATTTAAACAACTCTTCATACCAATCTAAGCCTGCCTCCCTTGGAGAGTCCAACAAACCTTCATCTTCCCTAAACTCATCCACGACATCGCCACTAAATACGCTAGAATCCGCTCCTAGAATATCTCTATAATTGTCGGCGTCCTCTCCAAAATCAAGGTTGCTTTCGAGAATACTAAATGGTGGGATATTCTCATTCCCTCTACTAGCCGCTAAATGCTTTGTCATACTAGAAAGTGCCTGACCTCCTAAACGTCGTTTTATTACATCAGATAAATAAACTCCTACTCTTTCTTTTCTTTCGGATGAAGGGAGAGATAGAATTTCCTGATCTATCCGTGCATCAAGTATCTGGTTTACTTCTACGCTAAGGATACCCTCTTCTACTAATATCATTTGAACTAATTCTCTAAGTCCTCCTACAACCTGTGCATTTTCTTTGGCTAACTCTATCTCAGCACAAATTGCCTTTACACGCTTTGAGTTACTAAAGTTAGGAAATTTAGCAACCAAATGCATTTCCTGGTCTAGCTCTAGCCAGGCCTCTCCTTGATGGATAAATTCCAGGACAACATCTCTCACCTTAGACAAACAGACCTTACTGCTAGTATCTAAGTTAGCCACTTCTCTAATTAGCCTATAAGTCTCAGCTTCCGATAAATTGTTTTGCTTTAATAAAAAGATATAGTTAGAAACTAAATATCTCGGATCACCTCCATCAAAAACACTCAAAAAACCGTTCCACTGTGAGATGCTCGTCATTCCCTCAGTCGCCTCAGTTAAAGCTTTTTTTGCTCCCAATCTAATCTCATATCTTTCCGTTTCAGATTTAGTATCCCAAGTTCCCTCATAAGAAGGCCCCAAACTTGCATATTGATCAAGGTTTGACCTGTATAGAATTAATGCCTTTACGATCTCTAACTGAAAATATGAGTTCTCATTGGTACGACTATCAAGTTTTAAAGCTTCATAATTCTTTAAATACTTACTCGCAATATTTTCAGCAATAATTTCTCTAAGTATTAAGGAATTATTAAGAGCATCTCCACCAATGATGATCGTACCATGCTCTAACTTACTTTGTGGTTCAGAACTATCGATTGTAATCTTAGTGCCATCTAGGATCTTCTTGCTTTCGCCTGTAAGCTCACTTACAATTGCCATAAGTCTAAGTTCTACACTCTCTATATCAAATTTATTCCTAGCCCCAACTTCCAAACTAATATCGGATAATTTCAAATCTTTTCGTACTTTAGTATTCCTTCTCACTGGCACAGAACTTAAACCAAATTCGTGCTCAGGAATTTCAACAATATAACCCTGATCATAGGTGTAGTCATGTGCTTCAGGGCCTGATAGTACAATAGTTTGCTCTAAAGCTACTTTTCTCAACCAACCCCTTGCTATAAAATCCTGAATAACAGCTTGATCGGGAGCATTCTGTCCATGAATCACTGGCTGAAAAGGAATAAACACTCCCTGCATTCCCGCCTCTCTAGCTCGTGTTTGTGCTAGCTCTAACATCAGCTTAAAAGACTCTTCGCGACTAATTCCTCCCACTCCATAATCAAAATATAAACCAGGTAATGCCATTATCTGAAAACCCTTTTCTGACCTTTGAGGAGGATGACCTACGATACCCACACTTGATAGTTGCACTTGGGAAGCGGCTACTAACTTCCCTTCTTCATTTTTTAAAACAAGGGTACCAAAGTGATAGTCAACGTTACTAACCTGATTCTTCCTAGACACCCAAGTACAGACTCCAGTGCTCATAAATTCCATTAGATGTAAGGCATCATCATAAAAACCTACACTAAAGCCATTGGCACCTGCCACTTCAACTTCCTTATAATTGGCCAACTCCGCTAGTAGGTAATTCCTCTCTGCCTTAAATAGGCCTGAAATATATTTAAATTCATTGCCCTCACTAGACTTATCCTTAGACTTATCTTTGCGTAAATAGAGACCTCTGGACTTCTCCAGTGCCTCATTTAGGACTGTAGCTAGCTCTAATTCTGAGGCTAACGAGCCTTGAACGGTGGATGAATTTGATGAATTTTTAAACTTCTCCCTATCTCGCATCAACCTATCAAAATACTTTTTAGACATGGCTTTGCCAATGGACTCTGACCAAGAAGCAAATTTATCTACATCTTCAATATCAGAAGCCCTCACTTGGTGAAATTTCTTCCTCAGGAGGTCTGCGATTCTATTAACCGAATCATCTTTATTTTCGGCATTACATCTTGTAAAAATATTTGCTATCGCCGCATCAACTTTAGAAATTCTTAAGTCTGAAATCTCTATGGAATCATCTTCCACAATTGCGATATCACTACCATGGATTCTCTGGGCTTCCTTAACTTCGCTTATTAGTTCAGAGAAAGCGTCTTCCTTAAAAGTATCAAAAAGTAAAGTCTGCCAAGCGACCAACCATTGATACCTGTCTCTTTCAGAAGTAGGGACTAGGCTGAAGTTGACGTTTTGATTATTGGTAAAAGTAGTGACTAATTGTAGTACCGCTTGCTTTAAGGCACTTTGATTTTCTTCAGTTCTACTGTTACTATATTCGACATACTTAGTTCTAAAGTTACCTCTTACATCTTCAGCCTCTCCAATTAAACTAGCAAGGACCTGATCATTAGTTTGCAACTGACTCGAATTTAATGAGCCTTGATATATACGCTTCACATCAGAGACCTGAGCATATCCCCTATTTCTAACTACGGAATCAACCTCTTCTTGCCAGCGCTCAGTACCTCTTCGCTGTAAGGCACCAATAATCTCTCTTGCTTCGACAGCGTAATCTTTTGAACTTAAGTGGTTAATGCTAACATACTCGCTATATAACGCTATCAAGTCAGAGAACTCAAATGAATACTTCGATATAAAATCCTCACTAAATCCAAAAAATTGTCCACTCCCCAGACTACGGAATTCCCTTTCCATATCCTGTCTCAAGGCCTCTACTGCTTGAGGATTATTTTTACGCTCTCTATAAAGAGCAAAGAGCTTGGAATTTAAAACCGGAAAGATCCGATCGTTATAAACTACAATATCATCACCAAAAGATTTCCAATCATCTTTAGTCCAATGCCTTATCCCATTTTGGGACTGCAATATATCCAAAGCCGCACCAATATGCTCTGCAGCTCCCTTTCCATAACTTTCTCCAAAAGACTCTAATAAACCTCGCAAATTCACCCATTGTCCCATTCTCATCAATTTGGCAACAAATATTTTATGGCTACCAGCGTAGTGACTGGGCTCTCCAAGCATTCTTAGGACTCTAGTAAAAGCATTATTGTGAGGTATATTTTTCAAAAGTAGCGATACCTCCCCTACGGAAAGATTCATATCCGCCAAAATCCCAAGTATTAAAGGGAAGTTTCCATGAACAATTGAAATCATGGAACTTAGACCATCTATTTCAGAGTCCAAATTAGATTTCTGCGCCACCTTAAGATACCTATTCAAATTTAGATCGTATTGCTCTAAGGCAGAAGCTAAATATTCATCAGGAGTCTTTCTCAATTCCGTAAATACTTTTTTACCCAGAGGAGTAAATTCAAACTCAAACTTACCTCCTGCTCTTTCAAGCCTTCTAATCATTAAAGGATTGGAAACTAGTCCATCTGGATGCTGCATCCTACGGAATAGATATTCAACAGTTTCTCTCCTAACCCAAGAATCTTTAGTAGGAATATTTTCGAGCTTCGCTTTGGATATTAGTCTATTAACAAAGAGCGCAGTAGCTTCACTCACTCCGATATCTAGTGCAGGCTTCAAAGTTCTAATTAATTCTTTCTCTAGTTTTCTAACATCGCGCGTTAATTTCTTTTCTCCACCCTTCTCCGCATTCTCTATCAACTCATCGATGTCTTCGATAAGTTGGCCACACCTCAATAACGATCTTTCATTAACTATGGAAGCTGGGACTACCTCTAACATCAAGGAATTAACATAGAAGTCTTGGCTAGGATCCGCTGTCGCAGAGCCTTCCATAGTCGCATTTAAGGTACTCAATAACTCCCTCTCCCTAACCCTAGAATCAACTTCCGATAGTTCCCTACTCGCTATACCAACTTGAATAAGCCTCTGAGTGTTACGACTAAAGCGGTCATTAGAGGTTTCTGAAGTAGATAAATAATCCTTGAAAAGTTCAGGATAAAGGTAGGCAGAATCCCTGATTAAACGTGCGTTGTTGCTCTCTACTACCCTAGCAACAAAATTACTTAACTCACCAGCTTCAATCACAGATGCTTTAGATAATGCTACTAATGATAATTTTGCATAGGCGGCCAATCTTCTATCTTCTATAGAATCTTTTTTGGGTATTGAATTCAGTGTAGCATAAGCGTCCTCAAAGTTATTCGACTGGGCCTGCATTTCTGCTATCATGCCATATAAACTTACTACCTCATACGGATTGGTCTCCCCCTGGGAACCTAAAGTAGCTTTGGCCTCCTCAAATAGGCCAGCCTTAGCCTCTAGCTCGGCTACTTTTAGCAAGTCAGAACCTAACTTGTAGCTCAACTTCCCTACTGTTGCCTTAGCATCACTTAATCGGCCTGCCACAGCCTCCGCAGAAAGAATTTCTCTTAAAGCTTCATCTTTCTTGTCTTTCTGATTTTCTGAAAAAAACTCTACCGCAAACTTAGCTTCGTCAATCAAACCAAGACTCACTTGGCACTTTATCAAACTTGGCAAAGGAGAACCAATCCCTGGAGTCTCCAGTTTTTTAGCAATAATCTCTCGTATTTCATCCCTGGATCTGGCGAGATATTGGCTAGCTTCTTGATGTAGATTGGCTTTATTTAATCTCGATACAAATTCGTAATGTAAAACTGCTCTATCGTTGAGGTCAGCAATAGCCATAATGCTTTGGTTTGCTTGTTCTAATAGCTCCATTCCCCAAGCTCGCCGACCTGTCTTTATAATATTTATAGCAACTTCTGCTAAAGCAAGATAAGACCTACGAGGATCGAAACTTTTATCGCTATTTGCGATCTTAATGGCTTTTCTAAAGGTTAAGGTGCTTAAAAATCGCGAGCCAGCTTTGCTTTCAATTACTCCAATTTCACTCAGAGCTTTGGCCTTGCTTTCCCAGTTTGCGGCCCATCTACTTAACTCTATAGTTTTTTTAGCCTGCGAAATCATTCCCAAACGGGCTTCACATAATGCAATTTTATAAAGCCCACCAGAGGGTGAGTCATCGGATTTTTCTATTAGCAAGTCCTTAAAGTCTCTTAATATCTCCTTTGAATAGTCCAAATCACCATACTCTGAAAATTTAATGGCCATCGAACAAAGAATATCTGCTCTAATCTCAGTAAAATTACTACAGTTAATGGCTGCACTTCTAACCTTTTTAAAGGTATTTTTTGCCTCATCTATATTTCCATTCTCATATTCTCTTAAGGCAATTTGGTACAATATCTGAAGCCCTTCATGTCTTGCACGAATATAGCCCTCTGTCACTTTAGATTCCGCGATTAGACCTGCTGCCAACTCACTCTTAGCAAGCTCAATATATAATTCATCTTTCATTGAGAAATGTTTCTGTGACTCACCCGCCTGTCTAGCTTTTTCAAAACTACTCTTTGCACCTTTTAAATCCCCCGCTTTGACTTGGCTTTCACCAATTAAGATATTTGCATGCATTCTAACGTCTGGATTTACTATATTCTCCAAGTGCTCTGTTATTCTCTGCAAACCAAGCAATCCCTTAGCCTTTAAACTTACTTCCCTTGAAATTTCCCTAAATCGTTCAAGACTGAAACCCTCCGCCTCCTCTACCGCCGCCAACTGAGTAGCTCTATCCAAAGAACGACTGCTCTTATACTTTGCTTGAACAAAAGCGATAATATCTTTATCCATTGAATCATCTGCATAACCTGATGGTTCTAAGCTAATGATCTTGTATCCTTTTGTAGAACCTGAAAAATCCAAGGTGTAGCCATTCTTCTTTAGATACTCCTGTTGTTTTCGATACGCCTCTATCTCTTCAGATGGGTCGCTTAAATCTCCCTCTCTGCTCGTCCTCCCATGAAACGTCTCATGAGTTAAATACGATACCCGCTCTATTGTATCTTCTTTTGACTCACCTGCACCTGGTTTCCTCGCAAAGGTTATCCCTAATGAATCATCATAGAATGCCGCGACATTTTTACTGTCTGAATTAGATTCATGAGTTTTACTTCTTTCTGTAAATATTTGAGCAATCTCTTTAGGAGAATTTAAGTAGAACACCTTCTTATTGCCCGAATAATATCCTTCGTACTCAAATCCATTAACTTCGATTGTTGTTAAAGGTATATTTTTCCGTTTTAACGTATCAGTAACTTTCTTAGCTTCAAGATCAGCCACTTGAGAACTATACAATTCACTAGAATTAGATTCTAATGCCTTATCTACCCCCACCAACTGTCCCTCTTCTTTAGACTTGTTATCCTTAGGTAAAACAAGGCTTTCCCACTCAGCGACCTTCTCCCTAGCCACCATCTTCGTTAAAGCCTCTATA
>CAYGUX010000039.1:0-15736 GCA_964353175.1 uncultured Bdellovibrionales bacterium | reverse complement strand
TCTCTGGGGGGCTTGTTTTTTATATTCTCTCTTTCATCTTTTCTAACTTTTCATTCTCATTAAATATAATTTTAGAAGATCTAGTAGCACATGATATCTATCGAGTGTATGCCTAGTATAGAGCTTTCTTAGAAGAGTTAATGCCGGCTAGTCTCAGAGACTTGCTAAGGCTTTAACCACATTCAATTGAAATTATTATTCTCGGTAATAATTAGCTATTTAGCGAAAAGTAGCGCTCCTCTAAAATTAAGTACACAAACTCCTACAGAAAATTGGCAATTCCTGTCGCAACTCAGATAGCTTTGAGTAAGATGCGAGGTCTCCCTTGTATCTTTTTCTTTGATACGAGGTATTCTTAAGCTCAGGAGACTACTGGAACCACTTCAGAGTGTGTTAGTTACTACTTTCTAGAAATTCCCTATAGGGGTTATCCTCTCCCTCAGGAAGAATATTAGGATCAAATCTTTTTAAATTATCTGGATTGTTAATGAGCGCTTCATAGGGATTTTCTATATCGTCTTGAGTTGTCGTGGGTTCTAGGCTTTCATCTTCTTGATTTATATATTGTTTCTTAAGTGAATTTCTGTAGGACTCGTCCTTTCTCGCAAGTTCCTTCACCTCTTCTGGAAGGAGATTTATAAGTCTAATGTCTTCTTCAGATAGAATGGGCTCAGCCTTACTTTTTGTTTCCACTTTTTGAAGATTTTGGGTTTGAGCGGGAGGTAAAGGTGGTTGGTGCTTTGAGATTTTAGTAATATATAGTTGCGAGTTGGAAGGGATTCTTACTTCAGTAGGGGACTGAGAATCATTTAAATTGAGGCCCACATAAGTGAGCCCCAATAATAGTAAAACTAGTATTACTATAAATTTAAATTTAGAAATGAATCCGGGCACTTAATTTCACTGTAGCCGTAATATTTAAATTTGAATTAGCATCGTAGTTATATTTAGAAATATCAGCAGTAATCGAACCAACAGGGCTATCGTAAGATAGTTGCACTGATCCAAATGTATTAGCAACTCCAGTTTTATCATGTAAGCCAACATCTCTTCTCGCGCCTGCAGGAACTGTTTGAACAAATCTTGTGATTTCTGTTCCAGTAAAGTCCTTTACAATTACAGTTACATTGCTACTTACTGTGCTGATATTAGTAATTTCCAAGAAGTTTACAGGGTTTGCAGCGTTTACTGTATTGAAACTGCCAAAGAGGGTAGTGTTATGGCAAGTAAAAATGGCTCTGGCACTCCCTGTAACTGAGCTAACCAAAACAGTATGGGTACCTGTCGCATTCGCAGTAAAAGAAAATGCTGCGCCAGTTGCACCAGAGTTTCCACCATCGGCTCCTCCAAGTCTCGTCAGGGTAGGAGCAACGCTTCCAGGATGGGTAGCAATGGTTGAGGCAAACTGTACAGATTCAAGTCCACTCGCTGGGATTGCCCGGCAGTAGTAAGAGTTATCTCTAACAGCTATTAATGCTAATGAATCAGAAGTTGTCCAAGTAGTATAATTAGAAGTCGACGTTCTCTCATATCCAGGAAGCACAAAGCCTGTAGCAAATACACTTTCTGTGGATAGTATTGCTAGCCCTGCTATAAGTATTTTTTTTATAAGTTGATTCTTCATTTAGCGATTCCAATTTTGAAGTAAGTTAAAATAAGATCTAATCTTATGCGGGATTATCCAAGAAAACAACCTTCTATTTATCTAAAATAAACTTGTATAGGACTTTGAATCGTGCGGTTATTTAGCCCGACTAAATAACCGCTTATTTAGATTCAGTAATTTAAAAGTTGCTATAATTAGGGTGAGATAAGCTAAGAATTGAATTATAGGCGCACCAAATTGCGAGTAAATTGTTTTACTAGTTAGCAGGGGAATGTCCTTAACAAGTAATACATTCTTTTCAAACCCACTGAGGTGTCCAAGAGACCTTCCTAGTGGATCGAATGCAATAGTTGCTCCAGAGTTTGTAGCTCTTAGTAGCGAAGTTCTTTGTTCTTTTGCTCTAAAAGAAGCAAGTAAAGAATGTTGCCTTTGAGCGATATCAGAGTTGAACCAAGCATCATTTAGGAGGCTTACTAGAATTTTTGCCCGCTCGTTTTTACCGTAATGTATGGATTCAAATGTCCATAGATCATCATAGCATATCATCATTCCAATGTCGTAGTTCCCAGCGGAAATAGGGGATTGCGTAGTGGGGCCGGGCAGTAAATCATACTCCTCTTTCCAAAGATCATTTCTAAGAGGGTTGTATTCAGTAAAGGGGAATAAACTTCGTTTAAAATATTCACCTCCAATTTCTCCTGAAGGCAACTTAAAAAGAGCTGAATTATAATATCTACTACCTTCAAGAAAACTTTGAGTGCCGTACAGTATTGGAATGTGAAGCCCGGGAAAGGGATCATTAGAATCTCCTGGGAAAATATTGGTAAGGCCTACTGGGTTATCAATTAGAACACTAGACTCTGGCCAAATGACTAGGTCAATTTTCTCAGTTTTAACAGCTTCGATGCTCAGATTTTGTAACTCCATGATTCTCTCAAGGGGGTTGATGTTTTTCGTGGTAGGGGGGAAGTTACCCTGGACCAAAAGTGCGTTAATTTTTGGAGCGGCATCAATATCTTCAATTGTAAGTCTCTTTTGATAGATGCCTAGAATAGATGCAGTGCAAAATATTACTATAGCTTTTTTATAGTGCGCGTTGGCAATCAGACTAGTTACTAGAAAAAGTATAAAAGTAATGCCAAGCTCTCCCCAGATTTGTGCCGTATGGGAAATGGTAAAATAGTTTAAGAGGGAAGAAATGGAACCTCCCGTTAGTTTGGGAAAACAAACTTCTCCACTGAGCCAGGCTAAGGGTAGGCAAGTAGAGACAGGCAGGAAGGTTAAGTGCTTAAGTCGTTTAAAAATTAAAGTAGCAAGTGGAAACTGTAGGGACGTAATTGCTGAGAAAATTGCAAAATATATTATCGATATGGCAAATGGAATGTCAAAATAGCTACTAATAGTATTAGGTAGCCAGAAAAATATAGTGGAATAGAAGAGTATTCCAGCGAAGAACATTCGAAAATAGGCTTTTTCATGATTGATATTCAGTGTGATCAAGAATAGAAATGGAAATGCGCAAAGAGCTTGAAGAAAGCTTGTTTCCAGACCATACCCAAGACCGCATAATATCGCAGATAGAAGTAAGGCTATAAATTTGATATCTGGTGATGAATCCCACATTTTTAATTTACTAGCATATTGAGTTTATGCAATCCATAGTATAGAACTAATGTTTACCTAGTTTATTATGTGTATAGTCGAGCCTCAGTATAAATCTCCCTGCCCGAGCTGTCAGTATTGTCAAGTATTGTTAATTCTTAGAGATATTTCAAAATTCCCACAAAGGTTTTGGTTATTTGCAGCCCACAGCTCTGAGTTTCTGGATCTGAATTTTTTAAAAGATGTATGATCCTTTGATTTTATCCTTGGGTGATAGCACATTTGTGCCTCATTGATAATGAAGATTCTGGTATTCTTTATGAACGTAGGAATGGTGAGTTCGTTCCCTTTTGTTTGGATTTTGGGACTAATTAGTATGGAGTTGTCCCATCTTTGAGTGCAGTACCTAATAAGCCCTATTCCTATTGGAGTCTTATCATTTTTTATTGAGGCATGGGAGTTTTTAAAATAAAAGGAATCTTAGATTCATTTTTGTTTCTATTTTACTGTTCAACAATAAACTCCTTAGAACCAGAACGATCTTACTGCCTAGACAGGTAGCAAGGTTTTTGTCGTGTTTTGGTAGTCATGTTGCCTTTGTTGGTGGCGTGTCGCCGAGAGTTTTTAAGGAGATTCTCGGGCAGTCTGAACTTTAAGAAAGCAACACTTTGAATAATTAAGTTATGATTTAGTTATCCAAAGTAGTGCTGTGTTGCGAGAAGGTGGGGGTAGTAGGGTCGTTTTTTTATTCTAGAGAGTTAGATAAGTTCTCAGTATTCTAAGTATCTCTTCCAGTAGTTTTAGGGAGGTATTTTAAACTTGTGCGAGCAGTTAAAGTAGAAATCTTAGGCTTCGCCTCTTCGATAGTCCGAGCGCGCACAATTCCGTTCCTAGGGTAGATTTGTGAGCTGAACTGCTGGGTGTCCAGGTTAATTGTTCTTTACAGGTAAATTTTTTTGTGGTTTCTTCATCCTATCTGGCGCAACTTAGTATAATTTAAATTTATGAGAAAATACAACATGCAATATTTGAAGAATTCTATTTTAATCTTAATCGTCTGTTTTTTTAATACAGCTCAAGCTCAGTCTTCTTTATAATGCGTTTTAGTTCGAGCGGATACTCTGAATTGAAGTTTGAAGGTATGTGTATTGATTTAACCTAACTTAAGTAGCGCATATAAAATCTTTCTTCTGTTTCCTGGTAAGTTTTGAATCCAAGTTGATTATACAAGCTTTGGGCGGGGTTTGTTCTTAGGACCATGAGTGCAACTGATTTGCCTTCAGAACGAGCTTGTTTTAACACTTCTTCGATAAGTTGCTTGCCAATACCCTTGCCTTGATGTTCTGGGAGAATGTGAATGTCTTCTAGAACAATTTCTGAATCCGAGTTAGTAAGTGTGACTCTTCCTATTCGTTCTCCATTAAAATAAATAATAGCTGTAGTCTGTAAATTAAAACGATTAATGTGATAATAATGCTCACGACTTTCTTCATCAGGCCAAGTTGATTCTACATAAGGCTTCATCACACTTCTTGTGAGGTCGTTTACGAAAATTTCGTCTTCAGGGGTAGAAGGTTTTAATTGAATATCGAGTGTAGGCATGGTGTAGTAGGGCCATTTTAGTTAAACTGGAGGGTTTATTGTAATGGTATTTGTTTAGAATGCAAGAGGGCAGGGCTCTTAGGTTGACTAGCCATGAATCTAAATGTTAATGAATAATTATGCTAATTCTTAAAATACTTCTTGCTTCTTGTATCGAATCTATCTTTCCGTTAGTTGCAGCGTTTGCCTTGTATTATAAAAAATGGCGTAAAACTTCTTATCTTCTATTTGTTTTTGCTGTTCTTACAATGGTAAGGCCAATGTTGCATGAACCCTCTACGTCTTTGTTGTTTACTGCCGTATATTCAAAATTGGTAAATTATAATGACCTGGTAGGTAAATGGCATTTAGAAAAGCCGTTTAAGTCATTAAATAAGATACAAATTTATGATTTTTCTATAAACGAAGATGGTACTTGTATTTTGGATTACATAAGTCGAGACCTGACAATGAATGAAGATAGTCGACATAAGTACAAAATGATTTGCCAATATGAATCTGGAATTCTTTATCAAATGCTAGATGGACCTGTTACTGATGAGAATGCCTTTATGAACTCAGGTCTGAAAGTCGTTAAAGTTATTGAAGGAGAACTCACATTATTGAGTGAAGATGGTACTTGGTATAAATATCAGAAGGGAAGTTAGCTTAAGTAATCTAAATGGAAGTCCCTAAGTTTGTGATCTCTGCTTATCCCATGCTAAGTGGATACAGTCTTATTTACTATAATAAAAAGAAAGAGGGAGTTTTTCTATGCTAAGCCATCACGTATTATTCTGGCTAAAACCTGAAACAACAGAGATCGAAAAATCAGCCTTTAGAGAAGGGCTTGAGTCGCTTCGTGGGATTGAGTCAGTTGAAGAACTTTATGTCGGAACTCCCGCGCCAATTACCAGAGCAGTTGTTGATACAACTTATACCTTTTCATTAAATATTATTTTTAAAGATTTAGCGGCGCATGATGTTTACCAAGTGCATGCTTTGCATAAAGCTTTCTTAGAAGAGTTTAAGGTCCATTTTGATAGAGTTATTATCTATGATGCTATCTAGTAGATATATTTGAGGATTCTTTATTCAAATTTGACTAGTTAATGCAGGGAAGGTCTAAAATGTATTAGTTGACTAGTGAAAAAGAAGTACATGTCATTTATTTATATATTATTCTTGTTAGTCTTTAGTAGCTTGGTCGATATTTTGCACATCGGTCTTTTTCTGGCACTTCAGAACAAAATCGTACAAAAAAGCTGGAGGAGGGTGGATCCTCCAGCGTTACTATCCTTCTAAGGGACAAAGGTCCGTTTTAGACCTTCAAAGTCATCTAATCGTATCTAACTCTAGGATTTGGAACAGATCTGCATTCTGTCACACCGGATTGAATAATCTCAATTGTTAGTGGAGCAGAGGGAGCAAGTTGGCTAGCCGTTCTAGACAACCAGAAGTGGGCTCTGTTTCCATTCCCTCCACACTTCGTTCTTTGTACTCCAGAAACAGCATTCCCATCAGAACCTTTGGCCGTAATGCTTGCTCCGCAGTAGCTAATAGGCAACAATATTACTGATGCCCCATTACTTACACCTTCGGAGACAGGTTTCCATAGTGCTCCTCTCCCTGCACCATCGGTAAAATCGTTTTCAGTCCCAGGTGAAGCCGAGCACCCAGGGCCACTAACGGTAGTATCATCACCTGAGCTTCCATCCCCTCCTGTTGTTGCGCCAAAACTATCATCGCTAGTAGGTTGCACAACGGTACCATTAGGTCTGATTATGACATTTGACTGAATGCCATGCCTAAAAATATTGAGCTCTTGATCTGTGTCCCTAATTGCGGTCCATCCAGTATCTCTTTGTGACCAAGCAAATTTAGGATTTGATCCACCAAAGTTACCTATCATGGGCACTGAGGAGCTAGTCCCAAGGTTGATATTCTCCGTCTGCCCATTTCCATATCTCACAAAAGCAACTTGAGAATTGCCAATTTTACGAGAGATAATGAAGTCAGCTAAATTATCTCCATCTAGATCTCTAGGTAGTAAGGGGATATCCCCCCACAATCCCCACTGCACGCCTTGGACATTTTGTTCTCCTGGAGAACCTATATACCAAGTGAAGTTCGATCGTAGAGCAATCATCTCAACTCTACCATCATTATTTACGTCTGAAAGACCGACCCTGTCACTATTTATTCCAAAAAGATATTCCTTCAGTTCTGATGTCGCACTCTGAGCCACGTACCAACGCAAAAAGCCATCGCTCCCTCTTCTTACAACACTAAGATCATCTCTACCATCACCGTCCCAGTCTCCAAGGTTGGTGATGGTGTCACCAGGAAGTCCGAATCTAAGAAAAACATCTCTCAGTGTGCTGTCCTTAATGTACCATTCAAGAGGGAGTGAGGCGTTCCTTACATAGATAACCCCTGGATAATATTTAGGATCATTCAAGAAAAATCTACCTGTGACAAATGCATCTGCGGGCACGGAAAAGTTCCAAAATAAGGGTTGAGAGACATTCGTTAATCTCGTAAGCCAAGCAGTTGAGGAGGATGATCTATCAACCAAGCCTAAGGAAAGATCCGAAGTTCCATCCCCATCAAAATCTCCAGGTACCGAAAAGGCGAATGAGCAAAATAGAATATTAATGAAGCAAACTAATACAAATCCTTTAACTCGTCCCAAATTTTTTTTCATCTCATTTCTCCAAATCATTCTATTTTACAATGGTCTTTACTTATTCTCTTGTACCACCTTGAGGCTAAGTATATTTCAAATACAAAAAGTTTTTATATATCTTATCATTATTAGTGTTATTGGAATAGTGATAATATTCAAAGTGATCTAACTCACAATTCTTTAATCTTGATAGTGGAAGTTGGGTATGAAGGACAAGTTTTGATAAGAGAGCGAGAACTATATTGAACTTGTATTGGACAGATGTCCTAACTGCCTAGAATTATAAAGGTTTGAGTTATGTTGAAATCACAAGCTAGTATTAATTTATGGCTTCTTCAATAATTGTAAGCCTATCTCGGGCTGTTGATTTGCTTGACCCAGAATCGAAGTGGTTATATTTTGAAGGATCTGTTGCCTTACTAGATTTGCGCTTTCCTCTGCTACATCAGTGTCCGTAATTCTGCTAGAAGCATCCGTATAGTTTAGCACCTGCGTCTCTAAATTTGAGTAGCTTGATTGGATCCTAGATGAATAGGCGCCTATCTTAGCTTTAAAGCTTGTGAGTTCGCGCATAGAATTTTCGAGTGAGTTTAAAGCGTTTTGAGCAGAGGATTGTGAAGCGAGGGAAATACCACCGACAGAATTAATTGAATTCTCGAAATAGAACAGGGGATTAGTAGAAACAATCCCCTGATAGAAATCTATTGTTTGCCCATCAAGAAGGTTTGGGTTTTCGAAGGTTTCAAAAAATATAGTACTTGCATCTCCAGAGAACGCAAATTTGCCTTCCTCAAGTCCATCGTTTCCCCCTCCAGACTCACCTCTAGATGCAACAGCTATTTTGCCAGTCCGCATATCCCTTACAAAAATATCTACCCCAACACCATTCAGATCCTCGGGGTCTAAATTTGAAGCCTGTGAACTAAAGGCGATATATCGGCCATCAGAAGATATTTGTGGATTATTGCTTTCAAGATCTCCGAATGCCCCTGATTCTGATCCACT
This sequence comes from uncultured Bdellovibrionales bacterium, assembly GCA_964353175.1. GTDB lineage: Bacteria > Bdellovibrionota_C > UBA2361 > SZUA-149 > DAOLCO01 > JAIYCX01. The sequence continues at coordinate 7,253 of CAYGUX010000039.1, read as the reverse complement.
TACCAATTCTATCTCTCCTGTGGTAATATCCTTTCTGAAAATATCCCGATCACTATTTGTATCACCAGACACTAAATTGCTCGAGTAAGAGGTGAAAGCTACGTATCTACCATCTTCAGAAATAGTTGCTTCACCTGAATAATCATTTCCTAGGGTGCCAGTTGCGGACGTACTTACGATTATAGTTTCACCTGTTTGCATGTCCTTCCTAAAGATGTCACCTCTTGAATTAGTATCCTCAGGTACAATATCGTTGGCTGAAGATGTAAATAGTACATATCTTCCATCACTTGAGATATCGAGTAATGTAGAGTTACTACTAATTTGACCACCCGTAGAGGTTGTAGAGACCAGTATATTTTCGCCAGTCAACAAGTCTTTTCTAAATACATCAGTCCTTCCATTGGTATCTCCGGTTACTAAATTATTCCCTCCTGAGTGATAAAATACATATCTCCCTTCTTGAGTGATTTTTCCGTTATCAGAACTTGAGTTAGAAAATTCCGAGCTTGAAGCAGTACTTGCGATTGTAGTTTCTCCTGTTAAAATATTTTTAACGAATACATCTGCTACGGCATTTGTATCCCCTGATACCAAGTTGGATGCCGAACTCGAAAATACAACATATTGACCATTGTCTGATATATTTGCTGAACCAGCATTATTGTTACCTTGAGCACCACTACTACTCGTAGAGACTCTGATTGTCTCACCTGTAGACATATCTTTTCTAAAAATATCAGAGTACCCATTTGAATCGTCGGATACTAGATTGTCAGCATCTGTTGCAAACAATACATATCTTCCGTCTGAAGATATTGAAAGTATGAGATTATATAGGTTCGATGGCTGGCCAGAGGAACTGGTCGTACCCAATACTCCGTATGGATCTGATCTAGATAGGTCGACATGCAAAGCTCCATCTGAGCCATATCCAGACTGCAGTCTTACATTGGCATCAGCATCTTTAAATAGATTTATGCCATTGAAAGTAGTGCTATTTATAATTCTTTCATATTCACTTTTTAATTCCTCTGATTCTTTGTTTAGAGCAGATCTCTGAGTAGAAGAGAAAACTCCGTTGGACGATTGCTCTGCCAATTCCTGTAGCCTAGACAGAATACTTCCAAGTTCGTTAGTAGCTCCTTCGGCAATACTTAGAAGAGAAATGCCATCATTTAAATTCTTTAAACCTTGGCTCCCTACTCTTCTATCAACATTTAATAGCGAAGATACGCTAAGTCCAGCAGCATCATCACTTGCCTTATTAATTCTTAGACCAGAGGAAAGCTTGGTGTATGTATTTTGAAGCTCCTTTGTTTGTTCAAAGAGTCTTCTCTGTGCATTGAGTGAAAGAAGGTTCGAGTTGAAAGTGATTCTACTCATCTTCAACCTCCATTGGCCTTAGATCTATGGCAACAGAAAAACGATCCCACAAAGTATGTAGAAAAAAATCTGATCCATTTAGGATCAATAACACCTTACAGCACCCGGCCATTACATTAACTTCCTTGATATTTAGCCAGTTTCCAATCTCAAATAATCCCAGAGATCTCAGTACTTTAGGTCGGCATTTTAACTATTTTAGTTTAGGCTTTGAAAAGGGTGAAGAGCCCAACTTGAGGATTGCCTTAAGAATAGTTAATAATATGAGCTTGTTAGGGTAATAGGTAGGCTAGAAATAAATTGACCATGTAGAGCTAGGAAATAAAATTAGTTTAATTCCAAAATAAATAAAGGCAGGCTTTATATCTACAGTTGTTTGATGTATAAAGCTACTGTGTTGCTGATATTTATCTCGTTGGTCGGATAGAAACAAATAATAAGTTAATTTGGGTAGAAGTTATAATTCTCAGTCATTAGGAGGTAAGCCTCTTGTATGGCTGAGCGTAATACAGGTTTACGCTCTTATTGTTAAGAATTCACATACTCTGATTAAGGGGATAGTGATGCATTTTAAAAATGAGGTCTTGGGTTTTTGTTTTATCTTTTTTGCGTCCATTCTTCGAAGAGTCCAAGATAGAAGTGCACCACTCCGGAGAGTTTTGGGTTTATTTAATGTGTTAGGGCGGTAGGCAGGCTAGCTTTTAACTTAATGCTGGTTTAACTTAGGGATTGACTGAGCGACTTTGCAAGAAGTTTTGCAGATTTTCTTTCCTCTAAGAAAATACTCATGACATTGTTGCTAAGCATAAATGGAAATTGCCCCCGAGGAGTGGCTTCAGTTTCTCCAGCTAACTCATACCATACCACAGATTGCTTCTTCTCATGAACGCAAAAAATTGGTCTTTTATTAAGCGAGATGCACAACTTTTTAAAAATGTTAGAAGGATTCTCTCTACTCCATGGGTAAAGCTCAAGACACCCTAAATCAATTGCTCGTCTAACTGCTAAGCTCTCCTCATTTCTCAAACGATGCGGCATGCTTCTACTACCGATCTTCGCCTTTGTAGACTTCCCTCTAGAGATTAAAGTTATTGCATCTTTTTTGCTTTCAGCCATAACGAAGAAGACGCTCCAAGGTTGAATGCCTTACTACCAACTTTGCCTGAGAATAGGGCTCAAGACTATCTATTTCTAATCGTAGACATGCCTCCATCTACTGCAAGTATTTGACCCGTTATCCAAGAGGAGGCCTCAGAGAGTAGAAAAAGGATAGCAGAGGAAATTTCATGAGCTTCGCCGACCTTGCTCATTGGATTTCTTTTTTGAGAGGACTCGTATTTTTCTGAGGTGTTAATTAATTTCTCTGCTAAGGGTGTATTCGTCAATGAAGGCGCTACGCAATTAACTCTTATAGTGGGGGAGAGCTCGGAGGCTAAGGACTTCGCCAGACCTTCCACTGCACTTTTGGCCATTGATATGGAGGTATGAAATGGTAGACCAATGCTTGCGGCGACAGAGCTTATTAATACTATAGATGGGTTAGCCCCATTTTTCAGAAGTGGAAGATATTTTTGAATAGAAGATACCGCTCCTAATGCATTAAGTTTAAAATCTTCTAGAAAGTCTTCCTCTGAGATCCTTAAAAAAGGCTTTAGACTAATACTACCCGGGAAATATACTAAGCCATCAAGAGCGTTCAAATTAATCTCTGGTAGGTTATCCAATCTATAATTGGGGACTGAATACAGAGCTTTATATGAATTATTAATATAGTCCTCTTTTGTGGTTAGGCCTATGATTTTATGGCCCTCGTTCTTCAAGTTAAGACAAGCTTCTGTAGCAATCTTACTTGAGGCGCCTATAAAAAGATAATTTTTATTCATGTTCCTCTTTCGATAGAATAGTAGATAAAGCAAAATTCAGTAGGTAAAAATAGGGTGTAACAGAGACAACACCAGAGACAAAACAAGGACTAGATAACTAATCTCGACTCATTGGTCGCTCAATCTTGTCAAATTATATATTAAAACATCCCTCCCCCTGTGGTAAAGACGATCTAACTCTCATTAAAATTACAATATGATGGGCCTGTTGAAAAATGAAATATTTGTCATTGCGAGCGAAGCGTGGCAATCTCAACTATCTGTAAATATTTGAGATTGCCACGCTTCGACAGGCTCAGCGCAGGCCGTCGCTTCGCTCTTCTCAATGACAATGTTAGTATTTCGCAACAGACCCATGATAGCTTTTTGCATATGATAGAAGCCACATTGATATATCCGCATCATTTATTTAAAAAGCATCCTGCTTTAAAGGCGAGTAGATCTGTTTTTATTGTAGAAGATTATCTCTTTTTTGCTCAGTATCAATTTCATAAGAATAAATTGGTTTATCATCGAGCTTCAATGAAAGCCTATAAAGATAAACTTGAACAGAGTGGGTACAAGGTTACATATATTGATTGCCAATCAAGTGTTTCGATAGGCAAAATCTTGTCTGAGAAGAATATAGGGAAGGCATACTTAATAGTCTATCCCCTGCAACTCTCTGCAACCAATTCTGTTCTTATAGATTCACCTCAGAATATACGCCATCAATATAGTTATAACGTGAGATTGGAAAATAGGAGCATAGAGCTATTTGCTCTCCGTGTTGTGCATTAGGTGTCATGAATATGAAAAATCGTAAAAATATTAGTTTAGTTAATTCTCAAAAGATTTTTAGTTTACATACATGGACTTTTATGTTGTTCTGCTATTTTAGTAATAAGTAGAGAGAGTAGTTTAAGGGAGTTTGTAAGAATGCGAATCGATCAATTTCAATCGCAGTTTAATAGCGCGTTAAAGGAACGTTATCTTTATAGCGAGCCTGTCATTGAAAAAGTCGTGTTGATTACGGACTTAGAAGAGGATGAAAGTGGACAGCTCGCTCAGATATGCCGAAGACTTCTCCCTTCTTGGGCACTACCAGATTGGACCATTCTTTCTAAACATTCATATTCCTCAGTCAGAGAGCTTTTAGATAAGATAAATGCGGCTGCTCCAGATCTCATTGTCTGCCAAAGAAATATTAAAACTGCGGATGCGAATCTCGTTTATGGTTTATCTGACTATGCCGATGCGATTACTCAAGTAACCTCCTCTCCTGTATTGCTTTTGCCTAATTTTTCAGTCGCGGAATTAGGCTCTAAGCTAAATGCCGTTACTGATATAATGGTACAGACTAATCATCTCACCGGAGATGCTCAATTAATTTCTTGGGGGTCCGCCTTCGCCCGACCCAAAGGTAAGCTTACACTTACTCATATTGAGGACGATAAAATCTTCAACTATTACATAGATGCAATCAGCAAGATTTCAGAAATCGATACAGATGTAGCTCGCGATAGGCTTAGAGCGGAGCTAATAAAACTTCCTACCGATTATATCAACGACGCCAAACAAGTCCTTCATTCGCAATTTAGTGAGATGGTCGTTGAAGGTATTGTAAAGTTAGGGCACGCTCTTGATGACTATAAAGGACTACTGGATCGCCAAAAGGTGGATCTACTTATTATTAATACAAAAGTAGATGGGCAACTTGCAATGAGTGGCAGAGCCTATGCTCTTGCAGTCGAATTAAAGACGCTACCTCTTCTTCTATTATAGGTTTATGCATTCATGAACGTACATCACGAGATTTCTTCCACAGTAACTTTGCTATTTTTTTTCATTCTTGCCTGCATGATTCTTGGACTTGCCTTGGAAGAAAAGATTCATGCAAAAAAATCGCTAATTACCGCTACTTTTGCAATTATTAGCGTCTTGCTTGCAGATTTTTTTCAAGTTCTTCCAATCGGTGCGATAGAAAATGTTTTCCATGAAAAGCTAAATATCCCTGTATTTATCACTGGAATAGATTGGGAGGTTATTTCTATTATTGTAGGCTCAAGCTTGTTTGTTGATGTGACTTCGCGTTCAGGTCTGTTCTCTTGGATTGCGCTTAAATTGACCAAGCTCTCTAGGGGAGACCCTTCGAAACTTTTGATATACTATGGAACTCTTACAGTTCTATTCTCAGCATTCCTTAACAATGTAACTGCTATGATTATCATTGGTTCCTTAACAGTGGTTTCGCTTTCAAAATTGGGTCGAAATGGACAGTTACTTGGTTTCCTTATGATTGAGGGATTGCTTACTAACGTAGGTGGTCTATTGACCTTGATTTCATCGGTTCCTAATATTATTGTCGGCAATATTGCAGGGATTAGTTTTATGACTTTTCTTATGAAGAGTGCCCCCTTTGTTATTATTGCAAGTACTGCGACCCTTTGGTTAGGTGCTAAGGTTTTTAAAATCGATAAGCTAATAACAGCCGAAGAGAAGGCACAAGCGATAGAGCTCGTTTCTGGTTTTGATGAAAACGACAACATTGTTAGCGTAAGGTTTTTCTATTTCAGCGCACTTTCTTTTATTTTACTGATAGGTCTGTTTGCCACTACTGCAAATATCCCTTATCTACAAGATCTTGGATTAGGTTTTATCGCCTTATCATTTGGTTTCTTAGCTCTTTGGACTTACAAACATGAAGTAGATAAGTTCTATTCTGCGCTTGATTGGGATTTAATTTGGTTCTTTATGACTCTATTCGTAGTGATAAACGCCATGGAGCATGCTCAGGTATTAAGTTGGATAGGTATAGGTATTGAAAAAGTCATTGGCATAGGCCCCAATCTTGGTGTGGTTGGATTATTGTGGGCTTCTGCTATAGCAAGTTCGGTAACGGATAATATTCCACTAGCTGCAGTCTTGGCAAAGGTGCTTGCAGCACGTGTTCCAGTAACGGCGTCTGACTCTCCTCTTTGGTGGAGCCTTGTTTTTGGTTCTAATCTAGGTGGTAACATCACTCCGATTGGATCTGCATCGACTGTTGTTGCGGTAACTCTGATGCAGAAAGAAAAACTAGGGGTGAACTTTGGTCGTTTTGTTAAACTCGCCTTGCCATTTGCTTTGGCCCAACTTATTTTGGCAACTCTATACGTTGTGTTCTGCCTTTCTTAGTCGCTGAATATCTGTTTTTTATAAGAAGTTAGTTTGCCATATTTGTTAGTTAAAAAGAGAAGCCCCCTACATCATTGGTAAAAAACCTTCGATGAGGGGGCGTTGAATTATAGACAAGCTCCTTCCTCACAAAAATCACAGGAGGCGTCGTCGCCGAGGCAACAGGTAATAGGTTCCCAAGGTCGAGAATAGAGTTCTTCTAGAGTAGGGATTCCGTCGCCATCGCCATGATAAGTCGGGCGATAAATTTCGTCCGTAGGGGCAGTATGTCTCCGTTTTAATGTCTCCATTACTTGGGGACCTGTCAAAGAAATCAAATCCAGAAAGAAACGTTTTTCACTTCGAAAAGCTGGGTCTTTCAAGAGAAAGATGCATCTCCACAAGCTAGAGGTAAGGCGGAGTATACTGCCTTCCTCATCGCAGACTAGTCCGTATTTATCGAAGATCTTTCTTTCTTCAGATGAAATACTTTGATTTTTGCAATCGAAGTATAGGGTAATTGGCCTCAGCCAATACTCGGCTTGGGTGCTAGAGAACGGTCGGGCGAAGTGGTCACCCAAATGCCACTGCGCGCTCTCGTTTGGAAAATTTGTTAGGAATCTACAAAGATCCAGCGAGGACCCAACAAAGCTAGTTTCATTTTCACCAGAAGAATGTAAGTAACTGAGAGTTACTCGGTCAGCAGCCGCCCGTTCATAAAGTTGGTCGCTAAAATATCTCCAATCTTCGCGAGACAAACCCAGTGGCAAAAGGTGAATCGTCTCAAGGTTTCTTCTATTTCTTCGTCGAACCATAAAAATCTCCTTAACTCAAGCCCACGTACCAGAA
>CAYGUX010000038.1:0-15796 GCA_964353175.1 uncultured Bdellovibrionales bacterium | reverse complement strand
CACTAGTACAAATCCCAGCAGCCATGAGCAATAAAAAAATCCCAGAAGAACTTAGAAAAGCTAATGGACTCGGAGATGGGCTTGTTAGATTTTCTGTTGGGATTGAAGATATAAGTGATATTTTGGGGGATGTGGAGCAGGCGTTGGGCGTGGTTTGATTGTTTTGTTTTTTACCGCAAAGGGGGGAGTAGAGGTAAGGACAAGGGCGCAAAGAGAGGGAGTTTTTAGGCAGTGTTTAAAAATGACACTTACAAAACCTTATAAGGGGGGAGAGTTTTTGCTCTTCCCCCTTATTTAGGATTGGCGGGAATTAACTATTTTGGTGTCGGGCCTTGAAGCACCCAGGAACATACGCTGAGACACAGTCTGACATCACTCTTTAGCGAATCAGACTCCATTCTCTTCATCACTTTTTTCAATAGACGCTTGTAGTATTCCTTCGGTACTCCATAACGCTCGTAGGCACGAAAACCGAGAAATCTCCAAAGCCCTTTCAGCTGACCCAAAAAACGAATGTCGCCTCGCCATCCACTTGCTTTGGCTTTCTGTTGTGGAGTTGCCATATTACTACCCAGAATCTGAATAGCAAGGGCATTCATCAACACCAGAGCTGGCCTTAGCGGCTTCCTTGAATTAGAATTTCTTCGACGAGAATGTTGGTTCCGTCGAGTTGTTCCTTTTGTACATCGAGACATAGTTTTTTCTTTTCTGTAATAAGGATGAACCAGCAAACGAACTGAGATAACCTATTCACTAGCAACCGCTAGCAATCTATCCACCTCACTTTCTGCCTTAGGATGAATGAATTGATAAACCACATCAGGGATATCACCAAGTTCTTGAATATCCTCGATGAATGTTTGCAGAAATACCAAGAGTATTTGGAAAACAGTGGTAGCGATAGACTCCAACTGCTCAACCATTTTTGGGGAGACTCTGAGATCTAAAGATCCTGCGTAACCCCGTAGAGTAACATCTCTTATGTTCCTAATCTCCTCTTCCCACCTAACATCAGAATATTTAGAATTCGCTTCCCGCCCCATTGCTAGGACAGGTGAATCGTATTGGATACACTGGTGCGGCAGACCTGAATTCGCATCCCGAAACCAAAGTTTCGCAGAGAGCAATAACATTGCTAACTCCCTAAGCTTTACCTCATCAAAAAAATGCGAGCCAAGATCGCATCCAATCTCTACTTTCAAAGTACCATTGATCGCGTCAATAGGCAGACGATTAATTCCTGCATCAAAATGCGACAGTTCAGAAAATATCAACTCTGCCAAATTCCCACGTAAAGTCCCTGACATCTTAGAGTCCTTTTTGAAAAACATCTTACTCACAAGTAAGGCACTTAAAACCTTCCAGTGCCACTTCTAAGCACTACCTAAAACTTCTACCCAAAAATTTAAAACTATTTAAAGAACAATTAGCAATTCCAGCTTACCAAATTAGATTAAAATAATGAACAATGTGGTCAAGGTATTTTGATTAGTTGATAAAACTTAATATTATGAGACACTTAATCTAGTAGCTAGGCTCTTATTTGTTACTTGTTCTTATTTGTTACTTGTTAACTTGTTACCTTTTTTGGTTTGCTTCTCTTTTTAATTCGATAATTATGATTGAGATACACCAAAAGAGGAAAATTATGATCAAAAATAATTCTTTACAAGTACTTCTAACAGGAGTAGTATGAGTAGTTGTGGGACAAGGGTGATTTGCTCAAAAACATTTACCAAACAACTAGAAAAAGTCCCGACCCATATCAGATTTAAGTTTATGTTATGGCTATTCTCAGTAGAAACCATTGGAGTTAAAGAAACAATGCTTTCCAAAGGCTTTCACGACGAGCCCCTAAAAGGCGAAAGGTATGGCCAAAGATCTGTTAGATTAAATAGATCTTACAGATTAATTTATAAGTTGTTAGATAGTTACTTACGATTAGAATTATTAGAGGTAAACAAACATGACTACTAATAAAGCACTATACGAGACACTAGAAAAACAATTTGGCTACCTTTCTTTTGGCAATGCCATTAAATCTTGGAGACTTGCCGAAGAATTAACTCAAAAGGATTTTGCAAAGAAGTTAGAACTTTCACCTCAAAATCTTAATGATATTGAAAAGGAGAGAAAAATCCCTTCCGCTTCTAGAGCATCGGAAATAGCTAAAAAATTAAAAATCTCAGAGATTCCGCTTATACAGCTCGCCCTAAGAGACCAGCTTCGAAAAGAAGGTTTTAAATATTCTGTAAGTCTAAAAGTTGCCTAGAATGTATCCAATAAAAAAGGCGGGCCTCAAGAGGCCCGCCTTTTAAGTCGCTCAGCAACTCACTTTATGCGTGAGTGTGATCACCCAATCGTCCCAATCTTAATGGCATACGAATTGTGTTTGGACCCTGTTGTTGCTGTTGAAATGATGGAGCTTCATCCTTAGACTCATCAAGTGTAAGCTGTCCTTCAACTTCAATATTAACTTCCTGCTCTGGGTGAGTGATAAACCCTGTCCCTGCTGGAATAAGTCTTCCCATAATAACGTTCTCTTTAAGGCCACGAAGTATATCAACCTTACCATTGGTAGAGGCTTCAGTAAGTACTTTTGTAGTCTCTTGGAAACTCGCTGCTGAGATAAAGCTTTCAGTTGATAATGAAGCTTTAGTAATACCAAGTAACAACGGCTCATAAGTAGCAGGTTTTCCACCAGCAGCAATAACTCTTTCGTTATCATCTGCGAATAAAAATCTATCTACTGATTCACCATCTAAGAACTTAGTATCTCCGGCTTCAATAACTCTAACCTTACCTAACATCTGACGAACGATCACTTCAATATGTTTATCGTTGATCTTCACACCTTGAAGACGATAAACTTCTTGAGCTTCATTCACTAGATATCTAGCTAATTCTCTTACTCCAAGAATTCTTAGAATATCATGAGGATTTGCAGAACCTGTAGTTAATGCATCACCACTTCTTACTCTATCACCTCTTTCAACAAGTAAATGTTTGTTTTTAGCGATATAGTATTCTACTGGCTCACCAACTTCTGGTGTTACAATAACTCGTCTCTTCCCTCTATAATCCTCACCGAAACTAACGATACCATCAATGTCTGCAACATCTGCAGGATTCTTTGGTTTTCTTGCTTCGAATAGCTCAGCCACTCTTGGAAGACCACCAGTAATATCCTTAGTCTTGGTACTTTCTCTTTCTCGTTTAGCTAAAACAGATCCAGCAAATACTTGCTCACCGTTAGCAACTACAACTTTAACTCCAACTGGTAGGTAAAAAGTATGCTCTTTACCAGCTTCTGATTTAATTATAATTGCTGGTCTAAGATCAAGTGATCTATCCTTAGATTCAACGATCTCTCTTTCAGCAAAACCAGTTCTTTCATCGGTTCTTTCTTCAAGAGTGAATTCGTTAATATCCTTATAATTCGCAGTACCACCAACTTCTGTCATAATTGGAACAGAGAACGGGTCCCATTCTGCTAGTAGCTCTCCGGCCTTAACCGTTTCACCTGCAGCGACCTTCAAGGTAGCACCATATACTAATGAATGCCTTTCCTTCTCTCTTCCTTCCTTAGTGTCAGTAACAATAAGTTCGGCTTTTCTACCCATTACAACTTTACCACGAGGTGCATCAACTATGTTAGCATCTTGATAACTAACAACACCGCTATATCTAGCTTGTAGATTAGTTTGTTCAGCTCGACCAGTTGCAGTACCACCGATGTGGAATGTTCTCATAGTTAACTGAGTACCAGGCTCACCAATAGACTGAGCTGCAATAACTCCTACGGTTTCACCAAGGTTAACAATATGACCTCTTGCTAAATCACGACCATAACAAAGTGCGCATACTCCGAATCTCTGTTCGCATGTCAAAGCAGATCTAATCATTACGTGATCAAGTCCACTTTCAGAGATTTGCGTAGCTATTGCTTCCGTAATCTCGCCGTTAGATTCTACAAGTACATCATTTGTTAATGGATCAACAACATCATCCAATGCAATTCTTCCTAGAATTCTATCGTACAATGATTCGATCTCTTCTCCGGCTTCTGTGAGTGCTGTGACTTCCATACCATTCATGGTACCGCAATCAACACCAGTAATTACCGCATCTTGAGCAACATCAACTAGTCGTCTAGTTAGGTAACCTGAGTTTGCAGTTTTTAATGCAGTATCTGCTAGTCCTTTTCTCGCTCCGTGAGTTGAGATAAAGTACTCACCTACACTCAATCCTTCTCTAAAGTTCGCTCGAATTGGTGTTTCAATAATTGAACCATCTGGTTTAGCCATCAATCCCCGCATCCCAGCTAGCTGACGAATCTGCTGACTGGAACCTCTAGCACCAGAGTCTGCCATCATATAGATAGGATTAAAACTTGCGCCCTCTACAGTTGTCTTACCATCTGTAAATGACTCAGTTGCAATACCACTCATCATATCAACAGCTACTCTATCACCAATATCGGCCCAGATATCAATTGCCTTATTGTATCTTTCTCCAGTCGTAATAAGACCTTCTTGATACTGTTGTTCAACTGTAGCTATTCTTGATTCAGCTTCACTCATTAAAGTAGCTTTAGATTCTGGTATTGTCATATCGACCATACCAATCGAGATTCCTGCTTTAGTTGCGAATCTATAGCCTGTATCTTTTAACTTATCAGATAAAATTACAGTTGCCTTATTTCCACATAGTCTGAAACATTCGTTAACTAGGTTACCAAGCTCTTTCTTGGTCATAACTTTGTTTGCATAATCGAAATCAAGACCAGCTGGGAAAATGTCAAAAAGTAAAACTCTACCAACCGTAGATGCTACAATCTTACCTTCAACTCTGACCTTAATTGCTGCCTGAAGATCAATCAATCCAGATTCATACGCGTGTCTAACTTCATCTGGACTTGAGAATGTTCTTCCAGAACCTTTAACAAAAAGTCTTTCTCTAGTTAAGTAATATAATCCAAGAACGATATCTTGAGATGGCACAATAATCGGCTTACCATTCGCAGGACTTAGTACGTTGTTCGTTGACATCATCAATACTCTAGCTTCAACTTGAGCTTCGACTGATAGTGGCACGTGAACTGCCATCTGATCTCCATCGAAATCCGCGTTGAATGCTGTACATACTAATGGATGTAACTGAATCGCTTTACCTTCTACTAGGATTGGTTCAAATGCTTGAATTCCTAATCTGTGTAGAGTCGGTGCTCTGTTTAACATGATAGGATGTTCTTGAATTACTTCATCCAACATATCCCATACTACTGACTTCTGAAGTTCAACTAACTTCTTAGCGCTCTTAATAGTACTTGCATATCCCTTCTCTTCTAACTTTTGATAGATAAAAGGTTTGAATAATTCCAAGGCCATCAACTTAGGAAGTCCGCACTGATGTAGTCTTAACTCAGGACCTACTACAATCACAGAACGTCCTGAGTAATCAACACGTTTACCTAATAAGTTCTGTCTAAATCTTCCAGTCTTACCTTTAAGCATATCTGAAAGAGATTTTAGAGGTCTCTTATTTGTTCCGGTAATTACTCGACCACGTCTTCCGTTATCAAATAAAGCATCAACCGCTTCTTGAAGCATTCTCTTTTCATTTCTGATAATGATATCAGGTGCTGAAAGCTCCATTAACTTCTTCAGTCGATTATTTCGATTAATTACTCTTCTGTATAGGTCGTTTAAATCGCTCGTTGCGAAACGTCCACCGTCAAGAGGAACCAATGGTCTAAGGTCAGGTGGGATAACAGGAACTGTTTCCAAAATCATCCACTGAGGATCATTGCCACTTTCTTGGAAAGCTTGAAGAACCTTTAATCTTTTAACTAATTTCTTTCTTTTAGCTTCACTAGTCGCATCTCTTAATTCTTGTCTAAGCTGTTGGAAAGTTTCCTTTACTTTAATTCTGGATAAAAGTTCTTTTACAGCTTCCGCTCCAATCCCAGCTCTAAAAGCATCACTTCCATGCTCTTCGAGTGCTTTACGATAATCCATATCGCTGACGAGTTGGTTGTTTTCAAATTCTGTCTTACCTTTATCAAGTACGATGTATGATTCGAAATATAAAACTTTTTCTAATTCTCTTAGGGATAGATCTAAGATATTCCCAATTCTACTTGGTAAACTTCTCATGAACCAAATATGGGCAACAGGGGCAGCTAAATCAATATGCCCCATTCTTTCTCTACGAACCTTGGATTGAATGACTTCCACACCACACTTCTCACACACCACACCTCGGTGCCTCATTCTCTTATACTTACCACAGTTACATTCGTAATCTTTGGTAGGCCCGAAAATTTTCGCACAGAACAAACCATCTCTCTCTGGCTTAAATGTTCTATAATTAATGGTTTCAGGTTTTTTAACCTGTCCAAATGACCAAGACCTGATCTTGTCAGGGCTAGCTATACCAATGCGAATTGCATCAATGTTAGATGGGTTTTTAGGTTTCTCAAAAAGACTAAATATATCATCCATATTTGACCCGATTTATTCCAATTTTCTAAAACTTCTTTTTCTTAATATAATCTAAATTCATGTAAGGATCGGGAGTTACCCCGATCCAAAGAATCTACATTATCTCTGACTCTGCCTCATCCTCAACTTGAACGTTTGCTCGTGCTAACATCTCTTTAGTGATTCCACTTCCAGCTTCCCCTACTACAACTTCTTCCTCTTCTTCTTCCACTAAATCAACATCTAGACCCAAACTCATAAGCTCTTTAACCATTACGTTAAATGATTCTGGTAAGCCTGGTTCAAGTACGTTTTCACCTTTAACTATGGCTTCATACATACGTGTTCTACCAGCTACATCATCACTCTTAACAGTTAAGAACTCTTGAAGAGTATAAGCCGCACCATAAGCTTCTAGTGCCCAAACTTCCATCTCCCCTAGTCTCTGACCACCGAACTGGGCCTTACCACCAAGAGGTTGTTGGGTAACTAAAGAGTATGGCCCGATTGACCGTGCGTGAATCTTCTCATCGACCAAGTGATGGAGTTTCAGAATATACATTACTCCGACTGTAACTTTCTCAGAGAATGTATCACCTGTCTTACCATCATATAGATAAGTTCGACCAAACTGAGCTTCTTCTGCTTCGTTAGCTACTTTATATAGGTCACCGACTTGCTCCTCGCTTACTCCTTCGAATACTGGACTTGCAATGTGAATTCCGCCCATACAACGTTGTGCTAACTCTAAAGTTTCCACATCATCTAAGGTTTTAACAAACTCTACGTAATTCTTATTTTCAAAAGCTTCGATCAATACCTTTCTTGCATCAGCGGCGATATCCTTGATTTCAGGTGTTTCACCTGTTCTTCTAAGATAACTACCAACACTAATGATAGGATCGCAAATCTTTTCTATAAGATCACCTAGTCGTCTTCCTACAGAATAAGATGACCAACCTAGGTGAGTTTCAAGAATCTGACCAACGTTCATTCGAGATGGAACACCTAAAGGATTTAACACCATATCAACCGGAGTTCCGTCTGGTAGATAAGGCATGTCCTCTATTGGTAATACTCTTGAAAGAACACCTTTATTTCCGTGTCTTCCAGCCATCTTATCACCAACTTGAAGTCTTCTCTTAACCGCAACAAAGACTTTAACCATCTTAATTACGCCAGGAGGTAGTTCATCCCCCTTCTTAAGACGTTTAACTTTATTGGCGATACTCGCTCTCTTATTATTGATGAGTTGACCAGTACTAACTACTATACGTCGAAGCTCTTCTTCCAATTTCTCATTACCAATTTGAATGTCTCTTAGGTATTCAAAAGGAATTGAGTTCAATAGCTCAGATGTAATTTTTTCACCTTTTGCCATCAAAGGACGCTTGTTCTCATCAGTAACTTTAGCGGTAGTTTCTTTACCTTCAAGTATAGAAATTAATTGCTTTAAAGCGGTATCTCTAAGAATTCTAATTTCATCTCTTTGATTCTGCTCAAGTTTATCAATCTCAGCTTTCTCAATTTCCAACATTCTGTCATCTTTGTTGGTTCCCTTTCTAGAGAATACATGAGCACCGATAATTGTTCCTTCAACTCCTGGAGGTAGTCTAAGACTAGTATCCCGAACTTCCCCTGCCTTCTCACCAAAGATCGCTCTTAAAAGCTTTTCTTCTGGAGATAGTTGAGTTTCACTCTTTGGAGTAATCTTACCAATTAGGATGTCGCCTTGTTTAACTTCGGCACCGATTCTAATTATTCGAGATTCGTCGAGATTAGCTAAAGACTCTTCACCAACGTTAGGAATATCTCTTGTAATTTCTTCGTTACCAAGCTTCGTATCTCTAGCTACGCACTCAAATTCTTCAATGTGAATAGAACTAAATACGTCTTCCTTAACAACTCTTTCACTTACAAGGATAGAATCCTCAAAGTTATATCCACCCCAAGACATGAATGCCACTAAGATGTTCTTACCTAAGGCTAACTCACCCATGTCGGTTGATTGGCCATCAGCAATTACGTCTTGTACTTCAACTCTATCACCTACTCTAACGACAGGTCTTTGGTTGATACATGTACTTTGATTTGAACGTCTGTACTTAATTAATCCATAGATATCTACACCAGTATCAAGTGGATCTTCAGTTAAATTATCTGCTTTCACAACAATTCTTGTTGCATCAACTGACAATACACTTCCAGCTCTTTTTGCAACAATCGCTGCTCCAGAATCTGCTGCCACTACCTTCTCTACTCCAGTACCAACCAAAGGTGCTCTTGTAGTAACCAAAGGTACTGCTTGACGTTGCATGTTCGATCCCATTAGGGCTCTATTCGCATCATCGTTTTCCAAGAAAGGAATTAAAGATGCGGCAACACTCACAAGCTGACTCGGACTTACGTCCATAAGCGTAACTTCTTCTGCTGGCAAATATAAAAACTCGTTATGTTTTCTCGCTGACACAAGAGGATTAACGAAATTACCACTAGCATCCAATTCAGTATTTGCTTGCGCAATTACTTCCTTCGCCTCTTCCATTGCTGAAAGATAAACGATTTCCTTAGTTGCTTTTCCGTTTTTTACTATCCGGTATGGAGTTTCCACAAATCCATATTCATTCACTCTAGCATAAGTCGCCAAGGATGAAATCAATCCAATATTCGGACCTTCCGGTGTTTCAATTGGACACACTCTTCCGTAATGCGTTGGGTGAACATCTCTAACTTCGAATCCAGCTCTTTCTCTAGTTAAACCACCTGGCCCAAGTGCACTCAATCTTCTTTTATGAGTTACTTCACTTAGAGGATTAGTTTGATCCATGAACTGAGATAGCTGAGAAGAACCAAAGAATTCTTTAATGGCGGCAGCTACTGGCTTATAATTAATTAAGTCCTGAGGCATCAAGGTTTCAATATCTTGAATACTCATTCTTTCTTTAATAGCTCGCTCCATACGAACTAGACCAAGTCTATACTGATTCTCTACTAACTCACCTGCAGATCGTACTCTTCTATTTCCAAGGTGATCGATATCATCTACAGAATAATGAGCTGAATCTGTCGCGTTTCTTAGTATAAATAGATACTTGATTGTTTCGCAGATATCTTCAATCGATAAAGTACTCCCTTCTACGAATTCTGATCCTGAAGCTTCATCTTTCTTTCTAGAGAACTTCTTACTTCGTAGATCTCCTCTTGCACCTGCATACAACTTATAATCTAACTTCATTCTACCTACTGCAGAAAGATCATATCTTTCTGGGTTGAAGAATAGATTATGGAAGTTCGCTTCAGCAGCTTCAATTCGTGGGGGATCTCCTGGTCTAAGATGCTTATATATCTCTAATAAAGCATCTCTTTGAGGTCGTCCTAGATATACTGACAATAGATCATCTCTATCAGGCTCTAAACCATCAGTCTCAAGAGTTTTAGTTAAAGAGTCACCAATGTGATTTTCTTTTGTGTAAAGAACTTCAAATTCATTGATGCCTAATTCTCGAAGCTCAGTAACTGTACCATTGGCTTTAACTTTCCCCTTGGTATCAATAACATCTGGTGTAAAAGCTTCACCTGCTCTTAGAATAACTCTAAACTTACTAAAAACATCCGCCAAATCTTTTTCAGAAATGTCTGTTAGGTTTTTAGGTAGAGCTTTTACTATCGAGTCCCAACCAAGAAGAACATCTCCTTCTTTAGCCATGGCCTTTTTAACACCTGGCAATGTAACATCCTCATTTGCGATAACTATTGTTTTCGCACTATAGAATGAATCAGCAGTTGAAGGATCAATCTGAATTTCAGTGATCTCTGCTTCCTTCATTCTTCGGATATTTGCTCGGTTAAACTTCTGGCCTTCTCGAACAATTACCTTACCTTTCGCCTTTACTTCAGCGTAAGACTTTTGCCCTTCTAACTGATCAGGCTTAAACTCTTTAGTGATTGATCCGTCTTTATGGAATTTAAGACTATCTGTTTTATAGAAGTAATTTAGAATTTCTTCTCCACTCATTCCTAATGCTCTTAGAAGAATAGTAGCATGTTGTTTTCTTCTTCTATCAATTCTCACGTGAAGAATATCTTTCACATCAAATTCTAGATCTAACCATGAACCTCTATAAGGTATTACTCTGGCATTATAGAGAATCTTACCTGATGAATGAGTCTTACCTTTATCGTGATCAAAGAATACACCTGGTGATCTATGTAACTGACTCACGACTACTCTTTCCGACCCGTTAACCATGAAGGTTCCGGTTTCAGTCATTAATGGAATTTCACCGAAATAAACTTCTTGCTCTTTAATATCACGAATTTGCCTAACGCCTTCAGGACTAACGTCCCATAACACTAGTTGTACTGTGACTTTTAAAGGAGCAGCCCAAGTCATGCCTCTTTCATGGCACTCCGCTTGGTCATATTTTGGTTCAGCCAATTCATAGGACACGAACTCAAGTGAGGCTGTGTCATTATAATCTCTGATTGGGAAAACTGATTTGAAAACTGTTTGCAAACCAAAGTCGTCACGATTCTCGTGACTTCTATTCGCTTGTAAAAACTTTTCGAACGAAGCACACTGAATCTGAATCAGATTCGGAACCTCTTGAGGTTTTTCGTACTTAGAATAATTTCTTCTAAGTCTAACTCTGTGACTAACTTTACTAGTAGGAACTTCTTTAGTTGCTGACATAAGCCTTATTCGCTAACTTGGTAGCTTTGCAATAATTAAATTACTGTTTATAAATATATTTAAAAACCTGCTCTAAAACTGTCTCTGGAGTTTCACCAAAAACTTCTTCAGAAGTTTGATATTTTCGAATCTCTTGCAAACTATTTGGAATACAATGCATCCCAATTACTAAGTTTACACGGTAGCTTATGAGCAAAGTTACATTTAGATTGAAAAACACAAAAAGGCAGAGTGCACTCCGCCTAAAAAAATTGGTTTTACTAAATGTTATCGCCTCTAAACAAAAGCGCCCTTCGAAGACATAATCTGTGACGTAAATCAACAAATTTAAGTCTATATCAAAAATCTATAATTTTCAGCCTTTTAGCCTATTTAAAGAAATATGACAAGTAACCCTACAACAATCCGACAGCAAAACCGTCTCAAATTACCGCTTCAACTTAGGGTATTCAGCTTGAAACCCTAAGTAAAATGCAGCTTAAAAATAGCTATAAGTACTTGAAATATAACTCAAAAAGTCCAAAAGACTAAATGACGAGCCTTCTATTGAAGGACTCATCAATCTATCCTCAAAAATCACTAAAAAGCAATCAGGAGGGCCTTGGTTTTGTTCCCTGTCAATCTATAGGGAACAAAACCAAACTAAAACAGAACTACTTAAGTTCTACCTTAGCTCCGACTTCCTCAAGCTTCTTCTTCATTTCTTCAGCTTCAGCTTTAGCGGCGCCTTCTTTGATTGGCTTAGGAGCACTTTCAACTAACTCTTTAGCTTCTTTAAGACCTAAAGATGTTAATTCACGTACTACTTTAATTACTTTGATCTTCTCAGCACCTGCAGCAGTTAAAACCACATCAAATGCAGTCTTCTCTTCTGCTGGGCCTGCTCCTGCACCTGCTGGTGCAGCCATCATTCCCATTGGGGCAGCTGCTGTAACACCTAGCTCGTCCTCAAGAACTTTAACTAGATTTGCTGCATCCATAAGGGACATTCCCTTGATGTAATCTTTTACACTGTCAATATTTAGCTCGCTCATTTCCTTTTCTCCTTACTCTACTATGTCCTAAAATCAATTACTAATATTCAAAAAATCTATCTTGGCATGGGTTACATGACTTGTTTTAGACTGGATCTCTTGTTTGATAGTTGTTTAGCCTATTTTAAATAACTAAATCGAAGGCTAACTATCATACTCAATATTCAATCTCAAGTAGGTCCCAAGCTTTTTCTACAAAGACCTACTTTTTCTCTAACTCAAGCCTCCAAGCTTCTAGTGTTCGCACTAGCTGACTTGCTGGAGCATTAAGCATCTGCACCAACTTGGTGGCTGGTGTATTGATTAATGCTAACAAATTACTTAGAAGCTCTTCTCTAGATGGTAATGTTGCAATAGCTTGGAATCCAGAACTATCAACGACCTTACCTTCCACTAATCCGCCGGTCACGTTAAGTTTGTCATTCCCCTTAGCATGCTTGCTGATTATCTTTGCTGGCGTAACGAAGTCATCCTTCGCCCATACTACTGCCACTGGACCTTTGAAGTAGGATTGTAAATCCGAATTCCCTAAGTCACTAAGAGCTTTTCTAGCTAATGTATTTTTTACAACAGCAAAAGTTGCGCCACTAGCCTTCAATTCTCTTCTCATTGAAGTCATTTGACTTGCGTTACTTCCCTTATAATCTAAGAAGTACGCTGCTTCTGATCCCTTAAAAAGGTCAGTTAACTCAGTTACTGCTAATTTCTTTTCTGATAAATCCATATTTCAAAGTCCTGTTTAAGTTAGAATAAAACTATCTTACTTGAGTTAAATCTAGTGGAATTCCTGGGCCCATTGTTGTGTTCATCGTAGCGCTTTTTAAATACACGCCTTTAGATGTTGCAGGCTTGGACTTAACCACTGCGTCAAGAACTGCTTTAAGATTTTCTGCGATCTTCTCAGCACCGAATGATGCCTTAGCAATACCAACATGAATAATTCCAGCCTTCTCAACTCTGAACTCTACTCTACCGGACTTTATAGCTTCAATTGCTTTTCCGATATCAGGAGTAACTGTTCCAACTTTAGGGTTAGGCATTAAACCTCTTGGCCCTAACAACTTTCCAATTCTACCTACTAAGGCCATACAATCAGGTGTTGCTACAGCTGCGTCAAAGTCCATCCAACCATCTTGAATTTTTTTAACAAGATCATCGCCACCGAAAAAGTCTGCTCCAGCTGCTTCAGCTTCTTTGACTTTATCACCCTTACAGAATGCAGCTACTCTAATTGTTTTTCCTCTACCATTAGGCAAGGCAACTGTTCCTCTGACATTCTCTTCAGCTTTACGAGGGTTAACTCCAAGAGCTATGGCTAAGTCAATCGACTCGTCAAATTTAGACTTTGGAAATGTCTCCAATAACTTAGAAGCCTCTTCCAATGAATATAACTTGCCTTCTTCTACAAGCTTTCTAGCTGCCTGCAATCGCTTTCCAACTTTTGCCATAATGCTTACTCCCAAATGTCCTAAAATTATGGATTTAAATTAATCCATACTTGATTTAAATTATCCAAAAAATGGTGTTTTAACACCCATGCTTCTTGCTGTACCTGCAATAATCTTTACTGCCTGATCCATTTCGTACGCACTAAGGTCATCTTTCTTAAGCTTAACAATTTCTTGCAAGTCTTCAAGTGTCAATGCACCAACTTTATTCTTGTTTGGCTCGCTAGAACCTTTGGCTAGCTTCGCATACTTCTTAATTAAAAATGATGCTGGAGGACTTTTTACTACGAAAGAAAAAGTTCTATCTGCATAAACTGTAATCACAACTGGTAATATCGTACCTGCCTGTGCTTGCGTCCTAGCATTGAATGCTTTACAGAATTCCATTATGTTCACACCTTGCTGACCTAACGCAGGTCCAACTGGTGGAGAAGGGTTGGCCTGACCTGCAGGTATCTGCAACTTGACCATGCCGTTAATTTTTTTTCCCTTTGGTGCAGCCATCTAAATAAACTCCAAACTAATCAATAAAATTCAATTTTCTAAAACTCTGATTTGATTCAAGATCAAACAATAAAACACTATAAATAAATATCGAGATTTTACCTTCTAGCCCATTAATTCAGTATTTATGGGCTATTTATTTAAAATTGATCCCTCTTATACTTTCTCCACCTGCACAAAATCAAGCTCGACAGGCGTATTTCTTCCAAAAATACTAATAAGTACTCTTAATTTACCCTTATCTGGCTTAACATCATCAACAGAACCGTTAAAATCAGCAAATGGTCCGTCAACAATCTTAACTGAGTCGCCAATTTCGTACTGAGCCTTAGCTCTTGGTCTTTGCGCTCCGCCTTCCATTTGTTGGAATAAATTCTGTACTTCTTGTGGCGTCAATGGCACTGGATTATGCATATCACCTACAAATCCTGTAACCTTAGGTGTATCCTTCACTAGGTGCCATGTTTCGTCGTTCAACTCTAGTTGAATTAACATATAGCCTGGAAAGAATTTTCTAGTAGAGGTTTTTTTCTCACCTTTTACTAGCTCAACCACTTTTTCTTGAGGTACAATAATTTTCCCGAACTTCTCTTGCAATTTTGCATTACGAATCCGTTCTTCTAATCCTAGCTTAACTCTTGCTTCAAATCCTGAATGTGTATGCACAACGTACCATGGAAGCTTTGCTTGAATCTCCTCGAGTGTAGGTTCTCCTAAAACTTCTTCTGAGGATGCGGTAGCATCCACTGCTTCTGAAGAATCTGCGGAAGCAACTTCTTCAGTTGTTGCCTCTTGGCTTTCAACTGCATCGACAGACCCTTCTACTACTTCACTACTAACACTACTTTCTACAGTTGGCTCAGTAACAGCAGACTCAGTAACGGCCTGTTCTTCTGTGATTGTATCTGTATTTTCGTTACTCATAATCTTTAAATCTCTTTTCAAATATAATTTATGTCAAAGAAACATTAGCTATTATTAAGAATAAAATGTTTCCAGCAAATTTATTTAGAAAACTTATTCAGCTCCTAACAACTTTCTCAGGGAAGTTCCAACGACGTAATCGGTCAACCCTAAGAAAAGACCGAAAATAGCTAACATAAAGAATACACCTAAGGATGCTCTCCACGTTTCTTCCCATGTTGGAGTTTGAACTTTTTTTAGTTCAGCTACTGCTTCATGTCCAAATTGAATTGGATTGAATCTATCTGATTTTGAAGACATGCAGACCTATGTTTAATACATTTTTAAAACTCTCATTCGAGGCTGCTCTAAGAAGCTTCCCAAAATGGCACGCCCGGAGGGACTCGAACCCCCAACCCTCGGATTTGGAGTCCGACACTCTACCAATTGAGCCACGGGCGTATATCCAAATCTCTATACCGCCTTACCTCACCGCCCATTATATAAATATTTTAATATAATGTTTTGGGTTTCTTCTTAGCGGTACGCAAGAAGAAACCCAATTTATTGTCCGAACGAACAGGACTTACTAATCAACTACTTCCGCCACAACACCAGCACCAACAGTTCTACCGCCTTCACGGATAGCGAATCTTAATTCTTTATCCATTGCGATTGGGTGAATCAAAGTAACTTCAACTGATACTCTGTCCCCTGGCATTACCATCT
>CAYGUX010000037.1:0-16766 GCA_964353175.1 uncultured Bdellovibrionales bacterium | reverse complement strand
GGAAAATCTTTTCATTATATCCAGACATCCCCAATTCAAGTATTTCAGTAATATACGGTTGGATCAACTTTAAGTTGCTACCCATTTTCCACAAAGCGTGCGCGGCATATAATTGGACCAAACGGCCATGTGAGCGATCCGAATTTCTCACTATCTCGATTAAATCCCTTTTCACTGCTGTAACTCTTGCTACTCCCAGCAGGACGATAAGTAGGCAATAAATGTTGATATTACTACTCTGACAAGAGCGAAACTCTTGTATCAAACGTTGTTTCGCGCCTTCAGTAATAATTCCTTTTCTGCCTTTTGCAATTTTCAATGCAACAGCTCGAGCTGCCAGCTTACCCAACAAACATTCAAATTCACTTTGTTGATAAGCAAATAGACACAGGTTCAAATCTGTCAAATTAACCGCTTTCGACATAACAACCTCCGTAAGGCAAATAAGCCCAAACAACTAATTCCCTCTTCCACATCAGTTTAATTACGCAAAAACAAATTAAACTAAGATGAAAGAGATTCAATTCAACCTCTACCCAAATCAAAATTTAAAAGAACTGGTCTATGATACCATTTCAATTAATTCAGGGCAAAAAATACAATTCGACTACTAGTGAATAATCAAACATTCGGTATAAGTACTTGAATTCCTAGACTAATGAACTCACCCATCTTCAAGGAACTATCCTTATACGCCTAGTAAACATAACGAAAGAAGTACCCCTTCATTAGACCTCTACTTTAAGGGGTTAAAGGATTTTAAGTAATTTCGAAGGTGCTTTGGAAGGAATCTGAGATTAGGTATCTCTGGGTGACAAACTAAAGTAAATTCAGTATCTACCATCTAAGCTTTATTACCATACACACCTCACTTAAAACTGAAGAAGAGAAATGCAAATCAAATTAATAATATTCGCTACTATTGTTCAATTCCTCCTTGCAGCGACCTCTATTGCGGAATCCAAAGTAAAGATTAGCCACCTTGATGGCCCATTATATCTTATTGAAGATGAGTACTTTGTTAAAGAAAATTCAGTCTTTTATGTGGGTAGTGAAGCGATCACCATAATTTCAGCCTCATGGACCCCTGCTGTCGCTGAGGAAATTGTTAGCAACATCAAGAAAATATCATCTAAACCCATTAAATATGTAGTTGATACCCATTATCACGCCGATCGATCGGGAGGTAATGCGTATTATAAATCTCTCGGAGCTACTATTATTTCCACAGCTCTGACGAAAGAACTTTTGAAGGGAACTTGGGCGAACCATCTGGAATCTCTTAAAAAGTCCTGGCCAAGTTTTCCAAATATACCATTAGTTCTTCCAGATATTACTTTTGATAAAAAGTATGTTCTTGAGAATGGTGAAATAGAATTACTATACTTCGGCCCAGCTCATACTAAAGATGGCATTGTAGCCTACTTTCCTAAGCAAAAAATTCTTTTTGGAGACTGTATTTTAAAAGAACAGCTCGGCAATTTAGATTCCGCTGATTTAACTGAATATCCCAAGACAATTAGCAAGATGAAGGATCTACCCATAAAAACCATTATAGCTGGTCATTGGTCCCCCATTCATGGGCCGGAGCTAATTGATAAAGTTTTAACGCTACTAAAAGGACTTCCCAAGCACGATACGACCACAAATGGTCTTAGAGACTCTACCAATGAAGACCACGCCACCAAATAGTTATTCATTGCCATATGAACTCTCCCTATTTTCAGGAATTATACAATAAAAAGGTGCTATTCTACAAAATCATTTGGGGAGTGCTAACTATTCAGGGGTTCTTTTTCACTGGAATTATTTTTATAAACATTGAGCTAGTTCAGGGAGTAAAAATAAATAATCCTAACATTGAATCCCTGCTCACTGTTGGGGCTCTAATTTTAGCCATCACCTCCTACTCAATAAGAAAGCACTTTTTGTCAGAGAGAAAAATCCAAGAAACAATAAATGTTCCAATCCATTCGGAAGATCTTGTAAACCTAACGCAATACCGTGGTAATTTTAAACAGATCCTAGCTAAGGTAGAGACCCTAAACGAGTATGAAAAACGAGCTATCAATCTTATCCACTACTCCTTCATCCCCAACCTAATTTCATGGATGCTGAACCAAGTGATACTATTTTTCGGCCTAACAATAGCATATAGCATAAACGACCCATTTAAAATCATCCCATTCGCATTATCACACTTTGCCTTGAATCTTTTTATGTTTCCTAATATTGACCAGCTCCTAGCCCGATCCAAAAGTCTGTATAAAGCGACTTAATCCACATTAATCTTAGAGGGAGTCTTGTCTGGTCTATGAGACTAAGCAAACCCCCAGTTCCTCTCTAAGATCAGTAATACAATGGAGTAATTGCATGCAGAAGTTCAGAAGACAGTCAAGATTGTTAATGAAAATATTCTTCTCGACAACATCATTTCACTTAGGTAGGTAAGCCACCTTACAACTGATTAAATCCAATTTTTTAATGCGAAAGAGTTTACGAAAATGGCAGATAGAAGCCCTAAAAACTTATCAAGACAAGAAATCAAAAAATCTAAAATCAATTCTTTGGGAGGCAACCCCTGGCTCTGGAAAAACTGTAGCTGCGATAAACCTTTGCTTGCAAGAGCTGAAAAGTAAATCGGCCTCAAAAGTTGTAATTATTGTTCCCACAACTCATTTGAAGTTACAGTGGGCTCGGACAGCAAGTGAATATAAACTCGATTTAGATTTTAATTTTGGCGACAAGAAGGGAGTGCTTTCCAGGGATTTTATTGGCGCTGTTCTGACCTATCAACAGGTAGGTCATCAACCAAGACGGTTTGCCAATCTAGCCCAACGTGCAGTGGTAGTTCTTGATGAAGTTCATCATGCCGGTGAAGGTCTAACTTGGGGGAATGCCTTAAAACTCGCGTTAAAAGATTCTTCATTTATTTTATGTTTATCCGGGACCGCATTTCGAAGTGATAATAATCCAATCCCGTTTGTTACCTATAATACCCAAGGCGTAAGCGAGCCAGATTATGTATATTCCTATTCTCATGCAATCGAAGATCGAGTATGTCGCCCTACGGTGTTTTTTACTTATGGGGGAGATGTGGCTTGGCAAGATAATTCGGACTCTGTTAGTGTTAATTTCAATGATTCACTTGAAAGAGTGGGTAGAACTCGAAGACTTAAGGCAGCGCTTGATCCTGAGTCTGGATGGATTGAGCCTATGTTAAAAGATGCAGACGCTATGCTACAAGCTATTCGTCATGAACATCCCGAAGCAGGCGGGCTATTGGTAGCGGCTAATCAACGAAATGCTAGGTCACTTGCATCTGTAATAAGACGAGTAACTGGCGAGATGCCAACAACGGTACTTTCTGAAGATCCTGCGGCAAATAAAAAATTGAAAGACTTCACAGCAGGCCAAGGCAGATGGCTTGTCGCTTGCAATATGGTTAGTGAGGGTGTGGATATTCCTCGATTAAGAGTTGGTGTTTTTGCTACTACAGTTAGAACCAAGATGTATTTTCGACAATTCCTAGGTAGGATTGTGAGAAAGACGTCTCTACCGAAGGGGTTGCAAACAGCATTTTTCTATTTGCCCGCAGATCCATGGTTGAAAAATCTTGCTGAAGAAATTGAAAAAGAACAAAAACATTATTTAAAGAATGTTGATGAAGATATTTGGCCTGATTTGGGGGAAGAAATTGAAAGAAAACCCAAAGAGGATAAGCAGGTAACTTGGCAGGCTTTAAAAAGTACAAATAGTGGAATCGATTCTATCATTTCCAGCGGAGGTCAACTTTCTCTCTGGGGGCAAAGTAACGAATCCGATAATGCCTATATCGAAAATTTCAAACCAGACTATATTGAAAAAGCTCCCATCAAACTTACCGATGGCGTTGCTCTGACTAAATCTGAGTTAAAAGAAGAAATTGCAAAAGAAATAAGAACACTGGTGACAAGGTACCACCATACTACTGGCAAACCTCATTCTCATATCCACTCTTTGTTAAATAGATCACAGTCCGTATCCAATCAAAAACAATGTACAGAAAAGCAATTGAGAGAACGGTTGAATATTTTAGAAGAGATGATTCATAAGACTTAGTCTGAGAGAGTAAGTACAACAAAGCTGTGGCGAGTCTCTGAGTTGCTATGATGTGTAAGTGAACAGCCTTTGATAAAATCCTATTCGACCCGAGGAGGTAAGCCTCGGGACTGAGAATTAACGCAGTTAAATCAAATAGGATAACAACATGAAAAGAATATCATATAGTGGGGAGATTGTCAGCGTAGGGATTGATGTTCACAGAGACCACTACACAGTTTGTAGTATTTTAAAAAGAGTAATAATTCAGAAGGTTACGATGCCATCAGACCCTAAGAAATTGATTTTGTATTTACGCTCAAGATTTGAAGGAGCAGAAGTACGAACAGCATACGAAGCAGGATTCAGTGGTTTTGTATTACATAGAGCTTTGGAATCCGCAGGCATATCTAATATCGTCGTTCACGCTGGCTCCATAGAAGTGGCAAGTAGGGACAGGGTAAAAACAGACAGTAGAGGCTCTCACAAGTTAGCAGATTTATTAGAATGCGGTAGGCTTAGGGGCATAAGAATACCTAGTATAGAAGAAGAACAAAAACGTTTAATGCATAGGACAAGAGAGCAACTAATGAAAGAGCGTTGTCGTTTTGTAAATCGTATCAAGATGAAGCTTTATCAATTTGGATTAAAATCCCCTGGTAGGCTTTCATTAAGGAAATTAGATGAGCTATTGTTCATACCTAATCTAAGCTTTGAAGTTAGCTATTCGCTTAGGAAGTACATATCCCACTGGAAATCATTAAATAACGATATTCATGAGATAGATAATATGATGCTCAAAAGAGGTAAGTCTGATAATCTATTCAAGATCTATAGCTCTATCCCAGGATATGGACCATTGACCGCAACTATGCTTTCTACGGAGCTTGGAGATATGAGCCAATTCTCTAATGAGAGAGCATTGTTTAGCTACCTTGGCCTTACACCCACAGAGCGCTCTAGTGGAGACAAAGAAATAAAGGGACATATTTCTAGACAAGGGAGTCCTCGACTGAGAGGCATCTTAGTTGAAGCTGCTTGGGCTGCTATGAGAACGGATGAATATTGGAAAAATGAATATCAAAAAAGAACATATAGAATGGGAGGCAAAAGAGCGATTGTTTCAATCGCAAGGCGTCTTGTCGGAGTTGCTAGGGCTCTCGCAAGAACAAACTCTCTTTATAAACCGCAGGTAATCACAATAGAAAAAAAAGAAGCGGCTTAAAGATATGTAAATTTGATTAAGTATTATAAAAGTTAGAAGGATAAAGGAAATATCGTTTGAAGTGACTTATAGATTTCGCCGTGACCACGCTTACTAGTCTGTAGAGTCTAAAAAACTACTACGTCTCTGAGTTTATGGCGCGGCTCTTTTTGAAATACGATTAAGCAACTTGTGGCGTTCTTACGAGGATGACCACGGAAAACAGATTGTCGCAAAAAGATATTTTCTCCTTATAACTTGATACAAATTATAAGGTAGTGTTTCGAGATATGGCTCGGACGGGCGGATTTGGTCTTAGGCTTGACTACACACATAACAGACTAGCGATATTGTGGTACCTAAGCGACATTTGAGATCAAAATGATGCTAATAATATGTGCTGGCATCTCCCGAGAATTTCTTATTTAGTTTCTCAACTGCACTCAGGTCAAGCGATATACGAACGCCATTAGGATAAAGTGTCATTGTTTTTTAAGCTGATTCAAAATTTATACTTAGACAATAGATATGTGCTTACTTCTTTTTATATTCATTAATGTGACACTTCTAGTCTCATCCACTCGTTATCTTTAAGAACGATATACTATTTAAAAATTGGAGAATTAAACATGAACCATAAAATTAGAAAAACTATCTCTCTTATGTCTTTAACATTCTTATTGCACATTCCTTCCGCTTTTGCCGCTCCTGATCCTGAACGAATGATTGATCATCTAAGGGAAGATCTATCCTTGAGCGAAGATCAGGAAATCACAATCAGAGAGATACTAGAAGAAGGCTTGACCCTCTGTGACAATGCAAGTTCAAGGGAAGAACATAGATCATGTATGGAGGAGAATAGAGAAGGCATTCATGAGACGATCAGGACCACTCTTACAGAGGAACAACAGGTAATATTTGATCAACTAGAAAAGCCTGAGAGAAGAAGGCCCGAGGGGAATTCAGGTAGGCGCGGTCGCTAGAATAATTTTTTCTTCTGTGGTAAGGAGAAAGCATACTCCTTACCACTGCCCATTAAGTAGAATAAAATCGGCGAAATCTATTGTCAACACATATTGATTCAGATGGTGATTTTAAAATAATCACAAAAGTACTAAGTGGATCTACAGAATCATTTGCGATTCTTGTTGAAAAGTATCAAACGCGCCTGCAAACATTCTGTGCTCAGATGTTGTCTTCAAAGGAAGCTGGGAGAGATGCTACCCAAGAAGTTTTTATTAAAGCTTTTAAGTCACTGAAACACTACAAAATGGATGCCTCGTTTAGTGCTTGGCTATTTCAAATTTCAAGAAACCATTGTATTGATGTTTTAAGACGTCGAAAACGCCAGGCTGAGAGTGAGTTTTTAGAAGATATTCACTCTAGCTATATAGAGTCAAATAATTTGAGTATCATTACTGAGGCTAGAGATCTTACTACAAAAATTTTATACCTTCTTCCTTTAAAATATAGAGAAATTATTCTTCTACGTGAAGCACATGAAATGACCTATGAGGAGATAGCAAAAATAACTAAGGTCAGCGTGGATAGTGTCAAAGGAAAACTAAAACGAGCAAGGAAGGAGATAGTGGAAATCATTGAGGAGCTAGAATCCAACAATAGTGAAACTTTTAAACACACTAGAGGGAAAGTGACACTTTTAAGCTACTTTAAACGTTTATGGACTGAGTGAGTAAATATTATGAAAAAGATAGAAAATGAAATTTTTGAATCAATCCGTTTAGGTGAAGACTTAAACAAATATCCTAAGTACCTAGTCTCTAGGGTTCTTGAATTTCAAAGAAGCATTAAAGAGTTTGAAGAGCCAGATCCTATTTTAGTGCGAGATGTAATGAATCACATTACTGCTTTAAATAAGCCAAAAGTTTCTTTCTTCTCAGAAGTTTTTTCATGGTCCCCCCAGCTTGCTGGACTGATGGCATCGGTGGCGCTCCTTAGCTTTCAGACATACTCCTCAGAAACACCTAGCCAGAATAGCCTCTCTTATTTTGGAACCTTAGAGGAAAGTCCTTTATTTGGAAAGGAACAACCTGGATATGGCGCACTTCTTAACCTAAACTTTGAGGATAAAAAATGAAAACACATATAAATTATTTTCTACTTATATTATTTGGTTTTTCTTTTGGAGTGACGTTCAGTCATTTCCAAAATAATCACCACCCCCGCCCTCCTCACTTTGGAGAAAAAAATGGACCGAAAGATCCTAGCGAACATTTTGTTGAACGACTTACTAGGCACCTTGAACTCAACAAAGATCAGGAAGATAAAGCACTAGCTGTTTTCAAACTTCAACATGAAGAGTTGGAAAACATTCGACGACAAACTGTACCTCAGTTTGAGGAGATCAGAGAACTAACGCGACTAGGTATTCGCAATCTCCTAAACACAAAACAACAATCTTTATTCGATAGTATGCAAAAGGATAAAGAAGCAGGGGCGCCACATTTTGGCGGGCCAATGCCCCGACCTTAAAGAGATCTATAAAATTAGGTAATTCGATAATTAGTAGAAGAGAGTACCAAGTCAATAACTACATACAACTTGGTACTCTCTTGTAATCCCTAGGCTACAAAAGTTGAATATTGATTCTGACTGGAGCCATAAGAAACCTTACTGTATATAGAGGTTCCTAGTTTGTTATTTAACGATGATGAGACATAAAAGTCCTGACTGTCTTCCTCGCTAAGCCCTCCTTCTGGTCCTTTTCCACCCTTGGGTGGTGGCCCATCTGGACGAGGCCCCCTAGATGGAGGAGCACCATTTTTTAAATGCTCATCAATCTTAGCTTGTAATTCCACTAGCTTTTCACGAGTAATATCTAATGGCCCATTTTTGGCACCTTCTATACCATTGTTTTTAGCATATGTTTCAAGTTCACTTGAACTAAGTGAACCATCTTTATCCACATCAATAGTATCAAAATTGTTTGATAGGTCGTTTAAGGCAGTTTTAGCTTTTTCAGGAGAGAATCCTGCTTTAGCCCCCCTGTGTTGTTGAGCTTGATAAGGTTGTAAGCCCTGCGAGTGAGAAGATCCTGATATATTCATATCTTCCTCCATAATTGTTTATTAGAATTATGGGGACGAATACCAGCAAATAAAGTGTCGTCTAATAGAAGCATTTTCTTAAATAAATAATCACGAACTCTCCCCCACCTCATCAGCGCCATATGAATTAGTAAAATGCCTAAACAAATAGACATCTCTGTCTTATTTCTCTTTGGCTGACAAAGTGAAAAAGATTCATTATCTATAAAGGCATAGGAAAATGTGACATACTTTCATTAAATGTTTCATATGCTTAGATAAGTAGATAGGCCACTAGCCTTAAATTTAGCTACGTCGCTGGCCCTCTTTACTTAATTACTAGGGAGTTTATAATGGTGAGGCTAAGAAACACCTTAATTGCCTCATTTAATGCAGAATTTAGATAAAATTAGTCGGAATACTTCTTCTTCGGATTTTAAAAAGGATTTCCCTTTACTGAAACGATATCCCGAATTAGTTTATCTGGACTCAAGCTCCACGACTCAAAAGCCCCAAAGCGTAATTGATGCTTTGGTTGATTTTTATGAAAGCTCGAATGCCAATGCTCATCGTGGTGTATATAAGCTAAGTCAAATTGCTAGCGAACGTTTTGAAACCTCCAGAGAAAAAATAGCGAACTTCCTTGGAGCTAGTTCTTCAGAAGAAGTAATTTTCACGAGGGGGGCGACGGAATCTATAAACTTAGTAGCGAAGAGCTTTCTAAAGCCTATCCTTAAGAAGAATGATGTGATCGTACTTGGAGGAGCTGAGCATCATGCCAATGTTGTTCCATGGCAGATAGTTGCAAATGAAATTGGCGCTAAAATCGAGTATATAAATATACTCGATGATGGTACACTTGACATTGATCACCTTCAACAACTCATAAACAAGGCTCCGAAGTTTATAGCAGTAGCTCATATCTCCAATGTACTCGGTGTAATCAATGACATAAAAGAGATCACTTCTCTTGCAAAGGAAAAAGATATTCCTACTCTTATAGATGGTGCGCAAAGCGTTGTGCATAGTTCGCTCAATCTTAATGACATAGGGTGTGATTTTTTTGTTTTCTCGGGTCATAAAGCTTATGGTCCTATGGGAATTGGAGCTCTATATGCTAGTAAAACTAGAATGAAAGAGATGATTCCGTTTCTCACAGGTGGAGGAATGATTGAGAGCGTGGGTCTTGAAAGTTCCACCTATATAGATGGTCCACATAAGTTCGAAGCTGGGACACAAAGTATTGCTGATGCATTTGCCCTTGGTGCTGCAATTGACTATGTTGAAAGCATTGGAATGGATAGGATTCAAGGCCACGAAACATCTTTGACAGAGTATGCAAAGGTCAGGTTGCAAGTGGTTCAAGGCTTAGAGTGCTTAGGAGGAATTTCCAGAAAAGATACGCCGATCTTCTCTTTTAACATTTCGGGCATCCATCCCCATGATCTTGCAACAATATTAGATGATAAGGGAGTCGCTGTTAGAGCTGGCCACCATTGTTCTCAGCATGCCATGAAAAGATTTGATTGCATGGCTGCAGTTAGAGCGTCTTTTGGTCTCTATAATACGGTGTCAGATGTGGACCGTTTGGTCGAAGCGCTTTTGTTTGCTAAATCAATTTTTAAGAGAGCGTAAATGTCTATAGAGGATCTATATCAAGATGTGATTTTAGATCACTCGCAGTCTCCAAGGAGAAATGGACGTCTCAAGATTGTCACTGATTCAAGTGTCGCTAAAAATCCTTTGTGTGGTGATATGGTTAAGCTTGAGGTTCATATTGAAGATGGGATAGTTAAGGACCTTTGTTGCGAGACAAACGGATGCGCTATTTCTACCGCCGCAGGCTCTATCATGGCGTCTGAGATTGTTGGAAAGTCGAGAGAAGAAGCAATTGCTTTAACTGAAGGTTTCATTCTTTCACTAAAGGATAAAAAAGAGTTAGGCGAATCCTCTGAAGATCTTTGTATCCTTTCCCAAGTTGCTCAGTACCCCACAAGAGTTAAATGCGCAGTTTTACCATGGAATGCTTTGAGAGAGATGCTAGAAGCTAAAAGTCAACCTTCCGAAACTTTTCGTCTTTAACAATCACAATACTCTCTACTTTTTCAGATGGTCCATGTAGGACAGATGTTCCAGTTAGGCCGTTATAGCGGAGAGTTTCTAGCTCTGTTTTGATGTTCTCTGAACTTGGTTGTAAGCCTTTCTCTTTTAAGTTCTTTAGAGTTTGGTCTACTATAAAAATTGCGTCATAACCAAGAGCTGCATAGGCTGCTCCTACATTGCTTGGTGTCGCGCCAAAAAGAGATTCATACTTTTTAGCAAAATCTGGATCCTCATAGAGGATCTGCTGAGAATAAATATTATCTCCATGTTTCCCTAATACCTTGAGATCCCCTTCAACCATACAATCCGCAGTGTATATTTCCCCATTGAAGCCAAGTTCTTTCAGTTGTCTGATTGAAGCATATAATGAGTTCATACATAAAGGTAAATATACTCCCTCTGCACCAGACTTCTTTAGTTTCAAAATCAAGGCTCTTACATCTTTTTCCTGAATGTCGACTCTTTCTTCGAAAACTATTTCTGCACCTAATTTACTCACTTCATTTTTAAAAGCACCTGCTATCAATTCAGACCATGGATCGTTTAACACAATTATACCAAGCTTTTTATTCTTTTTGTTTTGAATCGCAAAGCGAGCTCCTAAGGCACCTGATTTTTCAGTAGAAACGCCTGAACAAAATACGTAAGGACTCAAACTAAACATACCCTCATTGCTATCCCAAAATTCGATCAAAGGTACTTTTGCTCTTGTGGCTATTGGAGCAATGCTAGGAATGGTCGTGTTTACCCAAGTGAGTACGACTTTTACTTTGTCTATATTTATTAACTTTGAAATTGCAGACACTGCAACCTTCTGCTCCATACTTTGATCATCTTCAAAGATAACTTTAATAGGTGCAGGTTCTCCCAGATCTTTTAGAGCAATCTCCATTCCCTTTTTCATCTCCATTCCAGCCTGCGCCATAGAGCCACTAAGGCCAATGATTGCGCCGATCTTGAGCGGCTCTGAACCATTTTCAGCCCAGGATGAAAAAGAGAGCAGTAGTATGGAAACCATTACCAATATACGCATCTGTAGATCCTTTGTTTGAGATATTTCTATAAAAGTAGTAGACTATTATATATTATAGAATACTCAAAGTCCAAAATTTAGACAAATAACTAGACCATGTCCCCAATCGAGAATTCTGTAAAAACTTCTTCATTCACCTGCCATTTTGATACTTAACAAGATCAAACAGACCAGCCTCGCTCAGAAAGCGATTTTTATCCGTATGTCCTATAACACTCATTCATAGGCATTTTATGGGGTTTTGGTTTCTCTCTAAGAATAGGTAATCCGGCACATGTTCTTTAGACTTTTCTTAGAAGTCCATAGCTGCCTAGATTAGCGGAGTCTAAAATACTCCAATCAAGCCTCATCCATTGTCACCGACAACCTATATATACAATAAAAAAACACAGGCAAAGCAAAAACCTGATAAACATCCAACCTCTCAGACAAAAATATCATCCCAAACAAAATGGCAAAAACTGGAGTTACGAGCTCTAAGTAACTAGCAGTTGAATAATCTATATGTTTTAGGCGTGTAAAAAATAGTTCGAAAGCTAGGAATAGTGACAAGTAAGAAGCTAGAATAATCTGGAACAGTAAACTAAAGTCTATAAAAGAGATATAGTCATGCAAAAAGATTCTTGCTGTAATAACAGTAAATATTGGTTGCAACTTCTCTAGAATAGATACGATACCTGCATCAACTCTTGAAAGAGAATAACAAATTAGGCCTGAGCCTAGCAATCCAGAGGATAGTCCTAGTAGTAATAAGAAGAGTTTATTAGCTTGGAACTGTGAATATAGATTGGCAGGTGATAATCTTTTCATTACAAAGATTAAGGTAGAAGCGAATAGAAAGGTGATTGAAGTTAATACTAACGGATGGACTTGTTGAAAAATAACTTTCCAAAGTGGATACGACACGCCCCATACTATTGCTGAGAGGAGAACGAGGACTACTCCATAGTTGAAGTCGTTTCTACAGTATTGACGCATAAATTAAAATTAAGGGGATGACTCCAGCTATTCTTCCAAAACTACCACTTCACCATTCCTCACCTCTTTTAAGGCTAAGGGGAACTGAACTCTTCGATCTACGATTTTTATTGGCCCGTCGGGTGTATTGATTTCTTTTATAGCCTCCATGCATTCAGCAAATTCATTGGCCTTACATTCATTTAGGGCTTGACCAATAGTTAGTGTAGATAAGTAACAAGTAAATGCGGCTGCTGAAGGTGTAAATTTAGCCTTATACTTTTCGCCAAACCTAGATTGAAATTTCTCATGCTGCAAATCGATTTCTATGAACTTAACTCCCTCCATTTTATCCTTACCTACGGTATCTATAACACTTTTAAATCCTGCCCAATAGTTAGAATAGATCATACCCTTTAGCCCAAGCTCTTTGGCCTTTTTTAATACGGTACCTAACTCACCCAGAGTATGATTAAAGACTATCGAATCGGGTTTTAATTTTCTAATCCGAGTCAATATCGTTAAGAAGTCGGACTCGCCTGGTAAGACCGATTCATAAAAAACAATATTCTCTGGATTTGATTTATAGATCTTTTTAATTCCTTCAGAGAAGTTCTTGGTCCATTCATCTTCCGTATATAATACTGCTATAGTCTTATGGCCATCTTTTATAATCTCATTTGCTAGTGCTCCCCCTTCATTTTCGGTTGTAGGCCAAAACTGATAGGCATATTCATTTTGAGTGGCAAAATCTTGATGTCCCACAACGCCCAATATAGGAATTTTCTTAGCTTTAGAAATGGGATTGAGAGCCATTCCAATGGGACTTCTTGCAGTGAGCACGACATTAGCTTTATTAATGTCAATCAACTTTCTAAATCCATCGACCGCTACTCTAGGCTCGGACCTATTGTCTTCTACAATATATCTTATTTTGTTATCGGCTTCTAACTTAGATAAACTTTCTAAATCTCTTGCCAAGTCTATGCCTCGCATACAATCTTCTCCAGCCTCGGCACTAGCACCACTGAGACTCATCGAGATTCCTACCTTAATTTCTTGCGCTAGAGAAGACACGGGAAGAAAAATTAACATTGAAACAATGAGAGTGAGAAACGGTCGAAGTTGGGTCATATTAAAGTCCTTTGGGTTATCTATGCAAAACTTATTATCAATTTAAGAACATAAAAGCCAATGATTGCAGAGAGGTCGTAGTTTCGATTTGTTCCTGACTTTGCGTATCCTCATGTTTTCTCTCTGAAAATAAGAATGTCGTGGCACGCTAAGATCCAATCCCTGCATCGATGCAAATATGAACTAATCAATACGGAGAGTTATGATTTCTAGCTTTAATGTTGTTAAAGCTGTGGCGGGTCTCTGAGACCAATTCCACTTAGGCTTCTCGACTTGAGGAAGGCTGTGCTTTCCTGAATCAAGTTTTCAATCCATTCTTGTAACGCCCCCAAAAGTTAACTTTCAGGTTATCAAATGGGGGCGGTCTCTTCTTTTACCTGTAGGAAAACATAAAAAGAGAGGGGAAAAGATCTTAGTCTCAGGCATCTCCCCTTCCCTATTATCCTTAGCAGAATAACTAACCCCAAATTGGATTGTCAAAACTGTGGAGGGCCTCTGAGACTGACCACTACAGACTGGCACACACTTCTCAAAAAATCACACAACGGTGAAATATCCTCCCCATTTTTACGATAATGAAGAAAACGCCCAATCTTCATTACTGCGCTTTGGTTTCTCTCTGAGATTACGTATACTATGGATTACGTATACTATGATTACGTATACTATGATAAGTAATAATAGGGGCCTCTACTTTTATATCCTTTAGTAATTAAAGGAGACAAATACTCAACAGCCAGTGGATCTTACGAATGATCCACTGGCTCCGACTGACCGAATCTTTCACGACTGGATCGTACCGATAGTTGGCAGGCCACCCCCTGGCACGTCGAGCCACAGCTCGATGCGGTTTGGCCAGATGCAAATGACGACACGCCCAAAGTCGCATCGTCTCTCTTGATTTTTGCCCTCTATCCAATCATGGATCTCGGCAGCACCGCGACAAAGGTCACCCCAAGTGACCGCCTTTGCGGCTTCCGCGCAACTTTTAGCCGGATCTTTCTCGGCATTTTTAAAAGCTCCCTTCATGAATGCCCAAACGCTCTGGTGAGACAAGGTGTGACCTTGTCCCGGTTTGATGAAATACAACATCTTTTTTCTCCGACCAACGATTAAGGCTCGTTGGTAGCCAGTCAGGATGAGCAATTGTCCCTAACCACATGCAAACATTTACATGGGCTTTCCTACCGCCAATTATTTGGGCAGCACGAAAACCCACGCATGAATGCACTAAAATATAACCCTTAATGTAGAGGCACCTATCTAAACGCTAATGCGCTTAAAGAGGTGCCATATTAATTCCTCTACGAATATTCAATTTTCAAAGAGCACACTTTTAGCTATCCTTAATAGTTATGCACACCCCCTCCCAAAAAGTGACCATTTAAGTTGGTTTTGAAGTCTTGTAAGATTTATTTGTAGGAAAATATAAAACTCCCTATAAGTACATAACTTTTTAGACTAAGTCACATCTCTGGGCTCTTCACCCTAAAGCTTTAACGGGTCTCTGAAACAAATCAGACTAGGGTTTCTCTCTGAAATTACGTATACTATGGAGGCTATCCAAAAAAATAAAGAAAGCCCAGAGTATTCCTCTGGGCTTTTGTTGACTGGGGTAAACGCTGGAATGATCACATCATGCTCTTGGGTGGGAAAGATGCCATCTCCCCACGAGAAGCCCAAATACATACCTGATCCAAAACCGTGACTGCATTTGCAGCATGAGTGAGACTCAGCAATCCCTCTACAGGATGCACTTGAGTTATTCCAGAAAGCCACTCACCCTGTTCTACAATAAAAGGAGCTTCTGGACAGTTGTGTCGCTGATAGAATTCTGGAATAGCAAGTGGTGTTCTCTCTCCTTCCTTATTCTCGTACACCGCAGCCCAGTTGGTATCAACTGAGTCCATCAGGAGCCGTCCGCCATCGCTCATTTTGAATGAAAAGCCATGCGCGAACTCGACCGAATCATCTCTCAAAGCGCCGCAGTCCAATGTAACGTTCACCGTAGAGAATCGAAGTTCGCACTCCAGTCTGGTAATGAAACTAGGATCTTCAGGGTGTGTTGGAACCTCAGTGAAAAGCACATTAGTTGGAAACCCAAACAATGTCACGGCAGTGTGTATATCATGCACTCCCAGGTCCTTAACCGGATTGCCCACAGATCCCGCATTTGCTGGATCATTAATAGAATTACTCTGGCACACGAAGCGGTGCATTTTCGCTGACACAACTCTTCCATGCTTCCTACTTTTCAGCGCAACCATCAGTGCCGCGTAAGGTGGGAAAAAAGGAAGCACCTGCGCCACAGAAATCGAAAATGATGGATCCATTTGATCCAGAAGTATTTTAATTTCCGTGGTGGTCAGAGCGATTGGTTTTTCCACCAGAACAGGAATTCCCAACTGATTGAATCTCAATGCAAGATCCACATGCGTATCAGTCGGCGTACAGATGATGACACCCGCCACCTGCTCGAGATTATCAAGCACATCTTCTACAGAGGCATACTTAACCACTTCATCCCAAACACTTGCCGGCACTTGTTCAGGGATAACCACTCCCAAATTATTGCCTTGATTCAAATATCCATCACGAACACGTGACTGACTGGAACAGATAGCAAGAGTAAAGCCTTCACGGAAAGCACTCTTGAAACTCAGCGTAAACGCTGCAATATGCACAGCGCCGATTGCCCCACCCGCTCCGATGACCACAATTTGAGGATCTTGCACAACGATTCTCCTAACAAAACATGAAACATATCCAAAAGGACATGAACCGACAAAAAACCTTGCCCGTCACTCAATCTCATGGATTTTGAGACTCAGCGACGAACACAAACTTTACTTCTTCCCATTTTATAATTTAAGACCAAAATGGTACTTTCCTTCAACATTCCTGTCAAATTAACTA
This sequence comes from uncultured Bdellovibrionales bacterium, assembly GCA_964353175.1. Classification (GTDB taxonomy): domain Bacteria; phylum Bdellovibrionota_C; class UBA2361; order SZUA-149; family DAOLCO01; genus JAIYCX01. The sequence continues at coordinate 292 of CAYGUX010000037.1, read as the reverse complement.
AATTGTAAATGCAACTCTCCAAAAATTCTATTTTAATAATAGGTTACCTAACATAACCCCAAGCCTATACTTGCCGAGGCCAAACAAATAAGAATGAATGAATCTGAACAGTTATTGATTTTAGCTTTAAGATGTTAAAGCTGTGGCGGGCCTCTGAGACTAGCTGAACTCAAGAATGTATAAGCCGACAGTACGCCCTCCACCACCATAAGCAACAACCCATTATTCCCACCTCCCCCACTCCCCATTCTGATACTAAAACAAGATCAAACAATACAGCCTCGCCCAAAAT
>CAYGUX010000036.1:0-19091 GCA_964353175.1 uncultured Bdellovibrionales bacterium | reverse complement strand
CCGCTTCCACAAGCAGTTAAGTTTATAAAAGCTACAAACAATAGTGAAAGAAAGATATTACGCATATGGCCCTTAATTAATTGAGAAAAAAATATGAGGAATTAAGGTATAGGGCAATAAGAATATTTTAGTAGCCTTAGTCTTCAGAAGTCTCTGGGTCACCAAAAAATTCTCTATCCTTCTCTTCTTTACTATCAAAGATCCCTCCGATATTAGCCACGCTATGCCCAAGACTACGAATTACCGCCGGTACAAAGCCAGGAATATCAGGTAATGGGAAAGAAAGAGAGCCAGTGACTGGTAGAGGGACATTCACCTTCAATATATTAATACCAATTACAAGGTCTAGTTTTTCATCGAATCCAATCGGTCCATAAAAAGTAAAGGTAGGTAGTATATCACTATCAAATTTAGTATTTTTTAGTGTTAGGCCTTTTCCATTAATCAGTCCTTGAATTTGCGCCTCGTCAAATTCTATCTGTCCCGATCTTTCATCATCATCTAAAGAATCTACAGCCTCAACAATCTCACTAGGCATAAGAACTTTACCAATCTTCCCTACGCTGTAATCAAGAGCCTTTACCGGTAGAAAGATTAAATTGATTGGGGGAGTATCTTGCAAATAGGCAGGGATTTTCAAGTTCTTAAATGTCGCTCTAAGATCACCATCTCTTTCTGCATCACCAACGTCCTTAGGATCCCATGAATTTTCAACTCTGAAAGTAACTCTCTCTGCAAGTCCAGAAAGGTTTTTAGCCATCTTTCTATCTATAGATCTTACGATAGGTTGAATTTCTAATTTTCGAATATCCAAATCTATCGTTGGTTTATACATAGGATCATTAGTACTAATGATAAAGGATCCCTTAAGAGGTGCGCTATTAATGCTCATTACAATATCTTCCCCTTTCAGAAGCTGTTCTCCGAAAACAATAAGCCCGCTAGCATCCCTAGATATAATTTCATTATATTTAGTATTTTTTAAATTGGCTTGAATACTTACTTCAAAGCTAGAATTTGTATTTTTTTCTTCCTTTTCAATTTCGCTTAAAACCTTTTTAGAATCAGCCTTAGGAAGCAGGCTTAGTATCTTATCTAACTCAAGGGTAGTAGAATTTAGATCTCCTGCTAAAGTGGTCTTCGTATCTTCAATATTGAGATCACCAACAAACTCCGCATCACCTAATAAATTATCTTGTGATAGAATTTGTAATTTGGACGCATTAATTTTGTATTTAGAATCTTTAGAATTAAAATCGAAAGATAGATTACCAGAAGCTGGAGTTTCTTTATTCAATGTACTTCTTTCTAACTTTAATCCATCAAGAGATAGTTCACCTTTTAGTGCAAATTGCCTAGGCAAAGAATAAGACCCTGATGCCTGACCACTCAAAATACCTTCTTCAATCTGACTTTCAAAATTAGGGATGTAACCCAACAATGAACTATTTAAAGAAACAATCTTTGTCTTAAAAGTAGCTTTGGATAATTTAGAATTTTCTTTTAACTCTAATTTTGCAGAGCCCGCTAATTCCATAAGCGAATCCTTAACTTTAGTTAATTTCAATAATATCTCACTTAAATCCACAGCCTGCTCACTGAGGTTTATCAATCCTCCTAAATTCATTGATATGTCGTCTAAATTAACGCCCTTAATACTTCCTTTAAATTTGCTTAAAGCGACATCCAATCTAAGCCCAACTTTCTCACGATTTTCTTGTAACTCAATCTTAGACTTTACACGGGCCTCCATACTACCCTGTACCACAGACTTTCCATCATAGGAGTTAAGTTGAAAACCAAACTCTACGCTTCCACCAGTGTCAGAAACGAATTCATCTACTTCAAAATCTACTTTATTTAAACTGATAGTTTGAGGAAGGTTCTCACCTAGCTTTTCACCAGATGCCCTAATGTTTAAATTCTCTAGTTGTATTTTTTTTAGGTCTAATAAAAACTTAAGTCGTGGATATAAAGCCGCAGTTTTAGCCTTAATCGCTTCTGGTATCTCTTCTGGCTTTTTACTGTCTATTTGAGGGGAGGTTTCTACTTCCTTCTTAGATCCTTTCTTTAAAAAAGAATCTAAATGGATCTCTGCCTTATTCACATACAACTCATCGACTACAGCCTTACCACTGAATAGAGGTAGTAATTGATAGTGAAATTTCAGTTGCTCTATAGTATTCGTTCCCCCTGACTCATCTTGAAACTTAACATCTTGAAGTTCGATCAAACGCCAAGGTCGAATGTTTATAGTACCTACAGAGATTTTTCCACCTACTGACTTTGCAAGCCTTGGAAAAACAACGTCGCGATAGAGCCACTCAGATTGAAGGACAAAATATAAAGCGACAAACGTAAGAACGCCTAAGACAAATCCTATTTTTAACCATTTCACAATTCGTCTCATAAATACTTTTTAACCATAGGCCATGAACGACTTTTCTTAGACGAGCGTTCCCTCTAAAAGTTCAATTATGAGGCAAACTAGTTAAAATAAGCTATGTTCGCTACTTTTCTAACTTAGAAACTAAAACTCCTAAATCAACTGAACAATAAGATGATGGCTTTTTAACCTTTCCGCTAGCATCCTTACCTACGGCATAATGCCTTTCCTCTACCTTTATTATCTCAACTCGAACAACTTCATTCGGCCAAGAGATATTCTGTTCTAAATGCCATAAATCTTTTTCTAAAGAACCTAAATCTTTAATTGATTCATTAGGTGTTTCGATACTTACAAACTTCTCGAGATTATTATCACAAACAAGGTCAAAACCTTCCTCGAGGGGAACACCAAAAGCAAGTGCATTCCAGTACATTGTATAAGCAACGTCCGCCAAACCATCGATCATCTCTATCTCATTGGGTGCAACATCCTTTGCTTGATAATCAAGACCATCAGGTGCAGTAATTTCAGTTCCATTAAAACTTGGGATAACTCCTAAGCCCTTAATGACATACTCTAGTACCTCAGACAATAATAGCTTAGCTCCAAGCTCTCTTTCCTTATCACTACCTTCACGGTAAAGAGTTGTTGTTCTTTGACCTGCTAAAGTCATAAAAGTTTTTACTTTGTCAGCTTGCATTTTCTTTCCCTCTGTAAATATTTGTTATGTATAAGTATATTGTTTATGGGAAATATTCAACTTACGGGGGCTATGCTGCTTCTAAAGATTTTTCCGGAGGTTAAACAGGAAGCGAGGAAGTATGGAAGAGGGAACAGGAAGTAGTTGGGTGGGGGTAAGGGTGGTGATGATTTAGCGGCGGCGTATTTTTCCTATTTTTGAGAAGTAAAAACCGAAGCATAATATTGATGCGGCATATCATCTCGCTGAACCGCTTGTATGAGATAATTAGATGCGATACCGTCACAATACTTAAAAAATAATTTGGAATCATAAGAATGAATCTCTCTGGTATCAATCACGTTGCTATAATTTGCTCTGATTACAATGTTTCTAAAAACTTCTACACAGAAATTCTAGGGTTTGAAGTTGTAAGAGAAACTTACAGAGAAAATCGTCAATCATATAAATTGGACCTACTCCTTGCTCCCAATTTATTTATTGAATTATTTTCATTTCCGAATCCACCACCTCGCCCCAGTCGCCCCGAATCCTGCGGGCTCAGGCATCTTGCATTTAACTGCTCAAACTTAGAAGCCGCCATTCTAGAGCTAAACGCGAAAGGAATAGAAGTAGAGGATATTAGAGTAGATACCAATACGAATAAAAGATTTGTCTTTTTTAGTGATCCAGATGGATTGCCTCTAGAGTTATACGAGACGAATTAAAGTAACTTCCATGTCGATATACTACGTTGTAACTATTCCATATATTATATAAACTTCAAAGATAAATCACCTAATCAATAAAGTTCACTATGGCTGATGTTTCGGAAAAAATTGCGGATTTTCATGTTCGTTTAGGGCGAGTTGAAGATCTAATTAATAACAAAGAAGAGGAAAAAGTTGATTCCACAGCTGAAAACATAATAGAGTTTGTTCTCGCTCTTCTTGCCTTAGGTCTTTCTTTCTATGGAATTGGACTTCCCAATCATTACTACCAGTATCTGTTTGGTGCGCTACTTATACTTTGCCTTTACCATAAGGGAAGTTTTCCAATGCCATCTCATTTCTCAGAATGGATATTGGTAATTCTAAATATTTTAATTGCTTCTATGTTACTCAAACTTGTTATTGGAGGTGGAGAGCCCAGACCCTTCTCTTGGTTATCTTACCCCACCCTTGAAGGAGGAGTGACGTCTTTTAAGTTAAGTTGGCAAGAAACTAGCGCTGCAAAATGGGAACTACCACTAACCGTTATACAATCATTTTTTCTTGTAATCACAATGTTTGGAGCCATGATAGGATTTAGCCTGCTCTCTGGAATGACTTCTTTTGTTTTAGTGATACTTGCAGTGCCAGCTCTAATCGATTTTAACTGGACCTTTGCGCTTCCAGCAATGATCGCTGCCCTAGCTTGTTTTTACTTGCAGGCAGACTAGATAAACATAGAGCATCCAGCCTAACTACTGTCATTAGCGTATCTGCAGAAATATGATCGGAAGTAAGCAAAATATAGTTTAACAAAAACATTCTCTATCGTCTAAATTCGTACCTATCACAGCCCCTAGCTACAGTAACCGATGTTCCTCCACCAGCGACAGGAATAAGCTCTCCGCTTGAATTATAGAAAGTAACTACTACGTTATTTCCGTAACTACATCCTGATCGATTTCCTCTTGCAGTTGTTCCTCGACCGTTACTGGGACCTCTATCAACCAATGTTTCAGTAATACTTCCTTCCACTACTATTCGTACGTTTAATGGATTAACTAATACGACTAAGTTTCCATTACTCTCTGATACAGGTTTCCATAGGAAGTTGCTAATAATATTCTCATCTCCTCCTACAAACTCATCTCCGCCGCCGTTATTGCTTGGAGGTGCGATGACTGGATCTTCGATAACCGGTGCTGAAGAAACTATCTCTTCGTAACAAGTAGAGATTAAATCTCCTCCACAAGTATCAACACTAACTTTTGCATAACCACTCCTAAGCATAGCCTCATTTAAACTTGTTCCATCTTTCGCATACAGCTGGCCAGTAACTCCGAGACCTCCGCCTTCTACCTGAATTTCACAATCTAAACTTTCTACAACCAAATACGCCTCTGGAGATGCTGCGGTTCTAAGATAATTTAGGCCCCTACTTTTTGCAGTTTCAGTTAGGCCCTCAGCACTTAATCCATGCAATTTAACAAGTTGAGGATTTCCTACTTCCAATCCTAGCAATCTAGTTATAACAACTTCTGTTACAGAAATTGGGTCAATCTTAACTAACTCAGCGCTAGTAATAGGGTTCCTTAGTTCTCCCCTATAAACTGCACCACATTGAGATGAAAGATTAACATCTTGTAGATCTAACTCAATATCACTTGGTGGCCGAACAGTAAGTGGAATTTGGTTATAGCAAAGCGAAAGAGATTCACCTCCACAAATATTAGAACTCGGCATTACAGACCCTTGTGCTAACATCAGTTCGTTTATATTCTCGCCATTTAATGAATATAGCTGGCCTAAAATACCCTCTCCTCCTCCTTCGAAAACAACTTCACAATCTCTACCCGCTGGAACAAAATACGCTCCGCCAACTAATTTTTTCTTCAATACATCAATACCATGCAATCTTCTAAAATCATTAATGCCGATTGAAGAAACCGCATGAAACTGAATAAGTTGTTTATTTCCTACCTCAGCCCCCTCTTGTCTTGTGATAATAGCCGCGTCAGAACCAATCACTTCAACACTTACAAGTTCTGCATTTGTAGGGACACTAATACTTTCTCCATTTTCAACTACCCCACAAACGGAATTAAAATTAGATAAAGTCTCTGAATCAACATTTTCAGAAGCGCTGGATGATGATGAGGAACTAGAGTCGTCATTAGAATCGGAACTACACGATATACAAATGAAAAAACAAAGCATACTTAAGATGCGTATAGTTAAAAGTTTCTTAAGCTTCACGAAGCAATCTCTCCAAAAAATTGGACAATCTACTGATCACCCTTATCAATGATAAGCCGCAAAAACTTAGTTTTAATTAAAACGAGTTGTAGGGCTTGGAATATACAGGCCTGTACTAACATACATAAATTGTTGCCTCTAGCGAAAACTAATGCCGGGTATGTCTTTGATCTTAATAGATTTTCCCCAGTTCATACCAGTACCTAGCTAGTTAAAAAGTAGCTAGGCGTATATTTTTGGTATTCCTGTTCCCCTTGGCCTCGGAGCCCAGTACAAATTACTGATGTTTGAATTTTACAATGCCTCAGCCCCCTCCTCCAGAAGATCAAGATACCGTTTATACACATATACCTTACTACGCTTCTTGCTGGTAATCTCTACTAATATATCTAGCTCAAGCATTTTATTTAAAGCACTTCTAGCTGTGGGGTTTGTCATGCTTAGTCCCTTGGACACTTGTTGCACTGACACTTGAGGAAGCATCTTTAAAAAATCAAATATTTGAATACATGAGAACCTGATACGACCAAGTGCTTCAAGTTTCTTTAAATCCGCCTCAAAAAGCTTACAAATAGCATTCGCATTCGCCACAGCTTCACTAGCAGATTGACATATACCTTCGAGAAAAAACTCTAACCATGTCTCCCAAGTTCCACGTATTCTAACTTCTTGAAGTAAATTATAATATAGCTCCCTATTGCGTTTAAGATAAAGGCTTAGAAACAAAATGGGCTCCTTCAATATCCTATTCTCACAAAGTAGAATAACAATAAGTAAACGACCAAGTCGCCCATTGCCGTCTAAAAAAGGATGGATAGATTCGAACTGAAGATGGAGTAAGCCAGCCTTGATTAGAGTCGGATATGTCTCCGCATGAAGAAATTTTTCAAAGTCTGAAAGACAGTCTATTAATTTATCTGGCGGTGGTGGCACGTACAGTGCGTTACCAGGTCTTGTTCCACCGATCCAATTCTGTGACTTTCTGAATTCGCCCGGCAAACTTTGAGCACCACGCGTTCCTGATAATAAAATTTGATGCGTTTCCCTTAGTAGTCTCAATGAAAGCGGGAAGTCTCCTTTCAATCTAGCAAGAGCATATTCTAAAGCAACTACATAGTTTGAGACCTCCTCCACATCACCTAAAGAAACTTTTGTTCTTTGATCATGTTCAAAAAGAATCAAGTCATTTAATGAACTTTGAGTACCTTCTATCTGAGATGATAACAAAGCTTCTTTTCGAACATACATGTATAAAAATAAAGCCTTATTAGGAATTGAAGTGCTAATCGCATTCAATTCAGCGATAGCTAAAGTTGCCCTCTCAAGGTGGGAATAAAGACGACCCAAATCCAAATCTAAATCCGAGAGCTGAACCGGAAGGTAAGCCTTATAGCTTTCCCCTGGAATCTTAATATTGATAAATTTGCCGAGTCTTGTATCCATAAAAAGCCTTCTTTAAGATGCCTGCTAAGAAAAGATAGCACATTATCTTTTCTTAGGGTAGCGCAGAAAGAAAAGATAAATTCACGCATCAAAGGCGCCAAAGCAGGCTCTTCGCCCTTTAGAGTGGGTACTAACAGAAGGTGATAGATTTTTTATTCGGAACACTCTATTTAGCCTTGATTACCTAGCCATCTAATTTGTAGGGGCGATCCCTTGCGGTCGCCCATGAACCGAATCAATACAGAGACTTAGGGGAGACAACCGCAAGGGATTACCCCGACGGAACCCATTCTTCTATTTTTAACAACAAACTAAACACTTAAGCTAGCAGCTAGGCTTGAGTCCAGTCTTCGCCTAGGAATACAGAAAAACAAGCCAGTATTTTAGGTTTTATAAAATCAATCGTGATAAGATGAAGTAGCATACCTAAGGGACGTTTCCCTTTAGAATTTAACTGGTTAAAAAGTAGGTAGGCTTATATTTTTGTATTGTTGGCTGGTAGAGGCTGATGTAAAAGAAAAAAGATTTTGATTTTTGCCAGAATCAGTCTAGCTAAATTGTCGGCAGTTGTGGCAAGTTCTTAAAGTGTTTATCGCTAGTACTTAAAATAAGATCGTGTTGAACAACCAAGGCAGCTATCCATAAGTCATTTGTTGGAATCGGTTTTCCATTTTTTCTTAAGTAGGCAAAAAGTCTCGCGTAGTGATGAATAGTTTGATCGTCTGCAAAAAGAACATCTGTTCGTTCGGCATTTAGAAAACGAGATAAGATTTTTGAGTTAGCTTCTTGTTTCACTCCACTTGCAAATCCCGCCCTAAGCTCAGCAAGTACGATAAAGGGCAAAAAAATCTTTCTGGCCGTTTGCACTTGCTGAACAGCCGACGGCTCACCTTTACAAAAATCCACATAACGATTGGTATCAAGGACAATTTTTAAGGCCATACCTTATCGCCATAGATCTTTATCAATCTTTCTCTGCTCCTTTAGAGCCTCATCCACATCCGCTTCACTCGCCCAAGTATCTATGCAAAAATCTAGATCGCCGTATTTAGGTGCCTTTTCAGCAAGCAAACTTTCCTCCAAGGCACTAATAGTAGCTCGATTAAGACTAAGTTGCTCGTCTCTAGCTTTTTTACGCAGAAGCCTGTCTAATTCGGAAGGAATAGCTCTAATTGTATATTGTGACTGTTGCTTCTTGCTCATGTAGGCAGTATAGGCAAATAATGTAGGCATGTCAAGAAAAATTAAGCTGCGCCTTTAAACCTTAAAACCTTAAAACAATACACTCCTACTAGTCTAAAATTGCATAGATCAAGCCCAATAGTAACCTGCCTATTTAAAACACTTAATTACTTATCGTAATCATTCTTATACAAAAGAATTAAGCAGAATGAATAGCAGGCAAGGCACCCATAACAATCTCTATGGTTACAGCCATAGGTACACCACAAACCACCAACAACCTAAGCGCTTCGAAGGAGATATTTCCTTTTAACTACAATTAGTTAAAAAGTACGTAGGCTACTATTTGCTTGTTCTTACAGATTAGTTCTTCATTAATCCTGGGCGTACTAATCGTTATCGTATTTAGGGAGAAGTTGATTCAGGAAATGATAAAAAAGAGGTTGGTACCTATCCGCCACCCAATCCGCCACCCAGCCTATCCGAGGGTTTTTATTGAAATCTGCACACTTTATAAGCAACAAATTCCATCAACTAAATAAAAATGTTATATAATTCGATATGTTTTAGGGTGCTCTTTGAAAATAATGGAAATGGGTAGAGGAATAGGGATAGTGTTTTATCCAGCTGTCTTGGTTGAATAAAACACTTCCTTTGGATTATAGGGTTTAACTTTTGACGTAATTCTTTGTTGGGAGCGCCGTTAGGATTGCTGATAGGCAGTCTTAACAGCGTTTCCGACAGACTAGAATTGCCCACTAGTTTGTTTTTGAATTTTCAATGGGTAATCTATGGCCTCCTTTGAAAGGATTAGTGCCATGCAATCGGATGAGGTGAAAAAAAGGGAACATGTGAAAATCTTGTTGCTTGGTTCTGATCAAGAAACTCTATCGAGTTTGAGCGACAAGCTTTCCCAGGAGGATTTCAAGATCGAAATTACGACCAGTATCTTAGAGACTGGTCTCCTGGCAGCAGAGATCATACGTCCAGATTGCGTTGTTATTGACTTTCTCATGGGAGCGGAGAAAGCTTTGAGCATTGTCAAAACTCTACAGGGCAATTTCGAATACAACCACATGATTTTGATCGGCCTTCTGGAAGATGCCCCGTCCGATTCTGACGAGGCTGCCTTCGATCATACTTTTCTTAAGCCCTTCGACTTATTTTTTTTGGCTCAAAGAATTAAAGTTCTGTTGCCTTATTAGAGTCGACAGATCAGCCGCAAAGTGAAAGGCATTTTCCAAAAAGGTTTTCTGATTTTCGAATCAAAGAATCCAAAGGAAAGTGCTTTTTTTCTACTAGGACAGGAAATGACAAAAAAAGAGGTTGGTACCTATACACCACCCAACACGTGCTTGGACTACTAGTTTTATTGGTTTCATGGTTAGCTAGGCTAGTTATGTGGGATTTACACAAATCCTCTATAAGGCAAAATACAAATCTATCAATTCCAAAAGCAAAGGATAAAAATTCCTGCCAACACAAGTACCATGCCAACAACCTTAGAGAAAGTTAGTGCCGAACCAAAAAAGAACACAGATAGGATTAGAACAAGAATCATACTCAAGGAGACAACGCCTTGCACATAGCCTGGATTCGGAGCTTCCGCAAAAGCACGCACTAAAAAATCATTATAACCTAGAACAACGACTAGTAAAGCGACAAATAAATAAACTGTACTATGAGGAACCTGAAAACACAGACCTCTGAAATATGCAAGAAACCCAAATCCTATCGATGAAGTGGCAAAAAGCCAGAAATTCAAAACTTCTGGCACCACGCCCTTAGATAGAATACCTTTTGTTAAAAGAGTTAAGGCCGCTAAACAGAAGGCTGAAAAAACCGAAAGAATTATCCAATTCACTATTTATACCTCCTAATTTAATTAAAACGTATTGGTGCGTTACAATGATTACAGGAATGTCTCAAGATCTCGTAGATCCTCAGAGCCATATTTGGCATTTTCTTTAGGAATTATAACTTGTTAAAAAGTAGGTAGGCTAGTATTTGCGGCATAGATTACTAAGGCAAGAAACTGTAGAGTGAAACTCTAGGATAGAAAAGGTATTGGGTAATTTAAAAGTAAGTAGGCTAGCAATTGCTCTATCAATTTATGCTAGATTACCCCGAACTTCTATGAACTATTTAAAAGCTTAGAGATAAAAACAGGGATCAACAAGCATCCATACTTGCTAACCCCTTCTCGAACCCAATTTTTACTCGCTGATTTCCCATCGAGTAGATTCGGGCTTACCCTTGTGTTGACTTGAAGGAGAGTCTTCTTTTCTTATCCCCCTCAATGGAGTTGGTTTAGCGATGCCTTTTTTCGGCTCATAAAAGAATGCGAATAAAATGAAAATAATGAAAAATCCAAACAACGCAATTGATAGTACGCTAAACACTCTCTTAGCAGCTACTTCCGATTCTTTCTGAGTAGGACCTTCAAAAGCCTTAAGTACGCCATTTTGGTTTGTAGGAAAATCCTTCTCCCAACATACCATAGGCTCTTCAGCGTATGAAGCTTGAACCAAAAACAACTGCATCAACACTACAGCTACAAGCAAGCGTCCGATCATGACCTAGTCCTCCTAATGGGGGAAAAAAGAAAAAATGAGGCCGAAAGATTGCCCTCACTAGTTCCGACTAGATTATAAACCTTCTGCTCTAAGCTTTCCTAAATTTTATAGCGCGATAGATGTTTAATCAAACTCTAATTTGAATCATCCCCATCCTCTTTACGATAACAAAACAAATGGTTTGCTTAAATAAATAGAAAATAGAAATTGACTGGTAAATACAAAGTATGTACAATAAGGAGATAAGCTTCACCTGGGCAAACAGAAAGGCTAGAACAAACTTAAATAAGCATGGAGTTAGTTTTGAAGAGGCTGTTGGCGTATTCTATGATCCCCTTGCGAGAATATTCGACGATCCAACCCATTCTAGAGATGAAGAACGCTTGGTTATAGTAGGGTATAGCTTATCAAATAGATTATTATTCGTTGCTCATACTTATAAGGAGATGAACGAAGAGATTAGAATTATAAGCGCAAGAAAAGCTACTTTTAAGGAAAAATTAGATTTCGAAAACTAAAAAGACACATGAAAAAAGAATACAATCTCAAAGAACTAAAAACTAAACCAAATCCTTATACTAAAAGACTTAAAAAAAGCGTCACTATTCGATTGGATCAAGACATTCTGGACTATTTCAAAAAATTGGGTGAAAAATTTAGCACTCCTTATCAAACATTATTAAACGACTATCTAAGGGATTGTAAAGAAAAGGGCCTAATGCCCAAGACTGTTTGGAAGAAAGGATAGGTAGAGACTAGCAGACGGCGAGTGTTCCAAATAAATTATATAAATTTTTATTGATAGGCGCCTTAATCGGCGAAGGTCTAGGGACTACCCAAAACAACATTTTACCTCACAATTTTAATTAGTTAAAAAGTAGGTAGGCTGGCATTTGCTTATAATTATAGATTTCTCCAAAGCCCTATGATAAAATTGGCTTGGATTCACAATACTTAATAATTATAGCTACAATTCAATGCAAAGTAATAAAGAGGACATTCCACCTTCTGAATCCAAAGAACTTATTTCTATAATAAACAAACTCACGCTAGATCAAAGAGCAAATAAATTTTTTGATTTTTGGAATTTTACTCGTGAACTTCAGTGGGCAGGAATTCAGATGAGGAATCCTAACATGACTGAGAATGAAGTAGATTTATGTTTCAAAGAAATGATGTTAGAACATTTTAATGGTCTAAGCTCCAATGATCAGTGATGTTGCTCTTGCAATAGCGGATCTAGTATCAATCTTAGATTTTCATAACATCAAATATGTCATTGGTGGTTCCATAAGCAGTAGTCTTAACGGCATTTTTCGTTCAACAAATGATATCGATATAGTTATAGAGAATCTTTTAATTGAGAAGCCCAGTGCTATAGAAGACCTAAGTAAAAAATTTTTAGTAGATGCCGAAACTTTACTTCTAAGTCACAAAAAAAATAGGGCATACAATATTTTCCATGAAGAAACAGCTTTAAAAATAGATTTATTTCCAGCCTTATCAGAGTTCCACCTAACTCAATTAACTAGGGCCATCGCCGTCAAGCTCCCTTCTTCCAATCGCGCTTTTAATATTTCAAGCCCTGAAGACATAATTTTAGCTAAACTTGATTGGATGAATAAAAGCCCTTCAGATAGACAATTAGGCGATATCAAGGGAGTAGTTAACGCCAATAGGAATTCTCTAGACATAGATTACTTAAACAAATGGGCCAAAAAACTTTTAGTAGAACAAGGACTAAACAAGGTCTTAGGAGGATAGTAAACTAATTTTAAGTAGTTAAAAAGTAGGTAGGTTCGTATTTGCTTCAGTATATTCGTAACAAAAATTAATCGGTATACTCCATTCTTTTTTGGAATAGCTGAAGGTAAAAAAATACAAATTCACGACGCCATGTGAATTCCCATCCAAAAGACAAAAGAAAGAGGGAGGTGCCTTGTCCCCTATGTCCGCAGATCAAGGTACTCGCTTGCAAGGACATAGGGGACAAGGCACCTCCCCCAAACATTTAATTCTTACTGAAACAAATTCCCATCAGGAGCTTTTTCCTCTTCAGGCCCCTCACCTTCTCCACCCTCTTCATCCTCACCCTCATCAATCAACTTAGCAACCGCAACAACCTTCTCTGTTTCTTCTAAATTGACAAGCCTAACACCCAAAGTATTTCTACCAATTGTAGAAATCCCGCTAGCCTTCATTCTGATAATCTTACCAGTATTAGTAACAATCATTATATCTTCTTCATTAGTAACAAGAGCAGTCCCTGTGACATAGCCATTTCTTTCAGAAGTTTTAATATCAATTACGCCCTTACCACCTCTACCTTGAGCTCTATACTCAGAAGTAGCAGTACGCTTACCGTAACCATTCTCACAAACTGTAAATAAAGTAGTGAGGCCCTGCTCTTGGTCTTCACTAGGAAGAACTGTTAGACTCATTACTTCATCTCCACCTTCAAGGTTGATCGCTCTCACCCCTCTCGCAGTTCTACCCATAGCTCTCACAGCATCTTCTTTAAAACGAATCGTTAAGCCAGTCTTCGTAGTAATTAAGAAGTCACTTGTTCCGTCAGTAAGTTTTACTGCAACTAAAGTATCTCCATCATCAAGTGATGTTGCAATAAGCCCTGAATTTCTTACGTTTGAGAATGACATTAAATCAACTCGCTTAATAACACCCTTCTTGGTGAGCATTACTACATATTTACCTTCTTCAAAGTTTCTGACAGGAACAATCGCTGAGACAGTCTCTTCATCTTTTAGGTTTAACATGTTCACAATCGCCCGACCTCTAGAGGTTCTACCTCCTTCTGGAAGATTATAAACCTTGATCCAATAAAGTTTCCCAGCAGTTGTAAACACAAGTAAGTAGGCGTGAGTTGAAGCTACAAAAAATTCACTTACAAAATCTTCGCCAGCATCTGCTAACTTCTTAGTACCCTGAACCCCTCTACCACCACGCTTTTGAGCACGATATAGACTTGGTGAACATCTTTTTGCATAACCCTTATGGCTAATGCTTACAACCATCTCTTCCTCTACAATAAGATCTTCTAAATTAATGTCGTCTCCGCCGTTAATTTCTAATTCAGTCTTTCTGTCATCCCCGTACTTTTCAAGGATCTCTTGAAGTTCTTCTGTGATAACTCTATCTATCTCTTTAGTACTAGATAAGATCTTCTCTAAGGCTTGAACAAAAGAAGTTACTTCATTGTACTCATCTTCTAATGACTGTCTTTCAAGCCCAGTTAAACGCCTTAACGGCATGTCTAAAATGCTTTGAGCTTGAATTTCGCTAAGGCTAAATTGTGCAATTAAGTTTTCTTTAGCATCCGCTGAAGACGCTGACTTCTTAATAGTGCTGATAATTTGATCGATGTTATCAAGTGCAATTCTTAATCCTTCTAAGATATGAAGTCTTGCTCTTGCCTTTTCTAACTCAAATCTTGTTCTTCTAACAACTACAGTACGCCTGTGGTCGATAAAACACTGAATCATATTCTTTAATGGTAATTCTTTTGGAATACCATCAACGATAGCAAGCATAATCACACCAAAAGACTTTTGAAGGTATGTGCTAGTATAAAGTTGATTCATTACCACTTCTGATACTGCATCTCTTTTTAACTCGAACACCATTCTCATTCCATGACGATCTGATTCGTCTCGGATTTTAGAAATACCTATTATTTTCTTATCGTTTACTAACTCTGCAATTTTTTCAATTAACTTTGCTTTATTAACCTGATAAGGAAGTTCATCTACAATAATCGCTTCAACATCTCTTTTAGATTTTAGAGTCTCTACTCTCATCTTTGCTCTAATTTTTATAGAGCCTCTGCCTGTTCTGTAGATTTCTCTTATTGTATGAGTTCCGTAAATTATTCCACCAGTTGGAAAATCTGGAGCTGGAATAAATGCCATTAGTTCTTCTAATGTAATATCTGGATTTTCTATTTGTTTTATTGTTGCGCTTACTACTTCTTTCAAATTATGTGGCGGGATTTTTGAAGCCATCCCAACCGCAATACCTTCAGCACCATTAATTAAAAGGTTTGGAACTCTTGAAGGCAATACTAAAGGTTCTTCAGTTGATTCATCAAAGTTCGGAGTAAAATCAACAGTCCCCTTATCTATATCTTGAAGAAGTGCCTCTGCTAATGGTCTCATTCGACACTCTGTATATCGATAAGCCGCGGCTGGATCCCCATCAACTGAGCCGAAATTCCCTTGGCCATGAATAAGTGGATAACGCATGTTCCAGTTCTGCGCTAATCTAACTAAAGAATCATAAACCGCAGTATCGCCATGAGGGTGAAACTTTTTAAGTACTTCCCCCACTACCCCTGCACACTTTGAGAACTTTCTGCTTGATAGAAGCCCTTCCCCTAACATCGCATAAAGAATTCTTCTATGAACTGGCTTTAAACCATCTCTTACATCTGGAAGTGCCCTACCAATGATAACGCTCATCGCATAATCAAGGTAAGAACCTTTCATTTCATCTTCAATTGTTACAGGAACAATTGATTGGGAGTTTTCTGGTGTATTTTCTTGGCTCATTTAAATCTCTCTTAGTACTTATATGTCTAAATTTCTAACTCTTAGGGCGTTCTCTTCAATAAATTCTCTTCTTGGCTCTACGGTATCGCCCATTAGAAGAGTAAATATTCTATCCGATTCAATTGCGTCATCAATTCTAACTTGAAGCAAACTTCTCTTAGTGGGATCAAGAGTAGTATCCCAAAGCTGGTCAGGGTTCATTTCTCCAAGACCTTTAAATCTTGTGATTGATAGGCCGTGCTTACCTCTCTGTACTATCTCATCCCTAATCGTAAAAATATTATAAAAAACTTTCTCTGTTTGTTTTTTATCGTCAATTGTTACCCTATAAGGTGCTGTGCCTGATAGATATATCTTTTGAAGGACTGTTTGAAGTTGTTTAAAGTCTTCTGATGCAATTAATGAAAAATCTATTTTCGTAGTATAACGTTCATTTTGTCTTTCAACTGTTGCTACTATAGACACAGTTCCGTGTTCTTCGTCTTTTACTAGCTGTTGACTAAGCCATAGGAAACCTGGATTACTGCTAATAAATATTTTTTTAGCTTTTTCAACTAAAAGCATTGCTCCAGATTCTGTTGTTAAAGCATCTCTACTTACTTCCGTAAGGCTTGCAAATGCTCGCACCACTTCTCTTCTAGTATCATCAACTTCTAAGACTTGAAGAATTTTTGATGCCTGACTAATATCTTTTAGAAATTGTTCTAAGCTCGCATCTTTTAATTCGCCGATTTTTGAGCCTTCCCCACTTACTGTTACCGAATCAACTCCAGCATGGATGATAAAAGAATCAAAAGCTGAATCATCTTGAAGATAGAACTCTTGTTTACCTTTCTTAACCCTATATAAAGGAGGCTGTGCTATGTATAGATATCCTCTTTCAATAAGTTCTCTCATCTGCCTAAAGAAGAAAGTTAAAAGTAGTGTTCGAATATGGCTTCCATCCACATCCGCATCCGTCATAATTACTACTTTATGGTATCTAAGCTTTTCAACGTTATAATCATCAGCACCAATTCCACTACCAAGAGCTGTAATTATGGTTCGTATTTCCTCAAAAGCTAACATTTTATCAAAACGCGCTTTTTCTACGTTAAGAATTTTACCCTTAAGAGGTAAGATAGCTTGAACAGTTCTATCTCTTCCCTGCTTAGCAGATCCACCCGCCGAATCTCCCTCTACTAGGAATATTTCACACTTTGTAGGATCTTCTTCTTGGCAATCAGCCAACTTCCCTGGAAGGCTCATAGAATCAAGCGCTCCCTTTCTTCTTACTAATTCTCTTGCTCTTTTTGCAGCATACTTTGCACGTTGAGCATCTAGACCTTTATTGACTATAATTTTTGCAATTTGAGGGTTCTCCTCCAAAAATTGAGAAAGCTTTTCACCCAACATTTGCTCAACCATTCCCTTAACTTCACTATTACCAAGTTTAGTCTTAGTTTGGCCTTCAAACTGTGGTTCAGGAATTTTTATTGAAACAATTGCTGTTATCCCTTCTCTTACATCCTCGCCATCAAGATTTTCATCTGTCTTTTTAATGAGATTATTAGAAAGGGCATAGTTATTTATAGCTCTTGTAAGAGCTGTTCTAAATCCTGCTAAGTGAGTACCACCTTCAAAAGTGTTAATGTTGTTAGCGAAAGAATAAACTGCTTCCGTATATCCATCGTTATATTGAATAGCTACTTCTAGACTTATTCCATCATCTCTACTTTGAGCAAAATACGCGGGCTCTGGAAATAAAGCTACCTTTGATTTATTCAAATGATTAACGAAGCTTCTGATTCCGCCTTCATAAAAATATTCTTGGCTTTTTGAATTTCTTTCATCTGAAAAACTTATTTTAATTCCCGCATTTAAGAATGCCAACTCTCTAAATCTTGCTGATAGAATTTCAAACTTAAATCCTTCAACGTTAGGAAAAATTTCTTTATCGGGTAAAAAAGTAACCTTAGTTCCTGTTTTAGAGCTAGTTCCAATTTGTTTTAATGGGTAGAGAGGATCTCCCTGTTTATATTCTTGAAAAAATACCTCTCCCCCCCTTTTAACTTCTACTGATAATCTTTCACTAAGAGCATTTACAACTGAAACCCCTACCCCATGAAGTCCGCCCGACACTTTATAGGCTTTATTTTCGAACTTTCCACCAGCATGAAGTTTAGTAAGAACAACTTCTACCCCGCTAATACCTTCTGAGGCGTGAATAGCAGTAGGAATACCCCTTCCATCATCTTCAACTGTAACAGAGCCGTTCACATGGATTGTAACGTCTATAAGCGAACAATGCCCTGCCATAGCCTCATCTATAGCATTATCTACTACCTCATAAACAAGGTGGTGATAACCACGCTCTACTGTGTCCCCGATATACATACCTGGGCGCTTTCTAACAGCAGATAAGCCTTCTAAAACTTTAATATTATCAACACCATAGTCATTGGTGTTAGTTTCTACATCAGGAATAGCGTTAGTCATGAAATTTATATAATAAAATCAATATATTATTAAGGAAAAATTGGTTCTTAGTTATACAATATTGAGAGGTTTTGAGCAATGGGTTACAAAGATAAAAAAAGCTTAAATTACAGTGAGTTACTCTAGCCTTTTTGCTTGTTCTAAAGCCTAGTCGACGAAAATGATAGGTAATTATTTTTATTCTTCCTTCCGACCATCTCTAGTAGATTAATGCCATAGAATTTACCTCGCTCTTTATATATCTCTATTAAGGATAAAACAGTATGGAAGCTCTCTTAGGTTTACCTATTATTCTATTATTTATTGGTATTCCCTTGTTGGTGATACTACTTTCTCTATAACCATTTTGGGCGATAATAGATTGTGCTAATTCGGAAATTGAAAAATCTAAAAAATCAGTTTGGATTATATTCTTAATTGTCCTTTGGTCATTTAGTAGCGTCATATACGGACTATTTTTCACTAAATCTAGAAAACTTTTTTATTTTACTTTGCTTACAGGAATGCCGCTAATTATATTACTTTTATGTACGGGCATTTTATATTTTAAAGACCCCGATAAATTTAATAATACAAATTATGAAAGTAATAATTCAAATATTGAAGAATCAAATGCTTCAATTAAAGAAATAGATAATTTAAACGATCGCAGTAAAGCTTCCTTATTAATTTTTGATAAAAAATTTCATGAAGCTATTCTAATTTTCAATAAACTAATTGATAAAAACCACCAAGATCTAGATTCGATAGTTCAAAGAGCTAGTTGTTTTAACGAACTAGGTGAAAAAGAACTAATGAACAAAGATTTAGAAA
>CAYGUX010000035.1:0-20467 GCA_964353175.1 uncultured Bdellovibrionales bacterium | reverse complement strand
GGTTATTGGGATGAGTGGTATATCATCTTTGAAAACAATACTTATGGTTGGTTGGCGGAGGCGCAAGGATTCTATTATGTAAGTTTTCCTATCGATGCGAAGCAAATTCAAGTTGGAGATGAGATAACTCTTGGGGAGCTTATAAATTATAATAATAAGAACTATAAAGTTAGTGATTTTAAGAAAGCCTCAATAATGTATGGAGCCGGTGAATTGCCTTTTAAGGCTATCGGGGGAGAAGAGTACAAGTCTGCAGATGCAGTAAGTTTGGATGGAGGTTTTATGACTATCTCTAGGCATGTCGGAATGGAAAGAGAAGTTTATGTTGGAACTGTTCATTCTTTCTTGGAGTTGCATTTCGAGCACTTACACCGGCTAGAAGGTTGGAGTACTTAGAATATGTCAGACAGTGTGCCAGTCTATCAAAGTGAATTAGAGGAGATTGCTTGCGTTAATTGTGGTGCTCCTCTACGAATTAGAGGTATGGGTCGCTCATCTGTTATTGGCTGTGAATACTGTGGTGCTGTCAATGGATTATCTGGTGATCAATTAAAACTATTAGCTGCTGGAGAGAAGTTAACTGGATCTTTGTTGTTGCCTCTTGGAATCAGAGGCGCTTTTGAAAATACTGTTTTCGAAGTTATTGGATGTTTGACTAGGTCTGATCCAAGTGGGCAGTATGAATGGCGAGAGTATCTACTGATGAATCCCTATAGAGGGTATCGGTGGCTAGTTGAGCAAAATGGACATTGGCTCTATGTAACAAGTGATCCTAAGTTATCTGGTGAAGTTGGGAGTATATTGGGTGCTTCATCTATTCCTTATTTGGGAGATGATTATAAACGATTTGATTCCGGCGTTTCTGTTGTTAGGCAAGTAGTTGGTGAGTTCTATTGGCAAGTCGCAGTGGGTGAGCGCTGCGTATCTACAGACTATATATCACCTCCCTTTATGTTGAGTTTCGAGAAAAGTGAGGATGAAATAATTGGGTCTCATGGGGTTTATCTTACTCCTAATGAACTGGACAAGGCTTTTGATGGTAAAACCAGATACTTGCCATGGCCGAGTGGCGTTGCTCCTGCGCAACCTAACATAGCTCGCGCGCATTCGCGGATTGTAGGTGCTTGCTTTGTATTTATACTAATAATTATTACATTCTTCCAAATAATATTTGTTTCAAGTGCAAGCTCAAAGCTCCTATTTGCTGGGGAGTTTGATAATGCAGAGATTGTCACTGGGTCTCCCAATAGTAGCGCTAAGCAGGTAGAGAGAATGTCCGCACCTTTTAGGGTGGATAATGGCCTGACAAATTTGAGAGTAGATGTGTCTGCTCCAGTTGATAATTCTTGGGTCTCTGTCTTTGTTACTTTGATTAATGAAAAGGGAGATGTCGTAGGTGAGAAGGAGCTAGAGGTATCTTATTATTATGGACGAGATTCCGATGGGGCTTGGAGTGAAGGAAGTAGAAAGAACAATATATTTTTTGAGCGGGTACCAAATGGTACTTATGTTGTTAATACGGTAGCATCGACTAATATTAAACCAAAATTACTTTTATCTAATAGTCGGAATTTTAGCAGTGCAAATAGAAGCTATAGGCCTAAATATGAATTGAGGGTGTTTAGCAATGTTCCTTATTGGGGTAATTACTTATTCGTTTTATTTATGACTTGCATATACCCTTGCTACCTATTCCTAAGTAGCGCTCATTTTGAGGCAAAGCGACGGCAAAATTCAACAGAATTATCAGGAGAGTAATAGAGCATGTCTAAACCAGTCATTTACCTTATATACGCTAGTTTACTGAGTCTATGGTATGTTAGAACTGAAAGTGTGGGAGGAATTTTATTTGATACCATGAAGAGAAGCGTGCCATTTTATAGAAGTCAGATTAATCACAAATAGGAGATAGAATTGTTATGATCGAAATGAAATATGTTGTAAATGCGGGTGTTTTTTCCATTCTAGGAATATTCTTATTAATTTTAGGGTTTGTGGTCATGGATAAACTGACTCCATATTCCTTATGGAAGGAGATAGTAGAGCATAAGAATATTGCCTTAGCTATTTTACTCGGAGCAGCTTTATTAGGAATTAGTAATATTGTAGCTTCCGCTATCCACTAGTGGGATGAGACTATTCCTACTATTATCTGTTTGTACCGTAGCAATTTGTGGTTTAGTTTATGAACTACTTATTGCTACGCTTGCTAGTTATCTACTCGGGGATTCGATAACACATTTCTCCACTATCATCGGAAGCTATCTGTTTGCGATGGGAATAGGCTCCTATTTATCAAGATTTGTAAAAACAGACATTCTTAGGACTTTTCTTAGAGTAGAATTGATAATAGCATTTTTTGGTGGTTGCTCTGCGAGTATACTTTATATGCTTTTCCCATATGCTTCTAGTTTATATCTTCCCATCTATTCACTTGTAATTATCATTGGGATGGGGGTTGGTTTGGAAATTCCTCTATTAATGAGAATGATAAAGAAGGAAATGGAATTTGATCAACTAGTTAGTACCGTTTTAAGTTTTGATTACTTAGGGGCTCTATTTGCTAGTTTAGTCTTTCCCTTAGTTTGTGTGCCTTATCTTGGGTTGGTAAAGACGGCATTTTTCTTTGGACTTTTGAATTGTAGTTTAGCAATAGCATTAATGCTACTAAGTGAGAGAAAGTTAGTTCGGTATAGATTTGATTTTTTTGTAGCAAGTTTTATATTTTTATTGCTAGGGTTAGGCTTATTTGGATCAGATTTTATTATTAAAACTGCTGAAAGCCAAGCATTTATCGATCCAGTTCTTTATTCTAAAGATACTTCATATCAGAGGTTGGTTTTAACGCGCAAAGATGAAGATATTAGGTTGTATCTAAATAGTCAGTTGCAATTTAGTTCAAAGGATGAATATCGTTATCATGAAGCATTGGTTCATGTTGGACTTTCATCTGTAAATAGTCCTAAGAAGATCCTTGTTCTTGGGGGCGGAGATGGTTTAGCCTTAAGAGAAGTGCTCAAGTATGAAAGTATAGAGGCTGTTACTTTGGTAGATCTAGATCCAAGTTTAGTGAATTTGTTTAAGGATACTGAGATTCTCAAGGATCTAAATAAAAATTCTTTAAATGATTCTCGTTTAAAAGTTGTAAATGAAGATGCTTTTAAGTGGATATTGAGTTGTAAGGATAAGTTTGATTTTATCATAATAGATTTCCCCGATCCAACTAGCTTTTCTTTAGGGAAACTGTATTCCGATTATTTTTATAGAAATATTAAGTTGCTGTTAGAGGATAAAGGTTTGTTAGTTGTCCAAACTACCTCACCACTTATTGCAAGAAAAGCTTTTTGGATGCTAGTTCACACTATAGGCTCTGTTGGATTTCATACTAAGCCCTATCATGTTTATGTTCCTTCTTTTACTGAGTGGGGATTTGTATTGGCTGGGAAAAGTGATTTTAAGTTAGGTGTCCCAAGTATAGAAAATCTGAAGTTTATAGAATCTGAAGTGTTCCCTCAATTATTTTATTTTCCTCCTGATATGGCGGAAGTCGAGACAGAGATACAGTCATTATCTAATCAGTTGCTAATCACCACCTACCATGAAGAATGGGAAGAGAGGACTTAGTAAATGAAAATTAGTCGAAGAAGTTTTGCTATCGGCTCTCTAAGTATGGGGATGACTTCTTGTTCATACGGTAGTTTATTTAAAAATAAACCTAAAATCAGTATATACGGGCCTGAGTCAGATAGGGGACATATTCTAAGAGACGGAGTCTCTTCAGGGATTCAAGTCAAAAGATCTGATGATTATTGGCAATCCATTATAGTCGGTGGAGGGGTTTCAGGTTTGTCCGCTTATAGGGCTTTAAAAGCCGCTGGGATAAAGGATGTTTTATTGCTAGAGCTAGGAGCAACAGTAGGGGGGAATGCCAGAAGCGGTAATCATAAATACGGTAAACACCCATGGGGAGCGCACTATCTACCAGTTCCTAGTAAGGACAACGCTGATTTAATTAACTTTTTAGATCAATCTGGTGCAATTTCCTATTTTGATGATGCGGGTAAGCCATTTTATAAAGAGGAGTTTCTACTTCATGCTCCAGCCAGTAGATTGTATAGGTATGGAAAGTGGCAAAATGGAATTCTCCCTGATTTTGTGTCTTCTAAATTTGGACTAAGCCAAAAGAATGAGTTTTATAGTTTATTAGAGCGCTATAGGAACCTAAAAACTAGGGATGGACTTAGGGCCTTTTCTATTCCAGTTTCGAAATCATCAAGAGATGAGAGATTGCTAGACTTGGACAATATTAGTGGAAGTAACTTTTTAGTTGCCAATAATATAACCGACCCCAGAATACATTGGTATTGTGATTATGCTACCCGCGATGACTATGGGACATCTCTATCTGAGGTATCGGCATGGGCCTTGCTTCACTATTTTATAGCTAGAGAGGCCTATATGTTGAATGATGGTAGTCAGGACATTCTGACATGGCCAGAGGGTAATAGTTGGCTAGTTAAAAAACTAGTTACCAAGACTGATTCTATTCGCTCTGATCAAGTAGTAACTTCTGTTTATAAGGAAGCAGATGACTTTATTGTTAGAACTTATTCTGTAAAAGATTCTATGCTTGTGGAAAGAAGGGCAAAATCAGTGATTTGTGCTCTTCCTGAATTTGTTGCTAAAAGAGTATTGTCTAAGGGATTAACCAATATATTGCCTCCAAGTGGATCATATAATCCTTGGGTTATAAGTAATGTGTTCTTAAGAAGTGATAAAAATTACTTAATACCATGGGATTCAGTTAGTTATCATTCTCAATCCTTAGGATTTGTTAGAGCAAATCATCAAGAGCTTAAGTATGCTCGCGAAGGAACGATCCTTACCCACTACAATGCGCATGTTAGTGAGGTAGCATCTTTAGCTAGGCATCGTTTATTCTCTGCTTCAGAAGATGAATTGGCAAGTGATGCAATGAGTGATCTTCAATCTATGTACCCTAATTTAGTTCCAGAAGTAGAAGAGTTGAGATTATGGATTTGGGCCCATGCTATGAAAAAGGTCGAAGTGGGTTGTATGAAAAAGGCTATTGTTTCAGATCGTAACAAAGTGGAAAAAGGTATTTATTATGCTCATACTGATTCAAGCGGTATCTCTATATTTGAGGAAGCATTCGCACAAGGAATTAAGGCTGCCCAAGAATGCGGTAAATATATTAAGATCTAAATGCTAAAAATGAAATCTAAATTTTGGCTTATCTCTAGATGGTATGATTTAACTTTTATCTTATTACCTCCAATAGTCGTAAGTCTTATTCTCTTATATCTAAATTTATTAACTCCCTACAAATTGGAGTTAAGCCCACTCCTTTGGTTGGTTTTTGTTGTTGGAATCGATGTCGCACATGTTTATGCTACGATGTTTAGAACATACTTGGATCCTAAGATGATAGATGAACGATTACCTTTATTGGTACTTTCTCCCATAATCGCTTGGTTATTGGGTATCGCTTTATACTCCCAGTCCTCAATATTATTTTGGAGAGTGTTAGCTTATTTGGCCGTATTCCACTTTGTTAGACAGCAGTATGGCTTCTATAGGCTATATGAGCGGAAAGAGGGTAGCACTAGCCTAATCGGAAAGTTAGCAATCTATTCTGTGACACTGTACCCGATTTTATATTGGCATTTAAATATCCCAAGAAAGTTTAGTTGGTTTATTGAAGGTGATTTTTTATCTTTGAATTTTCTTTTGGGGGACTACAAAGAACTATTTGCTTCATTTATGAATGTGACATTTTTGCTGGTCTTATTAGTATATCTCGCGCATGAGTTGTATCTTTTTAAGAAATTGGGGAGTCGTTCTGTCCCTAAAAATTTACTATTCTTGGGCACCTTCCTCTCTTGGTACGGAGGTATTGTACTTTGTAATGGAGACCTTACTTTTACCTTAACTAATGTTGTCAGTCATGGATTACCATATATGGCTTTAGTCTGGGGTTTTAGCGTTAAAAAGGATGTTAATTGGAAGTATTCAGGCTCCGGCGCGATATTCTTCAT
Source organism: uncultured Bdellovibrionales bacterium (assembly GCA_964353175.1). GTDB lineage: Bacteria > Bdellovibrionota_C > UBA2361 > SZUA-149 > DAOLCO01 > JAIYCX01. Next base: position 14,408 of record CAYGUX010000035.1, on the reverse strand, counting down.
CCTAATACTATTGTGCTTAGCCTATATCGAAGAAGGTTTATGGGACTTTTTTATATGGAATGAACATACTGAGCTTTATTTAGGTGTTAGTGAACCTCTTCTGAATAAGAAAATATTATCTATTGTTATCCCTTTATTTACGATTCCTCAGATGACACATTATTTTTTGGATGCTTTTATTTGGAGGATTTCTAAACCTCAAGACCAACTGGAGGTTATTAGTAGTTGATTAATTTAAGTGTAGTTGTTCCGACGTATAATGAAGCTGAAAATATTTCCTCATTGATTGAGGGGCTTCAAGAAGTATTATGTAGTTTGAGATATGAGATTATTATAGTTGATGATAACTCGCCTGACGGAACGGCTAATATAGTGCAGGAATTAGCATCGAAATTTAAGGGAATTACTTGTATTAAGCGTATTGATAAGAGAGGTTTATCAAGTGCTGTCATTGAAGGTATTGGTAAGGCTAGGGGTGAGTATATAGTAGTTATGGATGCAGACTTGCAGCATGACCATAGGATAATTCCTCAGATGCTAAGAAGATGCCAAAAAGAAGAGTTAGATTTAGTTGTCGGCAGTAGGTATATTGAAGGAGGAGAGCTCGGACAATTTGGAAGAGTTCGATCATTTATAAGTGGGTTTGCAACCACGGTAGCGAATTCTGTAGTCGGTCTTAAATTGAAAGATCCCCTTAGTGGATTTTTTCTACTTAGGAAAAGTTATATCGTTCCCAATGTCGATAAATTATCTGGAAAAGGCTTTAAAATCCTATTAGATATAATTCTTTCTTCTACTAAACCCCCTAAGGTGGTGGAAATTCCATTTGTTTTTGGGGTGAGAACTGGTGGGAAAAGTAAACTAAGCCCATTGGTTGCGATGGAGTTTTTCATTCTATTATTTGAAAAACGTTTTAAAATTAGATTGCCATTAGACTTAGTTTCTTACATGTTGGTTGGTTTAAGCGGTGTTATCGTCCATTTAGTGTTACTCTCGATATTGATATCAATAGTACACTTGGCATTTCCTACTGCTCAGTTCTTTGCAGCACTAGGAGCAATAGCAAGTAATTTTTTCTTAAATAATAAGTTCACTTTTTTTCAGACTGCTAGATATGGTCGGCGTATGTTTAGGGCCCTGTTACATTTTTATGTGCTATGTCTAGTGGGACTAATGATAAATTTAATGATTTCAAGCAACCTATATGCAGCTGGCTTCCCTTGGCCATTAGCTGGCTTTATAGGAACTATCATTAGTGCTTTTTGGAATTATTTGAGTGCTAAATTGATCGTGTGGCGGTAATTCTTAGGCAAAAGCTAATCTTGACTTTTTTAACGCTTAATAGTAATAGGGTTGGAATTCCAACTAATTAGAGGTCTCCTGTGTCTAAAAATTTCTCACTTAATGTCCTTCCTGATGAAAATCTTTCTAAATCATCATGTGGAATTGGACCTAGCATCAATACTCATTCGGAAGCGTTTGTACCTCAAGGAACATTTCAAGGGACTGTCGCATTTGTAACTCTTGGTTGCGCTAAGAACATGGTAGATTCTGAAGTGATGTTAGGTGTTCTTAAGAATAAGGGTTTTCATCCGATCGATGAGTTAAAGGAAGCTGATCTTATTGTTGTAAATACTTGTGCTTTTCTGGAGTCTGCCGTTAAAGAGGGGATAGATACAATTTTAGAAGTCGCCCGATATAAGGAGGAGGGGCGATGTCGAAAATTAATAGTCGCTGGTTGTTTAGTGGAAAGATATCGAGCTAAACTTTTAGAAGAGTTACCAGAGGTTGATACTTTTATCTCCACAGATGAACTTTTGAAAGTTGCTGACGACAAACATCCTTTGAATGAAACCTTTGATGAAGCTAGACGACCTTATTTCCTTTATGATGATACCGTTCCTAGGATTGTAAGCACTGAAAGTCATACTGCTTATGTTAAAATAGCCGAGGGCTGTGATAGGCCTTGTGCATTTTGTATAATTCCCAAAATTAGAGGAGCGTTTAGATCTAGAGCGATAGATTCAGTAACGAGAGAAGTTACTAGTCTTTTAGATCAGAACGTTAAAGAGATTAATTTCATTGCGCAAGATTTAACTGCTTATGGAACTGATTTTAAGGGCAATAGGGGCATCACTAGCGAGCTACCCAATTTAATCAATCAAGTGGTTGGTGCTAATTCCAGCAGAGATTTTTGGTTACGTTTATATTATGCCTATCCAATCGGAGTAAATGAGGAATTGATAGCGTTAATTAGAGATGTACCCCAAGTTTGTAGTTATTTAGACTTGCCTCTACAGCATATATCAAACTCGGTATTAAAACGGATGAGAAGACCTTTGGGAGAAAAAGGTACTCGGGGGCTAATTGAATCTATTCGGGGAATGGCATCTACTGTACATCTGAGAACAACTTTCGTTGTTGGTTTTCCTGGTGAAACAGAAGAGGATATAAATGCCCTTGAAGCATTTATACGGGAAGGGCATTTTACTCATGTAGGAATTTTTACATACTCCAATGAGAAGGAAGCTTATGCTTTTGATTTCCCTGATCAGATCGATCAAGCTACTAAGGATCGTAGAAGAGAGAGGCTAATGATCGCTCAAAGTGAAACTCTTCATAATAGGTTAGTAGGGATGATTGGCACTAAGGGTAGAGCGCTTTTTGAAGGCTATCATCCTGAGTCAGACCTATTATATAAGGCAAGATTTCAGTGGCAGGGACCTGATGCAGATGGAATTACATTAGTAAATGATCTTGAAGGTTATGAGCCAGAGGAATTAGATGCTTTGGTAGGAGAGTTTGTAAATTTAGAAGTGACAGAAGTTGCTGAATATGATCTTGTAGCAACACTTATAAAGTAGGGGATTGATGAATAAGAAAACTACAATTTTATTTTTGATAATGTTTGCTTCATGTTTATTTATGGCTTGTAGCTCCGAGCCTATTAAGCCAGATCCTGGTAGATGTTTCATAAATGAGGACTGCCCACAAGGGATGGAGTGCATTAAAACCAGATGCCAAGATCTATACTATCCCAAGAATAAGATTAGGCAGAGGTAAGAAATATTTAGGCGCCTTCTAATTCTAATAGCATAGCTTTGACGTTATTTCCCCAGCGGTAGCCTGTGATTGCTCCTGAGCTAGAAAGCACTCTATGGCAAGGGATTAGGATCGCATACTTGTTAGCACCACATGCCGAACCGACTGCTCTTACAGCTTTAGGACGGTTTATGGCATTGGCTATTTCTTTATATGATTTAGTCTCACCATGAGGAATTTTTGCAATTTCATTCCAGACTAATCTTTGAAATTCTGTACCCCCTTGGATGTTAAGAAACTTTTGAACATCCTTAAATTTAAAGACCTCTCCCGCTAAGTATGATTCAATAATATTCAATAGAGGTTTAAAGTTATCGGGGATATCTATAAAGCTATTTCTATCTCTTGAATTCTTTAGATCAAGAATGTAGAGGCTGGAAAGTCCTTCATCCTCTATATTAAATACCATAGTTCCTATGTATTTAGTTTTATGGATGAATTGTTTCATATTTAATCTAGTATTGGTTTGATATAGAGATTTCTAATCGCATTTTTTATGAGCCCGCTTCTTAGCGTTAGCTTTATTTCATGATTTTTAGCACTCTTCATAATTGCAGAATATGCTTCATCCTTATTGTGTACTCTGACTCCATTTATTGCGACGACAAAATCTGCTTTAGAAAGATCCGTAAAATATCTGATAAAATTTCCACGCCTAACTATGCGCTGGGCACCTATCATTCCTGCAATATCAGCTGGCCCTTTAGGCTGAGTCTTAAGAACTACGACACCATACTCTGAGTTGGCAAAAATTGCTCCTATCTTTGGTCGAAGAACTTTCCCGTATTTTAGCAATTCCGGGATAGCTTTCTTTATATAGTTAGAGGGGATTGCGAATCCAATTCCTGCGTAGTCTCCTGATTTGCTTAGAATAGCAGTATTTAAGCCGATTACGTTGCCAGCCATATCTATAAGAGGTCCACCTGAATTGCCAGGGTTAATTGCTGCATCTGTTTGGATGATATCCTCAATCAAGGTCCCTCGATCGCTTCGAATGCTTCGGCCAAGACTTGAAACAATTCCTCTGGTTAAAGTTCTATTTAATCCAAAAGGATTACCTATGGCGAGTACATTTTGACCAACTTTTAGTTCAGAGGAGTCTCCTAAAGGCAATTCTGTCAGGGTAGAAGGTGGGTCAATAATCTGAAGTAATGCGAGTTCATTATCTTGGTCCTCTCCGATGAGCTTAACCTCGTAAGACTTTCCGTCCGCTAGCGTCACTTGAACTTGATCCGCCCCCTTAATGACGTGGAAGTTCGTGACCAATAAGCCTGCATCCTTATCTACTATTACTCCAGATCCAGATCCTTCTTGATAAACAGGGAAGAAGAAGTCTTGTGCAATAGTCTTAATGTTAATGTTAACGACAGCCTTATTCGCTCGTTCATAAATATCTATAGTTTGAATTTCATCATCATTTCTTGGTGCTAAGTCTGCATTGGCAGTAGATATAAAAAGAGTAGCAGTTGCTAGTATGATTGGAAGTGAAAATTTATACATAGTTATAAGTATTTGAATAGATTAGTGTCTTTCGCGGTATTTTGTCTTTAATTGTTAAATCTTCTGTTATTTTATAGTCTATCAATCTATAAAAAATATTCAATATTTTGGTTAATTTTATGTCAAAAATAGTGTTTACTAATGGTTGTTTTGATCTTTTGCATGTTGGACACCTTCGATATCTTCAGGATGCAAAGGCTCTTGGTTCGAAGTTGGTAGTGGGCTTAAATAGTGATGCTTCAGTGAAGCGGTTAAAAGGTGCGGAGAGACCTATCGTTCCACAGGATGAAAGGCGTGAGATGTTATTGGGAGTTAAGCCAGTTGATGAAGTCATCATTTTTGATGAGGATACTCCCTTAAGATTAATTCAAGAAGTTCAACCAGATATACTTGTTAAGGGTGGTGATTGGGCTATAAGTCAGATTGTCGGAGCAGACTTTGTTCTAGAAAGAGGTGGCGAAGTATTGTCATTAAATTTTCATGAGGGAAGATCCTCCACTAATATCATTGCAAAGATAATGGGTTCAAAGTCTTGTTAGAACATTCATCTATACGCATATTAGATAATTTAGTCATAGATCAGATTGCTGCGGGAGAGGTTGTAGAGCGACCTGCCGCAATAGTGAAGGAGTTGGTGGAAAATGCTATCGATGCCGGTTCTACAGAAATTCATATTGAGATTGTAAATGGAGGTTCGGATTCTATTACTATTATCGACAATGGTTTGGGTATGAATAAACCTGATCTTAGGATGTGTATAGAACGTTTTGGAACTTCTAAGATATCAAGTGCAGATGACTTGGAAAATATTGCTAGCTACGGATTTCGAGGTGAAGCTCTTCCTTCGATAGCTTCTGTTTCAAGATTAAGTATTACGACAAGAAAGGAAGGTGAGAAAGGGTATCTATTAAGTATGGATGGTGGTAGTGCGCCAGAAATAGTGCAAATTGATGCTAAGGTTGGTACCAAAATACAAGTAAAGGACCTATTTTTTAATATCCCTGCTAGAAGGAAATTCCTAAAGTCTGCAAAGAGTGAATCCAATCATATTAGAACTGTTATTTCTGACTTTGCTTTTGCTAGGCCAGACATCCACTTTTTCTATTTTGAGGATGGCAAACAAGTTCAAGTATTCCCAGGGCGTCAAACTCTACTTGATAGGGTAATGCTCTCCAAAATGGTTCAGGGTAACCCCATAGAGATTGCATTCAAGAAGATAAGCAAAGCTGGCGGTGAGATTTCTATTGAAGGATATGTGACTGAACCCTTGTATGCTGCTAGGGGCGGTTCTAAAATTAGAATTCTTGTAAATGGTCGTCTAATTAAAAGCGCACTTTTAATTAGAGCATTAAAAGATGCCTATGGTTCCTTCCTTCGCCCTGGATATTATCCTAGTGGGGTTATAAGATTGTTTATTGATTCAAGAGAAGTTGACGTAAACGTACATCCGCAAAAAACTGAAGTGCGATTTAGGGAGGAGGGTGAGGTATTTGTAGCATTGAAAGAAGCAGTTTCCAAAGCAATATTGAAAGCAGGCCAATCTAGTAATCATAGTGAACCAAAAAGTTATACAATAAGTTCTAGTTTTACCTCTCCGTATCTAAAGAGCGCTCAGGATAATTTTAGAACGGGTGGCTTTACTCCAGAATATATAGCCGGAAATAACCATAGTACTCCGGTAACGTTTCATGGTCAGGGATCATTGTTTGAATCTTCGAGTTTGTACGAGGAGAAGTTAATCGGTGGGACAAATCAACCTAAATTTGTAGGACAAATTTTTTCTTTGTATTTATTGTTTGAAGAAGGAAATAGTTTTTTAATTTTAGATATGCACGCAGGCCATGAAAGAGTGACTTTCTATAATTTAAAAAAATCTTTTGTAGAAAGATCTTTAAAAGAGCAGTTATTATTGGTCCCAGAGGTTATACCTATCGGGAATTTTGACAATGTTTCCGGTATCGAGGAGAAGTTGGAAGCTTTGAAGGGCATTGGCATAGAGATAGAGCTTAGGTTAAATGAGCTAGTTATAAGGTCAATCCCTGAATATCTTGATGTGAAGAAAGCTAAGGATATTGTAACTTCTTTATTGGAATTTTTACCAGATAAATCTATGTCAGCATTGATTGAGGAGAAGATTGATTCTGTTTTAACATTGATGGCTTGCCATGGTTCGCTTAGGCGCGGAAAAGTTATAAGCGCTGAAGAGGCTTATGCTTTACTCGTACAGATTAGAGAAATTGAATTAGGTGCTTGGTGTCCCCATGGAAGACCCGTAATATGGAATATTTCGGAATCAGAACTTGAGAAGAAATTCGGCCGAATTCAGTAGTTCGAATAGTGAATAAAACATCTAAGATCATAGCAATTACTGGAGCAACGGCGAGTGGAAAAAGTAAGTTAGCATTGGAGTTAGCGAAAGAGCTTAACGGAGAAATTATTAATGCTGATTCTGTTCAGGTTTATTCTAAGCTTGATATAGGAAGTGCTAAGCCTACTAAGAGCGAATTAGCAGAAGTACCACATCATCTCGTTTCCTATGTCGAACCCAATCAAGATTATTCTGCGGGAATGTTTCGGAAGGATTGTCTATCAGTAGTTGAGCATCTAGAAGATCAAGGAAAGTTACCCTTGGTTGTAGGAGGTTCAGGCCTTTACTTGTCGGCACTATTTTCACGCTTTTTAGACGATGGGTGGTTTGTTGCTAACCTTGAAGAGACTTTTCTAGTTAAAGTAAAAAACTCTAAAAGTCCCGACGACTATAATGTGTGGTGTAATCGTTTACTCTCAATAGTTGATAGTCACTCTAATAGATATCTAGAACCAAATGATATTTTTAGAAGAGAAAGGGCACTTGCCTTAAGTCTTTCTTTGGGGAGCCCCGCGAGTGCTTTAAAGAAACATCTCAGCCGTGAAGCTGGTGATTTGGGAGGTTTGGTAATTGTAGTAGAAAGAAATAGGGATGATTTATATCGTCGTATAGATAGTAGGGTTGATTCTATGATTGAGGAGGGATTGATTCAAGAAGTTACTTCTATCATTAAAGAGTATGGGGAATCGATTAGTTCCCTAAAAGCAATTGGATACAAACAAGTGGTTGACTATTTAAGTCTTCAAAAACAGGGACTTAGCCCAAATCAAGGTGACTTGATAAAGATTATTCAGCGTGATACTCGAAGATTTGCTAAAAGGCAACTTACGTGGTGGAGAAACCAGCCCTCAAAGCTTGCATGGCGAGACATTTTTAGCCTGCCATTTATAAAGAAAGAATTAGAGGAAGTTCTAAATTCTTGCCCCCCAGATGGAGGGAAGGTTAGCGTCAAGCGGAAACAGAATTTTGGTTTAACTAGTTCATTGAGACTAGTTGATCATGTCCTTGAGGGGAAGTATGTCGAGATAAGCTTGTTTTTAAAATACGTGATTGATAATTATCTCAAGGACAATTTACATAAAGTGAGCCAGTCGTTAGTTGTTACTAGCTCAGATAATAATTGTTCTTATTTTAAGAATGACCAAAAAAATAGAGTGTATGTTTGCAGGGTTCGGTTTTTAGACTAGGACTACTTAAGATTAAAATTTTAATATGGAATTTATATCATGCTTGATTTTGGGCAATATTTAGATTTTGAAAAACCTGTTGTAGAGATAGAACAAGAATTAATTAGGCTTAGATCTTTGGTTGAATCAGGAGATCTAAGTCTTATGAATGATGTTGAAAAGCTTGAAAGAAAGCTTGAAAAGACAAGAGGAGATGTCTATGGTAATTTAAAGACATATCAAAAAGTTCGACTTTCGAGGCATTTTGATCGACCTTTTACCTTAGATTATATCTCTCGATTAATTACAGATTTTTCTGAGTTACATGGAGATAGGGCATTCGGGGACGATGCTGCTATGGTTGGTGGAATTGGTCGTTTTAACGGAATTCCAGTAATGGTTATTGGGCAACAAAGAGGAAGAACAACTCAGGATAGGATTAAGAGAAACTTTGGTATGACTATGCCTGAAGGCAATAGAAAGGCCCAAAGACTCTTTAGGTTGGCTGAAAAGTTTAAATTACCACTATTACTTTTTATAGATACTCAAGGTGCTTACCCAGGAATTGATGCTGAAGCTAGAGGGCAAGCGGAAGCTATTGCCTCTAGTATTAAAACATTAGCAGGCCTTAAAACGCCCATTATATCAATTGTGATAGGCGAGGGTGGAAGTGGGGGAGCTTTAGCTTTAGGAGTATGTGACCGATTATTAATGATGGAGAATGCGATTTATTCAGTAATTTCTCCAGAAGGTTGCGCATCTATTTTGTGGGGGAAAAGTGATGGAGCTAGTGCAGCTACTTATGCTGAAGTTGCCGCGGAAGCTTTAAAAGTCACTGCTCAGCCCTTATTAAAAGCAGGGGTCATCGACGAGATTGTAAAGGAGCCAAAAGGTTGTGCTCATAGAGATCATCAAAAAGCTGCGGAATTTCTTGGTTTGGCAATTGCAAGAAACTTAAAAGAAATTGACAGTGAACCAATAGATTCATTGCTTCAAAAGCGCTACGAAAAATTTAGAGCGATGGGTACTTTTGATGGAAAGTAGGATTAATTAACAGTTTAGTAAAGTTAGAATTGATAAATAAGTTAGGATAAATACATAATGCAAGATAACAAATATCCACCAGGGTACGTTCCAATGACACATCATAATCTCTCAGGTTTTTCAGCTAATGGCGAGGGTCGTGCGGCAAAGTCTAGATCAAATGGTGATTTTAATAATAACAATGGTAGGGGGAGACCTCAAAGACAAGGTGGGAGTGGCAATGGTGGCTCGAATAAGCGACGTACAATGAAACCTAGAATGAACGCAGGTAGTGGCAGAGACTAAGTCATATATTAGTCTGTAACTAAGCGCTCAACTCACCATACTAAGATCTTATAAGCGTTTTAAAAATGCTATAAGATCTTGTTCTTCTTCAGGGGATAGGTAAATTGGAAATTGTTTTCCGCCAGCTGAAGATCTAAATTCCTCCGAGTTGAAATATTTAACTACTTCTTCAATAGATCGAAGTGATCCATCGTGCATGTAGGTTCCCATAGCTTCAAGATTCCGAAGTGGAGGCACTTTGAACACATATAGGTCTTCGTATCGCCTAGTAATCGCGGCTAAGCCTATATCTGTAGTAATAGGGAAATTAACATTTTCTCCATTCTGTCTTTTAAGGGGAACGGTAACTAACTCTTTTTGAGCTGTATCCAGGTTGTAGTAACGATAATCTAAACCTAGTTTATTCACCTGTGAGATACCAATGTCGTAACCTTGACCAGGAATATTTGGGTTGTTGTTATCTGCGTTAGATCGATTGCTAAAGATTTGTGGTACATTGTGGCAAGTGTAGCACCACTTATTGAAGAGTTCTTTACCTTTATTTTCTTGGGGTGTAGTCAGATTTACTGTTAGGTAAGGATCATCTATTAGCTCATTATAGGAAGGAGAGTATGAGCTGTCATTTGGATGGAGCAAACCCTCTAATCTTGGATCGCTAATAAGAGTTGACTGAAAAGCACTTAGATCATTAAGTCTTCTTTGTCCGATGATATTTTTAAAAGGTACATCGTCCAATTGGGTATGGGACATGCTGGCGGCAATATCAGTAGTCTGAAGGTTAATTTCTCTTAAGTCCGCAGCAAAGCCATGACCAAATACTGTATTAAAATTTGAAGGTATTTTCCGCCAAGCATTAAACCTTATATAAGGATCGCTTTTATCAAAGTTAGAAAATCTATGTGGTCTAATTAAGATTAACCCAAATTCATTTAAATTGAATTTTGCGTCAGGATTAAATTGAGCGTCAGCATCTATAAATTTTAATAGAGGATCCTCTTCTGGGACATTATTATTTAACGGTAAAATCGAACCAATTTGAAAATTTGCATTGGGTCTATGGCAATCTAAACACACTCTTCCATTAGAAGAGATTGGTGTTTCCCCATCTTCTGCAGTTCCTTCAAAGAGAGCATCACAACCTTCTCCTGGGTTACAATTAGTAATTCGCTCAGAATTAGCTGCCAATCCAAAAATAAACTGTCCCTTTGCAACTGAACCTTTTAAGTTCTCACCTTCTGGAAATACTAAATCAACATTGACATCATCTGAATTAGATGAGCCGCCACAAGCTGATAAAAGTCCGATTAGATTTAAGAGTAAAAATTTATGAATGAGTTTCGGCATATTCTCTAAGGTTTATTATTTTTCTATTTTGGTTTAAAACTTTTTCCATATCCCCATCTATGTTACCGAGTTTATCTTCCTCTCCGCAACCAACAAATAGATATTTGGCTTCATACTCTTTTAATAGCATCTTAGCCCTATCAGCTCCTAGTAGAAAAGATATTGTACTCAGTGCTCCTGCAATTAAAGGTGACTGATGATAGATAGTGCAGCTCTGAAAAAAACGAGGAGAATAGCCGGTTTTAGGGGATAGTATATGGCTAAATCGTTTGTTCCCTGAAATGAAATACCTTTCATAATCACCACTAGTAATTAGGGCGCCTTTAAAGAGGCTTCTCGTGCAGAGGACGCTTTTTTTGCATCGCGGGTGGGCAATTCCAACGATCCATGGTGAGAGGTCAGGTTTAGGTCCTACTGCGACAACATCTCCTGAGAAATTTATAAGGGTGTTCTCACATCCCTCTTTGATGCAGATTTCTTTTGCCCTTTCTAGGGCATATTCTTTGCCTAGTCCACCTAAGTCAATTTCCATTCCAGGCTCTGTAAGGTAAACACTTTCGTTGGACCAACTTAAGTTATTAAAGTCAATTAGAGGCAGTACTTTCTTTAGTTGGCTCTGGGTTGGTTGTTTTGAGAGTGAGAAATCCCAGACGCTTCTTAATATTCCAGAAGTGATGTCAAATTCCCCCTCGCTTTTGATAAAACAAATTTCGGCCAAATCTAGTAAAGCGATAGTTTCTTCATCTGCTTCCACGGATGAGATTCCAGCATTTCTGTTTATTTGACTTATTACACTGTTCTCAAGGTAGCGGGAATATTTTTGTTGAATACGAAGAACTTCTTTTTCTACTAGGAGCGCCAATCTTTCAGCTTTACTCAATACTGTATTAAAAGTTTGTATTTCGCAGTACCCACCAAGCGCTTTAAAATTGAAGTTATATATCTGCATAATTAAAAGGTGGATTTGAGCCCAATTGTAAAGAAGCGAGCTTCCAATGATTGAAGATCGACATCTGAGGAGTAGATACCCAAGGTACTATCCTGGATGAAATAGTCATAGCTAAAGTCTAGTGAGGTGGAGTCAGAGATTTTGATGATTGCACCAATTCCTACAGTGAATGATCCAAATGCAGATAGCCGCTGGTCTGCGGAGAAAAAGTTGTCGTCATTGGTTGGTGGATAAAATCCTTTAAAAAAACTTGCATTCGATTGGCTGTAATAGCGAATTTTTGGTTTTAATGTTAGATTTTTGAAAATCGGATGATAGTATGAAATTTCATACATTAAAGATTGGATAGACCAAGCATCATAGCCATAGCGGACTGTGTTGTGTAGAGCTGAGTCGAACTCCTCAATATAGTAGTTTATTTTGCTCAATATTGAATACGTATCCCTTGAGCTGGGCCTAGAGTCGAAAGGTCTATAGGGATCTGAAAAATATCCATTCCCGTTAGCATAGTTTAGAGAGGTTAAAACACTTGTCTTTGGAGTGACAATTTGAATTAATCCGACGCTTGCATTCCATGTTTTCTTTTCTTCGTCTATGCTAGGGTTGTTCGTTGCTGATATTTGATCTATATTTGAACCAGCAGAGAGTATAAAAACTGAATTTTTATCTTCCGTCCAAAATCTTGTTTCAATGCTACCACCAACGGAATCATAGTCCTGTTCATTAGAATAGTTTCCACTTAACCCCAAGGAATACTTCTCTGCTTGATACGTAAGAGTACCAAATCCACTATTTCTAAAGTCATTAATTCCTAAGGCAGATGCACCGGATAAGGAATCTAAGTATATTGGAGAAGCTCCAGACACTGAGTCCACACCATATGACCCCTTGATTGACAAAGATGCGTTTAAAGGCGTTTCTAAGTATATTGTTCCACCTTCAACTCCTATTCGATTCCCACTATCCTGATAGTCTAAATAATTATTGTATCTAATTTCTAAGGTAGAGTCTGTTATTTTTGTTTGGGCAAGAGAAATTGCTGGAGCCGCAACATTGAGAGCAATGAGTGCGCTACCTAAACAGATTGGTTTGTTTTTTGTAACTTTCGCCATTTTTAACAAGTGATCTAAGTGAATTCACTTGTTTAGATACATTAGATGATTATAAAGGCTCAGAAATTTTAGCCATAATAATATGTCAATAAGGGGGGAATCGGGCGGGGCAATCTTTTAAGGCCTAGTTACAGCCACAACCACCACCAGATGAACCGTATCCACCTTGGTGAGCTTCTTTTGAAAAATAAACATGTTCTATATAGGTCTCGTATGTAGGCTGAGCAGAAAATCCCATATTCTCATTAGCAAAGGCTTGTTTCTCCCAAGGTTTAACATTCGAACAGGACATCAAACCAAGACCTAAGACAATTAGAAGAAAGAAAAGCTTCATAGGATATATTCGTACTTAGTACCGCTTTTTGATTTTGTTTGTTTAGAACACTAATTAAAGTGATGCTAAATCTTTTAATGAGGATTCAATTTTCCCTAGTCCACTTTCTGAAAAGTCTTCAAAAACTGAGAGAACCTTACCATTTCTATCCATTAGTATTGAGGTCGGCATACTCTTAATATTGAATACTTTAGCAAGATCAGCTTTAGGGTCATAGTAAACATCTAATGAGTCAGAATCAATCTTAGCAATTAATTTAGTGGCTTTTGATTGGTCAGTATCTAAGTTTACAGTTACTGTTTTGATCTTTAGGTTTGGAAATCTTTTATTAATAGAGGCGAAAAAAGGTAACGTTCTCGCACAAGTTCCACACCAGCTAGCCCAAAAATCTACAATGATATACTCAGTGTCAGGTTGAACATTTGATAGGAACTCACTAAAGCTAGCGTTCACTGCCGATACGTCTTCTGGTCTAAATGACTGTCCTGCTTCTGCCGCACTTACTACAGTTGTATTTGCTATTAATACAGTGATTAAGGCGATTAAGGTGGTCATTTTTAACTTCATATTTTAACTCTTGAGGGTGTTTGAATTATATTATTAAAATATTGGCGACTTGTACTATTAACTAGTCATAAAAGATAGTTAATTACTTCTTTTTGGTGCTAAGTCCCTGTATTTACTAGGAGGGTGAGGGTGGGGCCTATGATTTTTAAATAAATTAGATATTTGAGACTTGCTTTTTCCCTAATTTTATTATTTGTACGCATCGGAATTTAATTTCTGGTGGGGTGCCCGAGTGGTTAAAGGGGACGGGCTGTAAACCCGTTGCGCTTCGCGCTACATAGGTTCAAATCCTATCCCCACCATTTTTAAACTTGATTTAGTAGTGATTCTAGGGGTTTTGGGTTGTTTTTATTTCATTCTATCAAGCAGATACATAGACCATTGCTTGCTAATGTGATAAACCAACCAAAGATTTTATGCGGGAGTAGCTCAGTTGGTAGAGCATCAGCCTTCCAAGCTGAGGGCCGCGAGTTCGAGTCTCGTCTCCCGCTCAAAAAGGCGAAGTATGATGGGTTATGGAGGTCGCTGGGTTTTGGCATTCACAGTGTTTTGGCACTCATGGTGTTCACTTCGTCATTTCGCCTGGCCGCCTTAGCTCAGTGGTAGAGCACTTCCATGGTAAGGAAGGGGTCATCGG
>CAYGUX010000034.1:0-27988 GCA_964353175.1 uncultured Bdellovibrionales bacterium | reverse complement strand
TCTACTATCTGCTGAAACTAACAAAGGAAGTTAGAAGACTCTCTTCTTTTCCTGAAATAAAAAAATAATATATTACGAGTTACTAAGCTGGGGCTGGTCTGAAGATCTTTACCGCAGATAGCGAGGGGTTGCTTGGGCTGGGGACGCAACTTTGGAAATCAGTTTGCGGGTGGTGTTGGGATGTAGTCTGGGAACTTGCAAACTGAGTTCTCAAAGTGCGTGGTGGCTTCAAGGTCGCTACAAGGGAAAGATCTTCAGGCCGGTCCCAGCAACGCAGCTACTAATCAGAGTCTGAATTATCGCAACGGCTTCCGCCCCAACCTCTGTCCAGTAAAACAACCAATTCTTTCTTCCTAATGGGCCTGCTGAATAATGAAATATTTTTCATCGCGAGCGAAGCGTGGCAATGACAATGTTGGTATTTCGCAACAGACTCCTAATTGGTTCAAGAAAAGGAGGTGCACAATAATACTTTAACCATTCTCAAGATTCATAATTCACGACTATTTATGTCAAAATAGCGATCTGAGCATATTCCTTCTTATTTGCACAAAACAATAATTGATAGTACTAAATTTTCACATGAAACTCGTTGGACATAAAAATAATACTATTTTTTCTGGTGCTGTATTTCTGTTTTCTTGCTTGTTTATGCTGATTGTGATTGGTACGCCAAGCAGTGATCTCAATAGCAATATTCTTGAAACTCATAAATCCTCATTAAAGCTTCCAGCGTTTGGTGCATGGAATGGGTTTAACAATCATTATATAGTACTTGAGTGTCTAAACTTAGTATCTATAGACTCTCAGTATTCAATAAATATCTTTGATCAAGAAAATTCCCTCATTGGACAGGAGATTATTAGCATTGATCGGCTTGGTGTAGTTCATACTATTCTAAATAAGTACAAAGTCCAAAATAGCTATGGGACAATAGAGATTTCAAATGTTGATGATGGGTTACCACAACTTCACTGCAATATCGTAACCTATAAAATAAGCGAAGATGGAACCGATGAAGTTGAGTACGCTACTAGCATGCTAGTAGGGAAGACTCTAGCTGGCAAAACTTACGGTGTTGCAAATTCGATGAATCCCCAGCAAGGAACTGATGTTCCTGTCCAAAACTGGCTATCTGTTTATAATTCAGGCGACTTGCCTTTCTCTGCAACAATCCGCGTTAGGAATTTATTGGGCGAAATTATTGAAGATGAAGCACATAGAATTGAAATGCTTGATTCAGGTAGTAGAGTGGACATACAACTACTAGCTTCTGTCGGACAAGGTCTTGGACAGTACGTTATTGAACCCGACAATACCTCTCAGGAATACGGGGCTTTCTTATCTAGATATGGACAAGATACAAACTCGAAGAAATTTAACTTTAGTATTGTTTTTCAATCTTCATCTGGTCTAGTTAATTCAGGCTTACTGCCAGTATCCACCATGGGGCCAGCAATTGACTGGGCTGAGATTATAAATATAGAACCTTACCCTATTGATGTAAAGCTAGAGATCTTCTCCAGTGATTCTCTATTACTAAAAAGTCTAGTTGTTACACTTCCTGCATTTAGTCAGTATCATGAATACTTAAATCAATATATTGGAGAATACAACGTTGGCTCATTTAGAGCTCAGTCTCTAAATAATGGAAAAATGTTGGTTCAAAGTCTTTATTATGGACACCCACCCGATAACCTTGATCAAATTTCTTGGGCTTATGGATCGATGGCTAAAGGTGCAATTAGCTATGTAAATTCAGCAGAGATTCCGATAAACACTTATCTAGATGCACCAAACTGGATTAAACTTCTTAATGCTTCTACCGATCCGATAGATATAGCCTTAGAAATAACTTCAGATACAGGCGAGTCTATATCGCTTTCTCAAGATGTGTTTTCATTGGTAGGAACGATAGATATTCCATTACATACTGAAGTTGGTCCTAATTTTATTGGGAAAGCTGTTGTAAAAAGTATCAATCAAGATAATTTGTTTGGCATTGAGGCAATCAGAGTTTATTCTGAAGCGCCTGCTTTAAATACTGTAGATTCGAAATCTGGGTCAGCAGGAGCGAATGCGAGATCCTTAAACAATGCTATTGGCACTATATTAGCCCTCGCATTACCAGGGTCGGCAACTTCGGAGACTCTCACACATAAAGAATGTAATATTAATGGATCATGCGAAAACATTGATGGTGCTGGTAGTAATCAATGTGAAGATTTTAATGATTGTTTCCATAGAGAATGCGACCACATAGGGTTCTGCACTAAAACAATAGGAAGTGGAGCGGATCAATGCAATAAAGATAGCGAATGTGTACATAAGGACTGCGGTGAGAGTGGTACGGGGGGATTCTGTCAAAATGTGGTTGGTAAAGGATCAGATCGATGCACAAACAATAATGATTGCTTACATTTTGGATGTGCAGGTGTTTTTTGTAGAACACTTGCTGGCCCAGGCGACGATCAATGCAGTGACAATAGTGAGTGTCGGCATAAAGGCTGTAATGCAGATGGCGCCTGTACTTATCTTCCAGATGGAGGGAAAGATGAATGTAGTGATAATAGTGAATGTGGTCATAAAGAATGCTCACTTTCTGGATATTGCATACAAGTTTCAGGGATTGGTAAAGATAGTTGTAGCAAAAACGATGAGTGTGGTTATCAGACATGCAATGAGGATAGCGCATGTGAGCGCCACGTAGGAAAAGGCGAAAGTAACTGTGTTAGTTATAAAGACTGTAGACATAGAGAATGTAAAGCAGGTTTCTGCAAAGAAATGTCAGGTGCAGGAAAAAATGAATGCACATACAATAGAGAATGCGGTCATAAAGCTTGCTCTGAAGATGGAACATGTTCACGCGTCGAAGGAGTTGGAAAAGACGAGTGTTCAGAAGATTTCAATTGTAAACACAGAGAGTGTGCTGCAGACGGCACTTGCAAAGAGGTGCCAGGTGCTGGAAGCGATCAGTGTTTTAGAAGTGCTGAATGTTCTCATAAAGACTGTAATACTAGCTCGGGATATTGTGAAGCTTTTCCAGGAAAGGGAGAGGATATATGTACTGAAAACAGCGAGTGCGGACATAGAGTTTGCACTACTTTAAGTGGCTTATGCGCCCAAGCTCCTGGAGAAGGAAAAGATGAGTGTTCAGAAACTGACGATTGTCGATATAAAAAATGTGATAATAGAAACTACTGTACTAGTGCAGTGGGAACCCTAGACGATGAATGTAGCGAGCATAGTGAATGTGGACATCAAGAGTGTAGGGATGGAATATGTAGGCAAGTAGCTGGAAGAGGAAAAGACCAATGCTCTGTCACTACCATATGCGGTCATAATGAATGCAGTGATTCGGGGTTCTGCTCTCTCGTAGCAGGAGCAGGTAAAGATCAATGCTCTACCAATCTTGAATGCAGATCTGAAAGCCCCAATTCCGCTATAAGTGAGATACCTTATCCCACTATAAGTGAAAGCCCCTAAACCTCTTTAAGGAATATAATAAAATGAAGGTTATTATCGCATCAATGACTCTATGTTTATTAATCTTCATTGGAGTGCCGGGAATTAGAAAAACAGATAGCAGTATTGATGCTAAACAACATTACAACTCGCTTACCTCAAAGAGCATGGCTATTAAAAGCGATACCTTATATCAGAAAATTCAAGAAAAAGGCTCGAGTGAAGAAGTTACGAAAGAAATTTTAATAGCTAGGCATTATGGGGTAAAAGCTAGTAAAAAAGTTCTTAAGATTCAAAAAAATAGAAAAAAAATAGAAAAGGGTAAAATCTCTTTCAATTCTTCTATAGGTCCTATTGATGCTCCTGTCACCATAGAGATATTCCAAGACATTAAATGTGGAATGTGTAAGTATGCATATAACAATATAATTCCTTGGATAAAGTCCAACTATGTAGAACAAGGGAAAGTTAAGATAGTTTTTCGTGAGTATCCACTTATTGCTAGAGAGTTAGAAATGAAACTGGCGGAGGCGGCACAATGCGCTGGAGAGCAGAATAAGTATGAAACTTATCTATCTCATTTATATGACAAAGATAATAAGCCAACGATAGAATCAATCCCTACTATTGCTGAAAAAATCGGACTAGATATTAATAAGTTTAGGGATTGTCAAACTAGTGAAGCAGCTATGAAAATCGTCTTAAGGGATCGCAATGCTGCAAAAGAACTAGGCATAGAAGGAACTCCCGCATTCTATATCAATGGAGAGCAGATAATGGGAGCTCAGCCTATTGCTAAATTTAAGAACCTTATCGATAGTAAATTACCTTAATTTTAGAGAATAGAATGCGCCTGAGCTTTGATTGTTCTGGGGCGGAATCGATTGGAACAAGCAAATCATCTACGGTAAACCCAAGGAGTCAAAAAATTCGTTTACTTCTTCTCGCACATCTATCACTATCTTCATCCTATTTTCTACGGAAGCATTCCTTAATTAGCGGGGCCACTTCTTAATTTGTAAAATGCTATCTCATTATTTCCAAGCCTTAAGTGGGCCTGCTGAAAAATGAAATATTTGTCATTGCGAGCGAAGCGTGGCAATCTCAACTATCTGTAATTGTTTGAGATTGCCACGTCGCTTCGCTCCTCGCAATGACAATATTGATATTTCGCAACAGACCCTTAAGTGCAACTAAAATCCAGATGAGACAGGGCTCTTCGCCCTTTCGAGTGGGTTAATGCATCAAAAGAACAAGGATTCATTTGCTGAATTTCTTGGATGTACTGTAGTGGCGACCCCTGAGGTCATGGGTGTTAACCTAGGAGAAGATTTTACTGTCTTGCCAGGCAGGAGCCTGGCGTTCCCAGGGGTTATCCTAATGTTTTAGACAAGAATTCCTGGGGACGCGGCCTTTCGGTGATACTCACGGCAGGCAATCCTCGCCGGCTTTTTCTTCTTAACTTAATGGCCGTGGCTCCGCACCTTAAAAAACTCTAAACTAATGAGATCCCACGCTTCAGTGCTAACGCACTTCACTCTGGATGACAGGGAGAAAATCAAAACGAAAATAAGAGAGTGAGCCTATCCGGGGGCGGAGGCAGTATCCATTAGGCTTGTGTCGGGCAGGCCCTCTCCGCAGGTCAAAGTACTCGTTTGCAAGGAGAGGGCCTGCCCAACCCAAGCCTAACTCCCTACCTCAAATCAAAGCGATCAGCATCCATAACCTTAACCCAAGCAGAAACAAAATCACCTACAAATTTCTCCCCTGAATCATCACACGCATAAACTTCAGCAATCGCTCTAAGTTGAGAGTTAGAACCGAAAACTAGATCAGCTCTAGTACCAGTCCACTCAATCTCTCCATTAGATCTACCCCTTCCTTCAAAAACTCTAGCATCCTTTGCCGATGGTGCCCAAGTAGTAGAAAGATCTAGTAGGTTAACAAAAAAGTCATTACTTAGAGTCTCTTTTCTCTTCGTAAAAACTCCATGTTCAGTGTCTCCAAAGTTAGCGCCCAACACCCTCATTCCACCAAGTAAAACAGTCATCTCAGGAGCAGTAAGCTTTAAAAGCTGAGCCTTATCTAACAATAGTTCTTCTTCAGAAACAGGCAATGCGCCTTTAACATAATTTCTAAATCCATCTGCAAAAGGTTCAAGAACCTCGAAGGCCTCAACATCTGTTTGTTCTTGTGAGGCATCCACCCTTCCAGCAGTAAACGGCACACTAATCTTATGTCCAGCATTTTTAGCCGCTGTTTCAATCCCAACAACTCCTGCTAATACAATGAGATCCGACAAAGAAACCATCTTACCGCTTGTTTGAGCTTGATTAAATTGTGTTTGGATTCCTTCAAGTATCCCTAAAACTTCTTTTAGTTGCGAGGGTTGATTTACTTCCCATTCTTTTTGTGGAGCTAATCTAATCCGCGCCCCGTTTGCGCCTCCTCTCTTATCAGACCCTCTAAAAGTAGAAGCTACAGACCATGCGGTGTAAACCAATTTAGAAACAGATAATCCTGAAGCGATAATTTTCTCTTTAAGGTTTGAAATATCTGAACTATCAATCATCTTGTAAGTGGCCTTAGGAAGAGGGTCTTGCCAGACAAGATCCTCTGCAGGCACTTCACTTCCTAGGTAACAAGCCTTGGGGCCCATGTCTCTGTGAGTAAGTTTAAACCAAGCTCTACTAAAGACGTCTGCGAATTGATCTGGATTCTCAAAGAAACGCCTTGAGATCTTTTCATAGATTGGGTCCATCTTTAAGGCCATGTCCGCTGTAGTCATCATTGGGGCGTGACTTTTCTTTGGATCGTGAGCGTCTGGTACTGTGTTTGCACCACCTCCATTCTTAGGTGTCCACTGATTGGCTCCCGCGGGGCTTTTAGTTAGTTCCCATTCAAAGCCAAGCAGGGCTTCAAAGTATCCATTGTCCCACTTGATAGGATTGGTAGTCCAAGCGCCCTCGATACCACTAGTGATAGTATCGACCCCCTTACCTGAGCCCATACTATTTTTCCACCCTAGGCCCTGATCTTCGATCCCAGCACCCTCTGGCTCAGGCCCTACTTGCTTAGCATCACCTGCGCCATGGCATTTTCCAAAGGTATGTCCGCCAGCAACTAAGGCGACAGTCTCTTCGTCGTTCATAGCCATTCTAGCAAATGTCTCTCTTATATCTAATGCAGAGGCAAGTGGATCAGGATTCCCGTTTGGACCTTCCGGATTAACATAGATCAATCCCATTTGAACTGCGGCTAATGGATTCTCTAGATCTCGGTCCCCTGAGTATCTTTTATCTCCTAGCCATTCTGCTTCTTGTCCCCAGTAAATATCTTCTTCTGGCTCCCAGATATCTTCCCTTCCTCCAGCGAAACCAAAAGTTTTTAATCCCATTGATTCCAAGGCGCAGTTCCCAGCTAAAATCATAAGATCAGCCCAAGAAATCTTTTTTCCGTACTTTTGTTTAATAGGCCATAGTAAAAATCGAGCCTTGTCTAAGTTTGCATTATCTGGCCAACTATTTAATGGGGCAAAACGTTGATTACCAGTCCCCGCTCCACCCCTACCATCACCGGTGCGATATGTTCCCGCACTATGCCAAGCCATTCGAATAAATAGCGGTCCATAATGGCCATAATCCGCAGGCCACCAGTCTTGTGAGTCTGTCATCAATGTAAAAATGTCTTTTTTAATCTCTTGAAGATCGAGACTGCTGAATTCTTTTTTATAATCAAAATCCTCGCCCATAGGATCTGATAAGCCAGAATGCTGATGAAGGATTTTTAGATTGAGTTGATTAGGCCACCAGTCTCTATTTGACCTAACACTACCAACTGTATGCTTTTTACCCTCACCAGAAAATGGACACTTGCTCATCTTTTTTCTCCTTAAAACTCAGAATATATTTGAGT
The DNA here is from genome assembly GCA_964353175.1 of uncultured Bdellovibrionales bacterium. Taxonomy (GTDB): domain Bacteria; phylum Bdellovibrionota_C; class UBA2361; order SZUA-149; family DAOLCO01; genus JAIYCX01. The sequence goes on along the minus strand of CAYGUX010000034.1, from coordinate 20,608 downwards.
ATGATGGTATCATCGATACAGCGTGATGCAAAATAAATAGAAGAAAACGCAGTGACGCAGAGGGGAAAACCTTTGCGCCAAGATGCGTTCTCGATATTTGCTCTAAAGTAGGCTAGAGCTGCTTCAGGACTGAAACCACCTCGTTGAAATAAGCTTCCTCGACTCCGGTGCTTAAGCCTTCTTCTAAGTATGGAATTTCACCATCGCTCAAAGCTTCATGAAACTCTAACCTCAAAGCATCCCTCATCACAAATCCTAGGCGGCCTTGGGTGAGCCTAACTACGATTGCCTTTGATCTCTTCGTTGCCAGAATATCGTTTACAACGGTAACTGTGATCTTGGTCAATGGCATAGGTTGCCTAACCGACCAAACATCATTCCCATGATGTTCCGCATCTCTCAGAGCAAGTTGGCAATCGGCCCGCTGCCTATTCGCACTTTTGATCCAGTTAAGAATCTTTTGATTTGGTTCTATCGACTTACTAAATAGTGATACCATTGCTGAGAACCTTGTTTTATCTAAGCGTTTCGCACTCGAACCAGCAACGTCAGCAACTAGTTCCTGAATGGTAGTAAGGTTTGGGGGAGACAAGATATCCCATACATAAGCTGGGATATCTTCTTCTCCTGAACTTCTCATCAACTCCATAAGCAGTTGAGGAACACTGTCCGATGCAGACCGTTTACCAGAATCAAGATCCGCTTTCCCAAACTCCTCCGGCTTTAGGGCGATACCACTGTAGGCTTGCGAATTCGGAAACACCTCCTCCCAAAATCCCCTTACTTGGGTATCCAGAATTCCCACGACCGAAATACCGTTCTGTTCCAGCTCTCTAAGTAGGTCTCTCCCCTGCGAGATTCCAGCATGAGCAGAAATACCAGAAGAGAGGGAAACCAAAAGAGCCTTGCTACCCTTTTTACTGGATAACGTCACTCCCCCGCACTCTCCTGACTGGAGATACGCAATCCCAAACTTTCTGGAAAAGAGAGCTCTAAGAGCAGAGATAACAACTACCGCTCTATCGTTTCCATCCGTAACAACAATATCGAAATCACCCAAGCAACAACGAAGTCTTTCGTACATTTTTCTATCTCCCCTAACTAAAACATAGCCTCACCATGCTTTACCAACTTAGGTAATCATGGTGAAAAATTGCTTAGCTAGCCTTCCTGCCAATCAAGAAGGTTTTGTATTTTGTCATCTTAACACGAAAAGAAAAACCCAATTTAACCTGTCGCGTCACCGCGTATTCACCCTAGGAATACAAACACCTACGATGAATACGCAGCTACAACTTCTACCCAAAAAAGAATGTAAAAAAACAGCCCTATAAAAGGCACTATTCATCTTAACAGATTGAAGGGGAATAGAAACTCATACTGGCATATTCTGCATGTCAACATAAGCAAATCTAAGGCGCACCCGCTAAAAAGATCTTGCGTGAGGATTGCCCCCCACTTTCCATACGGCCTAAAATCTAATATTTTTAGACACTTGTTTAAGCAGGTAGGCTACTAGGGAATAAAAGACCTCAGACTGAGTTTTTCAGCAGACCACTGAGAAGATTAGAATTAATGTTACGTTTTATTGAATTTTTCGAATAACGCCTAAAATAGTTTAAAGGTTTTTATGGGTATTACTACACTTCAAAATAGTTCAGCGGTTTTAACGCAAGGCGCAAAGGCTACTAAGCCCATTCAAGAATCTCAAACAAATCAAGATCAATTTCTAGAAGTTGCAATGCCTCCAGTTCCAGATAATCGTGAACAGAAAAATGATAAGGCTAGGGATCCAGTTAATGAATTTGAAGCAATCAAGAAGGGATCAACTGACTGGGAGGAAAAGTTTGAAAGACAGAAAGAGGGAGCCAAAATTCCCTTCAATGTAGGGGAGAAAGTTTTTGTTGAAGAAATGCGAGTAGTAGCTGTGATCGATGCACAGGGTCAAATAGACAATACTAAAATTAGCCTACTTGTTGAGTACGGTAGCGAAACATCTGCGGATCGATTTGTGATGTCCGTTACTCCCGAAGAACATAAGTCTTATATGCAAAATCCTGGTAATGTTTATAAAGGTGTGTTGGAGATACAAGGAGAAGGTAAATATCTTATCTCGAATATGTTTGACTATCCGGCTAAGGCACTAGCATTACAATCAGACATGATAGTAAATCCAAATTTTGACTCTGTTCAGAAGTTAAAACCAGGTACAAAAGCATTGGTGCAGGGTGAGGTTATTTCGATTATGGAAATGGAAGGTAGCCATAATTTAGTGCTCAAGCTCAAGATAAAAGAGGGCGAATTCCTTGATGTATTAGTAGATAAAAGTGTGGAATTCGAAGCTAGTCCTGGATTGGAGACTGCTGCTGGGAAAAAGCCGATGATAGGCGATGTAATTCAAGTTTCAGGGAATGTTAGAAATTTCCCTGAAGAACTTAACCCACCGTCCGATGGCGGAAAGGGATTTAAAATAGTCTCTGCACCTTGGTGTAGGTCTACCTATCTTTTGGAGCCAAGTGCTGACAGATTAAAAGAATTTAAGGAAATAAGAGCCGAAACTGCTTCTCAATTAGAGGATTTGGGATCTAGTTTAGCTAGCAAGGACTATAAACTAGCGCGAGAAATTCACTCTAGATTAATGAATGTAGATAGAACAGGAAAAGAAACTACAGACTTAATGGAGCTACAGGCAAAATTTCCGGAAATGGAAAAACCAATTATACTATATGATAGGTATGAGCCATTAGAACTAGGCAAAGCATTTGGCGTAAACATAGATTCCATGACTAAGGAGGAATTTAAGCAATTTGCCACGGATCAAGTTGGTAAGATCTTTGCAGAGAATAGTAATCATACAATGGGTCAAGAAACCTATCTTTATCGAGTAATGAGAGACCTTAATTTTTCAGAATCTGAGCAAGAAGCTTTATTAATCAAGGCTATAGATACTAGATTGGAGTACTTCCAAAGAATCAAGGAGAATGGTGATTCGTATGAGCACGAAAGAGATTTTAATGATCAGTATTTTTTAGAATCTAGTATCAAATATCTTTCTGGCATTAATTCTGTAGAAGGGGTAGAAAAAATTATGGCGATAATGAGGGATTGTATGAAGGATCCTGACAATGAAGTACATAGGAAAATCATTTTTACAATAACTAGCTCTATTAGAGATAGTTGTTATGAAGCTAGTAGAGGCGAAAAAGGGGAATTATCCGAGCTCTTACAAAGGTCAATTCCCGAATTTACTGACTGGTCTAAGCAGCTGAAGGCCTTAGACTCATCGGGTAACCATTTCAGAATTAAAGCCTTAGAGGAGGGTATAAGTTTCTTGCAGCCCAAATTAGAAGAGTTAAGATCTGAAAACTTTGAGGCCAATTTGCAGTCTTATCTAGATAAATTTGCGGATGCAAATAGCTTTATGGATCGCTTCGCAAAGGAAGCTGCGGATAAGGATTATAAATTTAGGGTAATGGATCAAGATGATGAAACTATACCTGCTGATCTGCGAGCCATTGCCACTGACAGGATCGGCGCTATAACCGTACCTTCAAGAAAAGAAGTTTACTTAAACCTTCCCGTAATAGAATCCCTAGCACAACAAACCGGTCAGTCATTGGAAAATGCTTTATTAACGACATTAGCCAATGAGGCTGTTCACGTTATTGAGAGTACTATTTTCAGACCTCTTAGTTCTAAACAAACTAAAATAGAAATTGAAAAAATGAGTGAAACACCGAATGCGCTTACTGATTCAGAAAAGATAATTCAAAAATTAATTGTTGAAGAAGTAGTTAGTGAACTAGTTGGCAATGCCATTGCTACGCAATACAAAGACCCAAAACATAAGATATTAGTTAGCGACATCAATATAAAAAAGCCTGAGTTTGCTAACATTGCAGGTCAGCTTGGTACTTTGGTCCTAGGTAGAGTTTATGATTTTAAAGGGATTGAAGTTACTGACGGAATGACAACAATGATTGCAGAGCGTCTCACAAAAATACTTACATCTAATAAATTTAAAGAGGAGGTACTTGGCAAATTGAGAAACTATGGTTTGCTAAATGAAAATAATGAGAAAAATTAGTAACTACTACCCCTTCGCCCTAGCAGCCGCTGCCTCCGCACGCGCCTTATTCAACTGAAGAAATACCTCTTGATAATGCTCTTTTCCCTTCTCCGGAGCATCTCGTAAAGGAAGAACTCTCTTTACGCAGATTTCAGGTGGTGTTGGATCTTGCATTAAGATCTCAATAGATTCTGTTAGATATTCATCTAAAGGCATCGCTGCGGGATCGCTTGCTTGATGCTCACCAGTTAGGGTCGTTGCAACGTAAGGTGGTATAAGTTCTAAAACTTCTACCGAAGTGTCTTTTAGTTGATAACGCAAAGACTGGGCATAAGAGTGAATTGCGGCTTTTGTTGCGCTGTAAGTTGGAGTTAGCGCAAGTGGGGTGAATGCTAGCCCGGATGTAACCATCATTACTGTAGACTCGGGCTGTTTTCTTAGATGGGGTAACAATTGAGCGGTGAGGCGAATTGGACCTAGTAGATTAGTTGCAATAGTTTTCTCCGCCGTATCAAGATTTTCTGAATTACCAACTAAATCCTCCATTTGCATAATGCCTGCATTATTGATTAGGACATTAAGATTCGGATACTCACGAGTAATGATATCTACAAATTCGCTAATACTTGAAGCGTCGCTAATATCAAAAGCCAGAGACTTCATACCAGGATTTTCAGCTACGACATTATCTAAAACTTCCTTTCTGCGACTAGAGATAATGACATCATTACCCAAAGCAAGATAAGCCTCCGCAAGCCCACGTCCGATTCCAGTGGCTCCGCCGGTAATAAGGATTGTGTTTTTGGTCGATTTCATTTTTGTGTCCTGATTAAAGAGTTTCAACTTGGTTGTATAATTTTTCCCAATTCTTTTTACTACAAATGGGCGAAAGGCACCATTGAGCAAGGTATAGATTTTAATAGTGGTACTACTGTAACTTTATCTATATTGCCAGGTAAGATTTCAAGAAGCTCTGCTCTTAAAATAGAAATCTCCTCATTGTTTCTTGCTTCAGATTACTATCACGATAGGGCATTACAATTAGTAAACGGTATACCTGTCTTTGGAGCTTAGAGACATCCACGATGTATTGATAGCCTGTTATAACTTTCACTTTTTCCAATTCTCTGGCTTTTCTGGAAAAAGTGCTTGGAACTATGCCACTTTTTTCTGCAAACATGCGCTCAGTATCAAAGCTCGGTTTGCTTAAAAAATAGAGCACAGACTTTGAAGTCTGGTCTATAGATTCCACTGTATTTGCTCCTTGGGTCAATAGGATCTTAGATGATCTCTTTGATGACAAGTATTTCTTTGGAAAAGTTGTAACAGAGACTCTTATGGATAGAAGCTTGTCTCTTATTAATTTCGGCGCGATATCTGATAAAGACTCTATAAATGCAAGCACTTCTCTAGGAGAGCCTACGGCAATAGAAACTCCATAATGATATTCTCCCCCCACCTCACAAAGCCAAACTACCTCTGGGACATCCATTAACTTTTTTAGCAACTTAGTTCTAAGTGTAGGTGAGGAAGATGCTAATGAGAAAAAAACAAAGTAAGAGGTATAGCCTAAGCGATTAATATCAACATAGGCTCTTTTAGACGTGATTACTCCGGTCTCGATTAAACGCGACAACTGATAGCGCACCGTAGGAATTTTCATTTTTAAGGCTCGTGCCGCACTTACGACAGATGCGTTAGCTCGTAATTCGAAATAGGATAGGACTTCCTCTGCTTTACTTAAAGTGCTCATATTGTCTCAGTTTACCCTTACTATTGCTACAAAACAAGCCTAATTGGCACTAAGTTCATCTTTTGGCAATACTCTTAGCAACTAAGGTTTTTAGACTTTTTGTAAAAGTCGACCAAGGTTAGAAATTAATAATAGGAGACACTGATGAGTAAGTCGCCAGCTGGCAATGACAGGAAGTTTGTGGAGAAATATCAGGACTGGACTACGGAAAGCAAAGATCCATTTGATCTTGTGGTAGCTGAGTTTCTAATGTTTGGTGAAATGGCTGTATGGCAGGCTGCGAACGAATTAGCAGTCTCCTTTTCCACTGTTTTACGGTGGGCACGGGGCAAATCTGGTCCAATGCCCATGATCCGACAAGCAATAGTAAAAAGACTTTGCGAAATGGCTAGTCAGTACAAGTAAGGTTCTTCTTCGTCCACCCGAAGAGAGTACGTTGTTCGATACCTGGGAGTGGGTTCAGGTATCTTTTTTATTTTTGTGTAGGCATTTGCATAAAACTAAGCGAGCGTTTCATTCATTCTGATAAATATCTTCCAATAGAAAAGGGTGTGGGTATTTTATTCAAGCTGTCTCTTGGAGCGGACTTGGAGGCCCTGATTTGGCAAGTTTAAATTGCACTGCAAATCAGGGCCGACGCCTCGGAGCTCAAACGGCCAAGCCGTTTGGCGAGAATGAGCGCCGAGAGACTGCTTGAATGAAATACATGGGAGGGGAAAGAAAAAGATCTGGACAAACTCACCCATCTACACTTCAGATGTCACTTAAAAACTCGAGCCACTCCCCAGCCACTCCCCGTATCTCAGACCCAATTCTTAAATCTTGCTGTACCCGATTCCAAAACATTCTTGCAGGTTTAATTACTTTCTGCCAAATATTTTTATCATAGGGAGGTAGTATGGGAGTTTGAAAAATTGGTTTTATTACTTCTTCATGCACGGGTGCATAGGCCATTGGTAACATGTCATAGATCGGAGCAAGAGAGAGAATCTTTTCACCTTGAATAAAAAACGATAAATTCCCAGCATGCATATCGCTATTACCAATACACGCTCCAAAATAGTATCGCCAAAGAATCTCTTCATGTAGGTCGGCACTGATAATTTTCACATCTCTCAACGATATAGAGATCTCTCTCCAAGTACCCCCTCGTCCAGCGAATTCCAAATCTAAGGACTCTAGTGTGATAAAGCCTTTCCTACCTTTAGCACCAACTCTATCAAATCTTTCTAACTCAAGAAATACTCTCTGAGTTGTAATTATGAGCTCTGACCTACTTGCTGGCACTTCATATTCGTGAAGAATCTCGAGAGTAAGATGCTCACATATCAAAAGATCTTTTCTTCGCTTGGATACTTGATCATCTCCTGTAGGGCTAAATTTAACTAGCACAGATTGCCTACTATTGCTTTTCACTGTTAGAAACTTAGGCTGCTCTCCCGCAGCAGAAGAGCCTGCGGCACCAAGAGCCATGACTTCCTCTGCTAGCCTTGAATATTCAGTGGCTCTCTCTGAATCACTTATCATTGAATGTGGGCTTACTTGATACTTAGTCAACAATTCATACGCATGATCCCCTATTATAAGATTTCCTATTAAGTCCCAACCCAAAGTGGTCCAATATGCAATCGCACAATCGGCATTCCAGAAACGTATATCTTCTGGGTAGCCCAGCTCTGGGTGACGTTTCGGTATTAATCTTCCAAGAAATCCCGAAGGACGAAGATCATTGAGCCAATACGGTATATCAGAATACAGAAGGGAACGGATGTCGGCAGAAAAAGATTCTACATAGAAAGATCTCTGCCCAACTGCTTGAAGATCCGCTAGATGCACTATGTCCCCAGATTCAAGTACGGCAGAAATTGGTAGCTTTTGAAATCTGCTTGAGGGAGGTAGAAAGTCCAACTCCCGCTTAAGGGCGTACCGACTAGATCTCCCCGCCCCCATGATAAGTATCTCAGAATTCATCGAGGATACGAGTCTTGCAAACGTAGCTTGCGAAATCCCTAGTTCGAGCATGGCTTCTCTGGCAGTCACGGAATTTAGCTAAAAAGAAGCTGTCTAAATTTGAGATGGCGGTCTTGGTGTTTAATGAATAGATTTAGGATAGCATATCCCTCCGTAATTATTCAAGACTTTTTAAATAGTGCGATAGATTTGATTTAAAAAGTGAATAGAAAAGTACTATCATTCCGATACTTAATGGCATTAAAAAAATAAAACTACTACAATCTCCAGCAAAAACTAGATTTCGCTTGCTCTCATCACCCTGCCCCATGAACTTTTACTTAAAATTGATCAGATCGATTTTTGGAGTTATGTTGTTGTTTTCTTTTAGTTCACGTGGAGGAGGTGGTGAGCGTAATACTACCTTTGAGGAATCAGATTAAAAGGAATTAATAATTTTAGCACTTATTAGATTAAGGAGGCTATTAGCATGGCAGAAAATTCACACAATCATTCTAACGCCAAGGTAGGAATAATAAAGCATGCAAGTGATTATTATACTAACGACAAAAGCCTTAGCAAGAAAGAGCGTTGTCATAAAATACTGGACGAGTTTGGCTTCTACCTTAGTAGTGGCGAAACTGAGGATAGAATTAATTCGGGACAATCTATATACGCCTTCTTAAAAAGTCAGTTATCCTCAGAGCTTAAAACTGATCCAACACAACTTTCTCTCGATGGGGAATTTAGTTTTTATTCGTTTTTTGTTATTAAATTTGGGAAACTACTTTTTACGAATAACAAGTTTAAAGAAGCCTTGCCAATTTTTGAAGAACTATTTAACATCAACCAATCAAATATTTTTCGTATAACTGATTTCTTAATCAGCTGTCTTATAGTGGAAAATAAACTTAAAGATGCTCTGAAAGTATTAGACACTATTCCTCTACATAAGCTTGATACTATTAGTCACTACAATTCCACTCTGCTTTTATTTCTATCGTCTACAATAGAACAGACTTCCCTATCCCTGGCAGTTTCTATTATGCAAAACAACTGGGTAGTAAAATACTTATGCAAAGAAAAAAAACTACCCAAGAAGTTAGTTAAGGACTCCTTGGACTTTGAAGGGCTTGCGGGTGAGGCTCAGTGGTACCTCTGGGGCCCTGGTAGGATTTGGCATCTCTACCCTGAAGCACTGCAATTTATGTTTGATGCCTATGAAAATTTTGATGAATTCTACGAACATGTATCGCACCTCATAGATGATCCTGGATTTGAAGAATATGATCAAAATCTTGAAATAGCTCCAGTTGACCCAATCATAACTATAGATGAGCTAAATAAATTTCTTGAGGAAATTGGAGGTACCGATCTTAAGCATAGAAAGGCGATCCTCCCCCTAGTTCTCAAATATTCCAGAATGCTGTGTGAGAGAGAGCCCTGGCACTTATTTGGTGAGCGTCCTTTTAGTCTTAGTTTTTCAGATAATCATCCCCCAATTATTGCCATGTTTTCTGGTCAAGGGGGGGAAGTGCTAGGTTTTAATGTTTTTTATGATGAGGAGGACATGGGCAAGTTTCGGGGAACGGGTGATGAGCTTGATTATATGGATCTTTCAAGTGAAGGTGAAGTTATTAGAAGGGATCTTGTGATAGCTGATACAAGATCTTTAGCTTTGCATGTAGATGAATTAAACGGTTTAGAAAGGGTGGAGAGGTCTGAACTAACAAAGTATAAAGCAGAATGTTTGGGTGGTATTTTATACCCCTTTGCCAAGGAAAGTTTTTATGGGCCAAGAATAGCAACGACAGAGGAGCTTTTAGTACTTCTAGGGGGCCTGGTCGCGCTGATGATGGCAAGCAATTCTATTGGAAACATCCAGGGCTTTTTACCGCTTTTTAATTTACCGATAAAAGATTGCCAATTAAATAACTTACTGGAAGAGTTATTCGATAAATACGAAGAGCGGTTATCAGATGTAGATACTCTTATAGAAAAAGAAATTGATTCTCTTAACCGACTACTAAGTGAGACGAAGATGAGTGAGGCGGGTAAAGTGTGGGAGATCGGGTTTAGTGGCAAACTTGGATTTGTAAAAGGAGATATTAAATCAAAACAAGCAATTAAAGTTCTCTCTAATGCAATGGTAGTAGATCAAGACTCAGGTATAGTCTTAGGCTTCAGGGCCTTTACTGGGGACGACATCCCTTTTATAGGACTCATTAGAGCTCTTAAGGATGTTATCAGAAAAAGTAAAACCAAACCCTCTAAAATTCTTCTTCAGAAAAGCATTATATCAGATGAGATAGAAGAGTTTATAAGTACAATCCAAGCTCCAATTGAGCTTAGTTTAGAAACAGATGCTTTAAGTAATGTAGCTACGGAACCAAGAGAGAGGATGGATGAGGCGGGGAAGGTTTATCATTAGGCTTGCTGTGTAAGTTACTCTTTAACTTTAACTCATTTCCTATCTGTGCTAACCTTAGGAAAAATCAATTTTATCCCACCCTCTTCATTATTTCCAGTAGGATTATCAATTATTTTCTGAAACCATTCCTTCAGAACCTCACCACCTAACTTTTCTGCTACTTCTAAGGCCTCATCTGTTTTCCCAGTTTTAACTAAAGCATCTATATTATCAGGAGAAATTTTCAGTGCTTCGGAGTATATGCTATTTCGTTTTAACATTGCAGGATCATCTTTCTCTATAGGAAAAGATGAGAGTTTTTCTATAGACTCATAGTCTCTTAAAGCAGTGTCAATCTCTTTGGCGGCCAGATACTGAGAACTTAGAAAATCTCTTTCACTAAATACGACTTTATTTTGAATAAACACACTGCCCTTTTGATATTCCCTCAGTTCGGGACTCTTCTGTAAAGGCTCCCAAGTTAAGACATCCGTACCATCTTCTGCGACATATGCAACAAAGGCGTGCAATCCCTTTCCATTCGATGATGTTTTGGCACTAAAACTACCTCCAGAAGGCACTAAGGCTGACCTAAGCTGAATGGGCAAACCTAATTGTTTGCCGGCCTCAACAAAGAGTAGACTAACGGCATCGCAGTCCAATGAATGGGTAGTAATATTTTCTAAAACATTTGCCTGAGGAGAATATCTGTAGCCAAAGTGTTCATGAATATGTTCGTGAATAAGATTTAGTTGTTCTTTTGATGATTGTGGCTTCTCCTTATCAAAACGATCTTTGAGAGTAGCGATGACATACCTAATCTCGACACTTGCCCTATCTACGGTCTCAGTCTCTTTTTTGTTATAATTAAGAATTTCTTGAGTAAAGCTGGACAAAGTAACCTTAGAAGCCAAATCTCTCATGCTTTCTAATTTCTCACTCGTTGGAACCCCTCCGACCTTTCCTTTTATCATGTCATAATTTTTTAGCGGTTCAAAGTAATTCTCAATATATTTTTCAGGATCACTTCCCGGTAGCCCAAATTTACGGTGCTCTTCGATAACTAAGGTCCTCGCTTTTTCAAAATCTTTTGCACCCTGAAGGGTATTACCTGTCCCAATCTGAATATTTACAAATGATCGTAGGTAGTAGAATATCCCCGGATTGTCTAGCTTCCTGGAATCGTTTTCATGTAAGCCTATTAACCCATCAAGAGCTCTCGCTGCTAATTTATATTGATTTATATTCCGTGCACCGTTTATGCTATTAACGATATCCAGATAAACTTTTTGATCATCTTTTACATTGGGGAGATTATCTATCCATGCAACAACCCTACTTCCTGATTCCAAACTAAGTTTAATATTTTCTTGAGCTTGAGTATTTAACATACCAGATAGACTAAATAAGTTGTATTTTGAGAACGATCAGTGACTCTACTAAAGTATGTTATTCCATTTCAACGCAATAGTGTTAGATAGCCCTATTGATATCAACTTCTTCAAGGAGGTTAAATAATGTGCGTCTCAGGCTCTTTCTCTAGCCACACAGAATGACAAATACTTCATTGCGCAATAGGCCCTTTAACATTTAGTCACACGCGAAAATCATACTTTAGCTTTCACAAATAAAAAAAGGGACCACTAAGGTCCCTTTTTCAGATCACATAAAGCCAATATTACTCAGCTCTTCTGTCACCAATTGGAGTATCTCCAGATAACCCAAACTGCTGAGCTCTCGCTGTAACGTAGTCACTCTCTGAAGTTAACACATAAAATATACCTGTAGATGGTCTAAAAACTGCAATGTCAGTTTTTCCATCACCTGTGTAATCTCCTGGTACGGCTTTATCTCCTGGTAGTCCCCACTGAATAGTTCTAGAAGTAAGGCCAGCGATTGTTGACTTTCTGATAGCCCAAATTCCGTTACTTGGTCTATAAACAGCGAAATCAACGATACTATCTGCATCATAATTACCTGGTACAGGAACATCACCTTCAGCTCCCCAAGGAATAGTTGCGCTTACTGCATTTGAAGACGAACTCAATACTACATGCCAAGTTCCATTCCGAAATACTGTATAATCACATTTTGAATCAGTATCATAATCAAGAGGAATCGCGATATCTTGACTGAAACCACCCCATTGCTGAGAGGAAGCCGTTGAATACGCAGTAGCACCTATAGAATTCCTATTGTACCAAACACCTGTAGATGGTCTATAAACAACTAACTCACTTTTTCCATCTCCATCAAAGTCACATGACATAGATTTATCACCAGAAATACCCCACTGATAACTATCTAGAGCAGTACTGAACTTTAAATCAGTAGAGAACTTTCTGATATACCAAACACCAGTTGAAGGTCTGAAAACAGCGATATCAGCACCTAAACCGGCACTATACTTACCAGGTACAGGAACATCTCCTGACAATCCCCACTGATAATTCAAAGTTCCGCTTAAGGCAGTTGATGCTATGTACCAAACTGACGGGCCGAAACTAGCATCCTCTGGTCTAAACACCGTATAATCAAACTTACCATCTCCATCATGATCAAGAGCCACTGCACTTGATGATAGAGCGCCTAGCCCAAGTACTGCTAAGGCTCCTAACTTAATTGTCTTCTTAAAATTCATTTTCATTTTTCTTCCTTAACTTAAATTCTTTTTAATTCCCATTTATCTTTCCACCGCAAAAACTCACTAACTCACTAACTAGGAGTCATTGGTTGTACTGGAGACGGAGCAGGTGCAATAGTTGGATTAACACCAGGTACCGGAGTCTGAGTAGGCTGCGCACCAGGTCTAGAACCAGCAGCTACCGTAGATGGAGCAGGTACAGGTGTTGTTGTCACATCAGGTCTGTTCGGATCGAAGGAAGGAGCAACTCTAGGTTCATTTGATCTAGGCTCATTTGAAGACCCAACTGAGTCAGTAGAACCACTGTTATCGGATCCTAAAGAACCTTCTCTAGCTACGTTACCGTCGCTAGACGATGAAGATCCTAACAAACTATCGCTAGAACTAGCACCGACAATACCACCGATAAGGGCAACACCACCAACAGCATAACCTGCTTTTTCAAGATCCTTAGTTCCTTCTTCAGACTTAGCAATATTCTCAGGAACAACACTCACTTCTTCAACTTTCAACAAAGCAGAACTTGAAGTCAAAGTGTAAGATCCAACTTTAACATTATCAAACATAACTTCTCTATCTGAGATAGATAAAGTTTTCTCAGTTCCTGCTGACTCACCATCTCTTTTGAGAGTTAATGTTTCAGAGTTTGCAGAACTTAAATTTGCAATAACCTTAAGATCAAGACTTGACCCTTGAGGAGCATCAACCTTTAAATAGGTTACTCCTTCTTTATCAACAACAGTTAGGTCGGCAGCAAGTGCAACCCCACTAGTTAAAGTTAGTAAAGCACTTACAAGAAAGGGAGTGCCCTTCTTATTCTTATTATAAACAGATTCAAAGAATCCTACCTTTGTCATACCCATGTTAATTCCTTCTCTTCTCGAGGTTATTATTCAACACTAAACTGCTAAAATCTTTTTCTTAGAAACAGTGACTCTATTATTGATAGTCTTCTGCGAATCCTTAAGATAACCTTGCGACGTCTAAGGATTCGAACTCAAACCAAAAAATGGAATACTATTAATTAGATAAATGAGGCTACCGACCAAAGACAAAAAAGTCAAACCTTAAAATGAGTTACGCACATTTTTATTGACCACTAAACTTGTATCAATCTCTCAAACTTCAACGCCCTTATGCCCGAATAACACGCCGAAAAAATTATCAGGGACAAGGCAGGTGAGTGAAATGGGAAATCGACAAAGGAATGTATAAACGGGAGAGCAAAAGAGACTAAAGTAACGCTTAAATAAACCTTCTTAACTGAGCTTAAATTTGAATCTCTAAAAAATCTCACTACCCAAAAGATAGAAAAGCATAAAGGCAATAACAACAAACTAAAACCGACTAAGCCAACCTCAGATAACAGCTGGAAGGGATCATTATGTGCGTAATCAAGAAACCAACCAGTTAAATCTTCAGGAGCAAACTGTGGAGCCACCATTCTCCACGAATTAAGACCTACACCAAGAAAAGGAGCTTCCTTAAACACCCTAAAAGTCACTCCATTTAAAAGCTCTCTAGAAACATCCCCACCCTCTTCGTATAAACGATCGAATCTCCCCACTACTCGACCCGTAGAGTCATCTCCCAACATAAACAATACTAAAAAAATAAATACTACTGGCATTAATAGAGTTAAGGCATGGGACTTAACTCTAGATCCCCCCTTCCTTCCTATTGTCCCCCCTCTACCAAGCTTCGGCCTCATACTTGATTTATTAGATGGTATCAGAGCCACTGGCCAAAGCCTATAAGCAAACCAAACAGCGGTTAGCCCCAGAATACTAAGAACAATTCCCGTTCTAGACATGGTCATCACTAAGCTAAGTGCAATGATTAAAACAGTAAGGACAGATACTGCCTGTTTTTCTAGCTGTGAAGTTAAATTTACAATCATACCCAACATTGACTCTTCTTGATCTGACCTCAAAACAAGTCGCTTAAGTTGACGATCACGAAGAAGCCTTCCGAAGGACAAAATAAGGCCCACCTCTAAAAGTATGGCTAACTGATTAGAATTTACAAAAGGAAAATGAGCTCTAGATGTTGGATAATAATATTCACTAAAAGAAAAAATGCCTAAAAAAGATTTTGCCTGCACCACAACATGCACAACACCAAGAATACCACAAACTAAAGACAATCTGATAAGAAAAGTTTGAATCACCTCTGCGAAAACATCGTACGACCTAGACTCTGGGGAAAACCGAGACTCCTCAACCTTGTTTAAATGTCTGCTGCGTTTTTTATTTGATCCAAGCATCCCTCTAGCAAGAGGCACTCCTTCCAACATTGAATAAAGAATTAAAAAACTAAAAATCCAAAATGCTCCATTCTTACTTAACGCTAAGTCTACACTTAGATAAGAAAAGCTATCTCCCACAGTCTGATAAGATGATACAGCAAAAGAATTTAAATTGGCAGAAATCGCTTCTGGCAGGGGGATCAATTGTAATATTAAATATAAACAAAAAGGTAGAAAAATACTTAAAGTCTTAAATCGAGGAGTGTTTGGAAACAAAAATCTAAACGGCCTAAAATCCCTAGCGAAGGCGCCAACAATAAAAGAAACAGTGGCAAGTCCAAAAACTAATGACTTAAATAACGAGCCATAATAAGGATCTCTCCCACCAAAAAGCAAAGGAAGGGCTCCTAGTGCAATAAAAAAAAGCAACTCAGGAAGACCTAAACGAACTTCAGTAGCTATCTCTGTAACCTCATCGGTCCTAGGATCGTCCTGATATAAACTTACAAGCTTGTCTCCCGCAACACTACTAGGCTTAGAGATTTGATCCACATTCACTTCTCGATATTGAGCCATAAACAAAGTACACTAATATAATAATTGTCACTAAGTCTATAATGATTAAGCCACAAATTCCAACCCATAAAAATTTTCATGCTAGCTCTCCTGTGCGATTTTACCTTAACATGTCATCCCGAGGAGCCCATACTTGGTATGGGCGACGTGGGGATCTCATTCTTCATGATTGCCACAGCCCCTTCGGGGCTTCGCAATGACAGAAACAAGCAAGCCTAGTCTAAGAAGAAGATTCATGTTATCAAAGCAGTCAGGACCAATTGAGCAAAATCTAAACCTGCTAAAAAATATCTCATATATATAGTCAGTGAATAAGTTAATAAGCCCCATAACCAGTATATTTTTTCTATCTACATGCATTTGGGGCCTAAATTCAGAGCTGAACAGTCTAAGCAACATAAGTTTTCTCGAAAATCTACACTCAGAAGTATCAAAATACTTCTCCCAAGCCCCCTCTTGGACCAATCAAGAAAATACAAGCCTGCTAGAAAACTATGCGAACAAAGCTCCTGAAGATATCCCACATTCCGAATATCCAAAAATCGCCTATGAACTAGGGCGAATCAAACTACTCTTGTCTGCTAAAGAGGTCATTACTGAAAATAAGATCAAACTCATCTGCGAAAGCCAAGAACTCTTCAGCGAAGCTTTGAAAAAAAGCCCGAGAAACCTAGATTATAATTTAGCCTTAGCAGATATACAGAGCCTCTCAAGACTACTTCCAAGTGCCTGCAAAAACGCCCCTGCAAGCACATCTCCGAATGTTCAGGAAAGACTACAGCTGATCTCACATTTAGGCCCATTTGAAGCTAATAGTGCATATAAGAGTGGTCTTATATATAGAGCACTAGGGGACAACATTGAAGCAATGAAGAGCTTTAGGCATTTCACAGAATACACTCCAAGCCCTAGGGAAGACATCAGAGCCTTTATTCTTTCCCTCATAAGTAATCCAAACGAACTCAAAGAAGCGATCCCCAGAAGATATCCCTCCATTCTACATTGGCTCAAAACTTACGAGAGCATGCGTGGCTCACTAAAGGGCGAAGACTTAAAAGCTTTTGAAGTAGCCATAACAGAAACTCTCGACCAAATTATTCAGAAAGTAAGAAACAATAAATTATCCGAAAAAAAACTAGAGGAAGTCTTACTAACTTTCTACAACAACCCCATAGCAAGAATCTCTAGCGAAGTTCGAAAGAACGTTACTAAGCTTTTATTCGAATACTACGTAATTAACGACAACCCTCACGCGAAGAAACTAATGGAAGCCCTCTCCAAAAGAGACAAGATGGATCTCTCCGCTTCAAAGGAATTTTCTACCAAATCAAGAAAGTCAGGGTCGATTTATAATTGGTACCCAGGCGACAGCAATAAACTTATCAACATCGACCTAAGAAGCGAAGGACTAGGATTATTTCTAAGCCACACAAATTCACCCGACCTATTTGTACTAAGGGGATCAAGCGGTAGCCCACTACCAAAAAACCTAAAAGTTGAAATCTGGGAAAGTGAAGATAATCTAGATTTTTCTTTAACAAAAGATACTCTTCTAAGCGAATCGGGCATCATTGGAGGCAAACAAAGCCTCTACTTTTTCCCCGGAGAAATTAAATCTCCATACATAAAGATTTTCTTCAGATTTACCGGAGAGTATTTTAACACCTCAATTAATGGGCCTCTAAACTCCTTAATAGAAGCCCACTACTTAACAGGTCGCAATTAGTATGAGAAAAAAAGTAGCATCACCTATCTTCTATTTCATCACACTTCTCGTCCTATCCCCAATATTATCAAATGCCCTAAGCGCTCAAGAGATTCTGGGAATCGGAGTCCCTTATTTACCTGATAAACTAAGCCCTCTGAAGTCCGACTCAATAGTACCTGAAGCAATTCGACTATGCCTCGTATCTCACTTTGGAGAAGGCTCTGAAAAAACCTCACTAGTCTCTCAAAGAAGAAGAGAGACTAGAAATGGTCAAGAGTGGGTATTCGAATATAAACCGAACATTTCGTTAAATGATACAACAATTTTCGAACCACAAATAATCATAAATACCATCGATTATTTTAAATCCACGAAAGAAAAAAGATTTAAGTCAGTACTTAAAAATATAAAATCCACTAATTTCTCAAAAGACTCAAGCCTCAACTCACTAACAATCTCCTTGAAAATTCCCGATAACGATTTTCCCCAAAAAATTTCCAATATACCACTAATCAACACATCCCTAGCCTACCAATTTAAAAACAAGATAGGCTCAGGAACAAACATGCCTACATACGGGAACTTCATAATCAAAGACTTTAGGCCCGAAGATCATCTCACCCTAATCAAGAACAAACAATTTGGCCTAAACAACAATCCTCAAGGCTTTGAAGTAGTACAATTTAAAAAGTACCCAAATGACGGATCCAGGATCAAGGCATTAAGAACTGGCAACATCATGATAATACTAGTACCAACTCTTGATGAGATAAAAGATTCAGAAGATGATACAACACTTGAGATCATAGACTCCCCACTAAAAGGAGATATTCCAAATGAAATATACGGATCTGAAAGTGAAATACTAATAGACATCTCCAAAATCATAGTTAGAAAATCGTTACAAACAGACCAATCATTTAAGGATGCCTTCAGACTTGAAGGCATTAAAAAAGGGGAATAGCCGTGTTGAAAATCAAATTCGCAATAGTCTTATTAATCTGCCTAAACATAACTGCGTGCCTAAGATTTACCCCATCTAGAGATGACAGCCAGAACACCGACAAGTCACAGTACGCCGGAGAAGAAGACTTCTATTCTCTTGATAAAATTCAAAAAGATAGATTAACCCAACTTCAAAATGAAAGAGTCGCAGCCAGTGCTCTAAATCAAGGAGTAAGTTACAAAATTGGCGTAGAAGACATGTTAGAACTCTCTGTTTTCGATGCCCCTGAGCTAAACAGAAAAGTCAGAGTCAGACCTGATGGAAACGTATCTCTACCGCTAATAGGCTTAGTACAAGTAACAGGTAAAACAGAAGAAGAAGCGCAGAATGAAGTAACAGAAAAGCTATCTGAGTTCATGCACTCCCCACAAGTACAGCTATTTATTTCAGAATATTCTGCTCACAAGGTGTGGGTTGTAGGTGAAATCAATAAGCCTGGTGCCTACGCACTATCCAGAGATAACTATTCATTAATTGAACTACTCGCAGAATCCGGTGGCCGAAAAGAAAAAGCTTCAGGCATGATAGTTCTTATTCCGAATTCGGTACAGGACAAATCCCTTACTCTATCAAAAGATTTAATCAATACTAAATATGGAATTGAAATACCTTTTGAGTCCCTTGTCGGCACCATTGGTAACCCTCCCTTAAATATCCCACTTAGAGCAGGAGACACAATAGTGGTGCCAGAAGCAGGAACAATACAGGTAGATGGGGAAGTAGCTAAGAGAGGAACAGTAATAGCAACATCTAAAATCACTCTACTTGGGGCCATAGCTTCAGCAGGCGGTCTAAGCTATTCAGCAGACATCAATGAGGTTGAAGTTATCAGAGAACTTGGTGACGGCAAGAAAGCGCTTATCACCGTTGACTTGGAGAAAGTCGCACTTAACCAAGGAGAAGACATTAAACTCAGAGACGGTGACATCGTTAGAGTTACAAGTGCAAGTGGAAGATTCATTGCGAACCAGACCATCACTATTTTTAATGGCCTTTTAGGAAGGCTACCACTTTCACCCATTAACTAATAATACCTAGACCAATGAATATCGCCGTAGTCGGAGCAGGCATCGCTGGACTTAGTGTCTCATTCTTACTAAAGGAACAGGGGCACGAAGTTACAATTTTCGAACAAGCTCCCAAATGTATGCCCGTAGGTGCAGGCATACTACTACAACCCAGTGGTCAGAAAGTTCTTAAAAAACTTAACCTTCTGACCGCAATAGAGAGTACATCTCGTAAATTAGAAGGCATCTTAGCTAACCGAAGCACCGGACAAACACTAGTCTCATTAAATTATAATCAACTAAGTCCAGAGCTCTATGGACTAGGAGTAAGGCGCTCACTACTATTTTCGCTACTTCATGACCGCTGTCAAAAGGCAGGAGTAGAAATCATAGAAGACGCAAGAATTACATCCGCCAGACAGAGTTCAGATAAAGTATCAATTGCACTCAAGGGAAAAGAATTTAACTTCGACATCGCAATTTCTGCAGACGGATCACGCTCCATGATGCGAACCATCTTTTCTCCAGTAACAAAGGTCCACACCTATGATTATGCCGCGGTTTGGACTCTAGCACCCGCGAAAGACCTTCCCCCTAGACTCTGGCAATTAGTAAGCGGAACAAAACATTTACTCGGCGTACTACCTGTTGAGGATAGTCTTTGCAGCTTCTTCTGGGGGATACCAAGCAATCAAAAAGATATATTTTTTCAAAGTAACATTGACCATTGGAAAAATGAAGTAAGAAACCTCACCCCTAAACTAGACCAAATACTTGATACTATCACAGACCTAAACCAATTCACTTTCGCCGACTATAGACACTCAAAAATGTCCTCTTATCACAACGGAAGAGTTGTTTTTATCGGTGATGCAGCTCATGCGAGTAGCCCACATCTAGGACAAGGGGTAAACCTAGCACTAGAAGACGCCTTAGCACTTAGTGATTCCATCAATAGTAAGGATACCTACAAAGAAGCATTCACGGACTACCAATCAAAAAGACAAGCCAGCACCCGCTACTACTCAATGATCACAGCCCTACTAACACCCTTCTTCCAAAGCGACTACCCCATCCTAGGCTTGGGCCGAGACATAGCCCTACCACTAATGCCACAAATCCCTTGGATAAAAACCCAAATGATCAGCAGCATGGCCGGATTAAAGAAATCTTTTTTCAATTAACCCTTCGACATGCTCACGGCAGGCCACAAAGCGAATAGCAGGATTAGAAAAGG
>CAYGUX010000033.1:0-28019 GCA_964353175.1 uncultured Bdellovibrionales bacterium | reverse complement strand
GGATCTGTCAGTCCAATTTCGACTGGTCCGGTAAGCCCAGATCCAAGCGGATTCCCGAGTTCAGGCCCAACAGGATCGCCGAGTTCAGGCCCAACAGGATCACCAAGTTCAGGCCCAACAGGATCACCAAGTCCAATCCCCTCTGAGTCCTCCGGGGTGTGTGACCCTGGGTTGATATGTGAAGGTGGTATGACCATATGCGGTAGCGAATGTCCTGTTTGTTGTGTTTCAGGGAATTCCTGCGAAGTCGTTTATGATGCTAATGGCAAGGAGATTCCTGTGTGTGGAGGATTTATATCGCCTAGCCCTAGTGATAGTCCTATTGAGAGTGCTAGTGGGAGTCCAAATTCTTCTGAAACTATTGGATCATGTAGTTGTGATGACTGCTGTACTGGTAATGGCTCAGGTGATTGTGCTTCGTCGTTTTGCCCTTTCGCATACTGTATCTGTCCTAGCCCCTCAGGATCTAGTACTAGTAGTGGTATTCCATCGGCTAGTACTAGTAGCTCATCGAGTGCAACTAGTTCTGGTAGCTCTGCTCCATCTGGAAGCGCAGTTCCTTCTGGTAGTGCGGGACCTTCTTCTACAATTGTTCCAGGATTAAGTTGTGATGATGTGGTGCCCCCTAGTTCCTGTCCTCTGATATCCGAAGAGCAGGCATGTGAGTACGCATTGCCAGGCTGTAATCCGGAAGTAATGTATCGTGATGGAGCATGGACTTGTGAACAGTATGGACCTGATCAGTTAGTGCTCACATGTCAAGATTTGGGCATAGAAACGATCTCATGTGGTCCTCCTTCGCCTGGCTATGAGCAGTGTGGATCTGCTTGTTGTGGTGGAGGCAGCACTGCAGCATATTGTGCTAATCCTGAGACTAGTCGTTGTTGTAATACTTGGGAAGTACTTTGCGGTACTGATTTATGTTGTCATGGTACGTGTACGGCAGGTGGAAATTGCTGTGCTCCGGGAAGGGTAGCATGCGGAGAAATATGTTGCACAATTAATCAAGATTGTTTCTCTGCTGGGGGTATTGATGTTTGTAGTGATCCTACTCCTTCTCCTTCTCCATCAGTGTCTCCATCGGTGTCTCCATCAGTGTCTCCATCAGTGTCTCCATCACCTCCGCCGTCACAGTCTCCTATGGGATCACCTTCACCTGGACTTCCTTTAGGCGGAGGATGTGAGGAGTGTGGTTGTGATTGTGATGCTGACCCTACTTGTGAGTGTAGTTTAGTCCCTTCTGGTCCTAAGGAGATGGGTATAGAATGTAAATGTTTGGCCTTGTAGGGAAATTCTCGGTGTTAGTCGGTAGAATTGTGGTGTAGATTTATTTCCTTAAGGGAGCTTTTTAACTTATCGCTTATTATGAAATATTACTTTGGTCGAACTAGTTTGCTCTTCATACTGTTAGCAATCATTCCATTTCTTTTGTCCTGCGATAGTAAAAATATAGTCAAGTCCGATAGTGGAAATAGAGATAACCAAAAAAATATATATATCAATACGGACCTTCTTAAGCGGGACTTAATTTATTTTATTGATAAATTTAGGGTAAATGGATTTAAGCATAATTTTGTTACCTGGAATCCTAAATTTAATTCTTTTCAACTTTATAGGAAGCAATATGTAGAGCTTGCACCTTTTATGATTGCTGAAAAAAGAGAGTTACCTATGGATAGAATGTCATCAGACTTTTATCACTCTTATTATTACTTGGATCAGGTTTGGTTAAACAAGAAGTTTAGCAATATAGCGATTCCCAAAGATGTTATGGCTTTTATTAAAGATTTTTTACAGGAGAAATATAAATTAGATAGTCTAGATAGGGAAAGGTCTATTTTAGCATTAAGAACATATAGCTCTTTATTAAGATTAATTGATTTAGTTGATAGATTACCTAGTGAGCTTACTAGTAAATTTGGAAACATGCCCCTGCCTAAAGTTAAGTCAATACTTACTAAGACAGCTTATGATGAGGTTCGTAAAAGGTTTTTTGAGTTGCAGAATCAAAGTGAGGGTCAAGCAGATCCAATTTTGGAATGTCGTAATTATTGGCCCATCGCTCCAATTATGAAATTGGATGAAGCGTATACACGAGAGTTAATTAGATTAGAGGAACTCACAAAGAAAATTCATGTTTTACTGGATAGTCCAGATAAATCTCTAGCCGGACATTTAAGTGATCACCTACTTTGTGTGGAATCAATAGAAGAGGCAATAGGAAGGTATCCTGAGGCTAATACCGGAGAGGGAATTTTAGATAGATATATAGAGTATATAGCTAGTAATCTATGGGATTATCCTTATTATGGAAGGCAGTGTGGTCCCTTTAGAGGAGTGATGGGTAATTTTACTAGGACGGAAGATGGTAGAGTTAATTTCTGTAAAGAAAATTTTAAGTCAGTAGCTGACAATATGCATCTATCATATTTGCTAAAAAGATTTGGGGTTAGGAGGGATTTGCCTTTTAGTGAGAGGACTTTAAAAAGTGATGGTTTCTCGGTAGGGATTATGAGGCAGCGCGAAGAGTTGTTTGTGCCACCAATTGAGAAACCGCAGTAAGTTCTATTGTTACTTCTTAATTCTAGGGCTATAGAGTTTTATTCTAAGTCTTTTTCGTTTTCCGTCCCTTCTTTATCTATAATGATCTGATCTAATTTAGTATGTTTACTACCTATAGCCATATCGAGAGCTAACTTTTTAGAGAACTCTTCGCCATGAATGTCTAAGCCAAGACTTGATGATCCATAATTTTCCAAATACACGGGGGTAGGCGATTGAGTTTGGTAATTTATGTGCCTAACAGGAATTCTTTCTAGTGATGTCGGTGCTGAGTTTGTTCTAAGAAGTGTTGCTATCTCATCCGTCTTTTTCATCTCAACTGAGCCTACAGATAGAATTCCTGAAGATCTTGGGTCAATCAGTCGTGAGTTTACATAAACTCTATTGGGCGAGACTGCATATGTACCTACTACAAGGCCAGAGATATCTTGGTTGCCTTTTATTACATTGCTCTCCCTTGATAAGCCTAGCTCACCTTGGTCTTCTATGATCTGAACAGCATCGGACATGCGAATCTCAATTACGTTGTAACCTCGCATACTTAGCTCGCTAATTAGCTGTTCTGCAAGGATCCTTCCGAAGGTTGAAGACTGGTAAAGATTGTCAATTTCCACGAAAGTAGTAACGGCAATAGGGCCAGCGGCATTTCCCCTAATGGAATAGATTATGTTCACTACATGTATCATCCAGTAATGGTTAATGATGCTAATACCGGATATCCTTTATTGCTTCATCTTCGTCCTGGCAACAGCCATTCCGGGAAAGGAGTTAAGTCACTTTTGAGATGGTTATTTTATTGTATTAGGAAAAGATTCCCTAGCGTAAGAATCATTCTTAGAGGAGATGGCGGTTTTTCTTTGCCTGAGATTATTACTCTTTGTGAGAATTCAAAAATTGGCTATGTTTTTGGCTACGCTAAGAACGCTGTTTTAGAGCGGAAAATAGAAGATCTAGCTGAGCAGGCAAGACTACATTATATTCAGACCAATCAGAAAGCACGGTTATTTGCTGACACCTATTATATGTCGGGAAGCTGGAATGAGCCTCGTAGAATTGTCATGAAAGCAGAACATAGCGAGAAGGGGACTAACCATCGTTTTCTTGTAACTCACTTATCTGAAACTGCGACATGGGTTTATCGCAAGTTCTATGTCCAACGAGCGGAAGATTTTGAAAATCGAATTAAGGAGTTAAAACTTGATATCAAGTCTGATCGTTTAAGTTGCCACAAATTTATTGCAAATCAATTTAGGCTATTCTTACATCAGGCTGCTTATTGGCTTATGCAAAAATTAAAACAGCTGTGTCTCGATACTCAATTTGCAAAAGCACGCATAGTAACTCTCAGAGAAAAAATATTAAAGCTCGCTGTCAGAGTTAGGCATTCCGCTAGAAGAGTATTTGTGCAGTTTGCCTCTTCTTGTCCTATTCAAAAACTGTTCAGTCAACTGCTTTGTAAAGCTCAAGAGTCAGGATAAATTCACTTCTTTAAATTATAATATTTCAATATGTGGACAAATATTAATGTCTACATGGAACACCATGCCCTCATTCAAACACCATTTTTAAAAAGCTGAACAAAATTCTAAAATCTACACGCCTTACTAAAAAAACTTGCCAACAAACATGAAATTAACAGATTTCTCTATATTGGAAAGCTTTTTTTAGCCTCGGAATTGAAGCTTAAGTTAAAATTCTACTCTCATGAATAATGCGGGTTAGGTGATTACACACTTTACTTTACACTGCCAGGTCTTTTTTTACCCCTTATTCAGTGATCTTGCTACTTAAAAGCGTATCACCTTCATGTGAATCTTCCTTGTCCTTAACAAGTGGGTCTAGAACTGCATGCGGACTTTCGATTTTAGAATCTAGCGCTAGCTTTTTAGCAAAACTTTCACCATATACATTTAGACCATGGCTTGAGGAACCAAAATTTTCATAAAAAACAGGAGCTGGTGCACTATTTTGTGAATTTATATGTCTTACAGGAATCCTCTCTAGGGAAGTTGGAGCTGAATTACTTCTAAGTAATGTGGCAATTTCTTCCGTTTTATTCATTTCAACTGAGCCAACTGATAGAATTCCTGAAGATCTTGGGTCAATCAGTCGTGAGTTTACATAAACTCTATTGGGCGAGACTGCATATGTACCTACTACAAGGCCAGAGATATCTTGGTTGCCTTTTATTACATTGCTCTCCCTTGATAAGCCTAGCTCACCTTGGTCTTCTATGATCTGAACAGCATCGGACATGCGAATCTCAATTACGTTGTAACCTCGCATACTTAGCTCGCTAATTAGCTGTTCTGCAAGGATCCTTCCGAAGGTTGAAGACTGGTAAAGATTGTCAATTTCCACGAAAGTAGTAACGGCAATAGGGCCAGCGGCATTTCCCCTAAAATAAGCGTGAATCTGATCAGCCATGTAAGACGTCTTAAACCTACCTACAGAGTAGTTTTCGGCATCTTCAAATGGAATGCCCACAAAGGCTGGAAGATCTTGGTAGCGCTTACTGCAACTCTGTAAACTCATAAGTAAAGCTGTTACAATCAAAAAATATCGGATTAGGGAAAACATACTATGCCTTTAAAGAAATCATTCTTAAATCATAAATCTTTTATTAGTTCTTTACTGCTCGTTTTGATCATGTGCTTAAATGCATGCTCACTGTCAAAAATTCCTTACGGTATGGAAGAATGCAAGATTCAGGCCCACATCGATCAAGTTGTGCCAAATTATATAAGTGACCGATTTCAAAAAGGTAATATCCCACGAATCGCAGTAATCCCATTCGAAGTACCGGTAAATTTTTCCCCAGCAATGAACCCTCGATTGAGACTTGGGCATGACTTAGCTAGTGGATTTCAGAGGTATATTCTTCAGACAACAGATCAGTTGATAGTGGAGGTATTTGATAGAGGGGAATATCCTGGAAAGAAGATGGATTTCTCAACTGGTAATTATATTGCCTTAAAGCAAGCTAGGGATGCAGGCTATGATTTTATCTTTATTGGATATATGGATGAAATTAAAAATGATGTAACATTACGAGTACAAACTAAGTTAGTTGATACAGGAAATAATACCACCGTTTGGTTTGGAACAACTGAAGTTATGAGTAGGTCGAGGCCAACTAGGAGTTTGTTGGACACTCTTACAAGGGGATATTATCCAGTTAGAGATGACCTTTTTGAGATACCAGAAAGGATTGAAGTCCTAGAACAGTGCACTGCAACCAGAGTTTTTACGCTGCCAGAAATAGCAGATCCTTGGATTCAAGTTCCATAAGTTGTGATTCGATAGCCTTTATATCTTTGCTAAGCACCTATTTTTTTGGCATTATGCCTTATCGTTTAGTTTTCAATTTAATTTCTAATAAACTGTTTTTATATCTTAAAAGGTAAAGTCTTATGAAGGTCGCACGTTTGCTCTTAGTTCTTTTGTTATCATCTTGTGTTTATACTGATGTTAAGTTTCCCTTAGATAGGGATGTATGGGAAACGAAGATGGGAACGAAAGTGGGAGTAGCTTCTACTCATACTGTTTTATGGCTTGTATCATGGGGTGATGCTGGTGTGAAAAAGGCGGCGGAGAACGGAGATTTAAAAGTCGTAAATCACCTAGATATGGGCGTGAGGTCTTATTTGTTTGGGGTGTATTCTAGTACCGACACTATCGCATATGGTGATTAGTTTGAAAAAACATAATTCAAATAGTTATATGTTTTTTGGTGCATTTTTACTTTTTATTTTATCGTCTTGTACTCCAGGAATGATTTATACCGACATTATTACTCCAGAGTGTAAGGATCTTCGTGGCACTACTTTAGGTAGCAAAACTGCGAGAGGAGGGGCCTATAGGATAGAAATTCCAACTTCAAGAATAGATCTTACGGCAGAATGGGATTCCTCTGCTATTGGTGATGTGGCTAAAGAGAATGGTATTTCAACGGTCTATTCATGCGATCTCAGGACTTTGTCAATTCTTTCGGGAATATATCGGAAGGAAGAGATTATTGTTTATGGTGACTAGGTAATTAACCTTTCTGTTTTTTATACTATGTGCTCTGAACTATCTCCTGTTGCCACCAGTGC
This sequence comes from uncultured Bdellovibrionales bacterium, assembly GCA_964353175.1. GTDB lineage: Bacteria > Bdellovibrionota_C > UBA2361 > SZUA-149 > DAOLCO01 > JAIYCX01. The sequence goes on along the minus strand of CAYGUX010000033.1, from coordinate 21,360 downwards.
GACAAGGGTACACCATATACCTAATGCTATTAGAAGGTGTGTTAGTTGGAGCACAGAGGGGGCTAGTAGTAGGATAGTGCTTGCGCCAATAATTACTTGAAGAACTATTAGGCCTATCAGTCTGATAGAGAGAGACTTTTTACTTGAATGCATACTTTCTCCAATTGCATAGCGAAGCAGAAAGAAGCTTATAAGTATGGCGAGGATCGGGTGAACTATTCTTAGTTGAATTAAAAAGTGAGAACCATCTGCGAAACTATTTGCGACGCCTCCACCAACTTCAGTAACTGGAAATATAGTGTCTCCAAGGGAAGTAATGGCTCCCATGCTTGCTATAAGTAGAAATCCAATTAGGAGTAATATCTCAGGGCCATTAGGTCTTTTTACTCGAAGCTTCTTGTCTTTTAAAAGTTTTACTAGATATAAACTTGCAATAAGTAGAAAACTGTTGACTAAATGAAGACCCATTACGGTAGCTCTGGTACTTGAGGAATTATCCTTCACCCAAGCAAATAGGACTAGTGACGCTCCTAGAAGTACTTCGATACCCATAAAGATAGTAGCGAAAAGGGCTGCCTTGTGGAGACTTTTATCCGCGCTTGTTTTTTTAGCAATAAAGTATAAGGCAAAAACAAAAATGGCACTAGCTCCACTCGTCACTCTATGGGTAAATTCAATTAGCATCTCAGTAGAAGGTGCTAGTGGAATCACTTGACCATCACAAAGTGGCCAGTGTCTCCCACATCCAGCACCCGAGTGAGTAATTCTAACTAGTGCCCCCCATAGGATGACAAAGACCGTTAGGTAGAAAGAAAAATCACATAGCTTTGAAAAACGAGATTTCATATTATCTTCTTCTAAGGATAGGTAAAAGTAAGATGCCGGCTATAAAACCGCCAATATGGGCTAGGTATGCCACACCACCGCCACTACTATCGACAGGTGAAATCTGTGAGACTACTTGAAGGGCGAACCATGAACCTAATACAACGTATGCTGGGACATGTCTAATTTGCCTTAAGAAGATCACCTTAACATTGTTATTGGGTTGGTAGATAAGGTAGGCACCAAGGACGCCAGCAATCGCTCCAGATGCTCCTAGTGATGGAATTACAGAGTTAGGATCACCGTAAGCATGGGCAAGAGTAGCGATGGTTCCACAACTTAAGTAAAAAAGGATGTATCGAAATTTCCCAAGTACGTCTTCGATCTGATCTCCGAATATAAATAAGTAAAGCATATTCCCAATGATATGAGGCCAAGAGCCATGCATGAACATTGAAGATAGTATTGTCAAGTAGATAGGAGTAGGACCTTGATAAAGCTGATAGCTAATTTTATGTGCGCCGGCTAAGATCGTTTCTCTACCAATAATGTCGGCGCCAGTAAAAAGTTCCTTTGGCACCACGCTATAACCATTGGTAAAGCTATCACCTAGTACGAGTTGAAGGTACCATATAAAAGCATTGATGCCGATAATGGTTATAGTAAGAAAGGGGAAGGATCTTCTTCTTGAATTGTCATCACCAAGTGGAAGAAACATCTAGCGCCATTGTCCGAGTTGATTAATGATTTCTTCTACCTGCTTAGACTTATTTAAGGTGTATAAGTGAAGGCCTGGAGCCCCACCTTTAAGTAGATCTTTGGCTTGTTTAACTGCGAATTCTATTCCAAAGTTTACTACTGCCTCTGGATCATCCTTAATTTCACTCAAGGCACTTCTTAGATCATCTGGTATGATAGCCCCGCACATAGATGTAAATCGCTCTAATTGAGCAACATTTGAGATTGGCATTAGTCCTGGGAGAATGGGAATATTGATACCTATTTCTCTACATTTTTCTACGTAGGAAAAATAGTGAGAGTTGTCGAAGAATAGTTGAGTGATAATAACTTCTGCTCCTGCATCAACTTTAGATTTTAAGTATAAAAGTTCTTCTTCGTCAGAAAGTCTTTCCGGGTGACCCTCAGGGTATCCAGCTACGGCGATATTAAAATCTTTTAAGTCTTTTATGAAAGCGGTTAGGTCTCTTGAGGATTTAAATCCATTTTCCTGAGGGATAAAGTTTTCAGAACCTTTAGGGGGATCACCTCTAAGCGCTAAAATATTTAAAATACCGTGCTCTTTAAGATCATCTAAGATTTCTCTGATTTCCTCTTGTGAATGTCCTACGCAGGTGAGATGTTGAACTGCTGGAAGTTTAAGATTGTTGGCGATAAAATCAACTAGGTGTTTTGTAAAAGATCTAGTCCCCCCACCTGCTCCATAGGTAACAGTCATAAAATCTGGACTAAGTTTACTTAATCTAGTCATGAGATTTTTAGTATCGATGAGATTCTCTTCTTTTTTTGGCGGGAAAAATTCTAGAGAAAGGATTTTTTTACTTGTATTTTGGAAAGGACTATTCACGGCTACTCTTATTTTATTAATTGCTAAGCAGTATAGCAATTAATTTAGGCTTTTATCTACCCTTTAAGTGTCTTCAGGGGATAGAGGTATTTTCGTCGTAGATGAGAAAGAATAAGTTGTAAAAAACCTTTTAAAAGAGCCCCATCTGGTTTTTAACCAGATCCTTCAGAAAAAATTCTGATGTGCTGGCTTTACACCATGGGGCAATCGGGATGGTTGGACTCGAACCAACAACCTTTTGACTATTAGTCAAACGCTCTACCAATTGAGCTACACCTCGAATAAAACGAAAAAAGAGAACAGGGGTGGGAGAGTCGGCGGGTGTAGTGCCTTAGTCCATCTCTCTGAGTTTTGATTGGGACTCAGGAGGCAGGTTTTTAGTTCTGCCAGCACCACCAAGTAGCACCTGTTCTCTTTTGTATATGGCCTTATTTTACAACTTATTCTTCTTCAAAACCATCTAGTATAGATAGTTAAAAACAGAAATATGCAGAGGATTTTTATCTTAAAATATCGCAAAGGGCAAATTTTATGCCCAATAAATTACTTTGGCTTTGTGCTAAACCTTAAGCTCTTTTCCCTAGTAGGGCTTGCCATAGTGATGCCCAGAAGCCTTGTTTTGGGTTTGAAGAATTTGGTTGATTTCCAACTGGGCCTAAGGCACCACGCGCTGCTGGCTGATTGGAAATTTTATCTGATCCACTTACTGAAGCTAGCAGAGATTTAGCGGTAGTCGTATTAGATGATTTTTTCTTACGCGCGTACTCTTTTTCTCTTTGACGAGCTTCTTTTTCTTTGATTTTACGTCTCTTATCTTCAAGCTTTTTATTGGCTTTAAAGCGTTTAAGTTCCCATTTAGCTAGTTTTTCTTCGTACTTAACATTAGCCTTAACTAGTTTCATGGTCGAAGTGACTCCGCCATAAGCACGAGCTTTAAAAATACCACCTTGAGTAGCCTTCATGACTGCGGTGGATCGTATGACCTTATAGTTTTGTTTTTGGAATCTAGGCTGAGTAGTTCTGATTACATTTCTTCTATTTCTAAATAGCACTCCAGCTTCGGCCACGGGGCTAAATGCTGAGACAATCAAAAGGCTCAGAGACAATACTAGAAATATTTTTCTTCCTGAAGTTTTCATTTCACAATTAGTCCGTTAACTGCGTTTATTCTACAACAACTTTATGCAGATAATCAACGAGACTGTGACATTTATTTTGTTACAATGCATTGGACCGCCACATAATAACGCTCTACATATATAGTGCCCGTTTTCTCGAAAGCTCGTCTTTTATCGGAGTTCTATGCATTTTGCTAGGCTACTATCTCCCGTAATTACCGCAACTTAAATACCATGCGAAGCACTAAGATACATTTTACAGATATTAGTTCATAACTTTCTATATAAGATGTTTCTCTAAGAGTAGAGAGCATTAGTAAAGTTATTACAAGTAGTTAAGCGTCTAAGGAAAAAAGGGTAATAAAAATGACTTCGATAAAATTAAATAACTTAAAAAATAGATATACAGAAGCCTGTGTAAAATTCTTATTTGCTCCTAGCCAATTGCAGAGAGCTTTCCTGTTCGCGGTAGGTGTAGTGCTTATTGCTTCAGTGGGTGCAGAGAATGCATACGCTGGATCAGGAACTTTCGGTGCGGCATGTGGAAAGATGCTTCTATTAGTAGAGGGTGCATTTGGAGCCATGATCGCGGCAGTTGCTGGAGTAGCTGCGATATTAGCTGCTGCTTTAGGGGGCTTTAAAATGGCTTGGTCCTTAGTTGTAGTATCAATTGGTGCATTTATTCTAAGGTCTTGGATACAATTATTTCAAGGTAGCTGTTAATTTAAATAGCCCAAAGGAGCTTGTAGTGATGAACCTTATAATAAAGCGAAATTTGAATGCCTTATTCCTTATAGCTGGGTTCATCCTTATGGCTGGTGGCGGAGCGGAGCTTGTGAGATCAGAGCAGGATCCTGAGCCAGCTGGTCCCTTAGATCAGCCTCAGTACTTACAGGATTTGACTCCTCAGTACAGCCAGCATTTTTTCCCAGAGCAGACAATCATCCCTGCTATAGGCCCATTTCCTTTACAAGATAGTGATCCAGAGCAACCTAGAGTTAATGCTCTAGACCCAGAGCTTGCGTCGGCGGAGGCTCCAGAGGAACTAGACCCTAATTATGATGGTGAATTAGAGAGGTATGCTACTGGTAATTTATTGAGATTTATTGAAGGATCATTTGGAGCTCTAGTGATGATAAGTGCTGGAATCGGAGCGATTGTGGCGGGTGCCTTTGGTGCATACAAAGCAGCGATTTCCTTACTATTCGTAGCTGTAGGGGCATTTATATTGAGAGCTTTAGTGTCACTATTCTTTGGGACTGGTTACGAAGCGTATTCAGTCGGTGGTGTGGAATTAGTAGGCGGTGGTCAAGGGTTATAGGTTATGAGCATATTTAAAGATCTGTATGTGGATGCAGGTGTAAGAGTCTTCATGATTTTTGAAGGTAGGCAAGATATTATTAGAGTTGCACGCATATGCTTAATAATGATGTTGCTAGTGTTTTTTCAGAAAGATGCACATGCATATACGGGTGAGAAGTATAAAGAACTTTGTGGAAAGTTCCTAACTGAAATAGCTGGTGATTTGGGATCTCTTTTTGCGGCGATTGCGGGAGTGGGAGCGATAATAGCTTCTGCTATGGGTGGTATGAAGATGGCTTGGTCCTTAGTGGTGGTATCGATTGGATCGTATATTCTTCAGACTTATCAAGAACTTTGGTTTGATTCATGTTTGTAGGAGGAGTTGTGAATAGTTGGATGAAAAAAATATATTATTTTTTTGTAGTGATGGCTATTTGCTCTGTCGCAAGCTCTGTGAGTGCGCAGCAGGGAGCTGAGATTTTTAAGAACTCAGCGTGTAGTCTATTGGGTGAAGTTCTTACTAAGGACTTTGGTTCCTTGCTGACTATACTTGCGGGTGTATTCGCAATTTTTTCAGCTATTGTTGGGTCATTTAGAAATGCTTGGATATTAGTCTTTGTATCCGTAGGGATATATATCTTCCCAGGGATCGTAGAGAAGTTTTTCCCTAGCCTATCTTGTGGGTAATTGGATTTAATAAATGAATTTATATACTAGAGTTAAAGCAGAGTTAAATAGGTAGATATGAAAAAAAATATGTTAAAGATAATAGGTTTTTCTATCGTTAGTTGTTTCGCTTTAATACTCTACATTCCCACCGCGCATGCCTTAGCAAGTGTTGATTTTGCTATTGAAGAAATCTGCGCTCATATGCAAGGTAATTTAGGTGGCTTATTGATGGCTGCTGCAGGAGTTGGAGGGATTGCTTCCGCTGCTTTTGGAAATATGAAGGCGATGTATTCATGTTTAGTGACAGCTATCGGAGCATTTGGAATCTCTGCGGTATTATCATTACATTTTCCTGATGCGGCAAACAAATGTAGTGGCGGAGCAGGTGGTGGAGCTGGAGCTGGAGGAGCAGCTAGAGTAGCGGCAAAGTCTATTAGTTCGGCCGAGGTTAGTAAATTTGATCCTGAACAGGCTGCGAAGAGTTTCATCTCTTTATATAATAAATCGGAAGAATCAGAAGAATCTGAGGATGTGGTTAAAGAGTCTGATGTTACTAATGAGCAATTGGAAGACGAGAATTCAGATTTAGATTTATTTTAATAAAGTAACTACAATTGAAGAATACAATAGTTAATTTAATTTTTTGTTTGTTGCTAAGCTTGAGCTATCTCAGTTTGGCTGAAGCTCAGGGTGAGGAACCTTGGGAAGGTGCATATACCTCAGAGCCTTTTGCTGGCGGAGCTATTAGAGAGGTCTATTGTGATTTAACTGAATTGGTTGAGGGGAACTTTGGTGGGCTTTTATTTACAGTAGCTGGAGTAGTTGCTTTTGCGATGAGTGTGTTCGGTGAGGGCCGCCAAGCAAAAAATATTTTTGTAGTAGCAGTAGGCGCTGCGACTATTTCTGCCTTAATTAGTTTGTATTTCGGAGACCTTGGTTGTGCCACGCGTAGCTGGAGGGACGGCGCTGGAACTGCGGCAGGCGGTGGTGCTGGTACGACAGGCGGAACGGGAACAGCTGCGACTAGAACTAAAACTATAGAATTCCCATCACTATACGATTCATCAGAAGAATCTACAGGAGAAGAATCCACGGAGAGCGCATCAAGGTCCACTGAGGCCGGGTATGACGATAGTGATATGGAGTTGTTCTAGATCTAATTCACATTTTTTGGCGAGAATTTGTATTCTTAGAACATGCAAAAATAAAATCAATACTAAGAGAGCTCTTCCCAAAAACTAATAATTCTCTAGGCTTATAACTTTAAGCCAGTGAAACCTAGCCTTTAGAAGTTAACACTATTCACAAAAAAGAATGTCTGGCAATTTTCATCTGTTCGCGTGAAATAGAGCCATTATGCAACCCTATAAATCCACTTCCTCTCTTTTTACCTCGTTAGAGTGAAAAAACTGGCATTTCCATTCTCAAAGTGGTACCATGACCAAATAATCACTCGATCAGATTAATTTAATGAATAGTCCGTATCAAAACTTAGCTGAGGTTATTAAGAAAGAGAGGAAGCTTAATAAACTTACTCAGACAGAATTGGCCCAGTTTTCTAAGACAGGGATTAATTTTATTTCCCAGTTAGAAAGAGGCAAGGAAACTTTGAGATTATCTAGTCTGCTTTCAGTTATGAAAGTCTTAGGACTTGAATTTAATGTTCAAAGAGGAAAGGAAGGCATCTCTATCTCTGAAAAGTTAAGAGGTAGCGATGAAATTAAGTGAAGTAAAGGATCTTAATGAAGCGTTTGTATTTTTTGATGAAAAGTTAGCAGGCAAAATTAAGAGAATAGATAATGGATCTGCGTTTGAATACGATGAAGCTTTTCTAGATTATGCCAGCAAGAACAACATTATAGGGATTACATTCTCTCTTCCTGTTAGTAAAAAAATCTACACTACTCAAGGAACAAATCTTCATCCATATTTTGCAAACTTGCTACCAGAAGGTAGAAGATTGCAGGCCTTAGGCCAAGTGGCAAAAACGTCACTGGATGACTTGTTCACTCTCGTTATAGCTGGAGGAACCAATTGTATTGGTGACGTTTTTGTTTCCAATAAAAAAGACATTAGTGATTATCTAAGCAAATCTAAAGATCAAAGAATATCAATACGCGATGTTAACTTCTTGGACTTATTTGAAAAAAGCATACTTGGAGATAACTATGATGACAAAGCTAAGGATGTAAGCATCTCTGGGGTTTATCCAAAAATATCTGCTGGCATGATTTCCTTTCCCTTAAAGCTCTTGAGCTCTAGGGCTGAATATATCTTAAAGTTAGAGCCAAAGGAGTACTCTTGCTTAGTTGCAAATGAGTTGCTTTTCATGAGTCTTGCTAAAAATTGCGGAATAGAAGTCCCTTCCGTAGAAATGGTTTTTGATAAAGACTCAAATCCAGGCCTACTTATCGAAAGATTCGACAGGGTTTTTGGTAAAAAAAATAAAACGATAAAGAAAATTCACCAAGAGGACATTTGTCAGTTGCTAAACGTTTACCCCAGTGAGAAATATCGTATTTCTATGCGAGAAGTTGCAGAGGTCATAGAGGAAGTCTGTTCAAGTCCAATTTTAGAGATTTCAAAGTTAATCAGACGTTACATGTATAGTTATTTTATTGGGAACGGCGATCTACATGCAAAAAATATTAGCATATTAAAATATCACAACACAGATAGGACTATTCTCTCCCCCGCCTATGATTTATTATCTACATACCCATACGGAGATAAAGAAATGGCACTTCATTTAGAAGGTAAGAAGAGTAACGTCCGTTATAAGGATATAGTTAATTTTTCTAAACGGCACGGCATTGAAAGCAGTATCATTGATAGCATAGCATTAACTTTAAAAAATGAAGTCTCAAACGCCCTAGGATCCATTTCTACTATTGGTCTTGATGATAGAAAAACTAAAGCCTTGGGGCAGCTTATGATGGAACGGGTGGCGGGGTTTTGATTGGTGATACATTCAATGCAAGGAAACAGAAGATCACCGCCATTCGCACAAACACTGATAGTTTGCCCTTTTGGAGAAATTTAGAAACAACCAACCAAAAGAGTCTGAAAAATTAAAAGAAAAAACGGCGCGTGGCTACCTTTTTTTGTTCACATAAATCTCTATATAAGGCGTGAATTGCTATTTTTAGAACATGCAAAAGTAAAATCAACACTAAGGGCTATTCGCCCTTTAGAGTGGGTACTAAAGAAAGTGATAGTATTTCTATTCGGAACACTCTATTTAGCCTTAATTACTTGGCTATCTAATTTGTAGGGGCGACCCCTTGCGGTCGCCCATGAACTGAATCAATACAGTGACTTAGGGGAGGGCAACCGCAAGGGATTGCCCCTACGGAACCTAGCCTTCTATTTTTAACAACAAACAACCTATAATTTATTTGCTATAATATTGTAGCGACAACCCACACTAAAGGGTGATGAGCCTTGATAAGATCAAGAACCTATTCCCTGTATCCGATAATCTAACATTTATTTGAATGATTATTCAACATCTGCTATGCTGTTATTACTATCGGAGCAAGACATGATGAATTCAAATAAGACAGATGAACTCAACACCATTATACATGATCAGCGGGTCAAGCGTTCTTGGTCTCAGGAACAGCTGGCTGGTCAGTTGGGTATTTCTAGGACTGCAATTTCGCAGATCGAAAACGGAGAACGTGGGGTATCTAGTGTCGAACTAAAAAAACTTTGCGAGATTTTTAGTCTTACTGCTGATTTTCTTCTTGGTTTGGAAAGTGAGCCTCAGGTGGTTTTAGAAAAGGCGCCTAGTAAGAAAACAAATCTAATTCAAGAAAGAATATCTATACCTCATTATCGACTGGAGAAATTTAAACAGGTGCTTCTATATTTGCTTGAACGTTGTGGGGGTAGGCCTAATGTTGGAGAAACCGTAGTCTATAAACTTCTGTATTTTGCAGACTTTAATTTCTATGAACTATTTGAAGAGCAGTTAACTGGAGCTACTTATCGTAAATTACAGTTTGGCCCAGTTCCACGGGAGTTCAGTGAGATTGTAAATGATATGGTCGAGAAGAAAGAACTCAGTATATTAAAGACTACCTATGGCAACTTCCCTCAAACACGATACATCCCATTAAGAAAGGCAGATTTAAATCAATTGAATGCGGCTGAAAAGACCGTTTTGGATAGTGTCGTAGATAGGTTTTCGGATAAAAGTGCAAAGTGGCTTAGCGATTATTCGCATGATGATATTCCATGGAAAGCCACTGCAGAGAAAGAAGTGATAGATTATGAATTAGTGTTTTACAGAACTCCAGCATATTCTGTCCGCGATGATAGTGAAGTTGAGGAATGAGGATTAAATAATTTGTAATGGAGTTTGACGAAATCCTAGAGTTTCAGAGAGATATGAAGCAACTCTTAAAGAAGTTTCGTTCTCTTCGTGAGGATCTTGAGGTATTAAAGAGGGTACTCGCTGTAGAGGGGAGGACGCACCCACAACCACCATTTTCGTTTAGAGTTCCCAGTTTAGGATTTGAATTGCCAGTGGTAAACAAGGTAAAAAAGTTTGCTTGTAAATCTTTAAAGGGTAGGGGGGCAAATACTGGCATTCGAGTTATCTATGCCTATCATATCGATAGGCATCTAATTCAGTTTATCGAAATTTACTTCAAACCAGATCAAAAGAATGAGAGTACAGATCGTATTCTAAGACATTTCTAGAAAGTTGATTTCAGTTTCATTCGGCAGCTTCTATTCTGCATCCAACATTGGTTCTAGATGCCTGAGTATAACTTCTGTGACCTTCTTATAGCCTTCTTCATTTGGATGAATACCATCTGCCTGATTGAGAGCGGGTTCTCCTGCTACTCCTGCTAGTAGAAATGGAAGGAAGGATACGTTTTTTTCTTTCGCGGTAGTAGAAAATACATTCTGATAAGCTTTACCAAAAGTCTCACCCATATTTGGTGGGGCGTACATTCCTGCAAGTAGTATTTGTATCTTAGGATTAATACTGCGGGCTAGGTCTATAATCTTAACTAGATTTTCCTTGGTCACTGAGGGTGAAAATCCTCTAAGGCCGTCATTAGCACCAAGAGCTAGAATTAAAATTGAAATGTCTTGTTTAAATAACCAGGGTAGGCGTCTTATACCTCCTGCTGTGGTGTCTCCACTAACTCCTGCATTAATTACTTCGTAGGAATAAGATCTCTCCAAAAGTCTTTTCTCTAATTGTGAAGGGTATGCCTGACTAATATCAAGACCATACCCAGCCGTAAGGCTGTCACCTAGGGCCAGGATTTTCTTTTTTGTCCTTTGACTGCTTGCAGATAGATCGTCTGCGTTGGCGCTAGTTGTATAAAAAAGCATTAAGCTACAGATATATAGGCCAAGTAAGACAATTGCCTGTAATAAAGTCTTTGTACTTACAGGTACAAACGTCCTAGTATGGCAAAGTTGAAGGTTATAAAAATTCATAAATAAATTATTGAAATGTCAGAAACGATAAAATTCTCAGATAGTATACTAAGGTTCTCTAAGGTTACAAAATGCTTTACCACCAAAGAAGATACTATTTATGCCGTAAAGGATATTACTTTTTCTTTGAAAAAGGGAGAGAGTTTAGCCTTAACTGGCCCATCAGGAAGTGGGAAGACTACCTTACTAAGCCTAGCTGGGGGTTTAGAAAAGCCTGATTCGGGAGAAATTTATTTGGAGGAAAACCCTTTGCATTTGCTATCCGAGGATCAACTTGCGGCTCTGCGACTTCTAAGGTCTGGTTTCATTTTTCAGTCCTTTAGACTACTAGGTAGCCTTACAGCAATCGAAAATGTGGAGGTGCCTTCTCGGTTAATGGGAGAGAAGGATACATTTCAAGCTGCTAAAGATTTATTATCTACCGTGGGTCTTGGTGACAGACTAAATCACTATCCTAGTCAGCTCTCGGGTGGAGAACAACAGCGAGTGGCTATTGCTAGAGCATTTATGTCAAAACCGGAGATTCTTTTTGCAGATGAACCCACGGGTAATCTTGATCTAGAGACTTCGACAAAGGTCAAGGATCTAATGTTTGGCTTACAGCGTGAATTTAATGCGAGCCTTCTCGTTGTAACTCACGATAGTGAACTAGCTTCGCGTGCTGATAGAATCTTGTCAATTAGAGGTGGGGTGCTAGTTTAATGCAACTTAACTATTTATTGAGGCTAGCCTGGAAGGATGCATGGAAAAAAAAACTATCGCTATCAATTCTTTCCACTTGTTGTATCGTTGGTACGGCAGCCCTCCTCGCAATCACATCTCTTAAGGATAATATTAGTGATTCAGTTGAAGAAAACGCTAAGACCATTCTCGGGGCGGATTTTGTAATAAGTAGTCGCCACGCTCCTGATGAAAAGACTTTGGAGTTTCTATCTAATTTAGAAAAGCAACTTGATACTCAATTGGAAAGAGCGGAGGTAGTTTCATTTGCTTCCATGGTATTATTTGAGAAGAGTGAAAACACGCGATTGCTTCAGATCATCGGGGTGACAGAATCCTATCCTTTATATGGAACACCAGAGGTGTCTCCCCCAGAGGCACTGACTAGTCTTCTAACATCAGGTAATGCCTTATTGGATGGCTCTTTAGAAACTCAATATGATTTAAAGGTAGGAGATTTCATACTGCTTGGTAAAAAGCGATTTGTTGTCAAGGGATTTATTTATGAAATTCCAGGAAGTACCGAGATCCGATCTGCAGTCGCCCCACGTATTTTTATTCCACTTAGTGATATTCTAAGCACTGAGCTAGTTAGGCAAGGTAGTGTAGTCAGATATAAATATCTATTTAGAAGCCTAAAAGACCTAGAAACTAAGTTTATAAAGACTAGCTTAGACAAGGAAGTCGCCGAACTAAGCCTATCATTAGAGAGCTATGAAGAGAGAGGTGAGAAATTGGAGAGAAATTTAAGTATAGCTTACCACTTCTTTGATATATGTACTCTCTTAAGCTTTCTTCTTGGTGGTTTAGGAGTAGCAACTGGAGCTTATGTATATTATCAAAATAAAAAGACTTTTTTAGAGACTCTTTTCTACTTAGGACTCAATAGGAGACAAACGATATATCTGCTAGGAGCACAGATAATCTTATTCGGTAGCATTGGTACCATCGTCGGTATGTTATTTGGCATAGGCATACAGATTTACTTGCCTACAATCTTATCTAGTATTACCCCAGTGCCTATTCCATTTTCACTCTCTTGGGATTCTATTGTATTCTCGCTTCTAAATGGCCTTTTCTCTCTTTTTGCTTTTAGTTACGGCGCCTATCTTTTTGCGAACAATCAGAAGATAAAAGGCTATTCGATCCTAAGACTAATTTCTGTTGTCTTGTTGTTGTTAGTTTCTCTAATGTTAGGAGCCTATTTTATATCCAAGAGATTTATTGTTTCCTTAATCTATGTTGCTGCTTGTATCGCAGTCTTTATGGGGATAACGATGATCGCATACCTGCTTCGTGTCTTTGCTAGGCGGACAGCCGTATTATGTTCTAGTTTTTCCTTAAAGCAAGGAATTAGAAATCTATATCGCCCGAATAATCAAACTTTAACATTATTAGTAGCCATAGGCATTTCAACATTTTCAATCTTATTTATTATTTTAGCAGAGGATCTGTCGGTAGCTAAGCTTACACTTTTGGATAGTGAGAAAAACGCAAATATTCTGCTCTTTGATGTGCAGGAAGATCAGCTTTTAGGTTTAAGAGAACTAATGCAAACACATCATTTGCCAGTCCTAGCAGAAGTGCCTGTAGTTCAAATGAGAATATCGAGGATTAATTCAATTTCAGTTCAAGAGATTAGGAATAATCCACTAACGAAAGAATCAATCCCAGAATGGGTTCTAACGAGAGAGTATCGTTCTTCTTATAGAGAAAAGCTTGATGATTCGGAGAAAATAGTAGAAGGAAAATATGTTGGTACTTGGAATGGTGGCATCACTTCTCGAATTCCCATCTCTGTAGAAGAAGGTATGATGAAAAAATTAGGGCTAAAGTTAAATGACACACTTAGTTTCTCTGTACAGGGGGTTGAAATTGAGACGTATGTTAGTAGTGTTAGGCAGGTCAATTGGCAACAGCTAAAACCAAACTTCTTTATGTTATTTCCTGAAGGTGCCTTAAATGGTGCTCCCTTTAACATTATTCTATTATCCAGATATGAATCAGCTAGTCAGAATGCAACATTTCAAAGATCTCTTGTTACTAAGTTTGGTAACATCTCGGCCATAGATCTTCAGCAAATTCTAAAGACTCTTGATAATGTTACTGCACAGCTTAAAAGCGCTCTACTTTTCCTTACCTTACTTCTTGTCGTTAGTGCTTTAGTTATTCTGATGGGAATTATTTGGGGTAGTCGTTCAGCTCGGATTGAAGAAAATATTCTATTAAGAACACTAGGAGCAAAGGCAGGAACCATTAGGGGTATTCTTTATACTGAGTATGCTGTGTTATCAGTCATTGGAGTTATTGCCGGATTAATTTTTTCTATTGTAGGCATCGCGATCCTAGCTACTTACTTACTACAAATGCCGCTGATCCTGCCTTGGTTTAAGGTTATTGGAATCTGTTTGATTATAATCCTTATAGTTTCATTTCTTGGTGTACTTGGATCTTTGGGTACTATCAAACGACCAGCACTAGAATCTTTTCGTCTTTTGGAGGGTTAAGGGGTGGTAGGAGGCCGGAGTTGTTTTAGTTTTAAATCTCCATCTCAGCCATGCATTGCTATTTTTAGAACATGCAAAAGTAAAATAAATACTAAGATCTTCCCAAAAACTAATAATTCTGAAGGCTTGTAACTTTAAGTCAGTGAAACCAAGCTCTTGCACACCGCTCTGAGGACCTTTGGAAAGGGAGACGCGAGAAAAAGAGACAGAAAAAAAGACTCATCGCAAGGAAAATATTCTTTGCATCGCGGTTTTGGAGGTACTCCTCCTTGGCAGTGGATGCAGCTTTTTTCTGAGAGTTTGTTCATATGAGCCTATTTTATTTTGTCATGCCTAGGTATGCCATACCACGACCCTCTACCTTGCCCTTGTTTTACTAACAGCCCCCGCTTTACTAATTCGTTTAGTCTTGCCTTTACTGTAGGTCTCGGGGCAGAGGTTAATGTCTCTGCTTCCTTTGTAGTAATGCTTGTTTTTCTCCTAGCTTCTTCCAATATTCTTAGAGCGTCAGGATGCAAGCCTTCCATTTGAGGCTCTCTCGCAATTTTGCTAGATAAGCGCTCTTTCTGAGCCTTCAGGGAGAATAGGAAGAATCGTAACCACGGCTCAAAATCAGGTGCATCATTTGGTAATGTGCCCTGCGTTCTTCGTAACGCCAAATAATATGATTCTTTGTTAGCTTCTACGGTGTTTTCTAGAGAGCTGTAGGGAACATATGAATAACCCGCTTTTAGTAGAAGTAAGGTTGTTAAGACCCTTGATAGTCGACCGTTGCCGTCTTGGAACGGATGAATTTCAAGGAATACAACAATAAAGAGCCCTATTACAATCAATGGGTGCCAAGCTCCATCGGCAAGAGCCTCTCGTGTCCAAGCCACTAGTTCTTGCATTCTTTGTGGAGTTTCAAAAGGAGAGGCTGTTTCAAATATTATTCCAAGGCTGTTACCGTCTGGATCGAATGCTTCAACATTGTTAGATAATTTTTTATATTCCCCGCGATGACGCTCATCCTTATTGGAATAGCGAAGAAGCATTTCGTGAAGTTGTTTGATGAAGTTTTCAGTAAATAGAATTGATTCATGAGAGTCAAAGATGGCCTCCATGGTTTGAGCATATCCAGCTACTTCTTGTTCATCACGACTTGTGAAAGTTTTTAATTCCAAGCGACCAAGAAGTTCTTCTACTTCGTTATTGGATAATTTTGAGCCCTCAATACGAGTAGAAGAACCGATACTTTCTATGGTGGCGATGCGCTTCAGAGTAATAAGTCTTTCAGGTGCCAGCGTAACAAGGGATTTCCACGATCCTTTGAACTCATCGATTTGAGAGATTAACCGCAATAGTTCTGGAGTTATCTTTATTGAGCCTACTTTCATAGTAAATATCCATTTAGCTATCCAATTAGATCCATAAATATCCATAAATATCCAATTAGGCAAGCTAAAAAGAGCAATGGGCCTGTTTCTCCATTTAGAGATGTGCGGGGCCACGGCCATTAAGTTAAGTTATTGTCAAAAAGTGCAATGAATGCGATAAGTTAGTATGGGTAGTTAGTTTAACATATTATACGTTGGAGTACCGAGATGATGAATCTGGAAGGTAAAAAAAACGTACAGTGCTTTAAGACTCCTGGGTTTTTTGGTTAACGATGTGAAGTGGTTGAGTCTGCATAAGAGACTGGAGAAAGACTTTACTCGAGCGAGAAAATTGCCCCATAAAGTTGTTCTTCAGCTTCTACTTAAAAAGAGCGTTAAATCCTTACAGCTAGTTCTTAACGAATGGACAGATAAGTTAGATTACCAGATTACTGCAAGCGCCCTCAGTCAAGCTAGACACAAACTAAGTCATACTGCATTTATTGAATTGCATGAAAAATGCGTTTTAGATGTGATGTATCGAGATGATTACGAAACTTATAAAGGTCATAGGCTTTTAGGTTTAGATGGTACGACGCTAAGATTACCAAGTTCTAAGGAGACTAAGAAAGAGTTTGGAGTCATAGAATATCTAAACGGGGAGCGAGTTCGCGTATCTAATCAGGTAGAAGCTAAGGCCTCAATTCTATATGATCTTTTAAATGAAGTTTCTATTTCTGCAAACTGAAATTCTGGTAACAAACCTCATGGACAGATCAAAATATACATACTCCGACTTATCCATGATATATAATAAAAGGTGGGGTATTGAGACTTACTTCCATCTCTTAAAGAGTCGGCTCTCTGTAGATAATTTTACCGGCAAATCAACGGAAGCAGTTTACCAAGATTTCTATATCTTCTGTCTTTATTAGTGGGCTCGAAACTATTATCTCCCTAGAAGCTAAGGAAGATCTACAAAACAAAAAAACACTACATCCTCAGAAGGTAAACAAGGTAATTGCATTCCATACGATAAAACACAAAATTGTCGAAATGATATTCAATAAAGATCCGAAGATTATCGAAAAAACTAAAGAGATATTCTTGGCTTATCCAACACTAATAAGACCAACTAGAAACAAAGAAAAACAGAGGCAAGCTACTTCCAATTATAAAAATAAGAATAGTTTGCACTTCCAGAAATTCGCTAGAAAATATGTGTTTTAAACAACTTAACTTAGAATCCTTAACTTAATGGCCGTGGGTGCGGGGCTACTTTGGAACTGACTACCTTTAGTCATAAAATATTTCTCTACTTTCCCATTCTCTCCTTCTATTTCTTTCAACTTAACTGCTGAGTAGATTATAAGAGTAGCCTTTTCTCCCTTCTTTATATTTGCCCCTAGGTTTTGCCATTGATTAAATGTTCCCCAAACTCCGCTTTGATTTTGTTCTTCTCAGCACTTGCCCAAAGTAATAATATATTTACTCTTCTATATCCTAGCCTTGATATGTCGTTTCTAGGCATGGGGTTTTCATTATCTATTGCAAACCAAGGAAGAGAGAATTTTTCTTTTTCTAATCCTTTCTCCATGGCTTCTATTATTTGATTAGTAACTCTATTTGATTAGTAACTTTGCTGTAAATGTCTTGCTTTTCTGTTTTCATCTTTGTTTTCTCCTTTTGTTATTGAAGGTACTTAATTTTTAAAATTAATACCTTTCTAGGCAGCGCCGATGAGCGTCCCGCGCAGTATAAAAGCAAGGGCAGTTGAGCTTGAAAAAGGGGAGGGGAATCACCCAGTCTGCGCAAACGCAATGCGGAAGATAGGGGATACCCCTTTTTCACACCTTGACTGGACAGGGGGGAACCCCCTTTGGTGGGGATGTTGGGGGTTTCAAAAGAGGTTTACTTATAGGTGTTTTTATGTTTTCCTGCAGATATAAACTACATCTCATCGCAGCATATCTTCAAGTTAGCCAAAATCCTAGCCTGATACCAATCTTCTTCATAATATCTCTTATAAAACTCTTGATATTCTTCTCTATTTAATTTACTTTAATTCTTCGTTCACAACACCTTGAACTAAATTCTTTGCGCTAACTAAATTTAAGTAACTATAAACCAAGGTGGTGCTTTTCTAAAGTCCGCGCGCCTCGGATTACGGGGATTGGGTTTTTTAGGTTATACTATTTTTAAATGTTAATTTTTTGTTTACCAGGAAATATGAGAAATATCTTTGTAAAATCATTTGTAATTCAGCTTTTTCTGAGTATACCATTTACTACTATTCTGGCTGAACCACATACTAAAATTGGTGTTGTAATTCCTTTATCTGGAGTGGCAGCTGAATTTGGTGTGGCGATGAGAAATGGAATTTCGCTCGCCATGGAAGACAATAAAGAGAAAGTTAATGGGTGCCAATTTATTTATGAGGATAGTGAGTATAATTCAGCTAAAACGGCCACTATTTTCCATAGTTTAGCGGAATCAGGGATTGATATTGTTTATGCTTTTGGTGGGCCGATGTCAGAAATAATTGCGCCATTAGCTGAAGTAAAGAGAATTCCATTCATTAATGATAGTATTAATCCTAAGTTGCCTGTTGGTAAAAGTTTTTCTTTCCGATACATTAATACTGGCTTGGAGTTCGGTACCGCAATGGTAAATCATTTGGTTTCAAGCGGCAAAAAAAGAATAGTAATTGTTAAAACAGAGAATCAATATTTAAATGCACTTGTTTCAGGTATATTAGAAAGTGCTAAGGATAAGTTTGAAACGATTGATGTGATAGAAATAAATCCTGATGACTTTGATTTTAAACCTATTCTGCCTAAGATTCTTAAGGGCAAGTATGATTCTATTGGTGTGTTTATGCTCCCTGGTCAAGGTAGTTCCTTAGCCAAGTTATTTAAAGATAGAAGTGATCAATATACTTTTTTTGGTTCAGATTTCATGGAAAGTAGGCAAGAAGTAAAATTATCTTTAGGAGTCTTAGAAGGGGCTGTTTATGCTAATAATTATGTTAGTGATAGTTTTAAAGACAGATTTATGGCTAGATTTCAGAATGATAATCAGCTAAAATCTGCAGGTGAGGCGTATGATGTAGCTTCTTTATTAATTGACAATATCTGTACAAAAGAAACTAAGCCTTCTAAAGAGCAAATGCTTGATCTAATTAAATCAGTAAAAGTTAGAGACGGTATACAAGGTAGAACAGAGTATGTTGAAACCGCTGCAGGAGATAAATACTTCAAAGCTCCGGTACATATTATGAAAGCTAGTACGAATGGGTTTGAACCTGTAGTGTTGGAAGGAAGTAAATAAGAGGTTGGAATAGTAGGTAGGCGTTTACAACCCCAACTTCTTAGAAGCATTTTCTCTAAACATCTCTCTTTCTATTCTCCTAAATGGGACTAAATTGACACAAAATGCAGATTGTGGCGAATTAGTTCCAGGTATGATTATGGACAGCCTGTGTTGGAGAAATTATCATGAAGACATTGCATCACTATCTTTAGGTTATGGGGAGATTCCCGTATAAGGATAGTGAAAACAATGTAATTTTAGGTGCTTAATCTGGGTATTGTCAGGTTTTACAACAAAAAAACTTGACATAAGGACTAAGGGGATTTCAGATAATTATTAGGATAAGCCTCTAGTTCTTATAGGGAACCGTAGTTTTTCATTTGAATTATCCCCAAATTTCCATAGAGAATTTGGGGCAATGGGCGTGATATTTATTGGACGATAACTTTCTAAGAGACCGTTTATGTTCACTTCTCTTATGTGACTGTGATTTTGCTTTAAGGGTTTATTCTTTTATAACAATCTGATATTACTTGAGAATCTTATGTAACGGCTATGTAATTCACTATGAGAAAAGAGCTTGAGATTAAGGCTATAGAAATTCTTGAGGCAAGTCTCAAACCTCTACCTCATGAAAAAAACGAACTTGACTGGGAAGCTGATCTTTCAGAGAAGAGCGAAAAACTGGCGCAACATATTTCCGCATTTGCAAATCTATAAAATAAAAAAAATATTCTTAGAGAAATGGATACTAATAAGTATCTTGAGCTTATTAGTACCTTCCACGCTCTTTGCCGAATCCTTTTCAGGCTTAGTTGTAGGCGTACATGATGGCGTACATGATGGCGATACTTTGACGGTAATGCACTTAGGGGTAGGAGAAAAAATTCGCTTAAATGGGATTGATGCTCCTGAAAAGTCACAAGACTTTGGAAATAGAGCTAAGGAGTTTTTAAGTCAAAATGTCTATAAAAAAAATGTTACTATTGAAGTTTTTGGTAAGGATAAATACAAGAGAACCATTGGTGTTGTAATATTGCCTGAAGGAACAAACGTTAATCAAGAGATGGTAAAAAATGGGTATGCCTGGTGGTATGAAAAGTATGCTCCTAATGACCTTAGCCTTAAGAGTTTAGAGGAAGAGGCAAGAAGAGATAAGCGTGGCCTCTGGAGTCAATCTAATCCGATTCCTCCTTGGGATTTTAGGCATGGCTCTGGCAATAGTGTGCAACCAATTGCAACACTTTCTTCAGGAACATTGCCTATAATAGGCAATAAAAATAGTAGAATTTATCATCTCCCTAACTGTGATTCCTATGGAAAAGTTTCGCCTAAAAATAGGATTATCTTCCAAAGTAATTTAGAAGCTGAAGGAGCTGGCTATCGGAAGGCTAGGAATTGCCGTAATTGACGATTCTAACCGAAAGGTAACTTAAATTAGGGTAGTGATTTTTTTCAAAAAGGAGGGGATGTTACATAAAATCTCCAACTTATAATAACAAATAATGAGCAGTTGTAGGTAAAAGGTTAGTTTTAAGGTTTTTTGAGTTTTAAATTGCTTTTGAAAACCAGTTATTGGTATGCCAAATGCGTTTCTGGACGAATAGGAAAGTGGGCTGTTTAGAGCATTTATGCTGTAAGCAGTCCATTTAACCGTTTTAAAACCATACGAAAGGCATTACGATGCATATCAAAATTGGGCAAATTGGAGAAGGTCTCCTCAACATCTCTGTGGATTGTGGCGGTGCTCCAATCTACGAGAAAGTTGCGGATGCTGATGATCTACGCAAGGGGAACCTTGTCGAAGATCTTCAGGCGATCGAGGGGCTCGACGTAACACTCGAGCCTATGGATTGCTTCAGCTTGGTCCTTCGTTGCGAAGAGGGAGTGGGCATTCAGTTACGATCTGGCTTTCACCGAAATGTGATGCTGGAAGTGACTGAAGGTTCACCGATGGTCGGCGTGATGATTCTTCCGGATCAGCCACTTCGCCTTCCTCCTTTCTTCGGTATCGAATAGCGTAAGCTGTTCCGCTACAAAAAAGAGCAATTGTAGCGGTTCTATCCCCTACAATTCCTTCTTTTATTCAATTGTCATCTTCCATAATTCTCCTCATTCCCCAAATCAAACGCACCAGGCAGGTCTATTTGTAAATCATCTGCGATGTCGTCTAGTCGATCTATTAATTTGCGCATTAACCTAGGCTTATAAAGTTTTCTTATTTCTATACTTTCTAAAATGTTTTTAATTGATTGCAGTTTTCGTAATGTATCCATTCTTAATGTTATTTGTTTTTCCATCTTATTCTTTCCTTTTATTATTGAAGGCATAAATTTTTTAAATTAATACCTTTCTAGGCTGCGCCGATGAGCGTCCTGCGAGTTTAAGGGGGTAAGGACTGTCAAGGTTGAAAAAGGGGAGGGGAATCACCCAGTCTGCACAAATGAAATGCGGAAGATAGGGGATACCCCTTTTTCACACCTTGACTGGACAGGGGGGAA
>CAYGUX010000032.1:0-29378 GCA_964353175.1 uncultured Bdellovibrionales bacterium | reverse complement strand
AGGTAGCGGGTCTTCGAATGGTCTAAGGGGTCCTAGTTCTAGTGCTTCAGGTGATCCAGTTGCTCAAGGTGGGGGTAGTACGATAAATGGAGGAGGTGTTGGAGGTGGGGCTGGTGGAGAGGGTGGTGCTGATTTTCCTATAAATGCAGTTGAAGTTGAGGTTCCTGCTCCTGAAATAGGGAGTAGAAGAGAGGTTAGCTTTAGTGCTCCAATTGATGCTGATGGTACTGCGACTGTTGTTTTTAGTTTGACCAATCCAGATAATGTAGCCATATCAAATTTATCTTTTCAGTCACAAACCTTTTCTACAAGCACAGCAAATTTTTTAACCGTAAGCCTTAGTAATTCTGATGGCATAGACCTTTTAAATTTTGCAGATTCACCTACTAGAAGTTATGGACTAAGCGGTAATGACATAGTAAATGCTTTATCTTACCCTACTCGTGGCCGGGATGTGACTATTGACCTTGAAAAATATACTCAACTTTTATTTTCGCTTGGAGGTAGTACGCTAAGTGGTAGAATCGTTTTAAAGAATGATTTAAGTTATGCTGCTGGTAATCTGAAAGTTAATGTATTTCTTCAAGGAGACGCATCTGTAGCTGCGATGGCTCAAATTAATGAAGCTTTAAATATTTGGTCAGCGATATATTCTACGGCAGGCATAATTTTAGATTTCAGGATTATTTCTAACAGTACTGCGAACAGTACTTTAAATGCTCCCATATTTGGTGATACTCTATACGAAAACCTTTCACAGTCTATCTCTAATCGTTTAGATGCGGTAAACGTTGTGATTGGCTCAACGGTTACAGGAGTGGAATTTAATGATTTGGTAGTGTTAGGAGTAAGTGGAGGTTTGCCTGGCCCATATTTCCCAAGTGAAAAATCCGCAGTGGCAATTAGCTTGGAAGCTCATCAAGGTGGAAATGCTTTTTTAGATACCTTAGAAGTCAGGGTTATGGGAGAGACTATGGCTCATGAAGTAGGGCACTATCTTGGTTTATTTCATGTGGTTGAAAAATCCAGTGATAGTGAGAACTCTTTCGAGGGGCAAGATCCTTTGGGAGATACTGCGACATGTGGAACTTATGTGGAATGTGAATCGAATGGAATAGTCTCTAATTTGATGTTTCCCATTGCGTCAAGCGACTTTAGCGTTCCACAGCAAACGCTTACTGCTGAACAAGTAGATGTGTTAAACATACAAGCAGTTGTAAATTAAATAAATCAGGATAATTAAAATGAAAAATTCCGGCATCAAGATATTGGCCTTTGTAGTACTTTCTTTAAGTACCGCTTGTGCTCAGACTAGTTCGGCTAGTTTAAAACTTTTGTTATCTGATCGGCACAAGGTTCCAACTTTTGCAGAGCTTGAGAAAAATTATTCTTCAGAAGATGCATTAGTCGCAGACTTGCTTGAATTAAGGCTAGTTGATTATCCACCTTTTGTATCCCTCAGAGCAGAAGGCTTATTGTTACAGTACTCTGATCGAGAAGATGTAATTTCTAATCTTGAAGAAGATTTAAACCACTCTGAGAGGCTTGGCCTGGCAAGAGTTATTATTAGAGGTTTAGATAAAATTAAAAATTCAGACGCTAAGCATAGGTTTAGCTTAAAAGCAGCAGAACTTGTCAGTACCAATAAGATACTGAAAAGTTTAAAAGAGGGTATGGAAAATAGTAGTGATCCTGTGGTGAAAAGGGCTATTTTAGAAAGATAGTCTTATGCTGTGCCGTTAGAGTCCTTGATCTACCAGTATGACGTTGGGTCACAGCATCTCAATGCCTTTAAAAATATAGGAACCTTAAGATTTTGTGTGGAATTCTAGACCACGATATTTCTTGCCTGACCTGAAAAACTCTATCCAAGTAGAATCTTCATCAACGCAAGTTTGCACTTGTGTGCCTAGATCAACTGTATCATTGTAAATTTTGGTCTTAACAATATCTCCTGCTTTTAACCAAGGGTAAATAATTTGATCAGGTGTGGCTTTCACTACTACTCCCTTCGGAGTGCCAGTAGAGATCGTAAATCCTGGGGGTAGTAAATCTGTTTGACTGAGTGCGCTAATGCATTCCGCAATACTAAAAATCATACCTGAAGTTGAATCATCTTGTCGAAGCTCACCATTCACCCAAAGTTGTAATCTTAAGTCTTGAGGATCGCTAACTTCATCGTTCGTTACTAAGTAGGGGCCTGTAGTAAAACTAGTAGGCATACATTTTCCTGCATGCCATTGAGCAGATCCATTTTGAATTTGACGAGTGCGTTCAGAATAGTCTCCAGCAACCATATAACCCGCTACATAGTCTAAGGCTTCCTCAGGCGTAACGCTATAACAAGGCTTTCCGATCACAACTGCTAATTCAGCTTCATAATCGAACTTTGTAATACCGTCTCCAATTGCTTGATTTCTAAAGGTGTAAGGTTTCGGAATTACAACATGAGCGTTAGGGCTATTTAAAGAGGTTAAGGATCGTCCGAATATGGTTGGAGCAATAAAGCTTTTCCAATCTGCTCCACATTCCTCTGCATGTCCTCTGTAGTTCATCCCAATACAAGCGATGCCGCTAGGATCTATAGGGGGAGCTAAAACAGCGTCTTCTTTTACTTTAGAGAACTCAAATCCAGAAGATATTAAGGTCTCTAAGTCGGCTCGATCTTCTTTTTTTAAGGGATTAAAGTTTGAGGGAAACTTTTCTGTTGGAACTAAGAATAGGTTGTTATCTTGTCCTACAAAAAAATGTTGAAGAGATTCTTTACTTGTAAATATTCTACCGAGTTTCATATATCCTTTACTTTTCTATTAATTTAAATACTTAAGGTTTAATTTTTGTTTCTGTTGTGGTCTGTGCCCAGTCTCTAAATGGAAGAAAGGCTGGAGGCATATTCTCTGACGTATATGGCATATGTCCTGCGGTGCCCCAGCCGCTAGTCATATCAACTACAGTACCTGTTACATTACACATAAGCGGAGAACATAGATTTAGGGCCATCATCGCTACTTCTTCAGGCATTAACATTGTACCAGAAGCTTGAGTGGAGCAACCATTTCTAAATGCTTCAATGGGGTCTTCTGCGAGAGCTACCCAGCCAGCTCCTGGCTTAGTAACAAGCGCTGTAAGCACTCGACCTGGAGCAAGCGCGTTTACTGTAATACCTACTGTGGCAACTTCTAAGGCTAACTTTTGCGTATAATCGTGAACCTCTTTTTTACTTTCTTTATAAAGAGTGCCAAGTGGGAATTCGATATGCGGATAACCCACTACGCTTCCCATGTTAATAATACGACCAAAGTTATTTTTTCTCATGTAGGGAAGTACTGCCTGACACGTATTTTTTGTGCCATCTACGTTGACTTTCCATAGGCGATCTCTCATGGCTTCATCCATGTTGGCATCTCTAATTGAAAGCCCAGCACAAGTATATAGGACATCTATTCTCCCACTATTCTCTTTAGCAATCTCTGCTACAACAGATTCACAAAGTGTTTTGTCCGTAACATCTAATTTATAAAATTTGCATTCACCAGAGTATCCAGAGGAGTTTATTCTTTTGGATTCACTGTTAGCTAGCTCATCATTAAAGTCCAAAATATAAACTTTCATTCCTGAGGCACAAAATAGTTCACTCGCAGCGAGCCCCATCCCCGAAGCTCCACCAGTAATTAAAGCGATTTTACCTTCTGTTTTGTACAGGGAATCGAAGAGCTTGTTTCTATCGTTTGGGATGTTCATTAATGATCCTTTTAAGGAGACGATGCTAAATATTGTATATCCTTTACCAAATAGAAGGTATTGGGGGAAATGTTAGGTCATGAAGTGATCTATGGGGTTTAGATGGGGTAGTTGCAATAATTGCGGAGAAGAAGGCTTTTAGGGTATGCGTTTTGCTTCTACTGCTCCGGTTTTACTTATTCACAGGCTTGTTCCTAGTATCAGATTCCTTAGTGGCCTTCCATCTCCTATATGCCCCATATCCCACTAGCCCTGGAGCAACAAAGATACACAAAGGGCATACTGCCCCACTTACGATGGCCCCAGCGGTACCAAAAACTCCGACGCCGGCCCCAAGTGCCATACAAGTATTTGCATCTTTAACTTCCTTTGATTTATCAGAATTTATTTCCTTCTTAGTCATTAGCCTCTTTTGAAGTATCTTTATATACTCATTATACACTAACCAAAGAGCACATAGGAAATTATAATCTATTGGTAAATGGGTTGAAAAATTGGTTAAATCATAAATATGTTGTATTCTGTTCAAACGGCTAGCCTCCAAAAATCTTAGTATCGGTACCGTTTTGTTCGTATATTTTATAAAGATTCTAATCAGGGTAGGAAGATTGGAGTTGTGATGCGCGTGGCAGGCTTATTGAGAGGAGGTTCATAGATCTGTAACCCCCTCTTTTTCTATGTTATCAAAAGCATTTAAATGGCCTCATATATTTAGTTAAAACTGCGCATGAATTCCGATTTAATCCAAATTAAAACCCTAGATCCGAAAGCCATGCCTCCTAGGGGGGCAAATGTCTTTTCTTGGATTATGTATTTTATCATCCCTTATAAGAATGTTCTTTTCCCATTCTTTATATATAGAGTATTTAGATATTCCGTGTTTGCGCTTCTACCTGCTTTTTTGGGGTATTTTTTAGATGGGTATGTAAGCAATCGAATCGCTTCTCATTCGGGATATTATAATTCGATAGCCATAGCCTATCTTTCCCTCTACGTCGTTCTACTTTCTACTCCTTGGATTTTTAAGTTGGAGTCCATAGTTTCCGAGAATTCGAGTAGATCTTTAGCTCTCTTAGGTATGAAGCTTTTAAATTCTATGCCAATGTCTTGGCACATGGATCAATCAAGTGGGCGAAAGATTGATGTTGTAAGTGAGGGTAGGAGAGGTTTATTTGAGCTTATCATCTTATTTAGATGGCAGATGATACCTGTAGTCGGAAATCTTATCGGTGCTTTTTTAATGGTACTGATTTTTGAGGGGCCAATATATTATGCTGCCTTAATTGTTCTGTTTGTTTTTCTTTATCTTTTTTCAGCTTGGCACTTTGGGAAGCCTTTGGTCGCCTGCTTCAAGGAATATAGAGAAACATATTCTAAGTTATTAGCGAGGTTCTATGAGTTTAGTTCGTCAGCTCTTACTATAAAAGCTTTATCTTTAGAGCCATACTTAGAGTCTCAGGGTAGGATATTGGAAGATGGCGCTAGAGACTCCGCTTTATATATTTATGAAGCAAATTTTAAAAAGTGGACAAAGGTTAATCTCATTACCTCTACTTTTTTGGTGTTTCTCGTCGTATGGGGATTTCGCGATCTTACTTTAAACAACCTTACTCCAGGGGCTTATTCAAGTCTTTTGATGTTATTTATTTATACGTGGAATAGTCTTGAAGGATTATCTGTAGCTCAAGATAGGATTTATGATTATCTCTCAGGATTAAAAAGATTTGCCAATCTTTGTGATACTGCAAGAGAGGTATCGCTTGATGAGGATGGTCGTAAGATAAAAGAGATACCTTCTTTTTGGAAAGAGTTAAGTATAAATAATTTAAGTTTTTCTTATGGTAAAGGAAAGGACGCATTAAGAAATTTATCTTTTAAGATTGAGAGAAACAAACGTTTTGCTTTAGTCGGTCAGAGTGGAGCTGGAAAGACTACTCTCATTAAGCTTTTGTTAAAGCTCTACACTCCAGATAGTGGAGAAATTAATCTTGATGGAGAGAACATTTATAACTTCAGTCAGGCAGGGTGGTTAAAACATTTGTCTTACGTGCCTCAGGAAATAGAGTTGTTTGATGGTACATTAAGAGAGAATATTCTTTTAGGTAGGCTTGACATAGAGAGTGCTAAATATGAATTGGCTTTAAGGAATTCGGGCGTTCTAAATTTTATAGAGAATCTTCGAGATAGAGATCTTACTATTGTTGGAGAAAGGGGACTTAAGCTATCAGGTGGGCAGAGACAAAGGATCGGAATCGCTAGAGCCTTAGTTAGAGAAGCGAAGATATTGCTTTTAGATGAGGCTACAAGCGCCTTAGATAGTATTACAGAAAAACAAATTCAAGATGTCTTATTCTCAGAGCTAAAGGATATAACCTTGGTAATTATAGCTCATAGACTAAGTACAATTAAAAGAGCAGACAGAATATTTGTAATGGATGAAGGGTGTTTGGTTGAAGAGGGGAGTTTTGAATATTTGAGAGATAAGGGTGGGAAGTTTAGCGAGATGTGGGAGAGAGCTCGAATATAAAAAGTGCCTCGCAAGGGGTTTGAAAACCTCGAGGTTGGCACTCATAGCGTCCGAGTAAGGTATGAGCTTTCAACAAAACCTCTCTTGATAGGCCCTAAGTAGTTCTAAGCCCTCACTTCTTTGGACGTTGGATGTCGCGGTACAGCCAACAGAGCTGAGTTTTCGCTTCCAGTTCCTTCTAAGTGGAGGACTACTGAACCCAGTATATCGCTTTACATCATTTCGTCTGCAGGAAGAGATGACTTCTGTCAATCCACTTGCTTGGATATATTCAAAGTCCCGCTCATTTAAATCGGCAGTAGTTACTAGCCTTAAACCGGTCGGTAGATGCTCGGAGGATGTTTTAATCAAATATCTCTGAATAGTTAATCTTTCAGCACTCAACCAATTGATTGGAGAAATTTGAGTACTTGCTCCGACTGCCAGTACTCTATTTGTTCGTATCTCCTGCAGCGCGGCCAAACATGGACCACAAGCAGGGATATGAATGTGCTCGATTCCGAATTGGAAGAGAGATGAAAATAGAGATCTTACTTGTGGGTTACTATTCCTAGAGCATATTTGGGAGTCAAACTTCAAGAGTTCTGAGGGTAGCACAATGGTAATTGGCATTGATATACGAAGAACATTGTCAGACATTTTAATCTCCACTGGGGAAAAACCTGAATAAATTATTTTAACCCCTTACGGGCACGGACAACTACAGCTTGATGCATTTGTCCGTGCGCGTAAAAGAATCTTCTACCCAAGTATATAAATTAAGAAAGAGCAATAAAGGCGACATCTAGATATTAAATCATAGAATCACTGTCAATTGGAGGTTGTTTTAGCCATAATTTGGAAGCCTTAGCAGAAGGCTATTGTTTGAAGAATGTTCTACAAGTTAAAAACAAAACGCCTCTACTAAGGTGTAGGGGCGCTTTGAAAAGAGCTACATGTCTATGTCTTCTTCTCCGCCCTTGACGCTGTGATCGTATTTGTCCAGATGAGCTGTTTCGATAAACTGCTCTAAGATTGCTTGTGGCCCGCTAATTGTGGCACTATCACTTTCGTAAGTGAAGGTCAGTTCATCTATCAAATTTTTCAAGAATTGAATTCCTTCTGCCTGTCTTACAACGTTTACCCTTTGGAAAGTCGCTGTCATTATAATAGCGTCTGACATTTCCCTTTTCCCTTATTTTCGTAACCTCCCCAGATCAAAACTCTCAAAGAGCCTCAATCTAACAAAATCTGGGTAAAACCTCATACCTACTTCAGTAGAGGTCGTTTTGTCTTTCAGAGAAATTCGCTAGTACGAAGTCTTCTTTCTCTCAAAACTAAAACGACCCAACATCTTCTACCCATAATAAATGCCAGGCTAAAGAGTATAGACTATTAATTTGGTAGTTAAATGTTCTAGCGATTTTTTTTGCATTAATTATCTTTGACAGAGTCTTAATTTATGGCTGTTCTTAGCTGTATTTTTAATCCTTGGACCATTTTAAGGTAGTTTATTAGAGGGGCAGGTGAAACATTATCCATGTTAAAACAGTTTGTTACCCTAGATAGCCTGCTGTAATGTATCTATAATTAATTCTACAAACTAGCAATTTCACCCGAAGTAAATGAAGAAGTTAAAATACCTTATTCCAGCCATAGTGCTTGTGTTCTTAGCCTATCGTTATCTATGTCCAGAAAAACTAGATGTTGCTTATGTTACAAGGGGCCCTGCTGTAAAAGCTATTTATGCTACGGGTTCGGTTGAGGCTACGGAGATGTTGCCATTAGCTCCTAGGGTAGCGGGAAGGATTGAAAAAATATTAGCAGATGAAGGTGATACTGTAAGTGAAGGGCAGGAGATTTTAAGATTGGAAGCCGAAGAGAGTGATGCCTTATTAGCTCAATTGCGTTCAAGGGTTGATATACTTACGAAAGAATTTTCAAGAGTAGAAAGCCTTCTTGAAAAAAATGCTACAACGAGGGAGCTTTTTGATAGAGCTAAATCTGAATTAGAAATATCTGAAGCTGCCTTATCTGCAGAACTTGCAAGAACTGAATATCTTACATTAAGGGCTCCTAAAGATGGGGTCATTATTCAAAGAGATGGTGAGCTAGGTCAATACATTCCTTCAAATCAAGCTGTATTTTGGTTTTCATCGAATGCACCAAAGCGGATTTCTGCGGAGGTAGATGAAGAAGATATTTCCCAAATTGCTCTTGGTCAAAAAGTTTTAATACGTTCCGATGCATTTAAGGATCAGGTCTTTGAAGGCGAGGTTTCTGGGATTACTCCTAAGGGAGATCCTGTTGCTAGAAGTTATAGAGTTAGAATTGGATTAAAAGAAGATTACCCACTTTTAATTGGAATGACGGTTGAGAACAATATTATTCAAAGAGAAGAGAGCAATGCATTACTTGTACCCACTACTAGTATATTAAAGAAGGCAGTTTGGATAGTGAGTGATTCTGTCTTAGAGGAAAGAGATGTAGAAGTTGGTGCTAAGGGTGGTGATCTTTCAGAGATTGTAAGTGGCGTGAGTGAAGGTGAGATAGTCGTTTTAAGGCCTAGTGATAATCTAAAAAGTAAGACAAAAATAAGGCTTCGTTTTAGTGAAGCTAAGGATAAGTAAGGATGCGCTTACTTTTTTATATCGCTTTTAGGCATATCTTAGATAGAAAAAGACAGAGTTTCGTCTCCTTGATAGGAATTATTCTTGGGGTAGCTTTTTATTTAGCAGTATCTTCTATCATGAAGGGCTCAGAGAATGATTTTATTGAGAGATTAGTTGATAATGCACCTCATATTTCTATCGTTGATGAGTACCGTGAGCCTAGAGTGCAGCCGATTGAGAGTTTGTATGGAACTGGTGGTGCTTTAGAGTTAAGCAATGTGTTGCCAGTTACTGAAACCAGGGGGATCAGGAATTATGAAAGTATTTTAGATGGTTTATTTAAAACGCCAGATTTAAGAGCTGCACCAATTTTAGTTGGCCAGGCATTAATTAATTTTGCTGGTAAGGATTTAGCAGTTGGTTTAAACGGTATGAATCCATCTGATATACTAGGCATTACTACTATAGAAAAGTATATGGTGGAAGGTAGTGTTAACGACTTAGTTGCAAATCCAGATGGAATAGTAATGGGAGCTGAACTAGCTCAAAATCTCTCTTTAGATATGGGAGATAATGTTACTCTTTCAAGCGCAACAGGGCAGGTAAAAGTTTTTAAAGTGCTTGGAATATTCAGAACTGGCCGTCAGGGATATGATAAGCGTGAAGCCTATGTGTCGCTTAAAAGAGCACAATCCTTAATGAATAGAGTCAATAGAATCAATTCTATTATTGTTAAATTACCGGATGCTTATCAAGCTAGAGAATTTGCTGAAATTATCGAGAAACAATATTTCTATAAAAGTATTTCTTGGCAAGAGACTTCTGAGGATTTAATGAGCACCTTAAAGATTCGAAATACTATCATGTATTCTGTTGTTAGTGCTGTATTGGTCGTAGCGGCTTTTGGAATTTATAATGTGATTTCAACTGTCGTTATGGAAAAGTATAGAGATATTGCGATTTTGAAATCCATGGGTTTTTATGCTTCAGACATACGTAAGATTTTTTTAATTCAAGGGGTCATTTTAGGAATAGTGGGGTCTTTAATTGGAGTACCCCTAGGTATGGTTTTTATGTGGCTGCTTAGCTTAGTTACCTTTAAACCTCCTGGAGCTTCTCAGCTCATAAATATGCCTGTTGATTGGGGCGTAATGCAATTTGTTATAGCTATCGCATTTGCGATATGCTCTTCTGTTTTTGCGGGATATTTTCCATCAAGAAAAGCAGGGACAGTTCAGCCTGTAGAAATTCTAAGAGGTAGTATTTAGTCACATGAGTACAAGCCTAATTTCTGTTAAAAATCTAACAAAAAAACTAGATGGTGAAGTTCCTTTTACTTTACTTAGGGATGTAAATCTTGAGATTGGGTATGGTGAGTTTGCTGTGATTTCTGGACCTTCTGGTTCTGGAAAATCCTCTCTTTTATATTTGCTTGGTTTATTAGATCTACCAACTAGTGGTAGTTTTTTGTTTAGGGGAGAGGATACAATATCTTATGATGAAATAAGGCGGGCTAATGTAAGATTGAAGTCAATGGGTTTTGTATTCCAGTTTCATTTTTTGTTACCCGAGTTTTCAGCCTTAGAGAATGTTATGATTCCGATGAGGAAACTTGGGGAACTAGAGTATGATGAGTTAGAAGCTAGAGCTGTGATGCTCTTATCAAATCTTGGTTTAAAAGAGCAGATCAATAAACTTCCTAAACAACTCTCTGGTGGGCAAAGTCAAAGAGTCGCAATTGCAAGAGCGCTCGCGAATTCCCCTGCTTTGATATTAGCCGACGAGCCAACAGGGAATTTAGATACAAAATCTACAGCAAATGTTAAGGCAATATTAAGGGAACTGACCGCAGAGCAAAATACGACTGTCATTACTGTTTCCCATGATCCAAAATTTGCAGAGTCTGGTGACAGATTAATTACTGTGGTGGATGGGAAGGTAAGTTAGGGAGCTTTACTCAAAACTTACTAGCCCACTATCGACGTTAATCATGGTTTCTCTACCGTTAATGTCTTTAAGACTTACTTCTATTGTCTCTCCTTCAAAACTCGCTCCTTCAAGAGGCCAGTATTCTCCAATATAGTGGCCTTTAGATTGTTCGATCATTGGGATGTCTTTTAGGTATTTACCAATAGAAAAACTTGCGATGTTGTTAGGGGAAGCTAGTGCTAGTACGATTAATGGTTTTTCTTTATATAGTTTTCCATTTTCCGCGTCATGTGAGACCGCAAAGATTGCAGGAGGAGGAGTGCTATCTTCCTTGATAGAGATTTTAGGCTTTAAGGGCTTTAGCATGGTTGAAATGATTCTTCTCGCTAGATCTTCTACTAGTTCTGAGTCTAAGGCTTTTAAAGGTTCTAAAATTAGGGAGCTGTAACCTGTAGGTCCCTTACTAAGCCCTCTACTTTCTGAATCTTTTGCGCTTGTGAAAAAGAGTGTTTTTCCAGACTTTGCTGAAACAAGCTTGAGTTCAATCTCAATCTCATTATTGCTTTCAATGCCATAGTAGTCTCTATCCCATCTTCTAATTGTTCCAAATAATACGGCATCACAATCTAGAAAATCTTCGCAGTAGGTTTTTGCAGGAACTTCGAAGATCCTTTTTAGATCAAAGGTTCCATCGGGGTGGGCTAGATTCCTATGCGGTAGGTCGATATCAATTAAGGAAGTCGAAATCACATCTAAGGGAGTTTTTTTAAGCTCTGCTAAGGTTAATTTTCTTGCAAGAGCTACAGGAGAATCCTGTACTTCACTTGAGATTAGTACGACTTCATCTACAAGCAGATCTCCTTTGTCTTCAATTAAATTACCCTCAGCGTCAACTTGTCGAAATGGTAGTACGGCTATTCTTAATGGTTCTTTTGGGGAAAATTCGAGTATATGTTTATACTGTCCACTACAAGCATTTATACAAAGTAAAAGTAGGGTGATTAAAAAGTTAAAAGACTTTTTCATTATTTGACCTCCAAGCGTACTAATTGACCATAAGCTGATTTTAGTTCCACTGTTAATTTATTAGAGAGTGCCCATGGTCCTTCTAGTCTGAAAACTCCACAATACAGTCCTTTTTTGATTTCTTTAAGTTCCGTATATAGTTTACTAGAAGTAGTGAGCCATGCTGTTTGGTTGGGAGTTCCCTTTGCGCAAACCTTTTTTGTATTTTTACTGTATTTGCTGACCTCTACATTCTCAAGGTTTAGAGGTGTGGTTTCTGAGGGTAGAGATTTATCAACTTTTGGCATCTCTTTTAATAATGCTCTTACAAATCTATAGCTAGTTCTATCCACTGAGCTCTCATCGCCATTCCTAATTTGATTTATTATGGCCTGAATCACTTGGCCTGATTCTAAGATTAAACCCCCGCTATCTCTCTCAGTGTGTAGGGCGCTATAAAGAGAGATGCCTTTTGGGTCTTCAATAATTAATTGACCAGTAAGTGAACTATAATATCCAGCTAGGATATCGATATTTGTACTAGATTCTAGATTAATATGTGCAATCTTACCTATGTTAAACTTAGATGAGACTTCATCAATGTTGGAACATTCTAAGTCAACACAGTTTCTGTTGATAGTATCAGGAGTTATCAGGAAATAACCTCTGGACTCAAGATTTAATCTCGTTAGCTCTGAAATGTATTCTAGACGTTCTCTCGAAATCCCATCAATAGTCTTACTTGGAATAAGTGCAATAAAAGGGCTGGTGTTTTCTTTTAGCTTAGGAGACTTAGTGATTGTTGGCCCACAGGAGGAGAGTATCAGAATTAAAGTTAGGATAAGCTTATTCATGGATTATGATCTCTCCCTTTAGAACTTTGCCGTTTTTGCTTAATTCTTTAACCGTGTATGGGTAAGATCCAGGAGATGGAAAACAAAGTATTTCAAAATCTCTTGGGCTAAGAGGTTTTTGTGTTTTTAAAAACTCTCCTTCTAGCTTTAGGTTCTCTGAATGGCAGTGCATTTTTTTTCCTTTGAAATCTACTGCAATAGAAATATCTTTATACTCTGATTGATTTAAAAGAAAGACGGAAGAGTCTAGTTTTTTTAGTTCCAATTTAGCAGGTATCAATCTCTGGCCATTATATTTTAGAATTACTTTTTTAACTTTGATGTCTGTTAGAGAGGAGCTGCTATCATCAGCAATCACTTGGCCAGCAAGTATAGAAATGAAAAGTGCGTTTATTAGAAGCAAGTATTTTTTCATAAGTACCTTCTGTGTTTAGTTGCTTGGATTATACTGGCCCATGCAGGCTTTGAAGAGGGTTTCAAGTAGGTCGTAAGAACCTCTAAAGAAAGATATTTTAGTCGGAGCTTTTTCTCCCTTAGGGTAAAGCCTTTCCGTTGGAAGTTCTTTGCAGTTGTAGCCTAGTAGGGGGGCTCTATAAGAGAGATAACATAATAGTTCATAAACTTTGAAAATGTCCCTAAAAGGCGCGACTCTTTTGTCTAGCAGTAGTTGGCTACTATAAGCCCTAAATCCTTGAGTAGTATCAGTCCAGAAAAATTTGGAAGAGATGCTTAGTACGGGCGCATGAATTAGTCTGATTGCAATGTATCTTGAAATTGGAGTGTTCTCAGAGTAACCACCTTTTATGAATCTTGAGGCTTGGGCGAAGTCAACGCCATCATCAAGCGCTGAGATGAACTTCGGAATATCCTTTGGATTATCCTTGTTGTTTCCGTCGATAGTTATAATGCCATCATAGCCTTGGTATAGGCCAAATGCGTATGCGCATCTAAGTTGCGAACTAAGCTTACCTGGCCCAGTCTTAAGAAGAAGGCCTGTAACATTGTATTCTTCAAGAATGGGCGTATCAAGAGAACCATCTGTTGTTCCACCATCTACGATAAGGATATCAAGGATTAGGGAAGTACCAGCCTCTTTCATCCGTTTTAAAAGAGTCTTAATCCGTTCACCTTCATTAATAACTGGGACCACCAAAAGGTATTTATGATTTTTTCCATTCCAGAGTTTTAGATCTGAGGTTGGAACTTCAAATTTATTCTCTTTATTGAAAGCTTCGAAAGATAAATTTTGATCGGTCATACGTATGGAGATTGGGAGGTTTCTGAGTCTTTGTAGGGGTTTATAGCACATGATGGAAGGGACTCAAAATATTTAGAATGATTTTAGTCGGTCTATGAAAATTTAGGCGGAGCTAATAGTTCTGATTTGCGTCTTACTAATTTTGTAGCAAAAGATTTTGATAATGATGGATTTAGTGAACTTGCAGTTTTAGTGCTTGGAAGTGGAAAATACCGTCCAGGTGTAGTTAGGGATTATCTTGGCGGCCTTTACTGGTATAATCTAGCTGATGACGACACTACAGTTGAGCAGACTCAGTGGGGATTAAGTGGCCACATTCCTTAGAGATATTTTAAAATAATTGAAAAGCTGTCCCTACGATGGAATAACCTTTTTCAATTTAGCTACATCCGCAATATCTTGCGGGCGACCTGCGGCCATTTTTGCAGTAATAAGATCTTCTAAAGAAAGAAAGTTCGAGGCTATCTCTCCTAGGACAAATACTTTTTTATTCGCCCAGGCATCATTAAAATTTAGACCTGGAATTTTCTGCAAGATGTCTATCCTATTAGGCTTAACGCCTATAACATAAAAACTTTCTTCATCTGTAAAATCGCTCTCAGAAATATTCGCTAAGGGAGCACCAAATTCCTTTAGGGCAAGAAGCACTTTTCTTGCATTGGGTAGTACCGGATTGATCCAGACATCGATATCTTTTGTTGCTCGTGGTTCCGTATAGGCATTTACCGCATGACCTCCGACCACTAAATATTCCACTCCTAAAGAATTAAATATTTTTAAAAGATCAAGCATGTCGTTACTTAAGTGAGACATTACTCCTCTCCTTCAGAATCTACTAACCAAGGGGCTTTATGTTTTGTTAAAACAGAACGATCTATTCTCTGATTATTCGGATCAAGTCCTCGCATAACAAACCATTGATCCAAAATCTCAAAGGAAGCATCCCAAATAGCAGACACCCCCTGCTCTTGCCACTCTTTAATTTGACTGAGTTCGGTGTCTTCTCCAAATTTATGTTTGGTTAAGGATATTTTTTTTGGATTCTTCATGTTTTGATTATAGCTCAAAGAAGACTAAAAGACTAATAACCTACGTACCATCTTAACCATGAATTATTCAGGTTAGTGTTCTAGATGGAAGTGTCCTGATATTTGTTTCTCAATGGAATTGATGTTTTCTTATTGCCTAAATTAGGTTAAGAGTCGCTAACTAGTAAGAGATTGGGGGAATTTGGTAGGCTGGTATTTGAGGCCTATTGTTGGATTGGTATTAATCAGGTGAGTTTCTAATGAGCAAACTAAATAATTCGCTAATATGCTTGGTTAGTTTAGTCACTTTTATGGCATTTGTTGAGGGATATATCGCGGAAAAGGGTATTTCCTCAGAGGGTTTTACGGGTTGTACTAGCATTGTTTTTATATGGCAGATGGTATCTTGGATGAAAAAAGATGCAATTCAAAGAAATTTTAGTCTGCCTTTTGACATGGGGCTTTTTATCTATTTAGCGTCTTATATCGTTGTACCAATTTACCTGTATAAAACTAGAGGATTTAAGAGAGCGCTTTATATTTCAGTGTTTTTTTTAGTTTACTCCACTTTTGTTTTATTCTTGGGGTCGATTTTTGCTGAATTGGTTTAATACTCTTAGGACTAGTCGACGTTAGGACTAGCCCTTAGGACTAGTAGCCTACCTACCATCTTAACCATCGAATATTCTTACCAAAAACTCCTTTTTTGGGACGATTCTTCATTTTCTACGATAAGTTTATTGAAGTCTAAATTCTTGACTTCAAGAGGCCTTCTCAAGCCTCTTTCTAACTTAAAAACAATATTCTTATCAGGAACTATGCTCATGAGCGGTCAGAGGAGATTCTTTCGTTATAGAAAGGTTTATCATATTACAAACAGGACAGCCGAAGGCCTACCTTTCGTCCCGAATAAATTTATAGAATTACTAATAGGTGGAATTATAGCGAGGACTCAGGAAAAGTATCCCGGCATTATAGTGAATGCTGCCGTCTTTATGGGCAACCATTTTCACATTATTATAATCATTGATACTGATCCAGCTACTCTTAGTACCTTCATGGGTTATCTCCAGGGAGAACTCTCGGGACTAATCCATAGACTAACAGGAGTATGCAATAGAAGGCTCTGGGCAACTAAATTTAAAGCCACAGAGTTACTTACTCCAGAGATCGTAATGGAAAAGCTCAACTACATTTACTCTAATCCAGCGGCCTCTAATCTCGTTGAATCCATAGAGGATTGGGAAGGCTTTTCCTCTTGGCATGAGTTAAATGGCGGTGAAACCAGGAGCTTTAGATGGATCAGTGATGGTTTAATAGAAAGTCGGCTCCCTAAGGAGCAATTTACAGACAAGTCTATTTCTTCGCTAGTAGAAGGTCTCTCAGACATTGGAGGAGGTCCTAGACCTTTTATATGTGATCCCTTCTTCTGGAAGAAGTGCTTTAGGGAGAGTAAGAATAGAGCAGATTCAGAGTTAAGGCAGGAGCTTCTAAGTAGAATAAAAGAATCTGAGAATAAGTTTAGAGAAACTAGAGAGAGCAATGAATTTTCTGTTATGGGGACTAGTAAACTTCGGTATCAATCGATTTATAAGGATTATAAGTCTAGAAAGTTTGGTAATACTCCTATTTGTGAAAGTACCTGTCAGAAAACAGCCAAGCAGTTTAGAAGTGCCTACAAGGCTTTTAAAGAAGCTTGTTTTAAAATCTATGAGAGCTGGAAGAAGGGGATGTTTGAACTCTTGTTGCCTCCTGGGGCTTTCTATCCACCTTTGAGACCTAGGGCTACTATATTGATTGCCACCTAAAGGAAAATACTTTGTAAGAAAAGTGTCTGACAAAGGGACATCTTTGTCCTGAGAACCTTCTGTGGTGGAACGCCAAAAATCTTATCCATATTCAAGCTGATATAGAAGATTTTCCAAGTTAAGCCAGCCATTCATTGCTATCAAAAGCCCTGTCTTCAGAAGGGAGTTTATCCTATGTATGAACATTGAATTATGAAGTATGGGGACTTCGGAACTATTGTTTCTTAAATAAGGATTATACTTAATAATCACTGTTAGTTAAGATGGGAGGGAGGCTTGTGGTTTGAGGTGGTTAGGTTTTAATCCGAACGCATTTTTTTAACTCAACCTTCTTTTGTAGTAGTAGAGTCAGACTCTATTCTCCCTATAACCGTAAGCTTCTCGCCCCAAACCTATCAATATCTTTCATATCATGAGTAACAAGCACTATCCCCAGATTTTGATCTTCAATTAGGGATTCTAAAATCTTACACATCTCTTCCTTGCTCTCCAGATCAAGCGCAGAGAAGGGCTCATCTAACAGCAATAGTGGAGCATTCGTTACGAGTGCTCTAGCAAGGGAAACCCTTTGTTGTTGTCCGCCGGAGAGTTGATGTGGGTAGCGGGCTGCTATTTCTATTAGACCTACTTGAGTTAGTGCGTTATTTATTCTGGCGCTTGTTTCCGCACTATCTAATTTTGAATTTTCTAAAGGTAGGGAGATATTCTGGTAGGCATTTCTCCACGGCAAAAGTCTTGGATCTTGGAATACGAAGCCGTAATTGAGCAGGGATGTTGAGTTGTTATTTATGTTGTATTCTATTTTACCTTCGGTAGGGGCAAGTGACATAGCTAAAATTCTAAGCAGAGTGCTTTTGCCTATTCCTGATCTTCCTGTTATGCAGAGTGTTTCACCCCTTTTAAGCTTAAAATTTATTTTACTAAAAAGTAGGGGACAATCATCAGCATGTCTAAAGCCAATATCGCTGGCTTTTAAAAGCTCCTCCATCTAAAAAGCCTCCTATCTAGCATTAAAAACAATCGATCACTTAGAGTAAAAACTAGTGCTATTAAAAACATGTAAATGACTAAAACTTCATTTGCTAAAACTCCTGCAGCCTCCCACATTCTTTGCCCTATTCCAGGGGACCCTAATAACTCTGCTGCAACTACCAAGGACCAGCCTTGTCCTAAGGCAGTTCTTATTCCGGCCATGATACCGGGAAGGGATGCGGGAATGATGATTTTGAATAAAAGATGCGACTGTTTATTGATTTTATAAATCTTAGCCAGTTCGAGCAGGCAAGGGTCTATTGAGCGCGCGGCAGAAAGAGTCGTGACAAACGTTGTCCAGAATACTCCGATAAGCACTATGAAGATTGCTGACATAGTGCCAGATCCTAAGAGCACTAAAACAAAAGGAATCCATGCAATAGGTGGAATTGGTCTAAGCACTGCGTGGACGATAGAAAACATACGAGCTAGAACTATCGAATTGTAAATAATCAAGCCCCACGCTATTCCCAAAGTCGATCCTATTATTATTCCCACTATAATATGTAAGCAAGATGAAAGTAGATTGGATATTAGTAGGCCACTTTGTAGTTCAATCCAGAAGGCTTTTGGAAGCTCACTCGGTAGTGGAATAAGGGAATGATATGAAGGCTTGTTTGAAATTATGACCTCCCATAAACAAAGGAATAATATGATTCCAAGGGACTGGTATTTTACTCGAGCGATTGAAGAAATAAGGCTCATTAGAATATAGTGTCTAAATCAAATGGGTTTTTAATATATCCATCTTTCAGCATTAGATTATAAATTTCTTGTGTTCCCTTTCTCATGACTTTTAGGTCAGTACTTAAAAAAGATTTTCTTTCTATTAAGACTTCTTTAATTACGTCCTTACCAAGCAGCCCTTGGAGTAAATATTTATCAATATGAACAGCGCTTTTTTCAGGCTCCGTTTTCATAAACTTAGTTGCTTGCTCGTATAGATGTCTTAACTTCTCGATAGTTTCGGGATGATCTTTAACAAAAGACATCTTTATTGTTAGGCCTCCGCCAGGCTGATTTTTCATAAGTTCTTCTGGAGTAAGAAAATAATCAGCTTTAGGTTTTTTCTCCCTTATGATTTGTTTCAAAGGAGCAAAACCAGCGAGTATATCTGCTCGCCCGTTTATAAAAATCTGCTGCAATTGAGCCTGATCGCCTGCATGGATGAGGGTAATGTACTTATCAAAGTCTGGAAAATTATTTAGTAGCCAGAATTTCGCGTTTAAGTCTGAAAGAGAACCTTTGGGGTTAGTAACCAATATTAACTTTCGTTTGCGATCTAGAGAGAATTTTTTAATTGCATTAACTGGGCCTAGTTCATTTTTTAACTGAAGTAGATTTTCGTTAGCAATTAAGTTTATGTCTCCTATAATAGTGCCGCAAATAATTTTAAGAGGGATGCCTCTAGCCTTAGCAAGCATCGCCGCCGCTAGATTATTATTCATGCCGTCGATCTCACCTGCTACAAAAGCTTGAAGTAGATTCGCTGGTCCAGGATATCTCTTCAGTATGATTTTGATGCCCAACTCTTGGTCCCAGCCCTCGCCTATAATGACGGTAGGTTGTGCGAACCATAGATTTGGTGCGCTCCCTAAGACAACTGTCTCGGCAGAAGCGGTAGTAAGAGAGTATAGGGATAGTATGGATAAAGCGAACTTAACTATCTGTAATTTATTCATAAAGGCACATACTTAAAGAGATTCGTCATAATATTAGTGTAGTTATAGCGATTTTTGAGATTAGGTCTTCCTTGGGATTACTGCCATGGATCCAGAGGAGAACCCAGAAAAGCTTACAGCAGGACAAAATTTCTGTAGTCATACCCTGTAATCAGAGAGAGTTTTATTCAGACAAAAGACTATGAACATACTTCGCCTTAGCTTCGCTTCATCTAACAAGCCAGAACTACTGATGGTGGAATACCTGGCCTCCACTGGCGAGAAGAGAAGTTCTGTTCGAGGTAAATCGGGTAGCATTACTTCTGACTATAATTCATTTCAGTGGACTAGCGCAGTTAAGGCCCTAGCTTGTTTAGGCCTAAGAGCAAATATTCTTGGAGTAAGCAGAGCCTCTATCTTAGGAGATGCTAAATCTCTTGCGTCGGCTCTTGATTATGCAATTAGTAAGCCCCCAGTTTGGCTAATTGAGATGTTTGGTTTGGATATGCACGGCGAGCCATTTGCTAAAAGACTTTTTAAAAGAATTAATCCGGAGAGAAAAAGAGTAGGGCCCGTTACGATAAATCTTAACCCTAGGCAATTTGACGATACTAGTATCGAAATATGGTACGGTGGATCTGAGGTTAAGGAAGTAAATCAAGTTAAAGCGCTTTATTATTCTGTACTCGATAATTTCAAAATAAAGGAAGAGTCGCTTGGTGCTTCAATTGAAAGTACTTTTCTTAATTCCGAAGAGCATGAGATAGACTCAGAAGAAGATGTCTTTTTAAGAGGTATTTATGAAGAAGAGATAAGAAAAGCACTTTTTTCACCTAAGGTGTTTAGTAAGAACTGGACCTCCAGTTACTTGAGATTTTTAAGTAAAGATCCTTTATTTTTAAAGGTCAATTCCCCGCATGAACGTTCTCTTAATGGACTTGTTGATCAAGATTCTACTAGTGTACGCTTAGGCCTTTATGATTATACTAAGCTGACTGATACCCTAAACTCTCTACCACCCATAAGAATATATACTTCAATTTGTGCTACGGGGTTTATCGCTTTATGTCAGTACCTCAAGAATGTTCTACATATCCCACTAGATCTTAGGTATTATCACTCTTATGGAGTAGAGGTTGTAAGCAGCTCCAAGCTTTTTTCCAAGGAGTCCGATCTTGTACTTTGTTGTACTGGCTTAGGCCCTACTGCTGAATTTTTTAACGATCCAAGTAAAGGTTACTCTCCTATAATGATTGGGCCAGCGATGTCGCACGGTATAGTAAATTCAAAATTATCCAAAGGGAAGGGTGAATTTCTATTCGTAAAAGAAAATCCTACTTCTGCATTGTTTTGTTTTGACGCCTTACTTCGAGCAGGTAAGATAAATCAAAGAGATACAAATATCCGACATTGTGAACCAGAGGACACTATTTTGTCCCTGCTCGAAGATCCGACAATAAGATCCTTAATGTGGTTTCCTCACTATAAATTCCTTAATTACTATGCAGGACTGTCTATATCATCTGACTCCTCAGAGTTATTTTCTCAAGCTACAGTGATATTTGGAAATAAGGCTCTACAAAAAAATATGCTAGCTTTAAACTGCATTAAATTAATTTTTAGAAATGCATGGCTATCAATGCTTGAGGAGCCAGAGAGTATTAAAAGAATTGCTAGAATAATGATTTCCGATAAGAATTTTGTTCGTTTTACTAAGAGGTGTGGGGGATTACATTACTTGGAGTAGGGAGTAATTTCAATTCTAAGCAAACAAACTAGAAAAATTATCTTTATTAACTAAAAGAGGCATTTCAGATACAAAGGCCTCTGCATATTTAACTCTTATGATTTGTCCGTGGTTCTTTCTCATGGCTATTAAAAAATCTAAGTATTCTGTATGTTCCACCTGGCTCTTATAAGTTTTAATAAGATCAATAGTCTCACCTATTAAGGGAGATACATCGAAGAGGTAGTTTGGATTTAAGCCTGTGGGTACCATGTAGAACAGTAGAGCATTAACTTTATGCGGTCCTATCTGAGGAAGAACTCCTTTTAGCCTAGCCAGTTTGACGGCTTCGGAGGTAATTGCTCCTGCCACAGCATGATCTCTATTCATTATGCCATCAAAGTTAGCTAAGTCGTTTCTTAAATAGGGGCTGAAAACTATTTCGGGCTTATATTCTCTAATTAACTTTACGATGGATAGTCTCGTTTCTAAATTATTTTCAAGTGCTGTGTCAGGGTAATCCATAAGTACAGGCGTACTACCTATTTTAGTTTGAGCTTGTAGAAATTCTTTCTCTCTGATTTCCTTTCCACCATGAGAGCCCGAACCTCCTTTGGTTAGACTGGCATTGATGATCCTAAAGCCTGAATTTTTTAGGAGAAACAAGCTACCGCCCATTGCCATCTCAGCGTCGTCTGGGTGAGCGTTAATTATTAGAGCGGTTTTGGTTTTCATGATTATCAGACTATCATGGTTCGACTATGCTCACCACAGGTGGTTCGACTACGCTCACCACATGCTATGCTCCTCGTAATTAGTTAGTAAGAGTAGTTCCTTCTCTTTCTTCTAGTACATAGGCCCTGCAAGGTGCTCCTTCCACTCCATCTATCCTAATGGGCACAGCAGAAAGCCAGACGTGGCGAGAGTGTATAGCAGATAGATTCGTAAGGCATTCAAGAAGTAGAACCTCTCTTTTGCAAAGATAGACATTCACTTCGTAATTTTTAGAAATACGACTCTCTATGCCAACGGAATCAATAGCGATCATTTTAACTTTAACTTCTTCTGCTAGATACTTAGCACTTTCAAGTGAAAGTCCGGGCCTAGTTTTAGGGTCAAGTATTTGCGAACTAATAAGTTCTTCCATGTGCCCAGTTCTTAGAATAAGAA
This sequence comes from uncultured Bdellovibrionales bacterium, assembly GCA_964353175.1. Lineage (GTDB taxonomy): Bacteria > Bdellovibrionota_C > UBA2361 > SZUA-149 > DAOLCO01 > JAIYCX01. Next base: position 7,048 of record CAYGUX010000032.1, on the reverse strand, counting down.
TTTTTCCTCGGCCTTCCTCAATGCTAATTAGAGTTTTCATTTCTTCTAGGCCTGTATCCTCACCCCTTTTAGTAATGTCAATTACTACAGCTTCTCCCATAAAACAGTCCAGAGTAAACTCCGAAATCTTTTTACCATCTTTCAGAAAGTAATGCGGGCCCTGAACATGGGTACCGCTTTGAGTGGAGATGTCTAGGTCGTAAACAAACTGTTCGTTAGATCCAGAGATCCTATTGAAAGGTCCTCTAAGAGTACAGGCGGGATCACCTGGAAAAACAAAATCTCTCATGTCCATACTGATATCGATGATTTTTTTCATAACTACTGATTTATTAAGGTATATAGGCCATAAGTGACCTTAAGACCCAAACCACTTTCTTGCCACCCTAACTGACTCCTCGATACATCCAAGCCTATCATCCCCATCCTTAGGCAATATCTCTATACTAATCGGCTTGTCTTTTAGGTAAGTATTAAAAGCTTCTTTATACAAAGCATATCTGCAGTTGTCCTCAGTGAGCGGTCTAATCTGATCTGTGCTTAAATGAATATGTCCTACTTCCTTATTGTATTCTTTAAGAATACTTATGGGATCTTCTTGGTTGATTTCCATTGCACCAGTATCAAGTTGAAGTTTGATGTTAGGGTGATTTAGTTCTCTTACGAATTGAGCAGTTTCTATTGTGGAAGTTAGAAAGTTCGCTCCATAAACAGGCGGGTTAGGTTCGAGGCAGTATATTGCTCCATGTTCTTTTGAGAGCTCACCTAGTCTGTGAAAAAAATCCTTTGCGATAGAATCTGTTTCTTCATCGCTAAGGCCTGAGCGATCACGATTTCTTGGGGAACCAAAGACAAAGTATGGTGCTTCAAGTATATTGCCAATAAAAGCTAGTCTTTCAAGTAGCCTAAGCATCTTATCTTGTACTTCTTTAGGGCCAAATAGATTCATCGGCTCTTCTTTAAAGAAAAGAGACTGAAAGCCTAGTACAGAAAATCCCAAGTCGGCCCAGTGACTTTTTACTTTTAGAATTTCTTCTTTCGTGACATTAAGTCGATCAGGAAAATACTTGGCAGGCACTAAGTCAACTCTAGAAAGATCATATTTTCTAAGAACCTGTACTACTTCACTGTCTATCTCAGAATCCCAAGCAATTGAAGAAATTAATATCTCATGCATTATAGAGTTTTCCCTTCTGACTGGGCGTAAGATCGTATGGCTAGTAAGGTTTCTTTTTTAGAGTAAGTGTAGTTATTCGTTCCACCAAAAACTTCAGCATGTTTGGTTTGAAAATCATAAGATAGGAGGGGTGCTTCTTTTTGATTATTAAAATCAAGGCCGAAACCATCTTTTGCTACTTCTAGCACACTAATGGGTTCTGCGGTCAGATGGACTAGATCTAAATTTAAGCTTAGACACTTTGTGAGATCACTCCAAAGATTAACCATGGGGTAGAATTGAAATATGTTTCTGGACTCAATAGACTCAATATTGTTGTTGTTAAGGAAATCAAAAATAATATTTTTCTTTAGCCCAGGCCCTACTAGACCAGGAAGCCTAACGACTAGAGAGGAAGCAAAATGTTCTCTTACTGCTTGCTCTAAGTAAAATCTGTGCAATCCGTAAGCGTGAAGTCCTTCTGTTGCAATGTCTGTATCTTCATTTACATTGACTGGATTCTTTAAAACATCAACAGTACTAATTAAAATAAAATTCTTTGCAGTGACAGTTTCTAAAATCTCAATTAGAGCATTGATATTTTTAAGATCTCCTTCCGGGTCTTTATTTGCAAGCCATTTTTGAGCAGGTGCCCCAGCGCAGACAACTAGATCAAATTCTTTGTTCTGTATCTCAGCGATGTTTTTTGAGTTGTAGAGATGTTCGAAGGAAGTTTGTTTAAGTAGGGTAGAGCCTACAAGTCCTGTGTATCCGATTAGTGCGTTGTTCATGGCAGTCTTGATTTAAGTTTCGAGTAGAATGCCATGATTGGAAGAGGATCTCAATTTGCAGAAAATTAGATACAATATTTAACTTGACCAGATAAACCAAGTCTGCTAGACTAACTGCTGTTCTAACCAACTAAAACCAAACATGTATTTTAATATAAGCGAAGCAAAAACTCATTTATCTCGGTTAATAGAAAAAGCACTTAATGGTGAAGAGGTCATTATCAGTAGATCCAATAAGCCGTGCGTAAAAATTACTCCTTATATAAAAGAAGAATCCCCGAGAACAGGTGGTCAGTGGAAGGGATTAGTAAGAATGTCTAAAGATTTCGAGGATCCTCTTCCTTCTTCTATTGCAGATGCATTCAAGAGCAGTAAGTGAAAGGTTTGCTGCTAGATACGCATGCTCTAATATGGTTTATCTCCGATCCGAGAAAACTACTTAAAAGTACTTACGACATGATAGCTGACCCTTCAAAAGATATCTATTTTAGCTCCGCTGCAATATGGGAGATTTCTATCAAAAGAGCCCTAGGAAGATTAGAAACACCAGATAATCTTTTAAGTGTTTTGGAGGAGAATAGGATCAGCATTTTAAATATCACTGGAGAGCACGCTTTGGCAGTAGCAAGTTTGCCATTAATCCATCAAGATCCTTTCGACCGGATGCAAATTGTCCAAGCGCAAAAACAAAATTTGATTTTTGTCAGCAGGGACAAAAAAGTTAAGAAGTATAATGTGGAGATAATGGAATGTTAGGGCTTGACAAAACTAGGCCCAACTCGACACTGCCTAACTTCTACTCTGTCCCACACCTTTCCAGTGACATAAGGTTCGATTTCAAGCCATTCATCCAGCTTAGCGCGTGATTCAAATTCAGTTATCAGTACTGAGCCTATCATTTTCTCATTATCATCAAGTAAGGCTACACCATATAGATGTTTACCTTCTTCGCGTAGTCTATCTCCAAGCTCAACGTGTGAAGGTCTCGCTTTAAGACGTCTCTCTGTGGCTTGATCGTCTGTGCCGTCGTAACCTGTGACTATAAATTGCATGTCGTTTTCCTTAACTTGAGCCTAACAAATTACCATGATTAGCTTATCCGTTCAAACTATTTTGTAGGCACTAGCATACTTCTAAATTTAGAACTTGTATGCTAATTAAATAGCATACAATTAGTAGGGTAGAAGTAAAAGATTAAACCCATAGCTCTTTAAGAGAAGAGCTATGGGGAAGATCAATCTTGTTTGATGGGTTTTTGACAGGAGATACCAATGGTTCCTATTACCGTTCAACTTGTTGTTAGAGAAGCTTTAGTTGGAGAATCTTCCGTGGGGAATATTTTTCGAATTGAGCAATCTATTCCAAATATTCCTAGAAATTATTGGGAGTTTTGTAACTGGATTTCGGAACGTTCAAGGAAAATATGGATTGTAGAAGATAGTTATTCACTCGATATTTATGGTTTCGCGATTTTTCATCTTTCTGAGGAAGCAGTCTTATTGGACTCGGTAGGTTTCGATTGCCATCAATTGGAATTTTTACCAAAGCTACCAGAAAGCTTATTTATTGGAATCTACTCGAAGTGCTACAGACCGAGGAGAAATGTAATCGTTTCCTTTTTGGAAGATGGAGATAGCGGTAGCGCTAAAATTCTAAGAACTTTGGGCTTTGAGTATGATTCGGAGATGAAGCAGAAGGGTTATCGGGGAGATAAACAGGTTTGGGGTAAACAAATTCCTGGCGATCCTTTAACTTGGGACACTCATTTTATAGATCCTGATATACTGGAATGCCATGTTCATAATATGTGGCCAACAGATGTTGAGCCACTACTTGATATCGAATACCACGACGATAACAAATTGCAGTGTCGGCTGAAGGAATGCGACTTTAGGGAATTCATTTCCAGAAGTGATGTTCTTTCATTGGTTGTTAGCGCCAATGGATATTCCGTTGGAAGTATCGCTATAGAAACAAAGGGCAAGGTTGCGGAAATTTTGCATATCTCAATTCACCCCAAACTCAGAAGGCGTGGACTAGCTTCTCTTTTACTCGAGGAGGCTGAACAAATCCTGTCTATAGGTGGGACTCGTCGACTTGAAATGTATCTACCAGAGACCCAGAGTACCGCCCAATGTTTTTTAGATGGAAATAACTTTAAACTGGAGAGGATCATTCGGACAGTATGCAGGCGAACTACTCGCTTGTAGCACCAATTCTAAGAGAAAGGTCGGGGGCGCAAACAGGTTTTAGATCTTGCCCCCTTTTTAAATCCCTTCTCAAGTCTTTATAATATTCTAAAAAGTAGGTTGGGTGGAAAATTATGTTTCGGGGAAATAGATTACTGGACTACAATTCTGTGGCTATTTTGGGGACCTATAGTTCCAATTTCATAGATATTTTGATTTTCAACCTTCGCAATTTTTAACAATTGATCTTTAAAACTATCTTTTACAGCGAGAAGTAGGCCTCCACTTGTTTGTGGGTCGCAGAGTAGAGCCTTTTGATAGGTACTATTGACTCCCAATATTCCAGACTGATAACTATTCCAGTTCCCTCTCCGGAAAGTATCGTATTTAGAACTTGAGGGGAGAGTTTACATCCACAACCTGCACCGTGGCTATATTCAGTTAAATTAATTTTTGGTATCTCGCTCATTTAGGATAGGATAAGTTTGTAAAAGTATTTATGATCAATCATCTTACTGAGCACGTAAGGGATAAGATCGAATTTATTATTAGAAACTTGTAAAATTTACAGCAAATAAAAGCAATGTTAAATGCTCCGCTACCTTTAATTATCGGTACAATTGGCCATGTTGACCATGGTAAGACTTCTTTAGTTCGTTCGCTTACTAGTTTTGAAACTGATCGGCATCCTGAAGAAAAGGCTAGGGGTTTAAGTATCGATTTTGCAGTAGCGCCTTATTTTTTTAAAGAGTCACAAGTAATAGGGATCTTAGACGTTCCAGGGCATTTAGACTTTATTAGAAATATGACAGCAGGAGCATCTTCCATCGATATTGCACTTTTAATAGTTGCTTCTGATGATGGAGTAATGCCTCAGACAAGAGAACACATTCAAATATTATCTCATTTAGGTGTTAAGGCTATTATCCCAGTTATTACAAAGATAGATACTTCAGATGAAACTCTTATAAGTATCGTTAGTGAAGAAGTCGCAAACCTAGTGAGCAGACTTAGCATCAAAGTTTTACCTACTTGTTATGTCTCTAATGTTACAGGTCAAGGAATAGAAGTGTTAAAGAGTACCATTCTTGAGGCCATACAGATTGTAGATGAGCTTAATTTTCAAGCTCCGACCAGCATGAATAAAGCATTTAGAATGTATGTAAGGACTGCTTTTAGTTTTAAGGGCGTTGGGACTGTGCTTACAGGCATACCTACTTCTGGCGTGATTAGTACTGGAGATAGGGTTACTTTATTGCCACATAATTCACTAGATAGTTCTATTAGAGCTATACATAATTACCGGGAGGAGACTAGCAGTACTCAGGCATTTGTAAGCTCTGCCATTAATATTCGTAAGTTAGAAGTAGATGAAGTGGAGAGAGGAATGGTGTTGGTAACACCAGAGATATTTTTAAGCACAAAGGAAATTTATACCAGTTTTTATAACTCTTCTAGTAGGGAGGTGTTACGAGGTAGAGATTATCAAGTCCATATTGGCACGCTTAGTGTCACAGCGCGAGTCTCACCAATTGGTTCGAAGAGTATTTTGCCCGAGCAAGAGGGCATGTTGCGAATCAGATTTCATAGAGCGATTCAAACTAGTGCTGGTGATAGATTCTTACTTAGAGATAAGTTTACTTGCGGAGGTGGACGGGTTCTAAGTATCTTTGGACGTGCTGTAAGGAAGAAATTCCAAGGTGCAAAGCTCCAACAGCTCTTAGTCGCAAAGGAGCTTTTAGAGGAAAAAGGAAGGGAGGACTTATGTGAGCTTGTTGCATCGGGAGAGAGTTTCCTCTCAAGTTCCAAGTTATCTGCAATTGTACAGAATCATATTTTGGAATCTCAGAATGAAGAAAATCTAAAGGTAAATAGTTTAGTAGTTTTTAAGGATATTTTTAAATTAAGCGGTAATCTCTGGTTTAATCTTTATCAAAAAGCTTCCTTTGAAGATAAGTTAGAGCGTATATTGATTTATTACCATAGTACTAACCCTTTTCAAGTAGGTATGCATATTAGTAATTTAGATCGAGTATTTAGTGTTGAAGGTTTAACTATTTCAGATTTAACATCCTTATTGTCTAAGTCAGAAAAGATCAGATTTAGTGGTCATTATGTTCAACTAACTAGCTTTAAGCCTCCTTTTAGCCTAAAGGAAATGCAATATATAGATAAAATTCAAGGTATATTGGGAAGTCAACCAGGGATATCTAAGGGGAACTTATTAGAGGAGTTGAGGGTTGTTGAGAAAGATGTTTCATCCATCTTAAGTTATTTAGAGAAAGGAAAAATTATATTTAACTTTTCTAATTTTTATTTCCTAAGTGATTTTGTTTATGCTCTTAGACGAAAGACTCAAACTTTATTGCTTGAGAAAGTTGATGGATTTACGATCGCAGAATTTAGAGACTATGCAGGAGTTTCAAGGAATCAATCTGTACCCATTTTAGAATATTTAGATAGAGAGGGGATTACTAAGAGAGTCGGGGATAAAAGAGTAAAGGCTGGAAATAGATCGAATATATAATTGAGCGATTGGCTAAAATCGCTCAATTATATTGTTTTCTTGCTCTTCTATCGGAGTGACTTCAGTCGAAGGATTCGGAGAAGGGGAGTTCTCGGGATCTTCAGAAGGAGCACTAGAAGTACTAGGATAAGGTGTTTTATTGTTGTTTATATTCCCAATATTATTTAATCCAGGAATAACCCCATTATTTCCTTGACCAGGGATATTATTAAATCCACCGGGTAGGTTTCCAGGTAAACCACCACCGTTTAAACCACCACCAGTTAGTCCAGGTAAGCCCCCACCGTTTAGGCCAGGAAGTCCTCCACCGCCACCAATGCCAGGTATGATAGCTCCTATTCCGCCAAGCCCACCACCAGCTCCACCAGAACCTCCTCCACCGGCC
>CAYGUX010000031.1:0-31896 GCA_964353175.1 uncultured Bdellovibrionales bacterium | reverse complement strand
ATAAAATGTATAACCTATTAATATCACTACTCTAGAATCCATGTTCTATAAAACATAAGGATCAATCATCTCTCTACTGTCTCGGATTGGGGGGTTTTGCTTCAGGGGGGGATGAAAAACTCAGACTAGGACTCTCTATATTCTGATATATAAACAGGATACAATATTTACCCGTAGAGGCGAATCGAAGAAGCTTCCAGATACCTGAGTCTCCCCTATGATATTTTTTGATCGTTAAATTAACAGGACGCTTGCATGGAGATAACAGGAAGTAGAAAGTTGATTGATGTTTATTGGACTACCACTTACTAACCGCTTCTATGACAGATGTTACGCTTTTTTCCTTTACAACTTGCATATTCTGCACTCCCTCATCAAGTAAGACTTGCCTAGTTTTTTCACCGATAAGAACAAAGTAGCCATTTTGGATTAAGGAGGAATAATCAACATCACTTAATAAAGCCTTTGCCTCCTTAAAAAAGACCTCGGCGGTATAGGCACTAAGGATTGAAAAATAGTATTGATTTGGAGTCTTGAAACTAAGTTCTACAAACTGCAGAAACTCATCTTTAGGATAGATGCTAGGCTTTACTTCATAAACTATAGCTTTTCTAACTAAAAAGCCTCCTCTGCTAAACATATCAAGTAAATAACTAGATGAAGTATTTCCCTGAAATAATTCTATTTGATATTCAGAACATGGATATCTCGCCAGTACTTCCGCGCCTAAACTAATCTCATTCGCCTCACTAGAAATTAAATCTACCGCATACCCCAGATCCAAAATCTTTTTAGCAGTCTTCTTACCTACTGCGGCAATTTTCGGATTTGGGTATCGAGATAGAACATCTAAACTTACAGAATTAACACTAGTAAATACAATCAAAGTGAACTTACCATCTTCCAAACTAGCAAAGCCCTCATCGATATTAGAAAGGTGTAAAGAATTAACCTCTATCAAAGGACATAAAACAGGATTTATCCCTCTCTCAATACACAACTTTTCAAACTCTCTTGCCTGCTTCTCAGCCCTCGTAATTAGTAGATGTTTATTCACTCTAAGCTGCCTTTAGTTTCATTAACTGAACGGATACAGCGAGAAGTTCATCTAAAATTCTATTCTCATCGACAGCTTCAAAGCCATTGAGTTTTGAATTTAAATATTGGTACTTCTCTACTTCCATTTGTAGATTACGTTTTTTGGCTCCCTTCTCAAGTATGGAAAGCTTCCCCCTTAGAGCATCTAAAACAAGCTTAATTTTATTTAAATCCTTGGCTGTAAATAAGTACTTTATCAAAGCATAGACTCTAAATCTATCAATTGCATCTTCACTAATAGACAATTGGCCTGCGTGACCACCATGTCTAATCGTTAATTGTTCCTGAATACAAAATACAGGATAGTGATCTAAAATCCGTAACCACAAATCATAATCTTCACATATTCTCAAGTTGCTATCAAAAACCCCTAGCGAATCAAAAATCTCTCTTCTTATCATTACAGCTGATGGACTAATGCAACAATGTTTAATCGCCTTTTCGAATCCATCACCATGAGCTGGTAATAACTTACTAGGAATTTTGACCTCCTCTCCAGACCTCAACCATTTCTCTAAAGTCTGTACCACTTTCAATTTAGGATTAGCATTAAAGACTTCTACTTGTTTAGCTATTTTATTCTCTAGCCATTCATCATCTGAATCGAGAAATGCGACAAAAGCTCCTGTACAATTCTGAATACCTAGATTTCTTGCGCTTGCTACTCCAAGATTCAAGGTAGTTAAATATTTAGCGGACATAGTCTGTAGAAGGCTCTCTACTTCCGAGTAGTCTTCCTCTGATCCATCATTTACAAAAACTAGTTCTATCTTTGGGTAGGACTGCCTACGAACTGAGTCTATTGCTCTCAAACTAAATTTAGCTCGATTATAACTAGGTATAACTACGCTAACTAAGGGGGATTGGCTCATAACACCCAATAATCACATCCCGTAAACGATCGACCTCTCTCTGACCAGGAGCAGACAACGTACTTAGAAAAAATATGCCCTCTTCCTCAACCCCTAACTCATTTAAAAAATAGGTTCGCCGCTTTTGAAAATCTTTTTGAGATAATTTGTCGCTTTTAGTAATTCCAATTAAGACACCCTCCCCCTTACTCAAAGCGAGAATATCCTTCTCTTCATCTCCTATTTGCCTTCTTATATCCAAAAGAAGAATTACAGCCTGAAGACATTCTCGATTACCTAGATAAGCAGTAATTAGCTTTGACCACTTATTCCTATTCGGGCCACCAGTCTTAGCATACCCATAGCCTGGCAAATCGACTAGTTTACCCTTTCCTACATTCTGATCTGCCTCTTCACCATTCTTTTTATAATCCAACTCATAAAAACAAAGAACCTTCGTTACACCTGGAGTCTTTCCCACTCTAGCCAACTTCTTTCGTTGAAGAAGTTCATTTATCATACTAGACTTTCCGACATTCGATCGGCCGATAATACAAACTTCAGGTAATTCCTGAGGAGGGAATATCGCAGGAGAATCCGCAGAATAAACGAATTTAGACTCTATAATTCTATAAAGACTCTCGTATTTGCTTTTTTTATTGGTCATTATTTTCTTTAGCATCTAGTGCGAATAGCTTCTTTTCTAATTTCCCAACATCACGGCCTAATTTCAGAATAAGAAAAAAAAGTATTCCCCAAATCACTGAGTAGGCAAGGGACAATTCTTGTAAAGTATCCGGCATAAAAATCCTCTTTATAGATATAATTTTTCTTCTTTTTTTAAACTAATCAACTTTTTAACTTTTATTATTCTATAAGATAATCGCACTAAAATAGAAGTCAACAAAAGCAAGGTAAGCATTGAAAGCACCAATGCCATTGTATAGCGAGGGTCTTTTAATCCCATCTTACCAACAACCTCAGGATGATGCTGTTGGGTTCTATCCAATAGCTTAATAGAATAAATCACTATAGGGACTTGAATAGAGCAAAGAATCCCAACTACAGCCGTCACCACGTCCCTCTGTTTTAAACTCTTAAATTCAGAAACGGACAAATATAGATAAGAAAGAAGGAAGATCCATAAGACTAACATCGAAACCAAACGAGGTTCCCAATGCCACCACGTATTCCATGAAGAATAACCCCAGATCATACCAGTAATTAAAACTATAGAAGCGAATAAAAACCCAACTAGCGAGCTCGCTTTACCTAAAGCAGGCAGGTCAACATATTTTGATATTTGATCACTCTCATCTACTAGAAAAGTAACGGAGGCGATAAATAATAAACCTAAAGCCAAATAAGTTGAAGTCGCAGCACCTACATGAAAATATAAAATGCGCTGAACAGCGCCCATCACTCTTTCATCTGGAGCGATATTGAACACATAATAAATAGAATACAGCATCATAAAAAAACATACTGCAAGAAAAACTCTATCAATTAAAAAAGTTAAGACTTTCTGAAGCTTCATTACAATTAATTAATCACTCTATTGCTGTTGAAAATGGACCTACAAAGAATCGGTGTAATAAGAAATAGAATTACACTTATACCAAGAAAACTCAAAATACCATGGCTCGCTAAATGGAGGCTTTGAGTACTAAACGCAAGTTCAGCCTCGCTAACTACTAAGACACTGTAAAACAAGGATAAAGGGATAACTGTAATCCCCATTAAAATCTCCTCCTGCTTCGTAGCTAAGGAGACAATCGCACCAATTCCCCCTATCATAGCAAGCCCAGGGATAGAGAGAAAAAAAACAAGATACGAATACAATAAACTTTTTAGAATATCAGGGAAACCAATAAGAACTGTAAAAAGCAATAATTCAGCAAACATTATTGAACTCAAAATCAGAGTACTAAATATAAGCTTTGAATAGAAAATCTTTTCAACCGCATATCCCGAATCTAACAATAGATTAAAAATATCTCGTTCACTCTCCTCCCTATAGGCCTGCAATGAATATCTAAAACAAGTAAATAGTAATATCAGCCAAAGGCCAGAAAAAGATGCCAAACCTACTTCCGAAGGACTGACCCCTATGCCTCTCAATAGAAAGCACAACAGTAACACAAACAATCCCCCAAATAAGGCCAAGCCCTTAATAGAAAGATTACCACGAGTCATAAATAGATACTCTTTACGAATTAAAAGACTAAGCGGCTTGGACAAACTGACCTCCCTTCAACTCTAAAAATATAGGATCTAGGGAATTAAATAATTCTGGTTCATGAGAACTAAGGATAAGTGATCGACCTGCTTTTTTTAGTGTTTCAAAATTGCCTAATAAGCTTCTCTTACTTTCCTTGTCTAAAAAGTTTGTAGGCTCATCCAGAATAATCATATCCGCTCTTGAGCTAAGAGTTAAGGCTAAGCCGACTCTCTGTAGATAGCCTTGAGATAAATCACGCAATAAAACATCTGAAAACTTCCTAAGTCCAAATGATTCGATCAGCGAATCTGGAGCCACATCGGAGAATAAAGCTAAATTTTCAAATACGCTTAGATGGGAATACAATGAGGTACTCCCTATCAAAGCGCGAATACTCTGACGATTAAACTTAGGGCCAAGGACACGCCCTCTAGCAGGAGCTAACTTACCTGCTAGAATATTTAAGAAACTAGTTTTACCAGCGCCATTCTCACCACTAACAACATACAATGATCCCCCACTCAAGCTACCCGATAGATCCTTAAGGATCAATCTATCGCCGAAGTGAAGGTAAATATTTTCATATTTAATAAAATCTACCATTATAAAGACTTAGTTCTTTTTTGATACAAACTTGGCCGCATCTTTTAATAGGAGAACCTTTTGACTCTCAAACTCTTCACCTGAGATTATCCCAGATTGAAAAGCATAATCTAAACTATCTAAGGCATCCCGATAAGAGTCACTTCTTGAATCATTAAAGTACTCTGGATAGTCACCATCAATATCATTCACATCTATATCAATTGTAGCTAAAAATGGATGTGCCACAAAATACCCAACAGCCAAAGAGACCAATCCACTTATTAAGATAATCAATGTACTCATACTCGTACTCCCTGCTCTAACTTATTTGATTTAAAGATGCCAAACGAATCCAAGATCAATAGCACTGAACCCAAAAGCATTATCAGTGAACTAAACCAAAGCCATACCTGTAAAGGATTAACAAACACTTTAAAGACCACACTAGGATTATCTTGTAGTTCACCCTCCAATCCGGAAAGAGCGATATATAAATCTTCCTTGAGAGTTGAATAGATATCCACCTCCGTTGTCACCTCTTGACTCTTTCCATATACTCTTTTTTCAGGCTTTAGTTGTGTGATCAACTCACCATTTCTTCCATGCACATCTACGATTGCGCGCAATCCACCATGACCCTTAACTGCGAAATCCTGAATAGTGTTTAAACTTAAAGAGTAGCCCCCGACTTCAACACTAACTCCTTTTTTAATTACAATATCTCTTTCTATTTTATAAGCAGAAGAGGCTGTAATTGAAATGGCAATCAAGGCCACCCCCATATGGACAATATGTGCACCATAAACCTTGGTTTTACTCTTTAACAATCCAATACTTTCCTTAAACGTACCCGATCCTGAGGACTTAGCCCGAACTCTTGCACGTTTGTGCCATTCAATTAATACAGACGTAATTACAAAAAATGACAAACCAAAAGAAAGTGATGCTAGTGGTCTAGTAGGATCTAGGAATATGCCTAACAAAGAACAAAGTAGTCCAAGAATAAAAGGAACTAGAAAAAGGCTTCTAATCTGCTTATAGGTATTTTTTCTCCAAGAGATGAGAGGACCTATCGCCATTAAGAATAACAACATTAAGAAAAGAGGCACATTTATTTTATTAAAAAATGGAGGGCCTACTACAGACTTCTCTCCAGTAAAAGCCTCGCTAATGACAGGCAACATCACCCCCCAGATAGTCGTAAAAGCGATACTAAGTAAACATAAATTATTTAAAAGGAATGCAGCTTCACGCGACAAGTAAGATTCCAACCTAGCTTCCGGTCTAAGACTCTTTCTTCTATATATGACTAAACCAATACTAAGCATACTTGCAAATCCTATATAGACTAAGAACACCCAACCAATATCACCCTCAGCAAAAGCATGTACACTTTGGACAACACCACTCCTAGTTAGGAAAGTACCGAAGACGGTTAATAAATAAGTTATTACCGCTAAAAAAATGTTCCAAATCTTAAGCATCCCTCGATGTTCTTGCACCATTACAGAGTGAAGAAAGGCAGTTCCCGTTAGCCAAGGAAGGAAACTAGCATTTTCAACAGGATCCCAAGCCCAGAATCCGCCCCATCCTAACTCAATATATGCCCAGTTACCGCCGAGGATAATCCCACAAGTTAAAAAGCTCCAAGCGATTAAAGTCCAAAGCCTAGTTAAACGAATCCAACTTAGATCAAGTAGCCCACTTGAAAGAGCCGCTAAACAAAAACTAAAAGGTACAACAAACCCAGTAAAACCTAGATACAACATCGGAGGATGAATAATCATCGAAGGATTTTGAAGCAACGGATTTAAGCCATTCCCATTTAAATGTTTAATACTTTCTGGAATCACTCTAAAAGGATTAGTCATAAATGTAACAACGACCAAAAAGAAAAAATTCGCTAACGTCAAGTACAGTAAACTCCAACTGTATAACTTAAAGGGCAATTTGTTTTTTGATTTCGTTACAAACAATGTGAACACACACATGATACACAACCAGAGAAGCATAGAACCATCCATACCGCCCCAAATCGCACTTACTAGATATAGACTTGGCATATCATTAGAAGAATGTTGCCAGACATACAGATTAGAATAGTCGTGGTTTAAAAACTGGAACGCTAGAATGACAATTGAAATTATGCAGCATACGGAATAAGAAATTACCGCATTTCTTGCGCTCAATATCATTCGCTCTGATTCCTTTATAGAACCAAAGAATGACAAGCCTAAAGCAATTAACGCAAGAACAAAACTAATACTAAGAAAAAAGCCGCCGATAGTGAGCATGATAAAATAATTAATTAATTAATAGTTAGAGGTGACGCTATTAGTCACTATCTCTTCCTCTGTTCCTTTTGTTGGATCTGGAGGCTGATACTTTGAAGGACACTGAGTAGTTAGACTTGAAGCTAAAAATCCATTTTCAGGGCTATACGATCCTTCCATAATCACATCTCGACCAGGCCTTAAAGTATCTGGCATTACCCCATTATATACTACACTTAACTTACCCTTTTCAGGCTCTTTCATGTCCGCAACCACAAACTTAACAACTCGTTCAGGTGAAGTAACTACAGATATTTCATCCTCTGTAAGCCTAGCTCCAAGCCTTACCCGACTTCGAGAACTCTCAGAAGACAACAACTCTGGCACTCGCACAACCTTATTCGCACTCTCTTCGATTGAAAGGCTGATCATCCAAAACAATATTCCGCAAGCAAGCAGAATTGGTAAAAAAATCTTCATATTAAAAATCTCTTATTATATTCTTAGGTATCTCTCTTTGCGGTAAATCTTTAATACCAGTTATAACTGGTAATTTAATTTCAACAGGCTCATTACTCTCTTCCTCCTCTAAAGGCGGTAAACTAGCAGCCACCTGAAATCGTCTTTTAATATCTCTACTTTTTTCAAATATATGCTCGTTAACCCATATCGAGTCCCACCACTCCTCTGGACGAACTGAAGTTCCACGAAATGCGAGCGCATACATATATCCACTCTCTTCTATATGCGGTAAGAAGCCGGGGAAACCTAAAAGATCTCCAGACCCGACCTTATCACCAACCTTAACCGAAACATTTGATAAGCCTGCATAAACGGAAAAAAATCCAATCCCATGATCCACCACAACATACGCTCCCACCTCATCATCAATACGAGCAGATGCGACAACTACCCCATCAGAGACAGAACCTACCCCTTCATTAGCGGCTCTTCGATAGGTATTCACTTTATTTCGAAAACGTTTAGAACGACCTTCCCCTCCATCTAATAAAAGAACATCTCCCACACTAGGAGAAGTCTCCCGCCCATAAGGCCTAGCAATTGAGTCTTTCCATAAACGAGACTTAGCACTACTTGCCTCTTGAGTAATCTTTAACAGAGCATCAAAAAGCTCAAACTGTTTCAATGTGATATCGGAATAGGAATATTTCCACTCCCTGAATCTTCTATCACGCACTCTATAATAAAAAGATGCCGTAGAGGTATTTCCGACTTCGTTGGATGAAATAATTTTAATTTTATCCTTCTTAGAATCAAAATTATAAGAAACTGGGAAAAAGCCAACCTGCAAATTAGTCACCCCTTCAAGATCAGGATCAAATTCCTTAGCAGGAATCGCTAGATAAAAATCATCCCCAACCATCACACCTGACTG
Organism: uncultured Bdellovibrionales bacterium; assembly: GCA_964353175.1. Lineage (GTDB taxonomy): Bacteria > Bdellovibrionota_C > UBA2361 > SZUA-149 > DAOLCO01 > JAIYCX01. The sequence goes on along the minus strand of CAYGUX010000031.1, from coordinate 23,472 downwards.
AGCAACATTCTGACCATTTACTCTAAAAAATACCGCCTCCATCCCAGTGCTAGAAGCATTATGCTGAACAGACAATACCTCAATGCTTGGCTCATCAAACCGAATCGGTAGTTCAAAGGAATGTTTCGCACCATTACTAGCAAGAGATCGATCAAAGGCTTCAATGGTTACCTTTACATTACCCTTACGAAGTCCTAGCTTTTTTGCATTAAGTACGACGCTTGTTTCATAATTATTCGTACTCCAAGGTACAGTAGTTGAGAACAAAACCTCGTTTAATCTTGACTGCTCGACCTTAGCCCGGACTAACTCTAGTCCAGACTGATCATCCTCTACTTTAATTTTAATTTCTTTAGTCGCCACTCCCAAGCCTGGAGGAACATCTTCAACAAATATTAAGGGAGGGGTCTCTTCAAAAAAATACTTAAGGAACGGCACATTCGCTTGAACAAGATATAGCGATACAGCAATGACTCCAATCAAAATAGAATACTTACTCAATTTTAAAAGAATCTTTCTTACAAATTCCATTTATTAACCCTCAGGATCATCTGATAAATGATCTATCATTCCGACTTCATTTAATTGCAATGAATCACTTAACTTTTGTTTCAACCTATCTTTTAACCGCGTTTCAATTTGCCGAATACGTTCCCTACTTATGCCGAACTTATCTGCGATTTCTTGCAATGTCTTAGGATCATCAGTTAAAAGCCGTAATTCTATAATTGCTTTTTCCTTATCATCCGCCTCAAACTTATACTCTTCTACAATACTTCTAATTTTCTTTTTAAACTCCCTACTGACTACCTCATCCTCTAAGTTTTCACCACCCGCTGGCAAGATAGAATGAAGATCTCCCCCTTCCTCCCCAGCCCGACCTAAAGGAGCATCCACGCTCAAATCAGGCAATTGTAGCCGCTGTTGCATCTCAATTACTTCCGACTCTTTAACATCAAGCCTATCCGCGAGAAGTTTTGCTTCTGGAGCGAAGCCTTCTCTTTCTAGCTTTTCTTTTTCTTTAATTAAGTTGAAAAATAGTTTTCTTTGAGCCTGAGTAGTTCCTACTTTCACTAACCTAACATTATTTATCAAGTATCTTAAAATATATGCTCTAACCCAAAAAACCGCATAAGATGGAAATCTTATGCCCCTGTAAGGATCATATTTTTCAACCGCTTCAAGTAGGCCAATATTGCCTTCCTGAACTAGATCTAGAATATTTTGAACATTTCTCTGATGTTCTCTAGCGATCATAACCACTAGGCGTAAATTTGCCATAACCAACTTCAGGCCAAGCTTTCTATCTCCTGTAGTTTTAAATTTGACCGCCAACTCATGCTCTTCCTCTCTTGTAAGTATAGGAATATGCCTAATCTCTTGAAGATAACTTTGAAGAGGATCATGACGGACAAGATCTGACTTAGAAAGAACTGGTAAATTTGAAGTCTCACTAGCTTGACTAGAATCAATTCGGCTTACCACCTCCTCTAGGGAACTAAATTCCTCTTGTTTAGAGTCATCAGTGTCATAGGCACCAATAACCTCATCAGCTTCCCTAGCCTCACTTTGAACCTCTCTTTTCGGGGCTAATTCATTCGCCCTTTTTATGCCTGATTTCTTAGCCACCTAAATTTTAAATGCTCCGCTATTTATAAATATATTAGTAAATATCCATTCTTAGGACGCTTAAAGCAGAAATCAATGCAACATCCACCCTTAGAATACCCTGACCTAAAAGTACAGACGTGAAGTCCCAAGCTTTAAACAACTCAAGCTCTCTCTCACTCCACCCACTCTCAGGCCCCACCGCCACAAGTGACTCCGTAATCACTCCCCCACCCAAAGTAGCCCCGCTCCGATTCGCAAGACCATCCCCTCCTAAGGAGAGACGAGCAAACTGCCCAATCCCCAGCTCACCCCTACCATCACAAACGAACCTACCGCTATAGTCTGAGAAATTAAGCTCTCTACCTAAAGTCCAAAACTTATCAATAACTTGGATCTCTGGAAGATAAGGAATTCCAGCCTGTTCTACACCTTTCTTTAAGTATTTTAAATAGCCCTCAGGCTTTAATAACCGAGAGGAAAGGTAGCTTTTCTCAGCTCTCTCCGCACCCACAATCACGATTTTTTTGATCGGAAAAGAGGCCGAGACTTCAAAGATTCTTTTTAACATCTGAGGACGACAAGCACCCAATACTAGAGTGAAATACTTATCAATCGAGACTCTTTCCAGACTAGAAACTTGACCCAATCTACCCTCTACCGATCCTGACTTTGAACTCAGCACCCCCCTCATCCCTAGATTCCGAACAGAATCCACCCACATAAGTTGGTACAGGCCATCCTCCCTTGTCTCATCAATGCCCTCAACAAGTAGCTCATCGCCCTCATTAATCGCGACTCTCCCTAAAAACTTAAAATTTGCCATCTAGCTCTATATTTCATCATTTCATCCAAATAAAAATCACCTAGACTTATAGCGTAAATCTCCATATCTAGGTATTTATTGTAGATACTTATTGAACAAACTAAATAAAAGATTTTTACAAAATAATGTCCACAGAAGCCAACAACCCAATCCCAACAGTTAAATCACTTGAAACCATCGTATCTTTAGCAAAAAGAAGAGGCTTCATCTTCCCATCCAGCGAGATTTACGGCGGACTATCCTCCTGCTATGATTATGGCCCACTTGGTGCGGAATTAAAAAGGAACGTGAAACAAGCCTGGTGGCGTTCAATGGTGCAACTAAGAGATGAAGTTGTAGGACTAGATGCTAGTATAATCATGCACCCCAAAGTATGGGAAGCCAGTGGTCACGTAAGTGGTTTTACTGACCCTCTAATTGAGTGCTCAAGATGTGGGCTAAGAATTAGAGCAGATCACAAAGAAAACAAACCATATATATGCGCTAAAGGCTCTAAAAAAGAAGAATGCGATTTCGGAGAGCCTAGAGCATTTAATCTAATGTTTAAAACAAACCTAGGCCCAATTGAAGATCCCTCAAATACAGTTTACCTGCGACCAGAGACTGCGCAAGGTATTTTTGTAAACTTCGGCAACGTTATCGATTCGACAAGAGTAAGTCTTCCATTCGGAATCGCTCAACAAGGGAAATCCTTTAGGAATGAAATAACCACTAGACACTTCACCTTTAGAACTTGTGAATTTGAACAAATGGAAATGGAGTTTTTCTGCAGACCAGAGACCATGCTTGATTGGTACGAATACTGGAGAAAAGAAAGACTCTCTTGGTTTACAAACCTAAACGTGGACCCCTCAAGACTTAGACTGAGAAAACATGCCGATGATGAATTAGCTCACTACTCTTCTGCCTGCTCAGATGTTGAGTACTTCTTCCCATTTGGTTGGTCGGAGCTTGAAGGTATCGCATGTAGAGGAGACTATGATTTAGGCAAACATTCAGAACATAGTGGTAAAAAACTCCTTTGGCGAGATCAAGTATCGAATGAAACCTTTATTCCCTACGTAGTAGAACCAGCACTTGGAACTGACAGAGCAGTACTTACATTTCTAATCGACGCATATTGCGAAGAAGAGATTGATGGTAATTCTAGAACTGTATTAAAATTCCATCCAAGAATCGCTCCTAATAAACTAGCAGTATTCCCGCTTCTCAAAAAAGGTGGGCAACCAGAAAAGGCCACTGAAATATACAGATCATTAAAAGAACACTATCAATGTGTTTATGATGATAGCGGGAATATTGGTAGAAGGTATAGACGTCAAGATGAAGCAGGAACTCCACTCTGCATAACCCTTGACCATGATGGTATGGATAATAACTCTGTCACTGTCAGAGACAGAGATACTTTAACTCAAGATAGAGTTTTCATAAGTGACCTAAGAGAATATTTAGTTAAAAAACTCGGATTTTAAAACTAAAAATACTACCAATCACATCTCTAAAAACGACACATTGTTAGCATTTATTCAAACTAGATGCTAACAATGAATATTTATTCAAGGATAGCGGTCTTAACGTATCTGCCTTAAATTCAGATGACATAAATTCACTATAAATTGGAACAACTGCCATCCCATGTCACCACTAGATCCGAAACCTAAAACATATATTGCCCTAAGCAACATTCAAGCCTCACTCGGCCTTACCTTTTTCTTCACACTTTTAGCCAATGCACCATTCTGGGAGCATTTCTTTAAATCAACTAAAATCTCAGAAGCAAGCCCAAATGGTTTTCAAATCTCCTTTTGTCTCCTAATGTTCGTACTTACATTTTTATGTATGCACCTATTTGTACGGAAACTAATCTTTAAACCTCTAGCAGCATTTATATTTATAGCATCTTCCTTTTGCCTATATTTCATGAAGACATATGGCATATTTATTGATCCTGCAATGATTCAAAACACTGTAGAAACTCATACTGCAGAGTCGCTAGACTTAATCAACTTAAAACTTCTCACCTATATCCTGCTATATGGACTACTACCATGCATCATACTCACTAGAATAAAAATTCAAGAAAAACCCTTTCTAGTAGAAATAAAAAATCGCCTAACTACAATTGTCATTGGCGCAGTAGTAGTTATTCTACTAATTCTACCTTTTTCTAAAGACTATTTAGCCCTCTCAAGAAACCATAGAGAACTACGATATCTATACAATCCTTCAAACTACGTTTACTCTTCAATAATATTCACAGTAAAATCATTAAAAGATCAAGACGAGTCACTTATCCATATTGGAGATGATGCGGTACAAACTAATGAAGACATAAACTCTAGTCGTAAACGAGCGATTGTATTAGTGGTAGGAGAAACCGCTAGAGCAAGTAGCTTCTCACTCCTAGGATATGAAAGAGAAACAAATCCAAATCTAGCTAAAGAGGATATCGTGACTTACAGTAAAGCTACCTCATGCGGCACCTCAACTGCCATTTCTGTACCATGCATGTTTAGCCACCTAGGACGTAAAAATGGCGGAGATGGGAATAAAGCTAAAAAACATGAAAACTTATTGGACGTGCTAAATGAAGCTGGTATCCACACCACATGGAGAGAGAATAATTCGGGATGTAAAGGTGTCTGTGATCGATCTACTCTAGAGCCAGCCCCATCCGTAGGTCCAGCCAATCTATGTACAGATGGTCATTGCCAAGACGAGGTTCTATTGGATCATCTAAAAGAAAAAATTAATGCCGCCACAGAAGATACGCTAATAGTTCTACATACCCAAGGAAGTCATGGGCCTGCTTATTTCAAACGATACCCTAAAGAATTCGACAAATTTAAACCCACCTGCAACACCTCTAACATCGAAACATGTTCTAATGAGGAAATTCAAAACACATATGACAATACGATTCTTTATACAGATTATTTTCTAACAAACTTAATCGGGGTATTAAAAGAGACCAGCGCAACCCATGATACAATGATGATATATGCTTCTGACCATGGAGAATCTCTCGGAGAGAACCATCTCTACCTACACGGCAGTCCATACTTTATTGCACCTGATGAACAAGTACATATTCCAATAATTGCTTGGCTCTCAGAACCCTTCCAAAAAAGAGCTAACATTTCCACCGAAGACCTTAAAAAGAATAAAGACAAAGAAATCTCTCATGATAATATCTATCAAACTATACTAGGTGCTTTTAAAGTAGAAACAAATATTTACAATCCAGACTTAGACCTTTTTACTGCAAAGGACTAAGTCTGTTTAATAGTCTTTTTCTTTGGCCTATTTATTAAGCCTGTTTATTTGAATTAGGCACGATTACTTTAATTCCCAACTCAACTAAAGACTCGATGTTGGCAACGCTTGGAGCGCCGACCATAATATCTGTTCCTCTTTGAGTTTTAGGGAATGCAATTACATCTCTAATCGATTCTTCACCACTAAGAATCATAGCAATTCTATCTACACCAAAAGCAATCCCACCATGTGGAGGAGCACCAAAAGAAAGAGCATCAAGAAGGAATCCGAATTTAATCCTAGCCTCTTCTTCTGAGATCCCAAGCAGCGAGAAGATTTTAGATTGAAGCTTTTGATCAAAAATTCGAATACTTCCACCACCAATCTCTTGACCATTCAATACTAGATCATAAGCCTTAGCTTTAAGTAAAAGTGGATCTTTGTCTAACAATGCTTGATCAGCATCACTGTTTATATCAGGAGAAGTAAAAGGATGATGAACCGCATGGTATCTACCAGTGCTTGCATCCATCTCTAACAATGGAAACTTCTTTACCCATACAAATGACAACTTAGTAGAATCAATTAAATCAAGTTTTTTAGCCACATGAACACGCAATGCACCTAAAGAGCTACAAACCAAAGGAACACCCCCAGCAATACTCAAGAACACTCCCCCATCCTCTAAGCCGAAAGCCTTAATACATTCAGCATGCGAATCCTCAGGGAAAAACTTAGCCATTGGGCCTTTTAATGTCCCGCCTTCATTCTTAAACCAAGCAAGCCCTTTTGCTCCATACTGAGATACAAAAGCCGTCCACTCATCAAGAACTTTTCGAGAAACTAAAGACTCATCTGGAGCTAAAAATCCTCTAACCACCCCAGCAGTACCTATAATGCCTTGAATAATTTCAGAATTACATTTCTTAAACAATTCGGTAACATCTTGTATCTCTAAATCAAATCTAACATCAGGAGCATCCACACCATATTTCATCATTACATCATCGTAATCCATATGAGGGAAATCAAAATCAAACTCCCTACCATCCACATCCTTCCATATCTTCTTAATCAATCCCTCAGCCATTTTCACTACATCATCTTCACCAACAAAGGACATCTCAATATCAATCTGAGTAAACTCAGGTTGTCGATTGGCACGAAAATCTTCATCCCTAAAACATTTTACAATTTGATAATATTTATCAAGCCCTGAACACATAAGAACTTGTTTAAACAACTGTGGTGACTGAGGTAAAGCATAAAAAGAACCATGTTGCATCCTTGAAGGTACGAGAAAATCTCTTGCTCCCTCAGGTGTGGGTTTAGATAGAATCGGAGTTTCAACTTCGCAAAAGCCCTTGTCATTTAGATAAGACCGAGTCGCTGTATAAACCTGTGCCCGCTTTCTAAGCATCGCCTGCATCTCGGGTCTTCTTAGATCTAGGAATCTATACTTCAATCGCAACTCTTCCTTAGCATCATTCATATCATCCGGAGAAAATGGAGGAACTTCAGAGCTTGAGAGTAAATTTGCAGTCTGTACATGAATATCAATACCACCAGTTTTAAGATCTGCATTGGTCGTACCTTCTGGTCGAGCAACCACAAGACCATCAACCTGAATAACATACTCAGAACGCACCGATTCAGCCAAACTAAAAGCATCTTTTACTTCAGGATTAAAAACCAACTGAACTCTTCCAGAAAAATCACTAAGATCAACAAAAACAAGACCACCATGATCCCTCCTCCTTCGAACCCAACCAGCAAGCTTAACAGTTTTACCAATCAAAGACTCAGTAACTTCCCCACAATAATGAGATCTGTAATGTGTTCCGAATTCTACCTGTGACATATAAATTTATTAGATTTCAGCGCCCCATCCTGGTGCGGGGGCTACTATTATATTGATTATTATTGCACCTTCTTAGCACTAGATTGATGAAGTATCTAGTGAAGGATAAATAGAGCACACCTATTCCGACTTTTCTTGTCAACAAAAAGCCTTTCTTAAACACTCCCGTAGGGGCGATACCTTGCGGTCGCCCTCTCCCTCATAAATCCCTCCTCAGAGCCCTCCGCAAACCCCAACTTTAAACTCACTAAAGTAAACACAACCCACAAATCCGCACCAACTCCATTTTTTCTACGATAAAGTTAAAATGGAAACATCCCTAAAAAATAAGAAAGAAAAGGCCATAAAAATGTCTCAACCCCTAAGGATAGACTATCCCGAGGGTACGAGCTCTTTTGTGACGAGGAGATTTAGAAACTCACAGCTCCTCTATGCCAATAATAAAAACCTAGAATCCAGAGTACTGGGGTCATTAGGTAAATACATAGAAAAGTACGAAGTAAAAATCTATGCCTTTACCCTATTTGCTAGCCATGATCATTCACTAAATGATTTTAAACCCAAAACTAAATCTCACTTTTACAGAGACTTAGGAGCAAGAACAGCTGAAGCCGTTAAAAAGTACGTACCATCCTTTGGAACAGGCTCAGTGTTTGAGAAAAGACCCTCAGAACAAGCAGTTACCAGTGACACAGAAAGCCACCTGGATAGACTTATGTACATAATCCTGCAACCTATCCAAGCAGGACTATGCAAGAACCTCTCAGACTACCCAGGGTTTAACTCCTATAAGTATATCCTTAGTGGAAAGCCCCTGAAGGTAGAGTTCTTTAATGCCACAGAGTATGGGAAGGCAAAAAGAAGGAAGAAGGATATAGACCCTGATCTATTTGTAGAAAGATACGAGATTAAGTTTGAAAAGATTCCAGGCTATGAACATCTCTCTCAAAAAGAATATAGCAAAGTAATACAAGCAGAGTACGAACGTAGAAGGCTTAAAATCATAGAAGAGCTAGAATCTAAAGGTCACGTATGGTCAAGTAGAGAAGCTCTAAGAAAAACCAGATCTACAGACTTTGCAAAGAGTCCAAAGAGGCATAAAGAAGGATCAAGAGTACCCTTAGTTTTATCTCTTTGTATGGAAAGGAGAGCAGAGTTCTTAAGCTACTACTTCTCTAAACTAATAGCCTTTAAGAAAGCATCCCTTGCTTATTTAAGCGGGAATAGAACTGCGGAGTTTCCAGAAGGAACATGTATCCCGCCTGGCCCATGGTGCTAGGGGACAATTTCTAAAGCCCTAAACCCTACTAAAAATAAATTTACCAGAAGTAAAATTCTTACAAGATCTAGAGATGCGTCCTGAGGCTAATAATTGGGCTCGCCTTAGCCGAAAACAACAATAAAACCATGTTTCCCTAAGGACATTATTACCAATTTCCCAATGGCTCAGCGTAAAAGTAATTTCTAAAATATTGAATTTCAACTGGGCTCTGAGGCCTAATTAATATGCAAAAATTTGATTAGTAAGACATCCTACTCATGATAAAGGTCCAACAGATATTTTACTTTCGGGGCCGGACTTGTCAGGACTGATTTGGCAATTTAAATTATCGAGTCAAATCAGTCCTGACCCCTCGGAGCTGTGAGCGTGGAACGCTCACGCGAGAATGAGGACCTGAAAGTAAAATATTTGTTGGGCCGCTGGCATATTACTGAAAAATCACTAACGGGGGGGAGATAGAGCTCCTTCCAGTTTGAAATATATCCGAGAAACATAATACTTAGCTCACCCTAAGCTCCCACTCCCACTATTTTTTCATTATGACAACCTTCCTAACCCCAGGATTCTTAAACGATCAAGTCCTAAACTCAAATAGAACTCAAGCTTCATAACTTTAGTCGGAAAAGACCACTAGCCTAAAACCGTTCTTTCTAGTATAATATCTGCATGAAAATTACAATTCTCCAAAATGCAATCTTTGAAGGCCCTGGTATGATTTCTGAGTGGGCTAATGCCCATGGGCATGAAATCACATTATACAATTCATTCTTAGGTGAACTACCAAAAGATTTATCCTTTGATTTATTAATTGTACTAGGCGGCCCACTAAGTGCGAATGAAAATATTGATTGGCTAGATAATGAAAAAGATTTTATTCAAAAAGCATTATCAAAAGATAAACTTATACTAGGAATATGTTTAGGTGCACAGCTAATTGCTAAATTGCTTGGAGCTAAAATTGCTAGGAACTCAGTTAAGGAAATAGGTTGGTTCCCAATCACTTGCGCAGACAATTTTCTTTCTCCTACACTTAAAGTATTCCATTGGCACGGAGAAACATTTGATCTGCCGAAGGACTCAGAACTACTCGCAAGTAGTGAAGCCTGTAAAAATCAAGCCTTTGCATATAAGGATAATGTACTAGGACTACAATTTCATTTAGAAATGAACCTTGATTCATTAAATGAAATAATCACTCATTGTAGCGATGAGTTAGTCGCTGGGAAATACATTCAAAACAAACGCCAAATACTTGGTGGAGAAGCGAATATAGACGAGACTAGAAAAGTGCTTTACGACGTTCTTGATGGACTAGCATTAAGGGCAAAAGAAGATAAGGCTTAATCTCGCCTCCCTCGATTTAACTTTTAAATCTTACGAAAAATCAAGATGACAATAAGTAGGATTTAAAAGTTTCGTATTGATTATCCATCAAGACAGATTCTTTCTTCTTATCCATTACCAAAGCAAGCTCACTGGGAATCTCCGTTTTGCCTCCGACTAAGGGATCGACCTTATCAATAAACTTAGCAGGATGCGCTGTCGCCAGAACTATCCCAGCGCTATTTGGATAGTCTCCTCTATACTTTGCAAGGCCTAAAAATCCAGCTGCCGAATGAGGGCAAAGTAGGTAATCATATTCTGTATCAACTTCCCTAATACATTCTTCAATCTGTTGATCTTGAAAACTTACTGCCTTAATATCATTACGCATAGCCTCCACATCACCCTCATAGAGATTAATAATTCTCTCTAAGTTGCTAGGGTTCCCAACATCCATTGCATTCGCGATAGTCTGAACTGAAGCTCTAGGCGTAAAAGTGCCACTACTTAAATATTCTTCAAACACATTGTTTGCATTTAAAGCTGAGATAAATCCCTTAATATTTAATCCCATCCGCTTAGCAAAGAAACCAGCCGTCAAATTACCCAAATTACCGCTAGGCACTGAAAAAACGACATTTTCATAAGACTTTCTTAACTTGGAGACCGCATAAAAATAATAAAAACTCTGAGGAATAAACCTACCGATGTTAATAGAATTAGCAGAAGTTAAATCCAAGGTTTGATTTAACTCAACATCTAAGAATGCTTCCTTTACCAAACCTTGGCAATCATCAAATGTACCTTGAATTTCTAATGCCCGAATATTCTCACCCAAGGTAGTCAGCTGAAGTTCCTGCAGAGGGCTAATTTTATTAGTCGGATAGAGAATCGTAACCCTAATGCCTGGAACTTTATAAAAGCCACTTGCAACAGCGCTTCCAGTATCACCCGAAGTAGCTACAAGCACATCCAAAACTCTATCTTCTTTTTGCCGATAACAAGACATGATTCTAGCTAAGAATCTCGCCCCATAATCCTTAAAAGCAAACGTAGGCCCATGAAACAATTCTAAAACAAATAAATCATTATCTAACTGTTGCAGAGGACAAGGAAAGTCATAGGCATCTCGTACAAGGTCATCTAAAACTGCCTCGTCTATTTCCTCCGAGAAAAAAAGCTTGGACACTTCTAGCGCTATCTCATTAAAACTCATTCCCTTTAAAGAACTGAAGAAATCATCAGGAAGCTGCGGAATGAACTCGGGCATGAACAAACCAGAATCACTTGCCAAACCCTTTGAAGTGGCGACTTTCGCACTTAGGCTTATATTTCTATCTCTAGTACTATAATATTTCATGTTGTTTTAAAGTATTTACGATACTTAGTTGATCTCGTTTTTTAAAAGAAATGTTAATTGTGAAATCTGCATATTTTTCATACAGGTCCTTACGATAATTAACTACATCGACAAAACAACGTTTAACTGTATCTATAAATGACTCGCCATACCTAGGTTTAAATAGATGTTGCCAAATTACAGGTTTAGGGTCTTTAAAATACTGAGCTATCATCTGCTCAATATCCTCCTCCTCATAACGTAAATAAACTAACTTAGATTTGTTTTTATACTCACTAATAACTTCTTCAGGAAGTAAAACAAAGCTCCCCGAGGTATCAAGCACAGTATTCTTAGCGAAATTACCACTAGCTATTAATTCTCGCATAACTTGATATTCCAAGACTAGAAGTAGCGAATCCCTTCTACGAAAATCAGGATCATTGGGAGCTCCATGCCAAGTGGCTATCTCCGGAAGAGTCTTTAAAGCAATACCCTCCTCAGCATTAAGAGCATCTAGAATGAGCGTATCGCAATCAACCCTAGACCATGATAATTCTTGTTCGAGTTGTTTGGAATAAAAGCTTTTACCAGAACCTGAGAATCCAATGAAAGTGAGCGTCATATAAACTTTTTACTAACTACAATAATACTTCTACCATTTGTGGTGAAACCACTATACCTAAGATCACTTATCACTTTCAGAACATCTGCGAACAGTTTAAATATGAAAAAAAATCTGCTATTAGGCCTAGATGGCATATTCTATAAAAGAAATTTATTACACAATCCAAGGTGAAGGTCAAAACATAGGTCGTCCTGCGATATTCTGTAGATTTAATATATGTAACCTTTGGTCAGGAAGAGAGCAAAATAGAGAAAAGGCAATCTGTAAATTCTGTGATACTGACTTTATTGGAACTGATGGTGCTCATGGTGGAGAATATATAGATGCCAATGAACTCTCTGAAACAATTAAAACACTTTGGTTAGGCAATGGTACCCCATTCGTAGTATTTACAGGTGGTGAGCCCTTACTACAATTGGACAAAGAGCTTATTGATAGCATTAAAAAATTAGACTTTGAAGTGGCCGTTGAATCTAATGGGACTATTAAAGCTCCCCACGGGATTGACTGGCTAACAATTAGCCCCAAGTACGGTAGCAAACTCGTACAAACTTCAGGCTCAGAGATTAAAATTGTTTATCCGCAAGATATTGACCTAGAAGAGATGGGTACCTTAGATTTTCAATTCTTCCTCCTATCCCCCTTAATTACAGATAAGGAAGATGAAAATAGGAAAAATCTAAAGCTAGTTAGTGATTATGTGTTAGCACATCCGAAATGGCGAATGACTTACCAATCCCATAAAATTTGGGGCCTAAAATAAAGTTTTAGGAATTGAAAAAAGGCTTTAGGATAGACCTTTTCCTACTTTACATTGCCCTCAGGGCAAATATCCAACATCACACAGTCCTCACACTTCGGTTTTCGGGCTACACATACCCTTCTTCCGTGAAATATCAACCAATGATGCAAATTCTGCCAAGTCTTTTTAGGGAAACGACTACATAATTCCACCTCTACTTTATCTCTCGTACTGGCACTCGCAAGCCCCAGTCTTTTAGACACTCTATACACATGAGTATCCACAGGGAAGGCATAATCTAGACCTAACTCAGATAAAACAACATTGGCTGTTTTATTACCGACCCCTGGTAAACTAATTAAATCCTCATGAGTTTTAGGAATTTCGGAATCCCACTTTTCAACTAGCAGTTTAGCAGTTTCAATTAGATGCCTTGCCTTGGTCTTATAATAATTGACCTCTCGAATAATAGCTTCAACATCACCAAGCTTTGCTTTCGCAAGTTCTTTAGGGCTTGGGTACTTTAAAAATAATGGCTTAGTTACTTCGTTAACTTTTTTATCAGTTGATTGTGCGGACAACATCACTGAGATCACAAGCTGAAAAGACCCTGAAAACTCTAACTCAGTTTTAGGTTGTCCGTATAGCCTTTCAAATCTCTTTAAAAGAGTTTTATCATTTGCAGAAAGACTCACAAAAACTTATAGTACTTGATCTAATTTATTAGCTAGAATTTGAGTAACACTTTCATGAAGCTTAGAATCCTCTAAATGATTTAGAACGTCAGAGACATAGGCTTTAGTTAATATAGCTCTCGCCACAGTCTCAGAAATTCCTCTAGCTCTTAGATAGAACAAAGCTTCCTCATCTAACTGTCCAACAGTCGCACCATGACTACACTTAACATCATCCGCCCATATTTTCAGCTGAGGTCTTGAAATGCTTTCAGCGTCGTCTGAGCAAAGTAGAGTGGCATTTGATTGGTAGGCATTAGTTTTCTGTGCTTCCTCTCTTACAATAATTGTCCCCGTGAAAATCCCCTTGGATTCCCCACCATATAATCCCTTATACAACTCATGACTTTCACAGTTAGGAGCAACATGTTCAATACAAGTAAAATTATCTACATGTTGTTTATCTGTGAGAATATTAGCACCAAGCAACCATGCTTCCGATCGCTCTCCTCTAATAGATGGATAAACTTCATTTCTAGTTAAGGCTGAACCAAAATTTAGAGAAGTCGTCTTAGCGATACTTTCCTCTTCTATCTCCATATAGATGGAAGATATATGAGTATCAGATAGAGCTAAGTTTTGAACCTTAAAATGATTTAACTTAGATCCTTTTTCACAAAATGCTTCGACCACATGATTCGATATAGATGCCTTATCTTCAAAACTTACAAAGTTTTCGACTATCTCTAAAGATGCATTTTCATTTAATTTTATAAAAACTCTAGGGCATGTAAGTTCTGACTCAAGCGCGGGACAAGATATATAAGTGACCTCCAAAGTTTCAGCACCAGAAGCAGGAATATCGACATACAACAACTTCTTAAATAAACCAGAGTTCAATGCATAGAAAGCTTGATTCTGAGGAGTTTCAATAGATTTTCTTTCTCTATAAAACTCAGAAGGAATCTCTTCATCCATACTTAATAAAGAAATATATTTCCCAAGGTCAGAACTTGATTGAGTTACATCTAAGTCTCCATTTACAAAAACTAAGTGATACTTAGCAGAACTAATCTTGTGCGCCTCTAAGGATGCTTTAACTTTGGAAGCGGCTTTAATATCGCCAGGTAACAATTTAGCAATATTAGTATATTTCCAAGCCTCCACTCCAGAAGTAGGGATGCCACTTTCTTGAAACTTAGAGAACGATTCCTTTTTAAATTCTAAAAGCCTTGCCGAAACTTTCGATTGAGAGACTCCATCTAAGCCCTCCACTTCATCTAAAAAGTACTGCATATTATCTCCAGAAGTATTCATGTTCTTACCCTTACTATTGGCAGGAATTCCTCTCTCCAATATTTCTTTAGCTTGTATCAATTGGTTTGCCATCTTGACCCTAAAAGTTTTCTTAAAATTTTAACCGCTAAAACTACGCGTTAACAGCTTGTGCTTCTTGAGTCCATGCATATCCCTTATCTTCTAACTCAAGTGCTAGCTCCTTACCGCCAGACTTAACAATCTGACCATCAACCATTACATGCACGTAATCAGGCACGATGTAATTTAATAGTCTCTGATAATGAGTCACAATTAAAAATGCGTTATCCTTAGATCGTAGTCTATTAACTCCATCCGCTACAATCTGAAGAGCATCAATATCTAGACCAGAATCAGTCTCATCCAGAATAGCTAACTTAGGCTCAAGAATTGACATTTGAAGAACTTCATTCCTTTTCTTCTCTCCACCTGAAAATCCTTCGTTTACTGCTCTCTGAAGTAGCTCAGGCTTTAAGAGTAATTCCTCTGCCTTTTTCTTCAATAACTCAGCAAATGCTCTAACCTCTATTTGATCTTCACCTCTATACTTACGAACAGCGTTGTATGCAGTTCGTAAAAAATAACTACCATTCACCCCTGGCAGTTCGACTGGATACTGGAACGCTAAGAACAAACCTTCACAAGCTCTCACATCCGCTTCCATATCAAGAAGATCCTTGCCATTAAATAACACAGAACCATCAGTAACCTCGTACCCGCCCTTACCACTTAGAACATGCGCTAAAGTACTTTTACCAGAACCATTAGGTCCCATGATCGCATGAACCTCACCGGGCTTAATATCTAAATTAAATCCTTTGAGGATATTTTGACCATCTTCAATTTTTGCATGTAAATTTTTTATACTAATCATTATCTTAATTCCTTATTTATCCTACGCTTCCTTCAAGATTTATAGCTAATAGCTGACGTGCTTCAATTGCGAATTCCATCGGCAATTCTTTAAAAACTTCCTTGCAGAATCCATGAACGATCATAGAAACAGCATCTTCAGTTGCTATCCCTCTTTGATTACAATAGAAAAGTTGATCTTCACCGATCTTTGAAGTTGTAGCTTCATGTTCTACTTTTCCTGTCTTATTCTTAACTTCTATATATGGGAATGTATGTGCGCCACACTTACTTCCGATAAGCATAGAATCACACTGTGAGAAGTTTCTTGCGTTTTCAGCACCCTTCATCATCTTCACAAGACCCCGATATGAGTTCTGACCTTCCATCGCACTAATCCCCTTAGCCACAATAGTGCTAGTGGTATTTTTACCGATGTGAATCATCTTCGTACCTGTATCAGCCTGCTGTCTTTTAGACGTTAGAGCTACTGAGTAGAACTCACCGACTGAATCATCTCCTTTTAAAATACAAGAAGGATACTTCCAAGTAATCGCAGATCCTGTTTCAACTTGAGTCCAAGAGATCTTAGAACCTTTTCCTGCGCATAGTCCTCGCTTAGTTACGAAATTATAAATACCGCCCTTACCCTCATCATCTCCTGGATACCAGTTCTGAATAGTTGAATACTTTATAGTCGCGTTATCGTGTGCAATTAATTCGACAACCGCGGCGTGAAGTTGGTTCTCATCTCTTTGTGGAGCTGTACAACCTTCAAGATAACTCACGTAGCTACCTTCCTCTGCAATAATTAGCGTTCTTTCAAACTGACCAGTTTTAGCTGCATTAATTCTAAAGTAAGTAGATAACTCTAAAGGACATCTTACGCCCTTAGGGATATAAACAAACGAACCATCAGTAAAGACGGCCGAATTCAAACAAGAGAAGAAATTATCCGTTGCTGGTACGACTGAACCCAAGTACTTCTTTACTAACTCAGGATGCTCTTTGACAGCTTCTGATATAGAACAGAAAATTATACCATGCTTACCTAACTCTTCTTTATAAGTAGTAGCAACAGAGACACTATCAAATACAGCATCAACTGCCACACCTTGAAGTCTCTTCTGCTCAGTGATCGAAATCCCTAACTTTTCATAAGTCTTTAAAATTTCAGGATCGACTTCATCAAGACTACCTAGCTTCGGAGTATTCTTCGGAGCGCTGTAATATATAGTGTCTTGGTAATTGATTCGAGGATAATTAATGAAGGCCCACTCAGGTTCCTCCATCTTTTCCCAGTGTCGATACGCCTTTAGGCGCCATTCAAGCATAAATTCTGGTTCTTCTTTTTTGGCAGAAATAAACCTGACTACATCCTCTGAAAGCCCTGGCTCCAAAGAATCAGTCTCAATATCAGTGGTAAATCCCCACTTATACTCTCTCTTAGCGTAATCTTCTAATATCTGAGTATCAGTTTCCAATAGTCACTCCACAATAAGTATCTATAAATACAACACAAAATGGCCTAGATCCCTGTTTGCAAATATCTGGCCCCAAGATGCCCCCTTGAATTGGCGTTTAAATGGCAATAGATTTAATCTTTAACTTTGTATTAAACATTAAATAAGGGGATTATTCGCCACTCTAATATCACTAATTCAAAATATTATAAATAGGGAATGGCCCTAAATCGTCTATTGAATCAAGCATTAAACAATCTCGGAGACAATTGGGAGACATTATATAGGCTAATTTATTCCTAGCTTGCCATCTTGCCCTGAAATCTAGTATTTCGCCTACATTAAATAACCCACAAAGAAACACCAAGTCCCATGAATATAAAAAACATCTATTTAATATCTCTTTTAATATTAAGCTCTTGCGTAGTCGCTGTGGGGCCATATATCGAAGCTCCAAGTATACCCGCACCTAGTCAAACTTCAGACGTACTGCCAGTATTAGTTCAAGTGAATAATTTTAAAGATATTAGACTTCCATCAGAAGAAGGTGGGAATCTTATCTCTCCAGAGGGAGATGTGGGAGAACTTGTTAAAGACTCATTCGTCCAGTACCTAGTAAAAAGAGGAGCAACAGTGGAAGTAGTAGCTCCTGTAATTATCGATGGTGAAATAAGAAATTGGGAAGCACAAGCTAAAGGAACAACCACTGGAGCTTTAAATAGTACGGCCTCTCTTTATCTAGAAGTAAGAAATAATCTGGGGGCTAAAATATACTCAGGAGTTTTTCAAGGAACAAGATCTAGCCAGTTCCCACTAGTAGGCTCTGCTGACATAAAAGATTCTCTAGGATTCGCTATATCCCAAGCAATAGATCAAGCATTAAATGATCCATCGCTAAGAAAAGCTTTAAGTTCTAGCGTAAATTAAAAAGCTCTAAATTTTTCTAGACTGTAGTGCTAACCTGAGAAGGACAGCAGCCTTGCTTTCAAAGCTTGGCTTGCTTCCTTTAAAGACATAAAGGTTATATCGACCTGCCACTCTTTGATAGAAGCAAGAAAAAAAGGAATAAAAGGATTTTCTTCAGTTGAACTGCTATCTGCTAACAAGTTGTGAATAACCTTTTCAATTCTATCCTTTGGAGTATGGGGAATTGCCTCACAAAATCTTTCTATCGACTCCCTATCTCCTCTTAAAACAAATTCTTGAGGCAACCTATGCTGATCCATAAGAGGCTCACAATCAGAAAATGCCTTCCACTTCCCATTCTCTAGTAACAATATTCCACCATCTTCAGAAAGCTTAACCCCAGGCCAGCCTACGCCCTTACTCGCAATAAGAATCGCTTTTGCCATTCCTTCAAACATTACACTTCTTTTGCATGGAATCACAACAATACCATGCGCGTCAGGACTAACATTAGTATCCTCAGTCCCCTCATTTACTACTTGAATAAATGCACAATCCTTAGCCAAAGCTTGAGGCTTGTATGTGACAATAAATTCATTGGCCATACTAGGAGAAATACGAGGTCCTAAAATACACGCATCAAAATTAATGCTACAAATCTTTTTTCCAGCATCACTAACTGAAGTTGCTTCCATTATTTGTTCAAATAAAAAACATTTCTTAATATTAGAGACCAAACTAATTCTAGATCCATGACTAGCATCAATAACGATGCAACGAGCTAAGGCTGGGAATTGTGGCAGAGAAGCTTCTTCTGTTTGAGTGGACATTCTAAAGTCTTATTAAGTATATATTATTTTCATTTCCCCTTAATATATCGGTTACTTATGATTTTATCCTGAGTCCTTAAAAAGACACTAAATTCAACGAAAACTACATGGGTATGGGCTTACTCGTCGAAGGAAACCTGACTTCCCTAAATACCTAGTTTAATATAGAAACACATCAATAATAGCCATTCATCACAAGGGGCTCAAATAACATCATGGACTCAGCAATAAGTACTCATTCTCGCAGTGTTTTTAGCGTTTTCTTAGACAAAGTCACAGCTACATACGAACTAGGGAAACCTAAAGTTCTCTCCCTATTATTAGTTTCCACAGCCTGCCCAATGGTACTAGCAAGCGCTGGCAATGTCAGCCTACTTTCAATTGCTAATGCCATCATCGGTGGCTCCCTAGTTTCATCTTCTGCTAGCGTTATAAATTGTATCTGGGATATGGATATAGATAAAGTAATGAAGCGGACTCAACAAAGACCTCTTGTTACAGGAAGAATCTCAGTTCAATTCTCAGCAGCCTATGCGTATATAATAGGAATTATGGGAGTGCTCTGGCTCGCAGTTACACTAAATCCATTAGCTGGATTTCTAGCGCTAGCGGGGCATTTGTTCTATGTATTTATTTATACTGTCTGGTTAAAAAGAAGCACCCCGCAGAATATCGTAATCGGTGGAGCGGCAGGAGCAGTACCACCATTGGTTGGTTGGGCAGCAGTAACAGGATCTATAGAGTTAGAAGCAATTTTACTTTTCTTACTGGTATTCTTATGGACTCCACCACACTTCTGGGCATTAGCACTAAACAGGAATGAAGACTACCAAAGAGCAAATGTACCCATGCTACCAGTTGTAGCAGGTGAAAGAGCTACCCAAATTCAGATGTTACTTTACGCACTAACGCTACTACCTACTAGCCTGCTTTTAGTCGTAAGCAACTCAAACTTAGGAATATTCTCAATTCTAAGTTTTGGTTTATCTGGAGGTTATTTCGCTTATTTAAATTATAAACTATATCTGCTAGGAAGGAAGCTACCAACTCCCGAGTTAGATGAAGTTAAGACTAAGTTAGCCTGGAGAATCTTTGCTTTTTCAATTATCTATCTGATGCTTATCTTTGTAACCATCGTTATAGATACTTACATTTGAGGCGTATTCAATCAATAAACTGAGAATAACGAAGCTAGAACCTACTCTCGTTCTAACTCTTTTTTTATTCTTTCCTTAGCTTCCTTACTCATACAACAGGACTTACTAATTTCACCCTCAAGTACTTTCTTACATGCTCCATCTACCGTACGTATTTGAGAAGAAAACCTACGACAAGTAAAACATATAAGTCCATGAATAAAATGCATTATTCGAGGAATAATGCACAATTTACCATCACAACAAGTAGAACTTCGCTTAGCGTATTCCTCACAACAGAATAAGGATTTCCATAAAGACTCTTTGTTAGTATCCATCTTCACTAGGCCTTTCCTCTTTTCTGATTTTCACTGAACCAATTTTTATCCAAACACTCTCTCATTCTCGAACGTGACCGATATAACATGACCCAAATATTGTTGGGGCTCATCTCTAACTGCTCGCTAATCTCTTGGGTAGACAAACCATCTACATTCCGAAGAATAAAAACTTGCCTCAAGTTATCAGGCAATTTCTCCATACAAGACCCGACCTGCTCAATAAAACCCCGATGTTCATAAAGTTCCTCAGGGCTTGATCCCCAAGAACTCAGCCACTTATTCCATATCCCCAAAGAATTAAAGTTAGAACTGACTAAAGGATCATCATAACTATCCACACCAACCAAACGATCCCTCTTATCTTTTCTCACGATATCAATAATTTTATTTCGTAAGATAGACATCAGCCAATTCTTAATACTAGCCTTACCTTCGAAGCCATCTCTAGCTCTATAGGCTGAAAGCAAAGTATCCTGAACAGCATCCTCAGCCTTCTCATTGTCCCGCAACTGAAGAAAAGCATACCGAAACATAAGATCGCCATACTGTTCGAGCCAATCAGAAGGATTTAAATCCGTACTTTTATCCCCAACCTTTGCTATAGGTTCTTCACGAGTTGTTAACTTAACCATGCCCACCTACTATCATACTATTAAAATCGAGCATAGCAAGCCTTACACCAAAATTTCATTCCCAAGAATGATATCTCATTATAATAGGTAAACTCTATTTGACCTGAATATAAATGTAACAGCAAACTAAACTGTACGGGCGATCCCTTGCGGTCGCCCACGAACGAAGTCCATACAACGACTTAGAGAGGGCGATGATCCAACACAATAACAAAACAACTCACGACCCTACTGTTTCATGAATCTAATAAAATTACCCCCCTAAAACTACTTCCTCTTCCTTTTTTTCTTGCCTCCTTCCTGTTTTTTAAATATAAAAAAACAAACGACCATGATGGGCTACAATTTTTTCTTTCCGGAAAATTAGACAGGAAGACCGGAAGTTTGGAAGGAAGAACAGGAAGTGGTTGGGAGGAGGAGGGTAATTATGTAAGCTTTTTTGAGTAAGTTTTAGCCTTGCAAATCACAGTGAATCTGTAAACTCTCTGTTTCATTAGAATGAATTTTAAAACCATTTTTTATCAAAGCCTGCTTAACCATATCCAACTCAACTCTATAACTCCGTATAGTCTTTCTCTGTATAAACAAAGGAGTGAATACACTAAAAGGTAAAGGCCTTTTTCTTTTAC
Organism: uncultured Bdellovibrionales bacterium; assembly: GCA_964353175.1. Classification (GTDB taxonomy): domain Bacteria; phylum Bdellovibrionota_C; class UBA2361; order SZUA-149; family DAOLCO01; genus JAIYCX01. The sequence continues at coordinate 1,825 of CAYGUX010000031.1, read as the reverse complement.
CGTCGATAGAGATAGAAACGTCCAAATGGGTTCCATCAACATCATGCCCATTGGAACCAAAAATATCTCTTATTTCATTTTTTCTATTTGGAAAAATTGATTTAAAAAGCGAAATGCCAAGAACTCTAGAAAAGTTCCGCAAAAAACCCAAACTAGAAGTACCTTCTTCATAGGCCCTTGTGAGTATGAGACCTAAATTATCTGGTAGTTTAGACTGAACTTCAACTAGCTGTTCTAGTGCCACCTCATCAACTAGAACCATCCTCGCTGGCCAGCGAGGATGAATGGATATAGACTTATAGTGGCCTTGAGAAAGAGTAATCATTTGTTTATAATTGAGTTCCTTAAGTTAACTCAGCTAAAGTACTAATTAGCGTTCTTACTCGACTAATTTGCTCCAGGGGGTTCACTCCAATATGGCTATTTAAGATATCTTCAAAGTCTCTTCGTGAACGTAGCTGATCGAATATTTCCAATAGAAATAGCTTCACATTCTCTTCCCCGGCTAATATTTTGGCTTGGGCATCTTTAGTTGAACTCAAAACAAATAAAATATCCTCCAAATCATGAGACAACCTCCAATCATTTCCACCCCTATCTAATAAAGCCTCAAACTTTGTCGCCGAATAAAATGGAAGGGAGAAAATATGAATTCTTATTGCACTATTTAAACTTACCTCTTCTCTATAATGAAATCCTAGTTCGTACCATTTGTTACTGAAGTTTAGAATTTTAGGATCGGTAGGCATAATATCAACTACAACCTCTCATAACTTCCACCGACAAATAACTTTAGGTGTCATATCATTCTTGAAACCTAAGGCCCTTAGCTCCTCCTTTTTTTGATAAAAATCTACCCTACTTGCAACTCTGATAACACAATCAACATCTTTTGTAGGCCTTACTGGCATATTCGCATTTATGTCAGAATATAGAAACCCAACTGCTCCCCCTACGAAACAGTAATCTCCGCTAAACGAATCTAGTGCCATTGCTACGGCAACAATCATTCTTACTAATTCATCTTTCGTACTATCCATCGCCATTAAAAATAATTTCACTTAAAAAAGTCTTAGCTAAGACTTGCTCTCTCACTCGACCTACTCGAAAAGCATCTATCAATGCCAATATCTCATGTAACTTAGGATCACTTAATATAGCTTTTGGCACGCTGGAGTATATTGGCTTAACGGAATGTCCTTTTATATTTCCAAATTCACATGCCCATACGTAGCTATCCTGATTGGAAGAAACTAGCTCTTCTTTCAACTTTCCATAAGAATGGGAAGTTGCAATTCCAAGTGCAACTGGACCAAGTCTTACTGGAAACACATACTTAAAACCATGAACCAAAAATTCAAACGCATTTTCCCTTAAGGGAATCCTTGAATTCGCTTGCAAAAGCTTAGCTCCCTGAAGCCTCCGGATACCTACAGAAACCTCAGAAGCGCTAATTCCAAGCTCCAATGCTATATCTTGTATTCGTATATTTTCTACAGACGAAACAAGAAATTTTGATAAAATAAGAATATCTTGTGGTTTTAAGTTTTGATTAGGTATTTCCATCATAAAGCCAGTATAGCACCCTTATCGCAAATCGCGAATCGCTAACTTCCGCAAATAAAAGCAAAAGTCACACAGAAGTATTCTTTTATGCGTACCCATCAACGAAGCTTGTCGCTACAAGACAGAGCGCACAGAAGGAATTTGTCCCATACAAAAAAGGAGTGAGAAAAGAGACCGCTGAATATTCCACGACAGACCTCTATCTCTTTTAACAATATTTTTTTTTTTTTTATATGTATAACTGCGTGATCTACACAGA
>CAYGUX010000030.1:0-33472 GCA_964353175.1 uncultured Bdellovibrionales bacterium | reverse complement strand
AATATATATAGTGAAAATATGATTTTATCTTTCCCATTAATTTTTAGTGTTATTGAAGAAGCAGTACCTGGTCTTGAAGCACCAGTCGCGCAAGTGGAGGCTGTTGCCAATCATTTCTCAGTTTATGATTTAGTAGTTAATGCCACTCCTGTTGTTCAGGGTGTTTTGCTTTTATTAGTTGTGATGTCGGTGTGGACTTGGGGCATTGTTATCACTAAAACTAAAACAATGAGTCGGGCAAAGAAAGAAAGCGATAAATTTGAAGAAGTATTTTGGAGTAGTAAAAATTTAGCGCAAATAAGCGAAGTCTCAAGAAAAATGAGCGACAGCCCTTTGGCCCAAGTTTTCGCTGCTGGTCATAGAGAACTTACAGCGGTTATAAATTCCAAAACATCCACTTCTGATTCAGAATATGGCGCAATTCAGAACATCGATAGGGCATTAAAAAAGGCTAAGACAGAAGAAGTTACACGTTTGGAGACAGGCACAACTATGTTGGCAACGACTGCTTCAGCCGCTCCATTCATTGGACTTTTTGGTACGGTATGGGGGATCATGCATGCATTTATCGGGCTAAGCCAAGTTAAGACATCTTCCATACAGGCGGTGGCTCCAGGGATTTCCGAAGCACTTATTGCGACAGCGATTGGATTGGCAGCAGCGATTCCTGCCGCGATCTTTTATAACTATTTTATGCAACAAGTAAGAATTATGACGAGAACTATGGATATGTTCTCAGCGGAATTTTTAAATATCGCACGAAGACACTTTTTAAAATAGTTTAATAGGAATAATAGCTCATGGCTTTTGATGATATATCTGGAGATGGCGGTTCTATCTCTCAAATAAATGTTACACCCTTAGTGGATGTAATGTTGGTCTTATTAATTATTTTTATGGTTGCTGCTCCTATTTTACAACAGGGTGTGGAGTTAGAATTGCCTAAAGAAACTATTGCTCCAGTAGAATCCGATGAGGAACAGCTTGTAGTTTCTATAGATAAAGAAGGGGTCGTATATTTAGGGGCTAAGAATCAGGTGGAGATAGATGATCTAGGTAAACGACTATTAGGAATTCTTGGGACTAAAAAAGACAAAAGAGTTTTTATCAAGGCAGATAGAAGAGCTACCTACGGTCAAGTTATGGCCGCGATGGCCAAGATAAAAAATTCTGGAATAGAAAAAGTTGGTTTGCTAACCGATCCTTCTTAAAAAGCATTCATTTTTATGCAGAAGCACTCCAAACAGAGTATAGATATTGATCGAAAGAGATTTATTGGTGGGATAGGCACCTCTTTTTTCTTGCATATATTCGGCGCCTTCTTTTGTTTGTTTGTGCTCGAAAACTCAAGGGCTAGCAAAGAAAATGAACCAAGTGTTTTTACGGTGACCCTAGAGGGAGGAGAAGTTTTAGGAGGAGCTGCACAGGTACCTAAGGAAGGTAAGGAACAAGAAAAACCACCCCCTGAGGTTGCTCCTGATGAAGTAGCCGAAAAAGAAGAAGAGAAAAAGCAAGAAGCTGAAGAAAAAAAAGAAAAAGAAGCTAAAGCTAAGGAAATTAAAGAAGCTGAGAAGACTAAAGAGTTAGAACGGCTTTCTTTTATTGAAGAAGCAGAGAAAAAAAGAAAGGAAGAATTAGATAAGAAAAAAGAGGTGGAAGATAAAAAGAAAAAGCTAGAAGAAGATAATAGAAAGAAGGCGGAGGCGGAAAAGAAGAAATTAGAGGATGATAAAAAGAAGGTAGCTGACGAATTAGATAAAAAGAAAAAAGAAGCTCAAAAGAAAGAGCAAGAAAAGAAGGATCGAGACAAACGATTATCTGACTTAGCGAGAGAGATTAGAAGTAAGAAATACGAAGGGGAGTCAGTGAATGCTGGGGGCGAGGGCTTCGGGGCGGCTAGGATTGGTGGCCAAGGAGGAGGGGGAGGTACTTTAGCCCCTTATGCAAAGGTTGCATATCAGAATCAACTTCAAGAGCATGTGAAGTCTGGCTGGAGATGGATGTCTCGGGCCAGTAGGCTTCGGACTTTAGTCCGAGTAAAAATTAACCCAACCGGCGAAATCAATGATGTTAGGGTAGAGCAGAGCTCTGGTAATTCCAGTTTTGATGATTCCGTTGTAAGAGCGGTTAGAAAGGCTTCTCCAGTGCCACCACCACCGACTGAGTTTTATAATGATTTTGCTGACGTTAGATTTTGGTTTGATTCTGAGGATCAATAGGAGGAAATCATTTTGATCCCTCGTGAGCCCTATGTTATTAGAAGTATCTACATATAAAATTAATAATAGAAAATATCTGCCCATGACTTATTATATCAAAATCCTTACATTATTAATGTGCATCAGTTTAAGCACGAATCTTTTTGCTCAGACTGACATTAGAATATCTGGAGCACAGTCAGGGTTCCCAGTTGCCGTACCACAAATGTGTGATCAAGGGAGCGGATTAAGTTTTGCTCAAAAAATCCCCGAGGTGATTGCTAGAGATCTACAGATTTCTGGCCTATTTAAAGTTCTTAATCCAGCGTCTTTTGTTGAGACTGCCGGTAAATGCTTAACTCCAGAAGGACCAACATATTCAGATTGGTCTGTGGTTGGAGCCGAAGGTTTAGTTAAGGGTAATATTCGCTCACAAGATGGAAACATTAAAGCAGAGTTGTATTTGTATGACGTACTTCAGCAGAAAGCAGTAATAGGTAAAAGGTATGAAGGATCGGAAGCGGAATATGCTAAGATCGCACACAAGTTTGCGAATGAGATATTATTTTATTTTACCGGTGAAAAGGGCGTATTCGGCACTCAAATAGCTTTTGTTTCTAGCGTAGGTAGGTTTAAAGAACTATTTATTATGGACTTGGATGGTTCTAATGTACGGCAACTTACAAAAGATAGAGGATTAGTTTTTAGCCCATCTTGGTCAAGAGATGGTACTCGATTGGTATATACTTCCTACGCTTCTAAGACTCCAGATTTGTATATGACTACTGTTGCAAGTGGTGGTTCCACTCGAATTACTAAAAGACCTGGACTTGAGATTGGTGCGAAGTTTACTCCAGATGGAACTGGATTAGTTTCCTCAGCCTCTTTTGATGGGATTTCTAAAATTGTAATGTTTGATTTACGTGGTACCGTAACTAAGCAGTTAACTAGACCAAGTTCAATTGATGTCTCTCCAGTATATTCCCCAGATGGTTCTCAGATAGCTTTTTGTTCGAATCGTGGTGGTGGCCCTCAAATTTATAAAATGGATGCGGATGGATCAAATCCAACTCGCATAAGTTTTGCTGATAGTAGTTATTGTACTTCTCCAGCTTGGTCACCAAAGGGTGATAAGATTGTATTTGTATGTAGGAAAGCTGGGTTCCAGCTATATATGTCTGGGCCTGATGGCGGCAGCCCAGTTCAGCTGACATTTAGTGGTGATAATGAAGACCCATCATGGTCTCCTGATGGTAGATTTATCGCTTTTAGTTCTACAAACTTAGGAGGCGGTAAGAAGGCAATTGGGATTTTATCTTTATTGGGTGGAAAGCCAACAAGAATTTCTCAATCCAAAGGAATTGACTCTCAACCTGCATGGTCGCCGATCGTTGACTAGTAAAGGTAGATATATTGCTTATAGGCCGAGTGAATTTTAAGTATATTTCTTGCGGGGAATTTGGGTTGAATGTATTAATCAGCGAAATATAAGGCCGATTAATTCCATTTAAATACGAATTAATAGGATGCCTTATCTAATGGAGGCTATATGAAAAAAGTTTTTTTAATGATTGTTAGTTCGGCATTATTATTTGCAAGCGCGTGCTCTACTTCAGGTAGGTCAGGAGCAGGTTCCCCAGATGATTATGGTGATATAGAAGAAGGTAATATTCCAGGAGCATCGGTAGGTACTGAGTTGTCAGACATTCATTTTGCTTATGATTCCTCTGCAATCTCTACAGAAGCAGAGGCTGTGTTAAAAGCAAATGCGAGTTGGATGACTAGTCATTCTGCTCAGCAAGTTATAGTGGAAGGTCACTGCGATGAGCGTGGAACTTCTGATTATAATTTAGCATTAGGCGAAAGAAGAGCTAAGTCAGTTAGTGATTATTTAAGAGCATTAGGCGTTTCTAGCTCTCAACTTTCAAACATTAGTTATGGTGCAGAATTACCACTAGATCCAGCTAAAAATGAAGCAGCGTATGCGAAAAATAGAAGAGCTCATTTCTCTTTTAAGAAATAAATCACCTCGATATTTAGCGCACAAAATGAGATCTCGCTGAGGTCACTAAAAAGGGAGCTTAAATGCTCCCTTTTTTATTTTCTAGAATACATTATTGATGCCGTCATCTTCTGAGCCTGGGGCCGATTTCCCATTTCTTTTGAAGTATCTAATACATCTTTTTTCTTCAGCTCGATCTTTACAATAGACTTCCATATAAGGAGGCTTCCTCACCTTCGCCCTTTTAGGCCGGCATCTTGGAGATTCTTCATGCGTTTTGCAATACTTTTGTAGATACTTTGCCAAGTGTCTTTTTCTCTCCCTTCTTTTTTGACAACGGGCCGTATTGGGGTGTTCTGAGCAGAATGACTCTAGTCTATCAAGCGACTCCTTTGGCTTTTTTCTCAATGCTTGGCAACGGCTATCATAGGAGTGGCTTTTACAGTGATCCGTTAATCGCTCCTGTTCTTTGGTGATAACTTTTAGTTTTTCCTCACAGATAGGAGGAAATCCAAGGGCGGTACAATCTTTTTTCAACTGTTTTAGCTGCTCCTTGTAAGTTACCAATGGGTTAACAGAAATATTTAATCCCTCAGCCACTACCGTGGAAGTCAAAAAGACAATCAACAAACAAGCCAGAGATTTCATTTATCGATTCCTTCGATTGTTCCAGCCAAGGCTTCCACTGCGAGTAGATTTATGAGATTTTTTATACCTTAAGCTTTTGTAGTAAGCATTCTCAGCGCTTTGTTTGGATTCTGTATTTGCTTTGGATTTATTGCTTTTTATGACTTCTCCCCTTTTAGAGTAGCCTACTTTTTCAACTAATTTTCCGTCTATATATGATTTTTTAGCAGAGAGTTGTCCCCCTCTATAGTAGGATACCCAGGTACCTTCTTTTTTACCTGAAATGTATTCTCCTTCTGCTTTTTTATTTCCATTCCTATAAAAGGCAGTATAGTCACCTTCTAGGCGTGAGCCATCTGGAAGAATTTGTCTGCAGAAAACAATAGTATTCTTGGGCGGGCCTTCACCAACTCTTTCTGTCCCACCTGGGCAAGCATGTTTATATTTCTTTTTGATAACCCCAGGGCGTTTAGATTTGCTCTGGCAAAATCCAGATTGGGGAATCGCAATAAGTAATAGTGCAATAATCGAACTTTTGTATATTTTAGAATTCATTTTAACCTCCATCCCCCATGTTATATGAAATTTGCTTCAAAAAGTAACCCACGCAATAGGGTGAGATCGTAAGTCTCTGAATTTGTGCGAAGTTTTTTATTTGCGATTGCCAGACGAGACTTGTATTTAGACTAAATTCGTGAGAGATATGAGCGGGTTAAACCCGTTTCAGTCGAGGTACGATTGAGATCTAAGATTAGACTTTAATGACATTGTCAGTGAGAATTGAAAACGAACCAGCTCTGGAAAACTCTAACCTAATTCCAGTCTCTGCCTTTATCGTTTGTAAGAACGAAGAGCGACATATAGCGCAGTGTATAGAAAGTCTTAGCATTTTTGACGAGGTCATCGTTGTAGATTCCTTTTCTACCGATAGAACTCCCGAGATATGTAAGTCATATAATGTTAATTTTATTCAGAGGACTTGGCCTGGCTATAGAGAGCAAAAAGAGTTTGCAGCCAATAGCGCCAAATATAAGTGGGTGTTTTTTTTAGATGCGGACGAGCTACTCACAGATGAGTTGAGAGATGAGATATTAGAATTATTCAAACCAGAGAATAAAGATAATTTGGAAAGTTGTGATGGCTACTATGTATGTAGAGTTATGTTCTTCCTAGGGAAATGGTGGAGAAAGGGCGGATGGTATCCAGACAATGTTATTAGGTTATTTAAGAGATCTAAGACTTCTTGGTTAGGAGTCGATCCTCATGAAGTTGTTACGGTGGATGGAGTGCTAGGAAAGCTCAATGGTGAGATTGAACATTTTAGTTATGACAATCTTTCCGATCAGGTAGATAAACTTTCAAGTCATGCCAAAACTAGAGCAGTTGCAGATTCTAAAATGGGTAAAAAGGTCTCGATTAACAAGATATTTATTAATCCAGTTTTACGGTTCTTAAAATTCTATTTTCTTAAAAAAGGATTTTTAGAGGGTTTCCCAGGCCTTATTGTAGCAATCTTAGAAGCGTATTATACGTTTTTAAAATACGTATATTTGTGGGAGTTAAATAGAATGGAGGAAATGGAAGCAAATGTTAATCGACGTTAAAAAGTTAAACTCTTATATAAATCTGTTTAAGGGCGTTAAGATCACTGTATTGGGTGACGTTATTGTAGATGAATATACTTGGGGCAGTGTTGATCGAGTCTCTCCAGAAGCTCCAATTGTCGTTGTTCATGTCACCAATGAAAGTTTTAGATTAGGTGGAGCCGCCAACGTAGCTAATAACTTGGCGAGGTTGGGTGCTGAGGTGACTTTATGTGGAGTGGTTGGAGGGGATGAGACCGGTAAGATTTGTGTTGAGATGTTAGCCGGAGAAGGAATAGACCCCATGGGTGTTATCGTTGACCCTAGTCGTCCTACCACAAAGAAGACTCGAATAATCGCACATTCACAACAAGTAGTTAGAGTTGATCGTGAGTTGGCTGAACCAGTAGAGGCTGATATCGCTGAGTCGCTATACTCTTCCTATACAAGATTAACGGGTGAATCAAAGGCTTCCATAGTATCTGACTATGGCAAAGGAGTTGTAACTAATGGACTGAGTGCATCTCTAATGGAGATGAAGTCTTCAGGACTGATTGGTTATGGTAAATGCCCAGTTGTGGTTGATCCCAAGGGAGTGAATTACTCACCCTATTATGGAGCAACTTGCATTAAGCCTAACAAAAAAGAAGCATCGATGGTGACAGGTCTGAAAATAAAGACTCGATCTGATGCAATTGCTGTTGCAGAAAGCATAAGGAAGGCTGGCTCATTCGAAATGGCTATGGTTACTTTAGGAGAGATGGGGTTAGTCCTAGTAAAAGACGGTAAGCCTGCTTTTGAATTAGATACTATTGCACAAGAGATATTTGATGTTTCTGGAGCAGGGGACACAGTATCTGCGGTATTTACGTTGTCATTAGCAGTTGGAGCATTGCCTGAAGAAGCAGCTACTTTAGCGAATTGTGCCGCAGCTAGAGTGATCAGGGAGGTTGGAACGGCCACTTTAGATTGTGATGAACTGAAGGAAGTCGTTGAGTATTGGAGTACTTTATCGTGAGTACGTTAAGTAGCATGACTGGTTTTGGAGAAGCGAGCCTTGAGTTTGAAACTGGGAATTGCACTATCCGTGTCCAAGCAAAGTCAGTGAACAACCGTTTTATTGATACCGCTGTTAGATTGCCAGCTTTATATAGTAGTTTCGAGGCGGATGTTCAGAAGAAAATTAAAGAAAAATTAAAAAGAGGTAGAGTAGAGATCTCAGCTTATCGCACTACTTCATCAGGACCTACGAATTCTACGATTAATGCCGCCACTCTAAGTGATCTAATGAATCAAATGGAGGCTTTAGAAATTAAAGGAGTGACTAAGAAGGATTTGCTTCTAGCAAGTTTGCCCGTGATGCTTTCCAGAAAGGAAGTCTATGAGGGTATTGGATCAGAGCAAGTAAGTGAAGAGGAGAAGCGTGTATTCCTTAGTGTCGTTGATTCTGCACTAGACTCGCTCGTAGCATCTAGAAAGCTTGAGGGAAAAGCTTTATTCTCGGAACTTCTTTTACAGATAGATAGATTGAAGGTTATCTCTGTAAAAGTAGAAGGCTTTAGTAAGGATGCTCCTCAAAAGTTAAAACAGAAAATTGAATTGAGAATAAGAGAGCTAATGGATGGCAATTCAATCTCGACTTCTTTATCTACTGATCGATTAGAGCAGGAAGTAGCAATCCTCGCCGATAAAATTGATATTAGAGAGGAAATTGTAAGACTTAATAGTCATATAGAGCTATTTAATAGTTCGATGATTGAAGGTGGTAGGAAGTTAGAGTTTGTGCTTCAAGAGATGGGCCGAGAAGTGAATACTATTGGATCTAAGTCCAATGAAGCTGAAGTCTCTACTCTAGTCATTGAATCAAAATCAATTCTTGAAAAGCTAAGAGAACAAGTTCAAAATGTGGAATAGCAAAGAAAGTTTATTATTTTGTTTGATAGGCCCAGGTGCTAGCGGAAAAAGTTCAATTGCGGGCGGCCTTTTAAAGACCTGTCTTCCATTAAAGGTGTCAATTTCTACTACAACTAGAACCCCAAGGCCTTATGAGAAGGATGGAAGGGAGTATAATTTTGTTTCCAAGGAAGAATTCCAAACTAGAATCAAGAATGGCAATTTTGTAGAGTATGCAGAATTTGCTGGGTATATGTACGGAACAGAGAAATGCAATTTCGAGGGTAACAAAGAGTCAATTGTTTTAGATATTGAGATTCAAGGAGTTAAGCAGTTAAAGACGTTATTCCAAGATAGAGTTATCGTAATCTTTGTTTCTCCTCCATCAAGGGAAGTATTGCTAGAGCGATTCAGATCTAGAGGCTCAGATAGTGATGCTAGAATTGAAGAAAGAATGAAGATAGCGGAGGCGGAAATGGCGGAGGCAAAAAAGCCAGGATTTTCGGATTATATAATAGTTAATGAGAGTTTAGAGGTGAGCATTGACCTTGCGCGCTCTATTGTGCAGGCTGAGTTTTGTAAGAGGGTGCGGTTGGTGGAGGGTGGAGGGTTGAGTTGGTGATTGTTTCTATTCGATTGAACGCCTGCGCCTGAGCTTGGATTGTTCTCTGGGGATCATTCTCGCGTGCAGGCTTTGCCTGCACAGCTCCGAGGCGTCAGGCCTGATTTGAGCTAGACAATTTAACTTGCCAAATCAGGCCTTCCAATCCTCCCCAGAAAACAATCCAAACTCAGGCGCATTTTATGATGCCCCACTGCCCTTTGGTAAAAAATATTTTTTACTCCTTAATTGTTCTACTATTACATTTTAATATTACTAACAGCTTAAAACGTGTAAATTAAGTTTTTAGAAACAAAGAACGGTAAAAAGTTCTTCAAAACTAAATTGCGTTTTATGTTAATTCTTAACCGCTACAGGCTCACCATCTTTGATCTTAAATAAAGAATTTTTTATACTTCTAGTTACACCGTCAGGATCTATGGTAATTGTGCCTGATAGCCCGTTGTAGTTTTTGATTGTATAGATGTAGTCCAAAAGAAATTCTTTGAGGGTTTTGGATTTGTCAGAATCTCTATATTTTCTGATTCCATCCCCTAATATCTTTATTGAATCATAGGAGGGGAATGTTGAAGGTTCAAAAGATGGGGTTCTTCCTGTCTTTTCCTTGAATGTCATAATCAAATTGTCATACCTTTCGTTCCTTGGAGCAAGATAGGTGCTGATATGTGAACCTTCTAAAGCTGTTCTTGCTGTTTGTTTAAATCCTGGGCTTAGGAAAGCGTTCGTACCAAAAAAATTCTCTTTAATGCCTAAGTTTCGAGCTTGGTATAAGGCATTTCCTAGCTCATCGTAGCCATAGAAGATATAACCTTTCGACCCAGCTTTTCTCGCTTTTAGAAGTAATGACCTAAAATCACTTGTGCCTGAGTATCCATCGTAAGCTACTATGGAGGTAGAGCTATTTGCTTCTATGTAGTTTTTGGTAGCGCGGGCCAATATGCCCATAAAGGGATCACCGTCGAAGTAGATAAAGCTCACCTTGGGGATTTGTTTAGTCACAATTTCTTTGGCGATTACTTCCCCTAGGTCTTCAGTTCCTTTGCTTATACAAATGATATTCTTAGCTTCAATCTTGGCAATCTCTTCATCGCAGTCTAAAGTGTCAAGCACCAACAGGTCGCGCTTAGCAATTGTATCCTTGAGTGCAAATAGACCGCCGTATGTCAGTAAGATCATAGCGTCAACATTGTCAATTCCTGTTAGCTTTTTGTAGCTACTAATTGATTTTGAAGTTACGTATTGATCGTCTTCTACGAAAAGTTTTATGTCGACTCCCTGTGCTTTTTCTTCTTCAATCGCAATTTGGATTGCAGGGAGTGCATCTGCTCCTAAAACTGCTGCATTTCCAGTTAGTGGGCCAAGGAAGCCTAGCTTTAAGTCAGGTTCGGCAAATAGGGGTGAAGCGCTAAATATAGAGAAAAGAATTGTTGTAAGTATAATACTGGTTTTCATGAGTTTTCCAATTAAGTGTTTCTGGCTACTTTAATAAGGAATCTTGCCATAACTGTCAAGTATGCTAAGATAAAAATCTAATCTAATTAGACAGTATGAAAGAAAAACAATTAAATAACAAACAGTTACTAGATTTTGGTAGGTCTTTAAAGAAGGCTAGGATAGAAGCTGGATATAATAGTTTATCTTCGGGGATAGAGGGTATAAAAAAGTTAAATACTTCCTTGTCCTTTTCTAGAGCAACTTTAAATCTAATAGAAAACGGTAACATCTCAGATATTAATACAGAATTCCTGAAAGTACTCTGTAAGGCCTACTCTTTGAACTATAGGGCTAAACTTAAAGAGTATTTAAAAATAAGGTACGAATTACCCCAGAGCTTTTTTGGAATGGAGTCGAAAATTCTTAAAAAGATTGATAGGGATAGTCTAGAGTTATATCCAGATTCTGACAAGGATCAGTCAATAGAATTGTTGTCGGTAGAGAGATTTAGAAAAGTTCAAGGAGAATTGCCAGGTGCAAGTATTGTTGGCGTATCCGCGATAAGCTTTTTAGATGACCATAAGTTTTTTGATATGGTGCTTGCCAATATAAAAAAAGGGGTTCGCTATTATTACTATTTGCCTGAAGGTAGCGAAATAAGATATCGCCAATTCATAGCTAAACTGAGTACCTCTTTATTAATTCCTTCTCAAAAAATCGATGAACATAAATGTTTTTACATAAAAAGAAGTCCAGCAGAATTCCCATTAGTAAGCGTGGTATTTATAAAGCCGAATAATATTATAGAGGGTTTTATGGGACTTTCCTCAGGAGACAATGTTCAATACTTCCAGAGAGCAGATAGTTTATTGAGCTGGAGATTATATCAGGCGTTTTTAATGGCTTTTTCTCTTAGTTCAGATACTGAGATTCAAGGGAGGCGAAATCAAATCAACTTAGATTTAAAGGATGTTAAGGAGATTAGAGGATTTCCAGTTTTGATGGGGAGTTTAGGTGTGTAAAAGGTCGTAGCGTAAGATTGCCACGTCGCCCATACCTAGTATGGGCTCCTCGCAATGACAATTTAGGTAGTCTTTCTTCCTACCGAAGTCCCACAACGTTTGCAAACATAATCAAAAAGATCACCCGAAGGGAGAGTCAACAGAAGCTTCTCTCTTACAGGCATCGATTTTTTGCAGTGGGGGCAGTAGAGTTCTGAGGCGGAGAAGGAGGAGAATTGAGAATTGTCAGATTGTTGCTGTGAGTCAGATCTTGCGTAAGGGTTTAGGTTTGATAGTGCGGAATGCTTTTTCATTTTATTAAAGTATTGCCAGTCATTTCTATCGGCTTCTCTATTCCTAGAAGGTCTAAAATAGTAGGGGCGATATCGCACAATGCTCCGCCATCTCTTAGAGAATGTTTTTTATCGCTAGCAAAATCAAGTAGTACTAGAGGTACAGGATAAAGTGTATGATATGTGTGTGCCCCTCCAGTAACATAGTCTATCATTTGATCTGCATTGCCATGGTCTGCAGTGACTAAAACTATGCCTTTTAGTTCTTTATATCTATCTAAAAGTTGGCCCAAGCATGTGTCTACTGTTTCAATTGCTTTAACTGCTGCATCAAATACTCCAGTGTGCCCAACCATGTCGCAATTTGCAAAATTAAGAATCGTTACATCGGGGGGAGATGAATCTAGTCTGTTGAGAAGTTTACCTGTAAGTTCGTGCGCACTCATCTCCGGTTTTAAATCATAAGTGGCTACATCTTTTGGAGACTGAACCATTATGCGCTCTTCCCCTTCAAGTTTCTTTTCTTCACCACCGTTGAAAAAATAAGTTACGTGCGGGTATTTCTCTGTTTCAGCAATTCTGAGTTGTTTTAAGCCCTGATCTGAGATCACTTCTCCTAAAGTGTGAGTGATTTTGTCCGGCGTGAACAGTACTTCTACTTCAAACCCTGGATCGTACTCTGTTAGGGTCATTAAATGCAGATTTTCAACTATTTTTTGCCTCTCAAATCCAGAAAATTTACTGGATGAGAACGCAGGTACAAGTTGTTTCATCCTATCCGCTCTGAAGTTTGTAAAGAGAATGCCGTCATTATCATCTATTAATAAGGGTGCACCTAGTGTGCAAGCTGGCATAAATTCATCCGTGATGTCATTTTGATAGTTAGCACTAAGTGCTTCGATGACATTGTCATAGTTTTGTCCGATACCATTTGTGAAAAGGTCGTAAGCCATTTGTGTTCTTTCGTACCTTTTGTCTCTATCCATGGCATAGTATCTTCCTATTAAAGTGGAGATACTAATTCGGGTAACCTTGTGTGCAATTTTGACATCTTCTATTTTATCAAGAAACTCTTGCACTTCGATCTTCGCTTCCCTAGGAGGCCTGTCTCTACCGTCACTTATTAAATGCACTGATATATTTTGCATACCTTCGACTGCAGCTTTTCGAATTAGCGAAACAATCTGATTGAGGGAACCATGAACACCTCCCTTACTAACTAGTCCGATTAAATGGAGAGTTGATTTTCTTTTTATAAGTTCTTGCACGAAGGAGGTGAATCTGGGAATGGAGCTATTACCGTCCTCTGCTAAGACCCTATCAATTTTAGTTAGCTCCTGCTCGACAACTCTCCCGGCACCAATGTTTAAATGGCCTACTTCGCTATTGCCCATTTGACCTTCAGGTAATCCGACTCTTGTACCGCAGGTGACTAGACTGGTATGGGGAAAGTTGCATAGAATCCCATCTAGTATAGGCGTTCGAGCATGGTAAAACGCGTTGCCGTTACTGTCTGGATTTAAGGCTAGTCCATCTAAGATTGCTAAGAGTAGAGGAGGTGTTTTTTGCATTAAGTTTAAATTCTCGGTGGAGTAGATTCGTATCCTAGTATTTCTAATTGGTCTTGAGAGAGATTAGGATGTAAAACCTTTGGTGGAATTGTTGGTAAGTGAAGGTCGTTTGCCTCTTTTATTATGAGCTTCTCTAAAGCAAGGTTTGTTGAAGATCTTCCAGGAGTTTTTGCTTCTAGTTTTGCATGAAGTGCTATTAATAGAGATTCTAGCTCTGGATTGATTTTCATCTTATTTTTTAATTTATTTAGAAGGTCACGTGCTTCATCTGTTGACTCTAGGTGAATCAAAACCTGAAGAAGTAGTGTTTCTGCTGGTATCTCTAAGTCCTTAATATTACTTTCTAGAGTTGTTTTGAGTAGCGAGATAGCTTCCGTTGGGTTTTTATTTTCTAGCCAGAAATTGACAAGGGTTTCCAAGGCTGCTTTTGAATGATTCTTTGAAAGAACTTTTTTAAGAGTTTTAATAGCTTGATCCGTCTCCCCCACAGCTATTTGAGAACTAGCTAATTCTAATTGGGCGGGGCTGTAGTTTTTATGCGCTTTTGTTATTTTAAGTAGAGCTTCTTTGTATTTATCATAGTTGTCGCTCTTTAGTTCAGTGGCTTCTTGAAGATCAATTTCTGCATGTAACTCTTGGACTTCAGTTTGATTTGCATATGGGCAAACTTTTAGAAGTGTTTCCACATGCCCCTTCGCTACAGAGAACTTCTTTAAGGATCTAGTTAGCTTAATGGCCTTGTAGAGTAATGGAAGGCTCTTTGGGTTTTCTTTTAATGCCATCATAATATTGTCGTAAGCAGCACTTAGATTACCTTTCGTCTCGTAGTAATCAGAGAGCTTGAGTAGAAGAGAGGCTGAGCTTCTTTCTTCTGCTCTAGCTTTTTCTAATATTTGAATTGACTGATCTATAGAGCCTTCTTCCAAGTTAACTTCTGAAAGGAAAACTCTCGCGATCAAGTTATGTGGATCACGAAGGATGATTTTATTTAGTAGAGATGCGGATTCCTTCAAGTTGCCTAAGGACATGAGATCTTTTGCTGTTGTTAGCTCTTTAAAGTGTTTTTCCTTTTCAGCAATTTCTTTTTTTGACTTCCAGAGAGAATATTTCATTTGAAGACCAAGGAATAGTAATGAACTGCCTAAGGCGATGACTCCTATGAAAAAACTAAGGACGATTAATAATGCCATTGGCATAGTTATAACGTTGGCTTCCCCTAGTTTTAGTTCAACGGTATGTGGATTGAAGTAAAATAGATAAGATAGTATTCCGGCAACTATTGCTAGAAGTAGAATTTTAGTAATTTTATTATACATAGCTTAGATTAGGTTCAAGGTTATTTATTCCCAATAATAGAGCCTAGATAGATGAAAAGCAAATCCCAGCGCGACGACATTTTTAATTTCTTTCGATAAGTTGGATAAGTTGTCTGATAGAACTCTTTAGCTATCTTCATCTGACTTGGGCTGAAGTTTATTGTATAAGTCCTGCCTAATAAACTCAAGATTTGGCCCGATCGGAGTTTTTTCGGCGAGAGTATCTAAAATCTTCAAAGCGTCTGCTGTTTTACCTTGTTTTTCTAGAAACTGAATTTCTAGAAGTTGGAAAGCTTCGTCTATCTTATCGCCTGAACGAGTAAACTTTTTAGTTAAGGCAATGCCTTGGTTCAAAATGTTCGGACTATGTAGGGGGTGCCCATCATGTAATAAGATTTTAGCATACTCTAAGGCATATTCTCTATTCTCTGGGTCTTGGGAGATTAACCGGGGAAGTAACCTACTATATGTATCTCTTAATATTTTGACTTTCTTTGGGTCGGTAGAATCATTTATTTCTTTTAGGATTAAGTTTTTTCTTAACAATAGTGCAGGAGTAAACTTAGGATTGATAGAGTCTAGTTGATCTAACTTTAAGGTGGCTTCTTTTAGGTTTCCCAGTTCCTTTTGTGCAAGAGCGTTTAGGTATATGGGAGTTTCTGGGGCTTCCTTGTTGGGCCATAACCAGGTAAGTTCCTCTGTTAGTGTAAGGGTTTCTTTGTAATTTTTATTTATAGCACTTAGGTAAGCTAGTCTTAGAATAGCGCCTTTGTTAGATCGTTTTAATTTGAGTGATTTTTCATACTCATCTATTGCAGTCTTATGGTCTCCTTCTAAGTCACTACATATCCCCCTATAGAAATAAGTTGAATCTAATAACCCACGATTTTTAGATAGTCTGTTAAGTTCTGATATTATGTTTGCTGGACATTTGCTTAGGGTGGGATTCAGCTTTTTTATTGAGTTTAGAATATTTCTAAACTCCGGCTTTTCTTCGCTTTCATTCCCCAGTGCCGTTATCGGACTAAATTCTGGGTAGTTCAATTCCCCTGTAGGAGTGTCCGCAATTGCAAATGTTGATAGGGTGAATAGTAGAAAGCCGACTAAGATATTGCAGTTATTCATTTTTATAAGCGTTTTAAAAAGATTTATTTTCTACCCCTTTTGACGGATAAGTTCAAATTACGGTTCAAGGTACTTTGGAGGAGGCATGTACAAATTTGTGCAAAGTAAGTGCGAAATGGTGCATCTAAATACTTATAGCTAGTCAAAACCTGGACTAAGCGTACTTTATTTACTTAATAGATCTGAATTTAGGGGTATTAGGACAGAACTCATGCAAAAGCCAAACATACTATTAGTTGACGATGATCCTGCGCTTAGAGATTCTTTAAGCCTTGTTTTAAAACAAGAATTTGAAGTAAGCGCATTAGCTACTGGAGAAGAGGCGCTAGATTTATTAAGAACACATTCAGCAAGAGTGGAATGCGATGTGCTTTTGTTAGATGTGATGATGCCAGGGCTCGATGGTATTGAGTTATT
Source organism: uncultured Bdellovibrionales bacterium (assembly GCA_964353175.1). Taxonomy (GTDB): domain Bacteria; phylum Bdellovibrionota_C; class UBA2361; order SZUA-149; family DAOLCO01; genus JAIYCX01. The sequence goes on along the minus strand of CAYGUX010000030.1, from coordinate 17,390 downwards.
AAAACAAGTCAAAAGTTTACATCCAGATTTACCAGTGGTGATGGTATCCGCATCTAATACTATTCGTACGGCAACAGATGCGATGAAGCTTGGCGCGATTGATTTTTTGCAAAAACCTTTTCAGGTAGAGGAGCTGATTAAAGTTGTTCATCATGCGCATGAAGAAGGCGAAAGGATGGCATCGAATGTAAATCAGGCCATGTTTCGTAGTACTCCAATGTTAGAGGGAGACTTCGGAGAATTAGTAGGACAACATCCACTTATGGAGGAGGTTTATTCCAAGGTAGATCAAATAGCTCCGAGGGATACAACGGTATTGATTACTGGTGAGTCTGGTACCGGAAAGGAGCTAATTGCAAGAGAATTACATCGAAGAAGTAGTCGTAAAAATGGGCCTTTTATTGCTATAAATTGCGCGGCTGTTCCAGAATCTCTCGTTGAATCTGAGTTTTTTGGACATGAAAAAGGAGCCTTTACTCATGCGGTAGATCGGCGAATTGGGCATTTTGAATTAGCTGAAGGTGGAACGATCTTTTTAGATGAAGTAGGTGAGCTGAATTCTGCAATCCAAGTGAAGTTGTTGAGAGTATTGCAAGAGCGAGAGTTATACCGAGTTGGTCGGTCGAAGCCTATAAAAGTTGACGTTAGAATCATTTCTGCAACAAACCGTAGTTTGGAAAAGGCTACCAGTGATGGAAGCTTTAGGCAGGATTTATTTTTCCGATTAAATGTTGTGAATTTAGACTTGCCACCTTTGAGAAAAAGAATTGAAGATGTAGAATTATTGGTCAAAGCATTTTTTGAAAAGTTAGGTACGCAATATGGTCGAACTGATCTGACGTATTCGCAAGGATTTATAGAGATATTAAATGCTTACTCTTGGCCAGGAAATGTTCGAGAATTAGAGAACGTGATTGAAAGTATTATCGCCCTAAGTGCCAATAGTGAGTTAACGGAGGTGGATATTCCTCAGAGGATTCGTCCGAAACCTTGTGATCCTCAGACTTTGGAGGATAAGGTCTTGGGTGGAGTAATGGATTTTGAAGAAGCTGAGAAGGTATTTGAAACAGATATTATTACAAAAGCACTAGAGCGGTCGGGATTCGTCCAAACTAAGGCTGCGGAGATGTTGGGTATAAGTAGGAGAATACTAAAGTACAAGATGGACAAGTTAGGTATTAGTTCGCCTGAGGGAACATTGGACGAGTAGGGTAATATTAAAAGATATTTTTATAGTAGCCCCGCACCCACGGACATTGATTGTTTTTTGGAGCGGGGCTACTTCTAAATCTTCTTCTAGCTAAAAATCCATTTTTGGGGTAGATTCACTGTAGATTAATCTTGATTCTTAAGTGTCTGAAAACTATGAAGAAATCTCGTCAAAATGCTGCTATAAAAGAAATTGAGTCTAAATTGAAGGATCTCGCTAAGAGGTTGTTAGAGAATGGGATAATGGTTCGGAGAGAAAATCTAACCAGAGGTCCTAGCTTTAGAGTTAGAAGTGGTCGTTGTTATGTGTCTCCTAAGGGGGAAGGAAATCGGAAAGATTGCCTATTTATCGATAAACGATTGTCCGTTCAGCAGCAGTTAGAGATTGTTGAGGAAAGACTTCGGAATCTACATTAAAGAGATCTTGGGCCGGGACTTAAAGAACCTTTAAGGCAAGATCTATTGCCTCTCACATTTCAGTAATAGCACCCTTTAAATTTTATCCCCACTCCGCATATTTCATTTTTCATACCGAGTCTTTTAAGTGATTGAGTGGGGCTCTTGTCTCAGATTATTTTTCATATACCCCTCGATTTATTTTCTTTACTAGTGTATCTGTCTGCATTCAGACGTAAGCCGTTAGGGCTTAATTTTTATGTGTAGTCGGTAGGAGCTTTTCTAATGTTTAATGCCATCTTTGGTGCCTTCTCTAGTGATTTAGCAATTGATCTTGGTACAGCGAATACGTTGATATACGTAAAGGGTCGTGGGATTGTAGCCAACGAACCTTCGGTAGTTGCTGTTCAAACTGGGCGTAACTTTTCTAGAAAGGTTGTTGCGGTAGGTCAAGAGGCAAAAAATATGTTTGGTCGTACACCTGAAGGCATCACTGCAGTTCGTCCTATGAAAGAAGGTGTTATTGCGGACTTTGAAGTCACGGAGGAAATGTTACGTTACTTTATTCGTAAGGTTCATAACCGTAAAGCTTTGATTAGACCTCGTGTGATTGTTTGTGTTCCTTATGGAATCACTGAAGTAGAAAAAAGAGCTGTTAAAGAATCCGCAGAATCTGCAGGCGCTAGAGAAGTACATCTAGTAGTGGAACCAATGGCAGCAGCGATCGGTGCAGGACTACCTGTCACTGAGGCATGTGGTTCAATGATCGTAGATATCGGCGGGGGTACTACCGAGGTGGCAGTGATCTCTCTAAGAGGAATAGTTTATTCTCAATCTATTCGTGTTGGTGGGGATAAGATGGATGAAGCAATCATCAACTTCATTAAAAGAAATTTTAATCTTCTAATTGGTGATAGGACTGCCGAACAGCTTAAGCTATCACTTGGCTCCGCTATGAGTACAGGTGAGAATCGAGCGATGGAAGTTACGGGAAGAGACCTTGTAGAAGGTCTTCCTAAGACTATAACCGTTACAGAAGAAGATGTTAGAGAGGCTTTGATTGAGCCAATCAAACAAATTGTAGAAGTTATTCGCCAAGTATTAGAAAGGACTCCAGCGGAGCTTGCATCAGACATCGTTGAAAGAGGGGTTACTCTCGCAGGTGGTGGAGCGTTGTTAAGAAATATAGATAGGTTGCTATCAGAGGTAACTGGATTATCAGTCGTATTAGCAGAAGATCCATTGACGGCTGTGGTAGTTGGGTCAGGAAAGATTTTAGATAATCCTGTGCTACTAAAAGAAGTTACTCTACAATAGTGGGAGCTTCTTTTTGTTACGTATCTTAACTTAACAGGTTTTATTGTTCCCAAATATAGAAAAGTACGCCTATCGCGCTAAATTAAAATGATTACCTATTTTAAATCTCGATCGCTACATCTTGTGTTTTTAGTTCTTTTTTTTGTTTCAGTGCAATTGATGAGTTTTAGTCTTAGGTTTCCTTCATTCCCAATGTATGTATGGAATGCTACCGAATATATTTTATCTCCAGGTCAAAAACTTTTTAGTGAAGTTTTTAAAACTTCTGATTTTGTATGGCGTAGGTATGTTTGGTTGCAAGATACTAGTTTAGAGCGTGAGTTATTGGCTCTACAGGTGCAGGAATTGAAAATTAAGAATGCGAACCTAGAGGAGCTAGGTAATGAAAATAGTCAATTAAGGGATATTCTACTATTTAAAAAGGCTGAGGGAACAGAAGGTATAGTAGCCAATGTCATTGGTCGAGATCCTTCAGCTTGGTTAATGAATATTACTATTAATATTGGGTCTAACGACGGGGTTGGATTGGGAATGCCGGTTACGAATGGGATTGGAGTTGTTGGTAGAATTGTAGCGGTCTCTAAAAATTCTAGTTCCGTACTACTTATAAATGACCCAACAAGTTCAATTGGAGCGATGTTACAGACCTCAAGGACGACAGGCCTTTTAGAGGGTTGGTTAAAGAAAGATAACCTTCGACTTAATTATATAGAAAGTCTAAAAGAAGACAGTATTGCTAAGGGTGAAAAAGTTATGACATCCGGGCTTGATGGAGTCTTCCCCAAGGGCTTGTATCTTGGTGAAGTAAGTGAAGTTCATGAAATCCCAGGAGAGTTATTTAAAGAAGTATTAGTTCGACCGGCTGTGGATCTCGTAACTGTGGAAACTGTATTTGTTTTACCTAGTTTTATTAACATAGACAAGCCAGAGGAGAAAGAATAGGTATTAATGAAATTTTCTTTAGTAAGGTTATTTTTAATATTAGTTCTGAGCATTGTGTTGCAAAGTTCTGTAGTTAATCGCTTGATGCCAAGAGGGTTTGTTCCTGATTTTCTATTGATTGTGGTGTTGCTTGCAAGCCTTAGAATGGACAGTGTGCCAAGTTTGTTCCTCGCGTTCTTCTCAGGCCTACTCCAAGACTTTACCAGTGGTAAATATATTGGTCCTCATGCAGCTGGAAGTTTAGTCGCTGTTTATTTTCTTTTGATCGTATCTAGGCAAATTTATGCAGATCGATACGGTTCATTAGCGCTTGTTTGTTTTCTTGGCGTCATAGTAAAACAATTAGTCTCATTAGGGGTAGTGCTCTCATTTTTGGGCTTTGACTCCGTAAATATAGGTAGTTCTATACTCGCTATTCTGTCTGTTGCCTTAATTTCAGCAATAATTGCTCCCGTTGTTAGCCATTTATTTTTTAAATCCAAGATTAAGCGTTAATGAGCTTTAAACGTAATACCGTTTCACCTATTACTAGGCTACATTTAGCTAGGGTATTTGTGACGATGTTAGCAAGTTTATTGCTTATTCGTCTTTGGTATCTCCAATGTTTGTATGGAGACTATTATCGGGACAAGTCCGAGAATAATAGGATTAGAACTATTCGTACATTAGCCCCTAGGGGTAGTATATATGATAGAGACGGAAGAGTCTTGGTTCGAAATAGGCCGTCATATACAATTTCTTTATTAAGAGAAGATTCTAATAATCCAGAAGAGGTAGTCAGAGAGGTTGCTCAAGTCGTTGGTAAAGATCCTGAGAAGGTTTTAGAAGCTTTTTTACAGGATAAGACCTCAAGACGTTTTGAACCTAAGGCAATTCTTAGGGATGTAACATTAGAGGAGTTAGCGAAGGTTAAGGCGCAAATTTTTAGGTATCCAAGTGTGCTAGTAGAATCGGTACCCACAAGGGCATACCCCTATAATGATAATGCTTCTCAGCTATTTGGGTATGTTCGTGAAATCAATAAGAGCCAGTTAGAACAATTAGACAGTAAGGGTTATCAGTTAGGAGATATGTTCGGCCAAACAGGTTTGGAAAAAACTTATGAGGATCGATTGCGGGGGAAATCTGGATTTCAGCAGGTAGAAGTTGATGCTGGTGGAAGGCGTAGGAAGGTCCTCGGCAAAGTTGATGATTTACCTGGCAATGATATTATATTGAGTATCGATATTGATTTACAGAGAATAGGAGAAAAGGCCTTAGGAGATAAGAGAGGAGCAATTGTAGCCTTAGATCCATCCAATGGAGATATTCTAGCTTTAGTTTCTAAGCCTTCTTTTGATGCTAATATATTTTCAGGGGCTATGTCTGCTAAAGATTGGGAGTCTTTAACCAAAGATCCAAATAAACCATTACTAAATAGAGCGATTGGCACTTTATATCCCCCTGGTTCGACTTCAAAGTTACTTTGGGCAGTTGCTGGGCTTAGCGAAGGTAAGATAACACCAACTTCTACAATTAATTGTCCTGGATATTTTTCCTTAGGTAAAAGGCGTTATCTTTGTCATAAAAAATCTGGCCACGGTCCAATGGATCTTCAAACAGCAATAACAGTATCCTGTAATGCGTACTTTTATAACTTAGGCCAAGCACTTGGCATTACTAAGATGACTCAATACTTAAAATATTTCGGCGTTGGTCAATTAACTGGAATTGATTTAATTGGTGAGGAAGCAGGGATTTTAGCCGGTGAGGAGTGGAAGAAAAGAAGGTTTAAGGAGCAATGGTATCCCGGAGATACTATTCCTGTCTCCATTGGGCAGGGGTATTTTGTAGCGACACCAATCCAAATGGCCGTAATTAGTATGTTGATAGCAAACGATGGGAAATATTTTACTCCTAGACTAGTCTCTGCTTGGAGAGATTCTCAGTCAGGTAAAATTACAGAGAAGCCTCCAGAATTAAAATGGACAGTGCCAGTAAAGCCAGATATTTTTAAGACAGTCCGCGAATATAGCGCAGCTGTGGTAGAGGATAAGAGAGGAACTGGTAAAAGAGCTACCATTAAAGGAGTTCGAATCGGTGGTAAAACGGGAACCGCCCAAGTGAGTCGGAGAGGGAATGAACATTTGGGAGAATCATTTAAGGACCATGCGTGGTTTGTAGCCTATGCACCAATTGAAAATCCTCAGATTGCGATTGCGATCATTGTAGAGAACTCCGGTCACGGTGGAGAATTCTCAGCACCGATAGCGAGAGAAGTGATGTTTGAGTTCTTTAGGAAGAAGGGCTTGCTAACCGAAGGTGACATTTTAGATCAAGAAACCACTTCTTTAGCTAATGAGGAAATTGGTTCTGAAGGAGTAGAATTTATAGAGGAAACGTTTGAAGTGTTTACGGGCACTCCCTAAAAGTAGAAATTATGGCGAGATTTAAATTTTTATCAAATCTGGATTGGGGAATTATTTTACTCCCTATCTGTATAGGCTGTTTTGGATTGTTGGTTCTAAGTAGTGCTGGATTTAATCCTGATTCTGGAGTGAGTAAGGCTTTTGTTTCCCAGTCTTTATATATGCTTTGTGGTTGGGGGGTTTTTATAGTCTCGGCTATCCTTACTCCTTCCTTTTGGAAACGAATTTCTATTCCCTTTTATATCTTCGGAATTGTCTTACTCTTGGTTATTATTGTTAAGGGGGGGGTCGTTGCTGGTGGAGCTGGTAGATGGTTAGCCTTAGGACCCGTACGAATACAACCATCTGAAGTGATGAAAGTTGGAATAATTCTCATCTTAGCTAGGCTTTTTGGAAGTAAGTCTATTCCGCAAGGTGGCTATACTTTGAAACATCTATGGAAACCATTGTTGTTGATGTTGGTTCCTGCATTTTTGATTATAAAACAACCAGATCTAGGTACCGCCTTATGTTTAATAACAATTGGTTTCTCAATGTTGTTTGTCGCGGGTTTGCGCTTTAAGACAATTTTAATTCTATTGTTACCTTTAATCATTTTAGTCGTGCCGATATGGAAATATGGAATGAAGGACTATCAGAGGCAACGAGTATTAACTTTTATTTCTCCTGAAAGAGATCCGATGGGTAAAGGTTATCATGCGATGCAATCAAGAATAGCTGTTGGTTCTGGTGCCGTTTTTGGGAAAGGTTATAAAAAAGGTACTCAAACTCAGCTTAGATTTTTACCCGAGCAAACTACTGATTTTATCTTTTCCGTGCTTGCAGAGGAGTGGGGTTTTGTAGGTAGTGCAGTCGTTATAAGTTTGTATCTTTTATTGGTGCATCATTTATTTTCTTTAGCCAGTAGATTTGATGATATGTATTGTTTTTATGTTACAATTGGGACGGCTTCGCTGATTTTTTGGCATATGTTTATTAATATTGGAATGGTAATTGGTATTTTGCCTGTAGTCGGGATAACATTAGCATTGTTTAGTTATGGTGGATCGTCTCTTATCACAAGTATGTGTTTACTGGGTATGGTCGCTGGATTTAGTGCTAGAAGGTATATGTTTGCATAGAGAGAACATTTTTTAGGTAAGGAGAAAGTATGATTGTTGTAATGAAGCAGGGTGCTACCGAAGATAAGTTGAAACTAGTATTGGCTAAGATTGAGGAGTTAGGCTATCGCTCACACCTAATGACAGGTGTGGAAAGAAATGTAATCGGTTGCCTTGGTGATGAAAGAGGAAAGGCAGTGTTACAAAAGCTTGAAGTATTACCAGGTGTAGAGAAAGTAATGCCTATACTTAGTCAATATAAATTGGCAGCTAAGCAATTGCAACCTAATTACTCAAGCGTTAAGGTTAGTGATAAATGCATCTTTGGGCCTAGTTCTTTTGCCGTAATAGCAGGTCCTTGTTCAGTAGAAGATGAGGATCAAATTGTTCGGATTGCTAAGGCAGTTAAAAAATGTGGAGCAACAGCTTTAAGAGGTGGAGCATTCAAGCCCCGATCGAGTACCTATTCTTTTCAAGGCTTAGGTGAGACTGGACTAAAACATTTAGAGACCGCTAAGAAAGAAACTGGACTTGCGATAGTTACCGAGCTGATGGACTATTCTCATATAGACCTTGTAGTTAAGTATGCTGATATGATTCAAGTCGGTGCAAGGAACATGCAGAATTTCCCTTTACTAAGAGAGATAGGTAAAACTAATAAACCTGTTTTATTAAAGAGGGGCATGAGTGCAACGGTTGAAGAATTGCTATTGTCAGCAGAATACATATTAGCTGAAGGAAACTCTGATGTGGTGCTTTGTGAAAGAGGTATTAGAACATTTGAAACAGCCACTAGAAATACTTTAGACCTTAATGCGGTACCAGCGCTTAGGGAAAGAACACATTTGCCAATTGTTATTGATCCAAGTCATGGGACTGGTATTTGGCAGTATGTTAATCCAATGTCTAAGGCTAGTGTAGGAGTTGGTGCGGATGGTTTAATTATAGAAGTTCATGATAGGCCAGATGAAGCTTTAAGTGATGGCGGTCAGTCCTTAAAGCCAGATACCTTTGAGACTCTAATGAAAGAGATTGCACCACTTGTTAAAGCTATGGGAAGGGAGCTATTGAGTTACTAAATGAAATTAATACTTGCCTCAGCCTCACCTAGAAGAAAAGAATTATTATCCTATTTGAAAATCCCATTTGATGTTAGGGCGGCAGATATTGATGAAAGTTTATTGGCAAATGAAGTACCTAGTGACTTTGTTAAGCGTTTAAGTTTTGAAAAAGCTACGAAAGTCAGAGCTAGTGAAAACGAGTGCGTTATAGGATCTGATACTGTGGTAGCTATTGATAACCTAGTACTTGGTAAGCCAGCAGATGATAAGGATGCTGAGAGGATGTTGAGGAGCTTGTCAGGAAACTGGCATGATGTTTTTACTGGAGTGAGCATACTTTTTGGTGCTAAGCAGGATACTTTTTCCATTAAAACTAGTGTTTTGTTTGATGTAATGTCAGAAAAAGATATTCTAGATTATATCGCAACGGGGGAACCTAAGGATAAGGCAGGGGCTTATGCTATTCAAGGTATTGGTGGAAAATTTGTAAAAGAGATTCGAGGCTCATACTCTAATGTTATTGGTTTGCCTTTAAACGAGTTGAAAAATGTCCTTGAAAATCTTACTTTTGATTAACTCATGAGTGCAATCTCTAAGAGCCTGCCTGAAGTTAGAAGTGCTATAGAGTCCGCTAAGTTAGAAGCTGGAAGGAAAGATGAGGTCCAGTTGATTGGTGTGACTAAATTTCAAAGTATAGAAAAAGTTAAAGAAGCTTTTTCCTTAGGTTTGCAAGATTTTGGAGAAAATTATCTCCAAGAAGGTATTCTTAAAGTAGGAAAATTGAAAGAAGATGGGCTTCGACCTACGTTTCATTTCATAGGTGCCCTTCAGTCTAATAAGGTTAAGGATGCGGTAAAATATTTTGATGTGATACAAAGTATAGATTCTATAAAGCAGATTGATTTAATCTGTAAGTCCTTGAAGGGTTTGGATAAAACAACTCAGAAGATTATGTTACAGGTAAATGTTTCCAAGGAGCAGCAGAAGTCCGGTATCCGAATTGAAGAATGTAACTCTTTATTGAGCTACGCTTTGAGTAAACCTGAAATAGATGTTCTTGGACTTATGACTATCGGTAGTTTTACTGAGGATTTGACAAGAAAACAGGAGGAGTTTTCTTGTCTTAGGGAGTTAAGAGATGAGCTGGCTTTGAAGAATTCGGTTAATTTGCCTCACTTATCTATGGGGATGAGTGATGATTTTAGGCTTGCTATTAGGGAGGGAGCAAGTATTGTAAGAATAGGTTCCCTAATTTTCGGTGACCGTGATAAGAGTAGTTAGATTTTATTTCTCAAAAATTAATAATTAACGATGATAATTCTTGCTAATGTGTTGTTAGGTTTAGGTCAAATTCTACACGGCCTTATTTTCTTTTTTCAAATTCTGATTTTTGCAGCTGTTGTAATGTCTTGGGTATCGGCGGACCCAAGGAATCCTTTGGTCCAGTTTGTACGAAATACTACAGACCCACTATTTTTTAGAGTTCGGAGATATATTCCACCAATGGGTATGCTCGATTTAAGTCCGATAGTCGTGATTTTTGGGTTAATGTTGATAGATGCGGTCGTGGTAAATTCTATGACTGATTATGGACAATTACTAAGAGTTAAGGCTTTAAGCGTAGTTGCAAGCTCTTAATTTAGCTACTTACTTGACCTTAGGATAATTAGTGCTTAAATTGCAAACTAATTTGACTAATTAGATAACAAATAAACCAGATAGTATATGCCAACCTACGAATATCTTTGCGAAAAGTGCCAACATAATTTTGAAATATCTCAAAAAATGAGTGAAGATTCACTAAAGAAGTGCCCGACTTGCGGTGAGGATTCATTAAGGAGAGTAATAAATGCAACTGCTTTCCACTTAAAAGGCAGTGGTTGGTATAAGACTGATTATGCTTCAAGTTCTACTAGTGGGGGAGCTGCATCAACTAATACTAGTTCCGCAACTGACTCTAATGGCAGTAATGGGAAGAGTGATGTTAGCACCAGCGATAAGCTAACAACTAGCACTACAAGTGAGTCTAAAGCAAAAGAAACATCTACAGCAGCTCCATCTAGTCCAAGTCCAAGCACCACGGAAACTAGTAGCAAGTAGATTCTTATTTTAGGAGTCTGGTAGGCTAAGTAAGGTTACTACCTTATCCTCAACTTTACTAATTTCCAAGTCAGCATTTAATTCTTTTGAAATAAAGGAAGATAAGGCTAATCCGAAGCCAAAATGTTTGAGTGTGCTTTTGGTCTGAGAATCATTTTGATTTTCTATTTTTAGGATAGTTCTATTCGAAATATTAGTTAAGTTAAGTTCTATCTTCCCACTGCTATGAGAAATTGCATTTTCAAGAAGATTAAAAATTAAACTTTTTATAATAATAGGATCTTTATTTAGCGTAATGTCCGTTAGTGTTGAATCGACTCTAGTGCTTGAGTTAGGGCTAAGTAAATCCAATTCCTCAAGAATTTCTTGAATAAGCAACCTTAAAGAAAAACTAATGGTGTTTTTAGATGATTTTCCTAACTTGAATTCATTCAGAAGATTAAAGTTTTCTAATAAATATGTTTGAACTTTGGAAAGAGAATGAATTTTATTTAATTTTTTATCAGCGTCTTCTAAATTTATACTTAATTCAGAAATTTGAAGGCTAATTCTCCTAACTTCATGAAAAAGATGCTCATCTGAGATTGAAATATCTTCAGGTGAAATATCTTGTCCGAAAATAAGTATCTTAGACATCTAAATTACAGTCCGATATCAGTTCTGTAATGTGCTCCCTTGAAGGACACTGATTGTATTGCTTTATAAACTACTTCCCTTGTACTTGAAATGGAATCACCAATAGTTGTGACCGTTAAGATTCTACCACCTTTAGTAAATATTGTTGATCCATCTCTTTTAGTACCAGCTTGGAAAACTTTAATATTATTAGGTAGATTTTCTAAACCATGAATCTCATGTCCATCATCGACTGGGCCAGGGTAGCCTTTGGATGAAAGAACAACTGTAAGTGCCGTAAGAGGCGAGAATGTTAAAATATCTGGAAGTTCTTCAGCATTATTAATGGCAGTATCAAGGACTTTATGTAAGTCCTCATCGATTCTTTGCATTAGTACTTGTGTCTCAGGATCGCCTAATCTGCAGTTGAATTCAATAACTTTAAATGATCCATCAGGATGTACCATTAATCCAGCATACAAAAATCCAGAGTAGGGGATGCCCATTTCCGCTAATTTATTAATAGTTGGAATAAATACGATATCTCGAACTTCAAGTAATCTATCTTCTGCAAGGATTGGTGTTGGACTTACTGCACCCATGCCGCCTGTGTTAGGGCCAGTTTGGCCGTTAAAAACTCTCTTATAGTCAGAACTAATTGGGAGCATTGTTATATGGCCATTATTTATAATAGCCATTACAGAGGCTTCTCTGCCTTCAAGATATTCTTCTAAAAGGATCGTAGAACCAGAAGTACCAAATGCGCTATTATCTAAGCAGTCTAAAATTGCGTTTTTTGCTTCTTCCTTGTTCATTGCTACAACGACACCTTTCCCCGCAGCCAAGCCATCTGCTTTAATTACAACTGGGGCGCCGTTTTTTTCTAACCATTCTAGGGCATCAACACTTTTAGAGAAGGTTTCTGATTTGGCAGTCGGTACTCCCGCGTTCACCATTACGGATTTAGAAAATACTTTAGAGGACTCCATTTTGCTCGCTATTTTAGAAGGGCCAAAGATCTTTAATCCCTTTTTACTTAAATCATCTACGATACCTTCAGACAATGGAGCCTCTGGACCGACAATAAGGTAGTGTAGATTCTTCTTAGTGTAGAAATCAATAATAGCATTGTGGTCATTGAATGAGATGCCAGTACTGCTAATATTCTCTTCTTGTACTCCATTCCCTGGAATTAGAAATACGTGATCTACTTCTTCGCTTTGGGATAGTTTCCACGCTAATGCATGTTCTCTTCCTCCACTTCCTATGACAGCAATTTTTTTCATGATTTTTAGTGTTTAAAGTGTCTAGTCCCAGTAAATATCATCTTCATATCAAGGCGTTTAGCGGTATCAATAACTTCTTCATCTTTAAGAGACCCGCCTGGTTGAAGAACTGCTTTTATCCCACCTCGATGTAAACTTTCTACTGTATCTCCAAATGGGAAGAAGGCATCACTAGCAGCGATACTGCCAACAGGGTCATGATCGTGCCTTTTCGCTCTTAGGATTGCTAGTTCCGTTGAATCAAAGCGATTCATTTGACCCGCTCCGATTCCTATTACTAGGCCATTCTTTGCAAGTACAATTGCATTGGATTTAGTGTGTTTTACAGCTACCCAAGCTAATAAGGCATCTTGTTCATCTTCTTTTGAAAACTCTGTGCCATTAACCCACTTCCATGATTCTTTTTGTCCAAGTGTTGTGTCTTGATTCTGAACTAATGCAGTATCAATAGTAGTCTTAATCTCAGGATAGATGTCTTTTCCTTGAGTAAGAGTTTTGTGACATACATCAAGAACCCTTAGACGTTTTTTAGTAGCGAGTATCTCTTTTGCATCACTATCAAAGCTTGGAGCGACTATTACTTCATAGAAGGAACTTGAGAGCACTTCCGCAGTTTGTTTATCAACAGGTGTATTCAAAGAAATGATTCCACCGAAAGCACTCATTGGATCACAAGAAATGGCTTTTTCTGTTGCTTCAAGCGCATTTGCTCCAATCGCAATCCCGCATGGGTTTGCATGTTTGATAACTACGCAGTTAGGTTTGTCTCCAAAAGCTTTGATAAGGTCAAGCGTAAGTGATACAGCCGCATAGAGATCGTTAATGTTATTGTAAGATAATTCTTTACCTTGGAATTGATTAAAGGCAGACAGACTTTTATTACTACCAAATGGTTTATACCAGGAGGCCTTTTGGTGAGGGTTCTCGCCGTACCTTAGGGGCTGAACTTTTTCTAGGACAATTCCTGTATATTTACTTTCAGTTGCTGTTCTAGAGTCAGCGTCCTCTCTTGAGAGAAACTCTGCGATTGAAAGGTCGTAGGAAGCTGTGTTAACAAAAACTTTGCTCGCGAGTTTTTTTCTGAAACTTAATGCTTCTTTTGGCTCTGCTTTTTCAAGGATTGAGATGGCTTTCGAATAATCTGAAGGATCAATTACGGAGTAAACATACTTATAATTTTTTGCTGAAGCCCTTAATAATGTAGGCCCTCCTATATCAATAAACTCAATTAGGTCATCTTCAGTTAGTTTGCCCTCTTGGTCAAATTCCATTCTTTTCTGTTTGTATGGATAAAGATTTACGGCCAATACATCGATAAAGGGAAATCCACATTCCAGCATTTCCTTAAGATCATTTGCATTATCTCTTCTTGCAAGAATACCGCCATGAACTTTAGGGTGTAGCGTTTTTACTCTGCCATCTAAGATTTCCATTTGGCCTGTAAAGTCACTTACCGACTGGTAGTTAATGCCATTTGAGGAAAGATATTTTGCGGTGCCTCCTGTTGAGAGAATTGTGTATCCCAGATTGATGAGAGATTTTGCAAATTCTGCTAAGTTAGATTTATCAGTTACGCTTAAGAGCGCGAATTTTTCATTCATTTTGTATGGCCTATTTTTAGTGTAATTTAGGTGTTAATTGCTTCCATCTCAAGTCAACCTAGCTTTTTAGCTTGGTGTTATTCTTTAGTTCTTTCCTGTTCTACCTGAATAAAGCGTAATTGCGCTTTTAGCTCCTGCTCAGAGGGTAGCGATTTTTCCATTATAATATAATCGGAATATAGAACATTCCTTCTTTGAATCAAGCTTTCCCAGATAGAAATTTTAGAGTCTTTATTCATTTTAGTGTATGCGCCCACAATGCCTAGGGCTCTCGATGTTCTTTTGCTCTCAATCTCTAATAATTCTCCTAGTAAAGTTAGAACAGCAATATGCTCGTTAAATTCTTCAATATTGTCTCTACTCACCATTTTGATCTCAGTCCTAAATAGTGATTCAAGTCGTTTTTTATTTCTATTTGAGGAAGCAAGCCTGTTGGCGATTTCTAGTTGGTTTTTAGCATCCTTAATCAACCCAGCATAGAAATTAGTGCTTTCTACCTCAGTAAGGTATCTTTGTTTGAGATTTTCTATATTATTTTCTGACCTACTAAGTTCTTTAGTTTTACTTAGCATTATATCAAAAGACTTGGATTGGGCGATAGCTTCCATGGAATGTTTTCTATTCTCTATTGAGGCAATCGCCATCTTAGTTAAATCTAGGTCTTCCTCTATCCCATTTTTTTGACTGATAATATCTGCTCTAGCAGTTTCTTCCTCAACAGTTGAAGAGATCTCTAGTGCGGTCAATCTTAAATCAATATCCCAAATAGACTCTCTTAGGATATTTTTTTCATTGGTTAGATCAATTTTTTCTAGATTACCTAATTCTTTTGGTTTCCTTGCTTGGCTAGGTGAATTAGGTATGGCATCAAGATTGATTTTAACGCTTTTAACGAGCTCCTTTTCTTCTTTCCATTCGATCGGTTCAAGATTGAGTTCTTCATCAATGACCTCATCTTCAATGGTAATTAGTGGAGCTTTCTCAGGAATGGCCAATATCTCGAAATATTTTTCTTCCATAAATCCGTAAGATCTTAATGGATCAGTTAGGACAGGATTATCTAATATGTAGATCCTGTCCTTGCTGTTACTGAGCGCTCTTTCTTCAATTATCTTTTGGATGGCTGAGTTGAGTTTACTACTAATTCTTCTCTCTGTTGTATGAGATGGGCCTTCACTCGATACTAAGGCCCATAAAGCGAGCCCTAAAACGAGTGATATCCCTAGTAGAAAGGAGACAAATAAGGTTCCTGCGTTTGATCTAGATTCGTGGGTATGCTCAGCTGCCTTGCTAGCCGAGTGTAGTATCGCATCGCTAATGGAAGATTCTTCTAAATCTGAGTCTTCGTTATTCTCTTCAAATATTTTTAAATCCAGATCTATTCCACTTACTGAAGACACCTGAGAGTGATATTCGGTGCTAATGAAAGCATTCTTATCTGATTTTAGAGTTAGTATAGTGGTGTTATCATTTGCTCCAGCAGAGAGTGTCTCGTCTATTAGGGTATGAGTGATTTTTTCAAGTAATTGTTTGGTGTCAGATTTAAGATTTCTATCTTTAAGGCATTCTAAGATTAATTCTTCTATATTTAAGCGATTTAAATGAGCATAAAGTCCATCCGAGCTTAGTAGGTAAATGTCACCCTCTGAGATATCTTCAAGCTTTGCTACTTCTGGGCTTATTTTAGGCTCAGTACCAATTGCTTTTGTAAGTAAGTGGGAAATGGGCGATCTTTTTGCGCTAGACTCAGAAAGAGTTCCTGAATCTATTAGTTCCTGTGCGTAGGTGTGGTCTCTGGTTAGAATTTGAAGTTTATTATCTCTGAGTCTATATAGTCTAGAATCACCAACATGAATTGAATAACAACCTGAGTCCAATGATGCGAAAAGCACTAGAGTGGTTCCCATTCCTTGCAGATCTGCGTCATTTTTCGAATGCCAAAATAGAGCTTTATTTGCTTTGACGATAGTCTCTACTAGGTCATCAATTGTAGGGGATTCTATGTCTTTAAGAATTTTAGATATGGCTTCTAGGCATAGTGCAGATGCGACTCTTCCACCTTTTGCCCCGCCCATACCATCACAAACAACATACACTGACCAAGAGTTATCGGATAAGCTATTTTGGAACACGCCGTAAGCATCTTGGTTCTCTTTCCTAACTTTCCCTTGGTGGGAAATCGCATAATGTTGAACCGTGGAGAATTTTCTATTGTCGTGACCCATAAAGACTAGAACTACTTAACCTGCCTAATAAATGGTTCCCCGGGTGTCCCAGCTTGGGTTTTAGAGGATATTCTTTTCTCCAAAGCAGAAGCTCTATCGTTAAAAGGCCCAAATAGAATTCGGTAATAAGGCCTGTTCCTAATAGAAGCAGACTCAACTCTTATCGAAATGTTTTTAGCATTTAGTTTGTCGTATAATTTTTCTACCTCGGCTAAAGTAGGAACCGCAGTAACTTGTACATACCAACCTGCAGAGGGGTCTAGTGCGCTTACGTTAAATACTTGTTTTTCTGGTTCTTTTTGAACGGGATTGATGTCAATGAGGGGGGCTTCTTTAACTTCAACTTCCTCTTTCCGATCATTCTTCTTCTCTGGTGGTAAGAACTTGCCTTTCCCTTTATATATTATCTCGTATCTTGGCTCTTCAGACTTAACCTCTGCTTTTGCGACAGTAGTAGTTTCAGCTTTCTGTTTGGATTCTACGGGAGCCTTGGGTTTCTTAGTGTTTTCTTTTTCTTCTTTGGTCGGTGGAGTTACTACGGAACCTTCTGACTGAGAGGAGAAGTCGATTTTTCTTTCTGCAAGATTTTCTTTGGTGTCTTCAGCTTTTGGGGTAACTTTATTTTCTTCTTTTTGTTCTAACTTGGCGAGGCTTACTGTTTCTGACTCTCTACCAATTGGTCGTACGATAGGAAGTCTAACTACTTGATTCGCCGCTTGGTCTAAAACCTCTTTTGCGCCAATTTTTTGTCCTGCCTTAAAGCCGATAATGAATGCTGCGAAGAGAAATACCACTGCTCCAGACCAGAAGATTATAATTTGTCGACCGCTTAAACGTTGGTTAGAGGATATCGTCGGAATTAAATTGCCGTCTTTATCTCTGTTGTTAGAGATATATTGTCTTGAGTGAGAACTTGGCTTTTCTTTAGTTTGGGATGATCTTGGCACTGTAATTTAATGATGAATTAATATTATTTGCTTAACAATATCGACTCTATCAAGATTTTAATAATTTAGACATAATAGAAGTGCATTTAGATGGGTGTTTTTGATTAAAAAAGTAGCCCCGCACCAATGGCCATTAAGTTAAGGGGAAATTTTATAGTCTTGCCAGGCAGGAGCCTGGCGTTC
>CAYGUX010000029.1:0-37852 GCA_964353175.1 uncultured Bdellovibrionales bacterium | reverse complement strand
GACCTCCGCCTCCTCCTCCGCCGCCACAGCTTCCGCCTGAGCCAGCGCCACCACCTGCTCCGCCACCGCCAGCACTACATCCTGCACCCGTACATCCGCCTCCTGTGTTCCCACCACCGTTTGCGGAGCAACCAGCACCCGTACACCCGCCCTGATTACCTCCTTGGTTTCCACCGTTGTTCGCAGAACAGCTCCCGCCTTGGCAACTTGAATTCTGACCGGCGGGAGAGTTAGGGAAAAAGCAGTCAAACAGCTGTCCATTTTGACCTTCCTGGGTAAAGCTGTTTTGTGGAGCAGAGCAACTTCCTACTTGGCATTCACCGCTTTGAGAGCCGCCAGCTTGATTCCCTCCACCACCATTGATGGCCTGAGCTCCAGTATAAGTATTGTTGTTCCCACCAAAGAAACCTCCACCACCTAGTTCTGGAGCTGAGCAGCTTCCATTTGCGCAGTCTTTTTGATTGTTCGTTTTGGCAATACTATTAAATCCACTTGGTAGCCTATTGCGTATTAAAGACTTTCCTAGGTTCGATGTATTTGCTTTAGTATCGCAAGAATAAAATAGGGTTCCATTTGATCGATCAGCTATAGTGCAAAGCACCTTGTCGGGTTCACCAGAAGCTTTATTCCCATTTGAAACTAAGAGTGATCCGTCATCGTAGGATTCTAGAATTTTTCTTTGGGCAACAGTATTCTTATTGGAGCTTGAACTTGATTTAATTCCTAGAAGTGCACCTACTTCAGCATCTACTTCAGCATCAGTGGCAGGCCTGTTCCCTGGCTGGTTTTGAAGATCTGAATCGCTAGGTGGCGGTGGCGGTGGTAAGATTTCTACGCCGTTTTCGTTTGGTTTAGATTCCTCAGCTGGTTTGTTTTCTTCCGGCTTCTGTTCTTGTTGCTGAGGTTGCTGTGGAATACAGATGATTTGAAGTGCGTGGTCAGCTGGTGGTTGGCCTTGTGCATTTGGGGGTGGTTTTTTACCACCAGGCATTGGAGGAGAACTTTTCCCAGCTCCAAGTCTTCCTATATCAACAATTGGTACATTGATTCCTTTAGAATCAGGATTCCCTCCAGATGGCTTTGTTTTCTCTTCAGCAAGTTTTTTTAACACTGGAATTGCTTTTTTAAATGGTGGTGGCATATCGTCAAAGAAAGGCTGAGTTCCTATGAAGCCAGCCTCCTCTTTATCCCCATCGTTTAAACTAAGGCATCCTCTACCATAGGGGAGAGAGTCGATCTCACATGAACAAAGTACTCTTCTGTTCCAAACTGCCCAGCGAGTTTCGCCGTAGTGTTTTTTTACATCTTGAACTAATCCTAGTGGCCATTCGGATACATTTGTTCTACCTTCACTTGACCAGGCTGGAATATCTTCAGGTCTAAAGCAGTGTGAGCCTCTTTGACCTTCAGCAGTTCTTTGGCCCTCGCTTGAAGCCCCGCCTTCTCCATCAAAGTTCCCACTACCAGACTTTTGAGTTGGATAGATTCTTTGTAGTTTATCAACAAAGACTACGTTCGATTTATTCTCTCCAGGGTTTGTTTCAATGGAGAATGCACTACTACCGACATACCTTGGTACGGAACTGTTTTTGCGTTTTTCATAGAGAGTAAACCAATTTGGTCTAATTTCCTCTTTGTTTAAGTTTTTGAATTTGTCAGTATTATTTGAAAAATAAACAGCGCTCATTACTCCTCTTACGGCATCTGCTTGAAGCCTCGGAGCTCTTTCTGAGACTTTCATCGAGCCATTTAGAGCTTGTCCATTCGGTAAGCAGTAAGCTTTATAATCTGGATCATTCAAGGGACTAAATCCTGCTTTTTTTAGGTCCCCATAGTATGCTTGGTTAGAGCCCATTCTCCAGGATGCACAGAGGCTTGTTAGGAATTGTTTTGGTGTATTAGTTTTATAGTCACCAAGTTTTCTAGCCTGTGGAAAAGTTATTTTAGCTCTTTTAAAATCAAAGGTCTCTATGGTTTCTAAATATCTTGCAAGTAGCGCATACATGCCTTGATCAAAACGATTGTGTATGATTTTTTTCTTATCAGTCTTTTCATTAAGAGCATTGAATAAACATGAATCTGCTTTCGTCCATCCTTGTTGGTAGGGAGGGCGTTTATGAGCTGCTTGTGCATCTAAATTGGTTCTCATCGAACTACCATATCGAACCTCTCCATCTTGTTGGAGGTGAGTTTCTTTTCCCGATTTGTGGTAGTTTGGGTCTTTATATTTACTTGTGGGTAGTCCCATCTGTTCTAGTAGGTCTAATTGTTTCTTTTCACCTCTTTCCTTACCTGTATCCTCTTCCTTTGCAGTAGGTTTTCTATAAAGTTTTTGCTCTCGGTTTTCTTCTGCAATCGCGGGATCGATCATTTGTGCGCCGGCCTTGTTGATGCTGATTTGATGTTCTGGGAAGTAATAAGAAATAGCCTTCCATTGCTGTTGTTGGAATTTTATTGGTACTAAAGGTAGATGTAGGTGGCAATTAAACTCGCAGGCCAATCCAGTAAGTATATTAGCGGGATCAACGAATTTATGACTACTACCATCAAACTCAGCTACCAGCCTAGGTTCTAGGCATTGTGGAAAGGTCTCATCATTTAAAATGATTTTACTATCTGTGGAATACTCTTCCCAAGACTTTTGATTGCTTAAATGCCCATCGTCTTTATCTAAGGGATTGTCTTCTGGCCCGGGGATATTATCAATTCCATCTTTGTTATTTTGCTGTTTAACTTTAGGACCTATGTCATTCCTAATTTTCTGTTCTGCTTTCTGAAGAGCATTCTTATTTCTTTGGAAGTTTTTTCTAACGAGTTGTTCGACTTGCTGGTTAACTGAATTATCAGCGAGGATAGGAGATTGGTAGAGACAAATTAGCAGACATATAAATAGGTCACGGATATGGGAGTATCTATTTAGGTAGAACTGTATCTTCATAGTATTTAGGCTATTTCGCGTCCTGATAGTATCGACTTTAGCGAACTTTAAACTTTAAGATTAATAATTATAATCTCTCTAGGATGTTATTAGGTTCTTTTGGAAAAAAGGTTCATAGGGTAGGTGGCGGGGCCTCAGGCAGTTTCAGATGCGACTAATTTCGTAGGTATCTCTTATGTTAGCGCTATTCATTTTAGGTGCGGGGCCACGGCCATTAAGTTAAGAAGAATAAGCCGGCGAGGACGCCGGCGTTCCCAGGAATTATTCTCCAAGATATTAAGAAATCCCCTGGGAACGCCAGGCTCCTGCCTGGCAAGACTATAAAATTTCCCCTTAACTTAATGGCCGTGGGTGCGGGGCTACTAGCCTAGGTCGCTGGCACGTTAAATGCAATACTACATTAGTATAATGATTTAAGCCTGTTACAGGGACTTTATGAGCTCAATAAATACAAATAACTTTGCAAAGAATTTAGGTCGCTTATCTACGACCTCTGATAAGGTTATTTCTCCCACGAAGACCAATGAACTTAAGCCAAGTACATTTGAGAATCTGTTGTTAGTTACTGAAAATAAAGAAGAAAATGAAGTTGATCATAAAGTCCCTCAGCAGGTAGTAGATTTGGAAATCCTCACTAACAAGGAAGATGGTGAGGTCATTCCTGTTGAAAAGTTTGTTCCAAAAGGTCCTACTCCTTATATAATAGGAGATATTCCATTAGATGAGGAGCCAAGCAGTGTCAAAATAGAGTCACCACCTGTCAATCCTCTTGCTGAAGAGAGTACCGAGTTAATTGGCCTAGTTCCTCAAGCTCCTGAGATAGTATCTAGCCGAAGGTTTTCTCTACCTAAGGGCAGGGATCAAAATGCACCTGCATTAAATAAGTCAGAAATTCAAGGTATTATTGTTACTGCAGGTCGGTTTCATGGGATTGACCCTAAGCTCGGTTTGGCGGTGGCTCAAGTAGAGTCCGCCTTTAAGCCAAATGCAGTGAGTAGTGATGGACATTATTCAAAAGGTGTATTTCAACTTCTTGATACTACCGCTGGCGATATGATGGATATGACTGGGATGGAGGAACCGTATAAACCCTTTGACCCCTCTATGAATTCATTTCTTGGATTAGGATACTTGAGAAGGTTACATGACTTATTTAGCAAGGACACAAACTTAACTTCTAAGGTAAGAACCTTTGGCGCTAAATCTGCCGACGATTTGGAAAAAATTGCCTTAGCCGCCTATAATTGTGGTGAAGGCAATGTAGTGCGCGCACAAAAATTGGCAGAATCATTAGGTAAGGATCCAAGGAAATTCTCTTCAATTGAGCCTCATCTACCAAGAATTACAAGGGGATACGTAAAAAGAATTGGAAACTTAAAAGCGCAATTTGATGTTGCTCACATTGAATCCAATGATCATTCAGATGACTTGGCATAGGTTCTGCTTAGTTTAGTTCAAGAGTTGTAAGCTTGTAAGATTAGGTGAAGAGGAACTTTAGTTAGTAGCGCAAGGAATATAGCGCAGATTTTTAAGTAAAACTAACCATCTCCATGGATGTGGCTTTTAGGATAAAAGCATCAGGCACTAGAGATTGGTGGAATTAGGAAGTCAAGGAGACTATAGAAATGGGTATTAACATTCGAACCAACGTTGAGTCAATGAGGGCTCAGAGAGATCTTAACGCGACAACTAATCGTTTAAGAACTTCTTATGCAAGATTATCATCGGGCTTGAGAATTACTAAAGCAGCAGATGATGCCGCGGGACTTGCTATTGCTGAGCAGCTGAGGGCCGATCAACGAATTGCATCAGTTGCAATAAGAAATGCTAATGATGGTATCTCGATTATTGCGATTACTGATGGTGCGATGAATGAAATCACCTCATCTCTAATAAGGCTTTCTGAGTTATCTGAACAATCTGCCAACGGTGTTTATGATACTACTCAGAGATCGGCACTACAGTTAGAGTTTAATGCTGTATCGAGTGAAATCCAACGAATAGCTGAAACAACTGAGTTTAACGGTTTAGCCCTTCTAAGTGATCCAAACTCAGTGACTTTCCAGGTAGGATTTGATGGTAATTCAAACTCTCAAATTACCTTTAATTCAGTACAAGCAACACTTGAGTCGATAGGTTTAAGAAGTAGTTCCACATCTGGTTTAACGTACTCTATCAATGATACGACTAGTGCAGGAGCGCAAGTTGCTGCAAGAAGTGCTCTAGACGCAATTGGTACTGCAATTGATTCTCTAACTAGAAATCGAGGTAGTCTTGGAGCGGTTGAAAGTAGATTAAATATTGCAATTCAGAATCTTCAAGTAGCAAGAGAAAACTTTGCATCAGCAGAATCTAGTATTAGAGACGTTGATGTGGCTTACGAAGCGGCGGAATTGACTAGGTTGAATATTCTACAACAGGCTGCTACATCAGTATTAGCACAGGCGAATCAGCAACCAAGTTTAGCGCTATCTTTACTGCAAGGTTAAAGAAAAGCCATAAACTGAAGTACGAGAAAAAGGGAGCTATAAGCTCTCTTTTTCGTATAGTTCGTCTTTGCCAAAGATGTTGTCATCAATTATTACCCAGCTTGAGCCTGTCCATGCTAAACTAAAGCTAAGTTCAGGATAAGTAATTCCCTCTGCACTTCCTTCGCGTTGCAGTCTCGCTGTTGCATAATTCCCATCAGTGTCTATCGCTATTACAGTCAGGTGAATTAGAGGGTTGTTATCCATAGACCAGCGCCTTGATAATCTTACGATTCTATAATCGTAATCATCTTTGGTGATATTCTGATTTTTTAGAAAGTCTTTGAGTACAATGGTTGACTCAAGAGGTTCTATTCGCGCTAAAAAAGAGAATTGTAAATATTGAACCACTACTTGCGCGATAGTGTTTTTTAGAGCGACGTTTTCTTCGCTACTTTTTGTAAGCGAACAAGCGCTAGCTACTATTAAAATTAAGGTGTAGAAAAGGCTACGTTTTAAAATTGAATAAATCATATTGTTTTTAATACTTTGTTGAGAACACGGAAATTAACACAAATATTTTGTAATTTGATATTTTTTTCTATAGTAGTACTTCATGCAATTCCTGGCAATTGTGAAGTTCGGAAAATAGTCTCCCTTGCTCCTGTTGCAACAGAAGTTGTTTATGCATTGGGGGCGGAGAGTCGCCTTATTGGGGTAACTGATTCCTGTTCCTTAAAAGAAGGACAAACTGTAAGGCGACTTGGGGTATATTCCGCGATTAGTCCAGAGGTCGTTTATAGCCTAAAGCCAGACTTAGTTGTCCTCACGGAAGGCTCTGAGAATCAGGCAAAGATGTTTATTGATTTGGGGTTGCAGGTGTTTGAGGTTAAAACCTCGTCTTTGAAAAATGTGCAAGGCTCTATTTTAGAACTTTCTAAAGTCTTAGGGCTTGGAAAAGTAGGGAACTCAATTTTAAATGAAAGTAGTATTAAGTTGGATAAGTTGAAATTGCACGACGGTTCGCAAATTAAAACTATTCTAATTTTATTTGGAGATGAAGGATCTCACTTTAGCGCAGAATCTTATTATGGAATTGGAGAGAGCACTTTTTATGATGACTTGGTTCGTGTTCTAA
The DNA here is from genome assembly GCA_964353175.1 of uncultured Bdellovibrionales bacterium. Classification (GTDB taxonomy): domain Bacteria; phylum Bdellovibrionota_C; class UBA2361; order SZUA-149; family DAOLCO01; genus JAIYCX01. The sequence continues at coordinate 31,308 of CAYGUX010000029.1, read as the reverse complement.
AATTAGAAAATGCGTTAAAACAAAAAGGCTATAACGTCATGTCCTTAGAAGGAGTATGTACTATAAAAGCTGATTGCGTAATCCTTGCTACGGACTCCTTAAATAAAGATAAGGCAATTCAGACATGTTTTAAAAAAGCGAAATTTCTAAAGGTTCCCAAAAGTCCTTTTTTATATCCAGGTATTAAATATCCAGAGATTGCAAAAAGTATAGCTAGGTGTGGAGCAGAGTAGGCAATGCTAAAATTAAAAGTCCCTAACATCGGCATAAGATTAAAAACTAACTCTCGATTTGAGAATTTAGAACTTAATTTCGAAGCTGGAATATTTACTATTTTACTTGGACCGAATGGTGGAGGTAAAAGTACGATTCTTAAGTCTCTACTTTCACCAAAAGAGGCGGGGGTTTCTCTGCTTAATGATCGCATCGATCTTGCAGAGATTCCTCCTTTGGAGCGATCAAGGATAGTAAGCTATGTTGGTACAAGTGGAGGGCAGAGACCAAGACTTAGCGTGATGGAGTTTTTAAAATTATCATTTTATCTTCGAGCGGAGTTGTGCAGTGTCGATAAAATTGAAATAATTTTAGAGTCATTAGAAGTGTCTCATTTAATAGAATCTAGAATAGATGAATTGAGTGAGGGTGAATATAAACGAATTCATATCGCTGGCGGCCTTCTTCAAGGTGTTCAGTGGTATGTTCTGGACGAGCCTGAGGAACACTTAGATCCAGTGGCACTCATGAGTTTGGCTAAAACAATAGTAGAAATGAAGAAGGTTGGTAAGTCATTTATTATCGCTTGCCACGATTTAAATTTAGCGAATTACTTAGGCGACCAATTTATCGGCATCCGTTCTAGTGGTGAAATTGCTTTTGTTAAATCTAAAATAGATGTGCTTGAGCATAGACTTCTAGATGATTTATTCTCCTGTAAGTTAGATTACCATAGTGTTCCATCGAAAAGTGGCGCTAGTTATGTCTCCTCAATTGGGCCGAAATATGAATAGGTTCATTTTGCTGTCAGTTGTATTGTTAATAGTCTGTAGTGCTCTCGCTGTTTGTGTGGGACCAAATGAATCAGGCTTTTGGATAGAAATTCCTGAGACTCTTACACTCTTAAAATTCCGTCTTCCTCGCGTAATCTTAGGAGCATTTGTGGGGATAGGCTTATCTCTGTCAGGTGCAGTTTTACAGTCTTTAACTAAAAATGAATTAGCATCACCCTATACATTGGGGGTCTCAAGTGCCGCAGCTTTAGGGTCCAGTTTAGCTATTTTTTTGCAATTGTCTGCTTACCTTATACCTATTTTAGCGATAATTTTTTGTCTATTGGCATTAGGTTTCGTAGTCTCCATTTACTATCGCCAACTTCACAGTTCTAAGGAATATGTATTGTTAATTGGAGTCTCTTTGGGATTCTTATGCTCATCTTTGATAGTGGGGATGCAGTTTTTTGGAGGTGCTGAGATTTCGTTCTCCATTCAGAAATGGTTGATTGGTAGTTTGCAGGTAGTTGGATTTTCTAGTTGTTTAATACTTGCACCCGTGGTGGCACTTGCAACCCTTATTTTTGCCTATCATGGTAGTAGTTTGGACATTTTGCAGTTTGGTTCCGAGTTTGCCACTTCAAAAGGGGTAAACGTTAAAAATGTTGGGGTAAGAATACTTATAACTGTAGCCTTGTTGGTTGGTGTAATCGTATCTATGGTCGGTCCCATAGCGTTTGTGGGGCTTCTATTACCCCAAATAGTGAAACTTTATGTTAATTCTATTCACCGATATGTACTGTGGTATTCAGCGCTCTATGGGGCAACTTTTTTAGTGGTGATCGATTCTATGTCGAGAGTGATATTAGCGCCAAGTGAAGTACCCGTAGGAGTGCTGAGTAGTTTAGTCGGTGCACCAATATTTGTTGCTTTAATACTTAAGGGTAGCAAGGCTTCCGCCTAGATCTATGAAACTTTTAGTGAAAATGTATTTTGGAAAGGTTCTTGAATTTCAAAGGGCGTCCTTGCCCTAAACTTAGTCACCTTAGATATTCGTTACAATATCTTTCCTTGGGACTGTAGTGGAACAATACCTAAATATTGCCTCTGTCTTCAGTGAGTAGCTTTTCTACTGCATTAGGGCTGATCCTACCATTATGGGCAGATAATGCACTCTTTGGCTTGAACTGAATACTAAGTCCAGTTTCTTCAGCTTTAGAAAGTACTCTATCTAATGTCCCAACCTGACTTTGAGCCGCTTCTGCATTCGCATCAGCTACTGCTACGCTATCTGACTTAGAGCGAAGTTGTGCAAATAAGCTTTTGATATCACTTTTTAGCGATTCAAGGTCTTTTGCTAACTCCTCTACTCCAACTGGTGCAATTCTAAATTCTTCTGAACCTGCTCCAGCGTCTGATTGCCCAAGTTTTTTCACCGAATCTGTGGCTTCTCTAGTGGATTTAAGAGCGTTCTTAATCCCCCCTGAGTTACCATTAGACTTAGAGGCTTCCGAACTAGATGAAGTTACGACTACTGCCGCATCCTTACCGAGTTGAGAAACTATTTCTGGTTTGTTTGATAATTTCTCAAAGTTTTTGGCCAGTGCCTGTTGACTTTGAGGGCTATTGTTTTTGTTTGAGTACAGGGTTGCCGAGGGCGCCCGTGCTCTGATGTCGTTGTCTACCATGACTATCTTTCCTTACTGCATTGAAGTAGCCTTTATTATTTAGATTGCTATTTGCAATCCCTTAAAGTCAAATTACGTCAAGATTAGAGAAAAACTTTACTATTTATCGCGTTATAAAATTAGCTGAGTGATTACGGGGGGTTCTGGCGCATCTTGAGACCACTTATTAATGGGGATTTAATTGAAGGGATTATGATATCGTCCTTCTATTAGGGCGAATAGAGTAAATTGCTTCATTGCAAGGTATTTATGCTCAAGAAACTTGGGATTTCTAAGGTATAGGGAAGCATTTTTATCTAAATTCTGATAAATCCTCAATCCATGAGAACAGTAACAATTTTATTTTATGCACTAAATTTTTTCTTGCTGACTGTTAATACTAATTTGTGTTTTGCAGGGAATGAGCCTGCAGATTTAACTATACGTTGGGAGAAGGTTGGGAAGGAGGCTTACTTTGGTAAGTTGGGATTCTATCCATCGAATTCTTTTTTAAGATCTGAATTGTATTTATTTAGATTTAAATTGGAGCATTATAAAATCATGTTAGTTGAGGCCTCCCAAGTATTGTCAAAGCCAAGAGGTATGGTTGAGGATATGGTTCAAAAGACCGGCGGTTTTGCTGGAATAAACGCCAACTTTTTTGATACAGAAGGTTCGCCTCTAGGCTTAATGATTCCAGCGACTAGAGAGGCGAATAAGAAAGTTCAGTTAGGAGGAAGATTATTAACTGGAGTATTCTCAATTCGCGATGGACTACCTTCTGTCGTATCAAGAAGTACTTTTAACTCAGACAAAGTAGAATTTGCATTACAAGCTGGGCCGATTTTATATCTTAAGGGCACTCCAACTAGATTTAATTCACCTTCTCAAACAAGCCGAAGATCGGGAATGGCCGTCACTAAATCAAATGAGGTCGTCATTTTTTCTACACTACTAAGATTCCCAGGTACTTCCTTAGAGGATATGCAGGGGGTATTAGGGAAAACTGGTTTAGAGATCATGGATGCCTTAAATTTAGATGGAGGAGGATCTTCGCAATTTTACTTAAAACCTTCTCAAAAGCGAGAAAAGATTTTTATATCAGGAGGCGATGAGGTGCCAGTTGCGCTCGTAGTAAGGAGAGATAAGAGTAGCACTCAGGAACAGGAATAGTAGGATAAAATGAATTCAGATATATTATTGACTGTAAAAAAGTCGTTGGAAGAAATGATAACGGAAGAACGTATAAACCGAATTGATACTGTACTTTCGCATCGTACTAGGGACATTACGATTGTTTTAGATCGCGTATATCATGAACATAATATCTCAGCGGTATTGAGAAGTGCTGACGCTTTTGGAGTTCAAAAGGTATATTTAATAGGAAAAGGATTTAGCTCTCAGCGTGGTATTAGTTTAGGTACTGAAAGATGGGTTGAGGTAGAGGAGCACGAAGATGCAAGTTCTCTTGTTCAAAGGCTAAAGTCAGAATCATTTAAGCTAGTTTCATTGGTGCCACCACTAGCTAAGGATCAAGTTGGATTGAAAGAGAATGTCGTAGAGCCTATTCCAGTGCTATCCTTGCCATTTAATGAGAAGTTGGCACTAGTCTTTGGAAGTGAGGGTGAGGGGATTGCTGAAGAGTTATATAATAGCTGCGATATCCCAGCGTATATTCCCATGTTCGGCTTCGTTGAAAGTTTAAATGTATCTGTAGCATGTGCATTAACCTTATATTCAGCTCACATAGCTAAGGGGCATTTTGAGCAAAGAGCAAAAACTTTAAGCGATGAAGAAAAAGAGGATCTAAGATGGCAGTGGATTCAAAAATCTGTGGCTAATTCAGATCTAGTCATTTCCGAGTTAATTAAAAGAGGAGAGAGCCAATGAGTAAGAAGTCGATAAGAATAGGCTGTGCTCAGGGATTTTGGGGAGATTGGATAGAAGCTCCTGTAAGGCTTGTTGAAGAGGGGGACATTGATTACTTGATGCTAGACTATTTAGCTGAAGTAACCATGTCTATACTTGCAAAACAATTTGAAAGAGATGTAAACAGAGGCTATGCAGGAGATTTTCCTCCCTTAGTTTCACGCTTACAAGATTCATTAATTAATGGGAAATTGCGTATCATCGCAAATGCCGGAGGCGTTAATCCCAATGCTTGTGCTACCGAAGTTCTACGATTGTTAGAGATGATACCAGGATTTAAAAAGGGAGACTTGCCGATTGCTGTTGTTAAAGGCGATAATTTATTGGCTAGTTATTCCGCTCTAAGGTCTAAGGGAATTAATTTTGAAAATCTAGAGTCAGGAGACTCAATTTCAAAAATTGAGTCAAACTTAAAAAGCATGAATGCTTACCTCGGTGCTAAAGGGATAGTCGATGCCTTAGCAGAAGGAGCGAGAGTCGTTATTACAGGTAGAGTTTCTGATCCAGCAATGTGTTTGGCTCCCATGATTCATGAATTTGGATGGAAGTTTGATGAGTACGATAAGTTAGCTTCAGGAGTAGTTGCTGGTCATATAATCGAATGCGGCACTCAGGCGAGTGGCGGAAACTATTCGTACGCTTGGAAGGAAGTTAATGATTATCCTAACATGGGCTACCCAATTGTCGAATGTTTCACCGATGCAAGTTTTATAGTTACTAAGCCAGTTAATTCGGGTGGAGTTGTTAGTAAGGAGACTGTAACTGAACAATTAGTTTATGAGATTGGAGATCCTGAAAATTTTATAACACCTGATGTTGTTGCTGATTTTACTACTATTAAGTTGGAAGAAGTTGGGATGAATCAGGTGAAAGTTAGTGGGGTTTCAGGGAAATCAGGTCCCGATACCTTAAAAGTATCAGCCTCTTATTTCGATGGCTATCTTACGGAAGGAACATTGGTGTTAGTTGGCCCAGACGTTCGGAAGAAAGCTAAAATTTGTGAAGAAGTTATTAGAAAACGAATCGAAGACCTTAAACTTGAATATACGGAAATCCTATTTGAAAGACTTGGGGATTATTCTTCAACTCCTGGCTTGAGCGAAAAATTAAATTTTACTGAACCAATGGAAATAGTATTTAGAGTAGCTATTAGAGGACAGAATAAAAAACACTTAGAAAGATTTACAAGAGAAATCGCACCTCTAGTACTAAGTGGGCCATCTGGGGTTACTGGGTATGCTGGCGGCAAAAGACCAGTAAGAGAAGTTTTCTCCTATTTCCCTTGTTTGATAGAGAAGAAACATATCGTAGAATCTATGGAGGTCCTATGAGCCTTGTGAAATTAAGAGATATAGCCCATGCGAGATCTGGTGATAAAGGGTCGGACTCGAATATTGGTGTAATAGCTAAGAGTTTAAAAGATTATGAAACAATCAAAAACAATCTAAAGCCTGAAGTGGTGAAAGACTTTTTTGATGTGATTTGTAAAGGTGAAGTTATTCGATATGAATTGCCTAATCTGCTGGCATTCAACTTCATTCTAAGAGGCGGACTTTCTCCTGGTGGGGCAAGTTCATTAAGAAGTGATGCTCAGGGGAAAGCTCTAGGTGAAGCTTTGTTGAATATAGAAATTAAAGCAACTTGAAAAATCAGTATTTATGAATTCAGGCAATATAGATCAAGCGATTAAATATTTGGAGGCGGGTAAGGAACTAATTCTACATGATGATGTGGGAAGTGTTGCTCAATCCTACGTATTTACATCTGCGGAATCCGTCACTGAAGAGAAAATTGCATGGTTAATAAATCATGCTAGAGGTTTACTATTTGTAGCATTGAGTGAAAAAGAAGCCACTGCAAGAGGAATTGGAGTACTCTATACTGATGCGAATTCAGGCTTTAGATTTGGTCCAAGCATTGAGTCAAGAGAAGGTGTGAGGTCGGGTATCTCTGCTCTTGATAGATCTATTACAGTTAAATCATTCTGTGAGGCTTCTATCGCGAATAAATCGATAGTGTCACCTGGCCATGTTTTTCCTATTATATCTAGGAAGGGTGGATTATTAGTATCTTATGGAGCACCTGAAGCTGTGACGGATTTATTAAAACTTTCAAAAAGCTTGGAAGTTGGAGTAATCATGCATTTGTTGGATGAAAAGGGGGAGCATTATTCTAAAGAGCAGCTAGAAAATTTGTCTAAAACCAATGATATGCCAATTGTGAATTTGTCAGATGTAGCTAAATATCTTTTAATAAATGAGCCTTTAGTCATGAAGGAAGCTACCACAAATATTCCTACTAAGGATTTTGGTGGCTTGGTTATTCATGGTTTTAGATCGCTTCATGATCAGCTTGAACATATTGCTTTTACTTATAAGCAGGATAATTTTAAAGACAATGTCGTCCTAACTCGCATGCATTCTGAAAAGAAGTTAGGAGATATATTTAACATGGGCCCAAATGGTGGGCGGGAAAAGCTTAGATCCAGTCTAAAACAAATTCAAGCTAACGACTGTGGTGCGCTTGTTTATATAAGAAAATCTAATTTTAAAAGTAGCTCAGAGGAATTAGCTGAGAAGGGTATAAAAAAAGTTAAGATTCAAGAATTAAGAGAGTTGGGCGTGGGTGCTCAGATTCTTCAAGAGTTGGGCATACAGTCTATTAAGTTGATTGGAACGTCTAGTAGTAGATTACCTGACCTAACGGCTTTTAACATATCGGTAGTAGAATAGGACTAAGTAGTGAAAAATTTAAATAAATCTAAAACAGTAAATTTCGCCGATGTTGCACACGGCACTTTAATCTTCGATAAGGGCAATGAGTGGGACGCATTAATTCTTAAATTAATAGATACTTCTTGGGTGCAAAGACTTAGAAGAATTAGTCAGACAGGTAATACTAAATTAGTATATATGTTTGCGGAACATTCTAGGTTTGGTCATAGCTTAGGAGTGGCTTACTTAGCCTCTCTTTTGTTAAAACACTTAGAAGGAGATAGCCCAGAGATAGTAAGAGAGTTTGGCCCAGCAATAGGTGCCGCCGCAGTACTTCATGATATTGGACATTTAGCTCCAGGGAGTCATTTAGCTGAAGGTGTATGGGCAAAGAAAGGGAAGTTATCTCATGAAGACCTAACCATGAGAGTGATTTTAGAAGATCCAGAAATAGGCGCAATACTTGAAACACATGCTCCAAAAATGACGGAACTTGTAGTTAAGATTCTTGATGAGGATAGCGATCTCCCACCTTGGGTTACCTCTCTTGTATCAGGAGGTGGATGGAATGTTGATCGAGGTAATTGGTCTATTGTAGATAGCGTAATGTGTGCGGTCAGTTATGGTCGGTATAATGTTACTGCTTTAATTGATGCGTTTAGAATTTCAAATTCAAATGAATTAGTTCTGCAAGAAAGTAGATTGGACGCTTTATCTCATTTCTTTGTAGCTAGGAACTCTATGTACCGGCAGATTTACCAGCATAGAGTTTTACAAGTAGCTGATGCAATGACTAAAAACATTGTCATGAGATTAAGAGAGCTTGGAGAGGGTATTAACGGAGTATTTATGGACTCCACGATGAGAGACTTATTGTTTTCTGACAATATCTTTACAGCTTTGCCGCTTAAAACTCTGTTTAAGGTTGATGAATCATGGTGGTCATATCATTTGTCCCATTGGGTGGATTCAGAAGATGAAATATTACGAGATCTTTCCTCAAGGCTATTAAACAGAAAGCTATTTAAAACATTGCCAATAGAAAAAACAAATATCGAACTTCTGGAGAAAGCACGAGAACTAACCTCTAAATTAGGATTGAATCCCAAGTACTATCTAATAGAGGTTAGAGAAAAGGATAGTCACAGAGAAACCAAAGAAGAACCCCCAAAAGTTTTTAGGGAGTCTGGAGAGATAGTGAGGGTGAAGGATGTTGAACCTTTAGTTGAGATTCTATCTGAACGTTCCGGGATTAGTAAGGGGTGGTTGGCTGTTACTGAAGAGGTAAAGAGGGAGTTAGTTTCTTAGATCGTTTAGTAAAGCTCAGGCGTATTCTATGCAGGCCACAACTTTTTGGATAAATTATTTTTGTTGACTTGTAAAATGAATAAATGATAACAATTCTTCATGAGTAATTTTTCCTTTAAATTTCAGTCCTCTTCAGTACATTGTGGCTAGCACCACATAATTTTTTTCTATTTTACGTATATATTGTTCATCGGGTAGAAGTCTTTTAAGACTGAACACTTGAGCTAGGTTTGACTAACTCTTTTAGAGTATTTTGCAATCAAGGCTTTGGTGTTCAGTCCTGTGGGTTCTTTGTGGTTTTTTAAGGAGACCTTTTGTGGAAAATCTACGTACTACGAGTTTGCTAAAAGGTAGTGAGGTAAGGGATTCTGACATCGTGCAGATGGCCGAAATGTATGCTGCATCCTTTAGTGAGCCACCTTGGAATGAGGTATGGCCTATTGCTGAAGCGAGAAAAACTATTGAAAATGCGATTGTCTTAGGGAGGGACTTTGTTCTATGCCGGATTGGGGAGCTCATTTTAGGTTATGGAATCGCTCATATCCTTTCCCCTGATCAATGCGAAGATCATCAAAAATTAGTAACTCTCGGAGTTAGTCCTGAGTCGTACTATCTCTCTGAAATACTCACTCATCGTCAATTTAGAAGACAAGGAGTTGCATCTTCAATAATCAAAGGGTTCTATGATGAGGCGCTAAAAGCTCATTCCGCTGAATTGTCGCTGCGGACACGAGAAGATAATACTGCATTTTTTGGAGTTCTTAAAGAAATGAAGTTTAAGGAAGTCGCTAGATACGAAGCGATGACAGGCAATGTTACATCTACCAGGGTTGTATTTTCTACTTCCATACCAAAGGAGGATGTAGGAATTTGGCAGTTCGGGACTTAGTCGCAAAGTTTGACTAAGGAAGTACTAGATAGCTTGGCCACAAAATAGAGAGGATTAGAATGGAGCCAGGTACTTATAATAATTAGTACCTGGCTCCTAACTTTAGGTTTTGAAACTACGGGACTGAATTTATAATACCAGGCCCCTCCTCACTTAATTCGAATTTCTACTTGGTTTGAAAAAATTGCTGAAACTTGGTAGTAAAGAGTCTTCATTGAGGTCTTTTCCATTTAAATCTGGGTAGCTTTTATTCGAAGTAAGGGTTCTTATCTTATCTTTTTTGTTATTTATTCATAGTTAGTGAATAGTGAAAAGGAAACTGAAAGAAGTTTGGTTTTAGAAGGTTCTGTAATCTTTACAGGCTTTTTTGGTTTTCCTAAGGAGATTGTAATGGGGAGTTTTAAGACGGCTGTTTTTGTCTTGGCATTATTTTGTTGTCCAAAGGGATACTTTTTTGCCGTAGGCATCGCGTTTGTATTTTGGATTGGGTATCCGATTTCATTTTCTGCTATGTTCTATGAGGACATGGCGCGACTATTGCTTGCACCATTTAGGCCGAAGAATCATCCATCGACTTTGCTTGCTAGATTGCGGTGGTCGTTTACTCCATTTATGGTTTTATACCAGATATTAGATGAGTGGAAGAGTGTCCCTAGCTGGATGAAGGCAGAGCTTGGATTCTTTTTTATTGAGGATCAAGAATCGTTCGCTGAATTTTGTTTTGATGGAGAGGAAGATAATCAGCTCTGGGATGCTGATTATCTTGAACTCTTTCGAGGAGTATTTACCTCAGGTACGTTGTCACAATTTATTCAGGCGGTTAGAATGCATGAGTCTGTAGCTTTTGCTTGTTTGAATGAAGATACTAGGATCAGTGGAAAATTCGATTTCTCTCGTCGTGTAAGCTATTTTTTAAATAGCTATCGAATGGGAACCCATGAGGAGAATCTTAGGAAATACTATCCAATCGAAATGCAATTAAAGGTACTTTTTGAGTTGGCAAGCAAGCTGAAAGCACTGCCAGTCCAGAGTAATGGAAAGTATTGGCTGGATGCGACTATACGGCAACTGCGGAATGAGAACGAGGTGATTCAGGGCTCAATCACTTCATGCTAGTGAAAGAGTCTAAGATTGAAACCCGCCGGGCCCTCCTAGAAGGTTTTATAACTTCTTTCAGGGCCTTTTTATCTAAAAAAGAAATTCAATATGTTTTCCTTAGCTATGTCTGAAAAGATTTTAAAGGATTAGAAATAAAAATCTAAGTTCTGGAAGCTCTCGAAATTTATCTGACCTCATCACTCAGTAAAAATATACTGAGAGGAGCTTGCGAAAGTAGATTTGTAATTTATCGTAGTTCAAAAACTTAAATAGTCCTTTCCTATTTTGCTATTTGACAAAGCTACGCGATCTGAGTAAACTTGCATAATGGCGCAAGTTTGCAATAATCCTAAATCCCCAAAAGCCGCGGCTTCTTTAGTGGCTCCGATAGATGATCTTCTAGCGGTAGACTTGTTTAGGGCTTTAAGTGACCCTACTAGGAATAAAATACTCTCTTGTTTGGCTAAATGTGGCCGCTCTTGCTCTGTCTCAGAAATAGCGGAGTGTTGCCATGTAGATCTTTCAGTTGTTTCAAGGCATCTTTCAATGTTGGCGGCAGCTAACATTCTAAATTCATCAAAACATGGTCGAACGGTATTTTACTCAGTTCGATATAGGGAGTTAACCTTGTTACTGAGAAATCTTGCTCAAGCATTTGAAGATTGTTGCCCAATTACTCCAAAGAAGACTACTAAGAAAAAATGATTAATATACTCCCCACTAAATTGAAGGTTCTTTATTTTTGTTCCCTAGTAATTTATGCCGAAGTTGGGTTGAAGGGTTAGAGATGGGAGTAAAGCATTTATAGAAACTTTGCCACATGGATTTCAAAAATAAGGGAAATGTATGAGAGAGAACATTTGTTAATGATAGTAAAGAAGGAAAATTAGATGAAAACAATCCAAGTATATGATCCGCCAATGTGTTGCTCTACGGGGGTCTGTGGCACCGACATTGATCCGGATTTAGTAAGTTTCGCATCGATGCTTTCTCAATTAGGTGGCCAGGGAGTGGAAATTGAGCGCTATAATATGGGGCAGCAAGCTATGGCATTTGCGGAGAATGAAACAGTTAAGACTTTTTTAGAAAAAGAGGGTGTGGATGTGCTGCCAATAATATTTGTTAATGGTGAACTGTATTTAAAAGGCCGCTATCCCACTTCCATTGAACGTCCCGCACTTTCTCGTGCTGTATTAGAAACACCTAGTAAGGAAGGAAAATGAATCTCTCTCATTATAAGCCAAACGCTAGTAAGACAACTAGATACCTTTTTTTTACAGGAAAAGGTGGGGTTGGTAAAACGTCACTTTCTTGTGCTACTGCTGTAGCCTTAGTTGATTCAGGTAAAAAAGTCTTACTAGTCAGTACTGATCCCGCGTCAAATCTCGATGAAGTACTCGATACTAAACTCACCAATATTGCTAGTCCAATAGTAGATGTACCCGGACTGGATGCCATTAATATAAATCCAGTAGCGGCGGCGGAAGCTTATCGCGAACGATTAATTGGACCGATGCGCGGATTGCTTCCTGAAGCTGCTTTAGTAAGTATGGAGGAACAGTTTTCTGGTTCTTGTACGGTTGAGATTGCGGCGTTCGATGAATTCTCTGGACTAATTGGAGATCCAGCCGCGACCAAACAATACGACCATGTTATTTTTGATACTGCTCCAACTGGTCATACCCTTCGACTGATGAGTCTCGCAAAAGCTTGGGATCAATTTCTTGATACAAATACAAGTGGGACTTCCTGTCTTGGTCCACTTGCTGGTTTAGAAAAGCAAAGAAGTATCTATGAAAATGCAGTGAAAACCCTGGAAGATGGAGAACTAACAACCTTGATTTTAGTGAGTCGACCTCAGGTTTCAGCACTTCGCGAAGCAAGGCGTACATCTGAGGAGTTGCGAAAACTTGGGGTAGCTAATCAATGTCTTGTGGTTAATGGCACGTTCGAAACGAAGTGTCCAGAAGATTTAACAGCACAGGCAATGCAACGTCGCGGACTGTCCGCTCTTGAGGCCGAATCTGATTTTTTAAAGAGTGTTCCAAGTTATCAAGTGCCTTTGAAAGCAATAAATATATTAGGAGTTAATGGGCTTCGAGAGTTATTGCAAGAGAGTATCTCATCATCTGAGGAGAGTGAGTCACCTTTAGTCTCTTCAGTCACAACTTCAAAGTGGAATATTCCCAGGATGGAAAGTCTTGAGAATTTTATTTCATCCTTGGAAAAACAAGGTCATGGAGTGATCATGACCATGGGAAAGGGTGGTGTTGGAAAAACTACTGTTGCCGCAGCTATTGCAGTCGTATTGGCACAACGTGGGCATTCCGTTCATTTAAGTACTACAGATCCTGCTGCGCATTTGGTGCAGACTTTAAGGGGTCAAGTTGAAGGATTAACGCTTAGTAAAATAGACCCTGCTATCGAAACTGCTGCTTACCAAGCTGAGGTCATAGAAAAACAAACTTCAAACATGGATGAATCAGCGCGGGCGTTATTGGAGGAAGATTTAAGATCTCCGTGTACCGAAGAAATTGCAGTTTTTCGCGCTTTTGCAAGAGAGGTCGGACAGGGTACAGATCGTTTTGTGGTTCTTGATACTGCACCGACTGGGCATACTCTATTATTATTAGATGCAAGTGAATCTTATCAACGCGAATTGGAGCGCCAAGCTGGTAGTAGCCAACCTGAAGAAGTCCTCCGACTATTAGAAAGATTGAGAGATCCTGACTTTACTAAAGTTTTGTTGGTTACTTTGCCAGAGGCAACGCCAGTACACGAAGCATCTAATTTGCAAGAGGATTTAAGACGTGCCCGGATTGAGCCCTTTGGTTGGGTCATAAACCAAAGTCTTATAAATAGCAGTTCTTGTGATCCACTTCTACAAATAAGAGAGGTATCTGAACATCGATATATTTGCGAAGTAGTAGAAAAGCTTGCCACACGAACGGCATGGCTCCCGTGGCAAGCAGAGGAACCTATTGGGCCTAAAGCACTGGTTCAACTTTCTTGTTCAAGTCTTTGATGAAGACCAATACGTTATTCCGAAGATAATCTGGCCTCAGAGCCCAGTACAAATTCAATTTTTTCAAAGTGACTTTTACGGCGATCCATTAAAAAATCATCAATTACTTCCTTAGGAAAACATGGTTTTAGTGTTAACTTCGACTAAATCTAGCTTAAATATTGGCGATTGGATGTAGCTCTAGATCTTGTAAGAATTACTTTCGGTAGATTGATTATTTGTCTGGCCTAGTACTTAAGAAACTCTCCCCTAACACCATGGACCAGGCGGTATGCATGTTCCTTCTGGAAACTCAGCAGTTCTATTCCCACTTAAGTAGGCAAGAGATGCTTTCTTAAAGGCTATTAGCGTCGAGAAGTAGTAGCTTAAGAACTCCGCCCTTCTTTCCATACAAAGGGATAAAACTAGGGGTACTCTAGATCCTTCTTTATGCCTCTTTGGACTCTTTGCAAAGTCTGTAGATCTGGTTTTTCTTAGAGCTTCCTTTTTCTTATTTTTTAGGGATGTTTCCATTTAGACTATATCGTAGAAAAAATGGAGATGGTGCGGATTTGTGGGAGGGGTTTACTTTAGTGGGCTTAAAGTTGGGGTTTGCGGAGGGCTCTGAGGGCAACTATTTGCCGGTCTTTCTCCTTGGCCATTAGCAGTAATTGCGTTAAACGCATTATCTCAAGACGCTAATAATGTGCCGGTTCCTATCACTAGTGTTACCTGTAGCTCCTTGTGGAGGGTCTCAATTCCTAGCTAATACATTCATAGGGCTTTCCTTTTGTAATAGGCCCTTAAAAGTGCTATAAGTTTGTCAAATTAGACCCGAATTTAAAAGGTAATATTGTTATGGAACGTCAAGTTGAAACACCTCAAAGTTCTACAGAAAGAGTAGAGGTAACTTCTGGTATTGTAGTTTGTATGGATCAATTCATGCTTTCAAACCCAGACTTTGTAAATTCTCTTCCAAAAGATTTTAATCCACAATCTCCAACTTTTGTAGCAGATGTAAATGCTGCATGTGAAAAGTTTGGTGGCGTAGCTGTAAAAATGAATCCAGGTGTTTTTACAGTTTTTAGAGAACCTTATGAAGGTGTTCTTAGTTTATTCTCTGAGTACAGCAAGGACGATATTGATCTTGATGTACTAGATGATTTACGTGATACCACTGAAGCAATTGGAGTTTTAGTCATCGATACTAGAAGAATCGGAGTCTGCGATGTCTCATTGTGTTATAAAGATCGATTGATGGAAGAATGCCGAAAATTGAGACGTGAAAATGATTCTAAAGGATCAAGAGATCTTTTAAGAGAATCAGGCGCTTCTATCCGCTATAGTTTTGATAAACGCCCAGGTGAGAAGCTACAAGTTTTTTATGATACCAAGAAAGAAATATTTTTAGTGTCAAAGCAGTTTGATACTTATAATCAAGACTTCCAAGAAGAGCCGGCGGCGGAAGAGGAAATCGAAGAGGAAAATTTTAATAGAGCCTAAAAGGCGGAGTTAATTGGCCTTAAGCCGTGTTGCCTCTTGTTTATTTAGTCCTCTAAGCAGAAATTATGTCATCTACACTTTACCTAATAGACGGGTCTGGTTATATTTTTCGCGCATACTATGCTGTAAAACAACCGCTTAGCACGAAGTCTGGCCTGCCTACGAATGCACTTTTTGGTTTCACCAAAATGCTGCTTAAGTTTTTAACTGATGTTTCAGCAAGGGAAGTTGAAGCACCTAGAATCGCAATGGTGTTTGATGCTGGGAGTAAAAATTTTCGGCATGACTTATATTCAGAATATAAAGCCAATCGTTCAGAATGTCCCGAGGATTTAGTTCCTCAGATGCCTTACTTTAGACAAGTTGCATTAGCGCTAGGATTCCCAGTGTTTGAGCTTTCTGGATATGAGGCTGATGATGTTATTGCGACACTGGTCGCTGACAATCAGGATTCTAAAACAATCGTTGTAAGTGCGGATAAGGATTTAACCCAGTTAGTAACTGAAGGAATTGTTACTTGGGACCCAATGCGGGATACTCTTTATACTAGGGAGAAGGTCAAAGAAAAGTTTGGGGTGTTTCCTGAGCAAATAGCTGATTATCTGAGCCTAATTGGAGATGCGTCTGATAATATTCCTGGGGCGAAGGGAGTCGGGCCAAAGACCGCATCTTTTTTAATAGAACATTTTGGCTCTTTGAGTGTTTTACTCGATCGTTTAGGAGAAGTAGAGTCTTTAGAGGGGCTTAGGGGCGCTAAGGGAGTTTTTAAAAAGATTGAATCATCTCTTGATATGATTCGTCTCAGTAGAGAACTTGTAGCTTTAGATGAAAAGGTACCTTTGAATATAGAAGTGAAGGAGTGGACTGGCTTTAGTCAGGAGCTTCTCCCTAAAATGTTGGAAGATTTAGAATTCCATTCGATGTTCTCTGGCTTAAAGGTGGGCAGTCCTAAGTCTGACTCAAGTCCTGAGGAAGTAATAGAGAAGAATTATTGCACGATTAATTCTATCGACGACCTAAGAATATTTTTAAAAAGAGATATAGTTCAGGGCGCATATTTTGCTCTTGATACAGAGACCACTTCACTTGATCCACTAAGTACCAAGTTGATGGGTGTTTCTTTAAGTTTAAAAAAACATAAAGCTTGTTATATCCCACTGGTTGATGCGGAAACGCAAGAAATCTTACACGAGTTCAAGCATGATCTATTTCTTTATTTAGATGATTTAATAAAATCGAACGACCTTTGCCTTTGTGGATCTAACTTAAAGTTTGATATTCGAGTGCTGCATAATGCAGGCTGGACTTTAAACTCGCCAAGGCTATTTGATACAATGATAGCCTCCTCAATCCTTCAACCAGATGGACGAGAGCATGGTTTAAAGGCACTTGCATTGAAGTTGTTGGGCGAAAAAATGACTTCCTATGATGAACTAACTAAAGATGAGTCTAGCCTATTTAAGGTTGATATGGAAAAGCTTTCAACCTACGCTTGCCATGACGCAGACTGCTCGCTTCAGTTAGCAGAAGTGCTTAGTAAAAAGCTTGAAGAGGTCGATCCAGATGGATCTCAAGTTCGAGTTGCAGATAAGATCGAAATGCCCTTAGTGCCTGTTCTTGCGAGGATGGAGGATCGGGGCATTAAGGTTGATTTGCCTGGCTTGGAAGCTTTGGGAGTTGAGTTTGAAGGTGAATTAGTACAATTAACAGAGAAGATATACAAAAGCTCAGGCAGCGAATTTAATATAAATTCCCCTAAACAGCTCGCACAAATTTTATTTGAAAACCTAGAGCTACCTACAAAGGGGTTGAAAAAAACTCAACATGGATTCTCAACAGACATTCGGACCTTGGATATGCTCCAAGGCGTACATCCTGTTATAGATTATCTAATGGAATACCGAGAGGTATTTAAGTTGAACTCTACTTATGTTCAAGCATTAAAAAGATTGGTGCATCCTAAGACTGGTAGAATTCATACCACATTTAATCAAGCCATCGCAGCGACTGGTCGTTTGAGTTCTAGTGATCCTAATCTGCAAAATATTCCTATTAAGTCTGAAAGAGGGAAAAAACTACGGAAGATTTTTATCGCGGAAGAAGGAAGTCGTTTAGTTATCGCGGATTACTCTCAAGTGGAGTTACGAGTCCTCGCCCATTTATCGGGAGATGAGACTTTAAGTGATGCATTTAGAAATGGTGAAGACATTCATATGCGTACAGCGGTTGAACTATTCGGAGGTATGCCTCTATTACCTGAAGAGCGTGATCGCCAAAGGCGAATAGCAAAGACAATTAATTTTGGCATTATTTACGGAATGGGTCCATTCCGCCTTGCTAAAGATTTAGGAGTGTCGAGAAGGCAAGCTGATGAATTTATCGAAGCTTATTTTGCGAGATATCCAAAGGTTCGGCTTTATTTTGATAGCTTAGCAGAACAAGCTGAAAGATCGGGATATGTAGGGACTTTATTTGGCCGAAGACGGTATGTCTCTGGACTTGATACTCAAGGCCGAGATGGTGGTTACCAAGTTCGTTCTATGATGAACGCCCCGATACAAGGCACCGCTTCTGAGATCGTGAAAAGAGCGATGATCGATCTTGATAAGTTGTTTTTTAGTGGAGAACTAAAGGGAGCGATGTTACTTCAGGTTCACGATGAATTAATTTTTGAAGTTCCTGAGGATGTCGCTGAGAGTAGTGTTTTACGTTGTAAAGAAGTGATGGAGAATGCAGTATCTTTAAGTGTGCCAGTGGTAGTTGATGCGCAACTTGGAAGTAACTGGGGCGAGAAGTAAAAATATTGTTGTCATGACTTTAGTTAGAGGACAAAATGCAGAAAGTAGAAGATAGGAATACACAATTGGAGTCTGATATGTCAGAAGCTGAATTGGTTGCAAGAGCTCAAGTAGGTGATATCGAAGCATTTAAGGTGCTGTTTGATGCCCACTATATGAGGTTACGTCTTGCTACTACAAGAATATTGGGAAATGGCGATGATGCAGAAGATATTTGCCAGGACGCATTTCTAAAAGCGTTTAAAGGGATCCAAAATTTCAAGGGTGAATCCGCATTTTATACTTGGATTTATAGAATTGCTAGGAACTTGATTATTGATTTTAGTCGTAAGGCTTCAAGGAGATATGAGAGGGCTGGTCAAGAGGACTATATCTTTGATAAGTCTGAGGGTGACCCAATCATAGACGCATTTCATGGACATGTAGAAAATCAAGAACAAGCAGTTTATAGCACGCAAGTAGGTCTTGCTATAGGAAAGGCTTTGGATGAACTTTCTCCAGCACATAGGGCTGTAATAGTATTAAGAGAATATGATGGCTTGTCTTATGAAGAGATTGGTAAAACTCTTCATTGTTCGGTTGGGACTGTGATGAGTCGATTGCATCACGCGAGGAAAAAATTAGTGGATTTACTAGGTAAGTCAATTAGAGCCCCCATGTTGGTAAATGAATAGAATAATCTATGATTGCGTCCATGAAAAAAGATAAGAGTTAAAATTATGAAAACAAACATTTTCACTAAAATATTAAGATTAAAGAAAGCAGATACTTCTCGTCTTTCATCGTCCTCAAATACTTCATCCTTGGATGCTTCTGTTGAGACTAGCACCATTCCTGATGACGAAACTGTTATAACAAATTTTACTGATAGTTACCTTGAGGCTTACTTTGATGGCGAGCTTCAAACCTTGGAAGAACGCCAGTTAGAAGGTGTCTTAGGTGAAAGGTATGTTCAAGAGGAAATGATAAAAAGAGGAGAGCTTAGAAATATTATTAGCAGTCAGTCTAAGCTTTCAATCCCCTCAGCTCATGACCTTAAACAAGAGAAGAAGCGAGTTTGGAATAATTTAGAGCATGAGCTTCGATTGAGTTTAGCAGAAAATTCTCAAAACTCGTCTAAAAAAGCTGTGGATGCTTATAAATCTAGCTTTAGTGCGAGCCTTGTAAGAAGCTTCGCTGCGGGTTCAGCATGTTTAGTTGTAGGAATAGTTTATTTGAATTTCTCTTCAAATGAAAAATTCTCTCCCATGGGACCTTTAGCATCTGTTCATAGTGCTTCTGGCCATAGCTCAAGTGGCGATAGAGATTACGTTCTAGTTCATCCAAGAGAAATTAGAGAGATGGTTAGGCAGGTTCGAGATGATTATGCGAGTAATTCAAGTGGAAGAACCTTGCTTAGAGAACCAGTGGGTGGCAGGGAATTGGAGGAGTTTGAGCGACATAACGCTTTGATCGCGAATCTAAATTCTGATGAATTATCAGACCTCGGTGGGGCCATTGTTCGTAATGAAGGCTTCAACTCAAATTTACTAACATTTGTATCTAATCAGAGAGTATATGAGTAAGGATGTCGAAGCGGATTTAATAGTTCTTATCTCTAAGATAGATCTTTTAGATCCGAAATTATCTATGGATAAGGAGTCTAAGGTTTTGGATTCTTTCCTTGATGGTTATAGAGTTGAGAGTGACGATAAGAGCTTGCTCAAGAGCTCTTTATTCGCATTGATTTGTGCTTCACGCGCAAAGTTAGAGATTGTAAAAGTTTTAAAATCTACTCAAGCGAATGTGGATCTAAGCTCTACGCTTTTGGTCGATATTGATACTCGTTATGAGCTTTTATTATCTCATGTGAAATGGCTTCTATCGAATAGGGAAAGTGAAGATTTCTCATATATGTTAGGGTATGGCACTCGATTGAGCGAAGAGTTTTTCTTGGACGTACTTTTTAAGGTTAGTAAATTTGAGAGGACCGTTCAAACTGAGTTGATTGCTGCAAAGGGAGCCTTAACTCTTACGAATTTATCTTTGTTGATTAGTAATATGAATTTAGTTAATTCGTATATTGCGGAAGTTTTAGGAAGCCTTCCAGATCGATATGACTCTTTAGCTATTGGCCTTCTCGGGGTGTAGTCTGTTTTCCAGTAGGTGGCATAATAGATGTACTACTAGCATGTGAGCTTCTTGAATTCGCATGGTGCGAGGAGCATCAATAATGAGTGGAATGTCAGTTAGGGCCTTAGCCTTACCGCCACCTTTTCCACCCATTAATATAGTTGTTGCTCCCTTTGCTTTAGCCGCGCTTAAAGCTCTTAGAATATTCTCCGAGTTGCCACTCGTAGAGAAGGCAAATACAGTGTCTTTTTCTGTTACAAAAGTTTCAACCTGTCTTTTAAAAGAGTCTAAAAAGTCATAGTCATTGCCCCAGCAAGTCATAGTTGCACCATCTAGGAAGTGTTGTGCTCTAATGCCAGGACGCTCCATCAAATATCTAGCGACTAATTCTTCCACTAGATGAATTGCCTCACAAGCAGAACCTCCGTTACCAAAGGCGTAAATAGCACCACCACTGTTTGCCGTTTTCTCACAGGCCTCAACAGCTTTAATGATGTCTGATTCTATCTTGCTAACTGCCTCAATTGCTTTAACGCAATCAGCGACATGAGTAGTGAAAAGTTCTTTTTCTGAGATTGACATAAACGACTAGCAAATAACTAAGCAACCTTTTGGTAGCTAGTTTCTATCGCTTGATCCACTTCTTCTATTAGGCTACCGATTGGGTAAGCCCAACGATATTGACCCGCATACTGACCTGTTAGTACCTCTAGGATACCTTCCCTGTCTTCAATTCTGTGTTTTAAGAAAAGTTGGTCACCGTCAGTGATAAGCAACATGTCTTTAGGGTTCTGATGCAACTTAGGAAGCCTCTTTCTGAGGTAGGCTATACCACGTCTAAATCTGTTTACGGCTAAACCTTGTTGTTTGAGTCTAAAAAGCCAGCTTAAAAGTACTACATCTGAGTAGCTATATTTAGATCTGCCTCTTTGTCTGGTTCCACCAGAAGGAGCAACTAGGTCCGTTCGAGAATAATAATTTAATAGGGCTAGGCCTATTTTTTCAGTGTTTCCAGTAAGTATTCTTAAAATATGTTGCACATCTTTCGCGCTAAACTCTTTTTCTAGAGCTGTTATTTTTTCGTTTACTGGTTTGCTTAGCTTGGTCATATTTAATGGGAAATAAATAAAATTCTTGGGATATGGGCTTACCATAGCCCAACTTTAAGAGACTTGTAAATAAGGTTTCTAAGTAGTTGGATTAACTTTCTTATTTTCTTGATTGTGGAGGGCCTGGAATTGCGCATTTGCTTAGTCTGAAATATGGGAAAGGCTTAGCATTATTCTTCTGAACTTAGGGAGAGGACTTGACTAAAAGTATCGCAGGTAGTTATTTTCTCTGGTTCCCTAGATGTCTGACATATTACTAAATCTGGATATTTGAATCCATATTTTTTATCGCTGTAATGCTTAAAGTGAGAGATTCTTCGAAGTTCTGACAGACTTGAATTAAATCCCTAAACTAAAAGACTTTAGGTCCTTAATCTGCTGAAATTATTAAGCTTTATTATAGTAAGTAAAGTGGGGGGACTATAGAGTTGAAATGCGTTAGTTTAAAACACAACTTTTTAAATTTTTCTATCATAATATCAAAGTGGCTTTTATTAGTGATTTTAGCTTAGTGATATGATGTGAATATGGTGTCATGGATGATGGCATTGTTCTTTTAAAATTTAACGTGGAGTAGAAGTTATTCTACCTTACCTACTTAAAGCTCAAGGCTAAGTAATAGGCTGGCAAGGGCTTTATTAGGTAAGGGTGAGTTTGAGGTTTTTGTCTCCTTTGGATTCTAGAAATTCCAATTGATCTGATTTTTTATGAGGGCCGCGTTAGTCTTCGTTCAGATTCTCGATAGGGTATTTCTTAGTCTATGGGAGACCGTAATGACAGAGTGGATTGGTGATGCCGCAGAATTGTATAATTTGGCCCGTCATGGAGCAGATGGGGCAAGGCTCCTTGATCTTAAGTTAGGTGAATTACTTAGTGAGTATTGTCCCAATGCGCGAGTGTATGACAAAGGCTGTGGGAGTGGTCGATTTATGGTCGATGCTTTGCAGCTTGGGGCGATGTCCGTTTTCGGAATGGACAATAATCCCGATATGGTTAATTTGGCAAAAAATGCTCTTCGGGATTTCGGATACATCGATTGTGAAGGGGCAGTTAAGGTGGGGGATGTCACTAGTACATTAGACTGGAAGGGAGATGCTTTTACATTATGCCTGTCGATCAACGTCGGCTGCAATGTGAAAAACTTGTTAAAGATGTTCCAAGAAGCATACCGGGTACTTGCAAGGGGGGCACATATGATTGTTACCCTGCCAGCAAACTTAAATTTGCTATTTTTGAGATATGGAGCTGATTCGTCGGAATTGCGAAGTCAGTGTAATGAGGAACTTCTTAGAACAGGAGATCCGTTCTCATTGAAACATTTGGGAGACGTGTTTCGAGGGACTGTAATCAAGTATGAGCAATCTTATCGCCTTGTGCGTCCTGACGAAAGTGTGCCCAACGGTACTGAGATCTGGAGAAAGCTTGCTGGTCTAGGGGATAACCCAGGATTGGTAGTGCCAAATGTTTGGTGGCCTGAATCAGCCTATATCGAGGCAGCAGAACGGTCCAATTTTAAGCTGATAAATGATTACCACGGGCGTTTTCGGTGCGGTAATGATCTTATGGAATGGAACAGGAAGGTTCCGGATACGGATAAGATTAGTGTGATGGCCTGTCAACATGACGTATTCCGAATTTTGTTTTTTAGAAAGCCATAGTTATGAAGTTAATTCCGATATTGGTGTGTATGCTGATCACTCTCATTGCGTGGGGAGCTCAATCGTCGTTTCTTCTTCTGGTCCAAAAGCAGTTGGGCCCTTGGAAAACGATGTTTCTGTATGCAGGCGGATTTGGTGCAACTGCATGCATTGTCGGTATTTTTGGATGTCAGATTTTTGGGAAGCAGCCGGATTATACCAAAGATGGCTTGCTTTATGGCGTCTTAGCGGGTGTTGCTGCTTGTCTTGGGGGTCTGGGTATTACTCTCGCCTTCATGTACGCCGGTAGATTAGGAAACCATCTGGGAAGTACCTGGATCGCTCCTGGAATAGGAGGGCTCCTACCTATTTTTTATGTGGTGATGGCGGTATTCTTATTGCCTAAGCCTGAGAATGGATGGGGGCAACTTATGTCACCTGGATATCTTTCTGGCATTTTTTTAGTCGTGTTGGGCGTTGTTTTGTTAACAATCAATCGTCCAAAATGATAATATGGTTAGAAACCACCCGGCTTAAATAGGGGTACGTCTTGCGACGTACCCCTATGTTCTACTTGTTCTCCTAGGTTGCTAATGTATTTAGAAGGTTGAAATACATTGTGAGTATGTGTAAGAGAGTTAAGAGTAGAAAATATTCTGCTATATCAAATGTTTAATAAGTGTCAACTAGGTATTTGAATTTTTGTAGGGGAAAAACTGGGCCTGGATCGATTTTTCTTTTTGGGGCGATTTCTTGATGACTTAAAATTTCTTTGATTTTGTAGTTTTGAATTAGGGACATGCAGACTAGTTTTACTGATGCTAATTGTTCTTTAGGGTACTTATGCCAGTACTCTATGGCGGAATGCTTATTAATTCTTGCTTGAACTTCTGAATTCGGAACTTCAATGTCATCCCAAGTATAAAAAGATTTACCTTTTAAGGTAAGGGGTCCTGCATTAACAATTTCTATTCCTATCGAACATTTGTTTAGACTTTCTCTTTCCTTCCATTTACTTTTCCCAGCATGCCAAGCGATAGTGTCAAAAGGTACAAGTTGAGTAATATGTCCATTCCTATCTATTACTAAATGTGCGGAAACTTCACGGCTCGGATCAGAGAGCATGTATATAGCTCTACTCGCCTCTATGGTCGCTGTATAATGAAGAATTATCAAGTCTGGTGTTGAAGTAAATCTTTCCCCAATATTTGGAGAAGCTCGAAAATCTACTCCTTCAAAAGTGCTATGAGAGTTGATGGGAAAAGTCATTAGATCTTATAGTCCGATTCTATTAATTTCAAATGGGGATGTACTATAAATTTCATTTATCCAATTACAAAAAAATAGGTGAGCATGACTTCTCCAGTGATTTTTGGGTTGTTTACTGGGATCGTCATTTGGAAAGTAGTTGATTGGAAAGCTTTCTTCTCCTCCAGCTTCAAGATCTCTAAAGTATTCTTCACTTAAGGATTCGGAATCATATTCTAGGTGATTAAACATGTATAATATTCGATGTTCAGGATCATTTACTAAGCATAGCCCAGTTTTCTCCGAGCGCATAAGGATTTCTAAGTTTTTATCCTTTGGTAGATCTTCCTCTCTAACTTCCGTCCACCGTGAAACAGGAATTGAAAACTCGTCTGAAAATCCTCTAAGATATGGGCTTTTAGGATTCAAATTGTCATGACTAAAGACCCCAAAAGCTTTTTTCTTCAATTTGCACTTAGGGACCTTATATAAATGTTGTAAGGCGGCTTGAGCTCCCCAACAAACTGCCAAAGTAGAGTGGACATTGGTTTTAGACCATTCAAATACTTCCCTAAGCTCTTCCCAGTAATTCACTTCTTCAAATTCTAAGTGTTCTATCGGAGCTCCTGTAATAATTAGGCCATCAAATTTCGAGTCTTTAATGTCTTGAAAATTACTGTAAAAGGAAATTAAGTGTTCTTGTGGAGTATTTTTAGAGTCATGATTAGTCATCTTTATAAGAGACATTTCTATTTGAAGAGGGGTTGCTCCACATAGCCTTGCAAATTGAGTTTCTGTTTTGATTTTGTTGGGCATTAAAATTAGCATGGCTATTTTAAGCGGTCTGATGTCTTGTCTGATGGCGTCACTTTCAGAGATGAGTACTACACCTTCTTTTTGAAGAGTTGAGGTTGCAGGAAGGTTGTTTGGGATTTTAATTGGCATGATGCGTTTTTAGTTAAATGGCGATTGTCAAAATAGCCATAGTAAATATCATTTTGCCTAACAGCGGGTCAAATGAATTAGTTCCGATGTGGTTTTGTCTTCTACCATCAAGAAGACTTATGATTGAGGAGAGTTACGATATCATTTTTCGGAATCTTTGAAGACTTCTTTAAGTCATTTACTAAATTGAGAATTAATTCGCGATCTAACATTAGAAATTCATCACTACCTGGATTGATGCAAATTGCGCTCGACTCAGCGATTATACTCACTTCCAGTAAGTCTTTTGTCTCTATAGCTAATCCATTAAACTCGCTTAAACCTTTTATCTGATGTACGTACTTACTACTTGTAAAAGCTGGTAGGATTAAAGTATTTGCATCTGAGTTGAGTTGAACAAGCGGAATTTGGGTATCTTTGCTGTAGTGGGCATAGCCATCTTCTTCATATTGAAGAATACTTCCATCAGGAATTCGAGGAGCTTCTTGAGTTAGTACGATAAGCGTACTTTCTAATAGCGTTCTGAAAAATGCATTTTGATTTCTATCATTGTTTGAATAGAGCAAGGCTCTAATAGCAGAGAGAAGCCTCGGATTGTTAAGAGTA
The DNA here is from genome assembly GCA_964353175.1 of uncultured Bdellovibrionales bacterium. Classification (GTDB taxonomy): domain Bacteria; phylum Bdellovibrionota_C; class UBA2361; order SZUA-149; family DAOLCO01; genus JAIYCX01. Next base: position 5,755 of record CAYGUX010000029.1, on the reverse strand, counting down.
TTGACTACATCTGGGGCAAATGTTTCAACATCTGGCATCTTAGAATCAAGCATTTAGACTTTGTGAGTTTCATCCATAAATAATTTCGAGCATCATGCTCTAGTAATGCGAGGGATCGCTTTCTATAAAAGTTAGTGACCACGCATACTTATATAAGGCTATCGGTATGGGGGATGGAAAACTTTAGTCAGTTTATTGATTCGGATCAAATTCTATTTTATGCCGAAAAGGATCCTTTGTACCATTCAATCGGCCCCTATATACTATGACTCCATCTCGGGCTGCTCCCTCTCGGATAATTTTACCCTCAGCCTCAAATTCGGCTCTTTTAGGATGAAGAAAGGGGAAACCGCAGTTTAAGGATGTTTTATAGCCTCTACAGAATATTTTTTGATACCATGAAAGTTTTGGATTCCTGTAATGGGAACCATCTAATGCTACTTCCTGAGTGTTGTCAGTGGACCGATTCGATGACTTTATTGAGTCAATCAAATTTAATAAAATCATAGAACCTGCTAGAGCAAAAAGCGCCATGTGTTGTGCTGTAAATTTTTCACTTAGTTTCGCCATAATTTTCCTGCTAGCCGATTAGTACTAAAATCTTTCTATTTCTTTGGTTTCTTTAGCAGGATTATTCCGACTAACTGTGGGATTACTATTCTTTGATTCCTTGGGAGTGCCAGATTTACCAAAGATAGCTTCCTTGATTCTTTTTGATTGAGCTAGGACATTTTGAATATCTGGATCACCGGACATTTCATTTGAGGCCTTTTCAATATTGGTATTTAGATTTTTCAACTCATCTGTTTCCTTATTATCATTTGTAGTCCAAGAATCATTTGTTGGATTTGAATTATCCTGAGATTGAGGAGTTTCTGAACTTTCAGGGGCAGCTACAGGCGCAGGGGCGTTTTGTGGATTGTGAAATAGGTCTGTGCCATAGGTGACCTTTCTTTCTGCGCTTACGAGTCCTTGGGTAACTTCCTTATCTTCAAAAAAATTTGCTGATGATCGTCCACCAGGGAAGAAGTTAGCTGGGGGAGTTTTATTTTGTTTTTCACCTAGAGAATCAGTGCTAGGACTTTCAAAGGTTCTGAAGTAGGGATGGTTCTGCGCGCACGCATTCTCAATCCCTAATGTAGAGAGTGAAAGAAATGCAAATGTCAGCATGCTACTAATTTTAATGTCCATAAAAGTATCCCCTTTAGCTATAGTCCGAGTTTATAGCCCCAATGCTTCAGTATTGTTATGAGATATATATAGGGAATAGATACTCTCGCGACCAAGGCCTTAGTTTATAGGGATATTTTAAGAATTGGGCATCTTAGAGTATGCCTAGCGTTTGCTAGCTATATAGAGCAATTTATGGTATAAGCCCTATGCCTTTTTAGTTATTTCATATAAATTAGATATTTATAGGTAGTTATAGATGTTAAGTTCAGCTTTATATAATGTTCTAGACTTACTAGGTCGTGGAGGTTGGGTCATGTATCCCATACTTGTTTGCTCCATTGCTGGATTGAGCTTAATAATTGCCAAACTTAGGCAGTATTTTAGTGCTTCAATGCGAGAACTTACATTCACAGATCAAACCTTGAAGGCATTAAGATCTCATGGTCCAGATCGAGCCAAGGCCATATTGGAAAAAAACAATCATCCTGTAGCTAGAGTGTTAGAAGATACAATTTCCCTTTGTGGATCGGGTTCTTTATCTATATGCGACATCGAAGCTGAAGTCGGCAGACTTGGAAGCCAAGTGGTTAGAGATTTAGACAAAGGACTTAGGGGATTAAGTGGTATCGCACAAGTTGCACCCCTTCTTGGTTTATTGGGAACTGTACTTGGAATGATTAACGCATTTCAAACTATTGCTGCCGCGGACTCTGCCGTAAATCCTGCCTTACTCGCAGGAGGAATTTGGGCCGCTCTTTTAACTACAGCATTTGGTTTGATTGTAGCCGTGCCAACAATGTCCTTCTATTATTACTTTGAGGGGATTGTAGATGAGATTGAAGATACTATGACTCGGACTGCGGAAGAGATTGTTTTATATTACAAAAGAAAAGGCCCTATAGTAAGTGCTCCTCAATCTTTGGGACATTATTCTGAGAATCTTAGAAGTAATGCAAATTAACAGATTCATTTAAATAAGCGAGATGCAGGCTAGTTGTATAAAAGTTAGGGGTAGGAAGAGAATATCTAAAGGAATAGATATTACTCCTTTAATTGATGTAGTGTTTCAATTGTTACTTTTTTTCATGCTAACCGGCACATTAGTTAGTGAGCATGCTTTAAACCTTAGTCTTCCTTCCGCTTCCACGAAAGATATTTTGCCACCAAAGTCTATTAATATAGAGATATCCGCAGATAAACACATTGCCATAAATGGCCAGATTACAACTACCGTAGATTTGCCCAAGCTGCTAGACGAGATGTCCATCGACATAGCCAAGGATCAGGTTATTGTAAAAAGCGATAAGACTGTAGATGTCATGACCTTGGTTAGTGTGATTGATCAGGTAAAAGCCAAGGGTATTGTAAACATCGGTTTAGCGACGGTTGACTAAAATGGCACTTAGCAATTTTAGTATTTCTGTTTTATTCCACTTTGTTTTTATAGCTTTGATAGGAGCGTTTTCTTTTGTTGTTGAAGAAGATGTTCTACCGATGGTTACAAATCGGATTTCATTGAATTATCTAGGTGCAATGCCTACAGAGATTTCAAGGGTAGTACCGGAAGTCAAAAAAGAGCTTGAGCCATCGCCAGTTGTAACCGAAGTTGAAACTGAGATTCCTACTCCAATTATTGAGCCTGTAAAAAAGGTAAAAAAACAGATTAAGAAGATTCAAACTAAAACTGTGAGCACTGTACCAGTCATCTTGGATGTTCCCAAGCCTATAATTCAAGAAGAGCAGATTGCCCAACAAGATTTTTCCAGGCAAGATATTGTGGCTCAAAATGAGATACAAGCCAGGTATAGAGATGTTTTTATGGCGAAGATCCTATCTGAAAAGAGTTATCCGGAGAGAGCAAGAAGAAGGGGAATTGAAGGTAAGGGCCTTGTGCTAGTGGTTATTAATTCTTTAGGTGGCATAAAAGCTATTACACTTTTGGAGTCCGCGGGATCAAATTTGCTCGATGATGAGATTCTTTCAATGATAAGAAGGGCTGCACCTTTTCCTAAGCTTCCTAGCCATTTAAGTGAGTTTTCTGCCAAGTTACCAGTTGCCTTTGATTTAGCTAACTAAGAAATAGTCTTATCAGACTGTAATCTCAAGTTTTTTTGCCTATAGATAGCCACAGTGGCTCTCAAGTTATATCCCTCAGTTGCCGATTAAAAGACTTAGGACTAGTGTGTGGTAATGATCATGCGTGGTCAAAAGGTAGTTATGAAAAGTCTTAAAATAAATAATGAATCTGGGGCAGTCTTAGTTGAGGCAGCATTAATTGCTCCTATCATAATCCTATTGTTATTTTTTGGTGTGGATATGTTTTTGTATTCACAAGGCAAGACAGTCGTTACTCAAGTATCAAGAGAAAGTACAATTTATCTAGCCACTGTTCCAGGAACTTTGGTAAACACCAATCCTTATGTAAATTTAGTTGCTCAAGAAGATTCCAACACTTGGTCTCAGCTTTGTGATGCAAACTATAATGTAGATGATTGTCCTCACTTAAATACTCAATATAGAATTTATCGCATGCTTGAGAGTGCAAAAAGTACCTTAAGGTTTGAGAGCGCTAATATTTCAACACAGTATTCCACTACTGTTGAAGGGAATTTCGTAACAGTCAGTATCTCTGTACCAGTGAAAACATTTTTCGGAATGTTTTCAGGAAACGTTGGGAATACGGTTAAATTAAGAAGGGTGAACGTATGAGACCTCTTATTCTAAAAACTGTATTATCTCCTAAGTTTTTAAAAAGTAAGGAGACTTCAGAGAAAGGAGGAGTGATTCTTATTTTTGCAATGTTCACCCTTACTTTGATTCCTTTATTGGCTTTGTCTATTGATACCTACTTTATGGCGCAAGGGCGTTTAGAGGAGCAAAACCTAGCAGAGTACGCAGCCTTAACCACATTGGACGGTTACGTTTCAGTCGCGGCAGAAATCAGTGATCATGATGTAGCAAGAGGTCAGGCATTGGATTATTTAAAGTCTATTGAGGGTGAAAATGGAGTAACAGGTTTAACAGCGGGGAGTGGGTGGAATTTTACTCCTACTGATTGTGAATCCAGTTCCTGTCAAGGAGGTGGGTGGACCTTGCAGTTTGGCACTTGGGATGGGAGTACTTTCACGCCCGCTGTACCTGAAGTACCTGGGGAACAAGAATCTATAGATGCATCAACCGTAGATGCGATAAGAATTACAATGGAAATACCTGATGGAGGATTTGTTGATTTTTTTAGAACCTCTGTAAATAATAGAATGCATGGGGAAGGGGGGGCATCAAATCGAAATATCAAACTACCAGCTTCTGCGATAGGCTATGTTGTTGTTGATGGTTCTGGTGATAAATACTTTAGGCTCGCTCGAAGTCGTGCTACTGGTTTTGATGACATATAATTATTTAGTAAGGAGACTGAAAGTTGATGGTTGAGTAGCAGGATTTTTATGCAAGCAATGATAATTCAGAGATTAAAATAGTCTGTTTTCTTATTGTGTTTACTTTTTAATTCAATTATTCTAGAAGTTAACCTGCTGAGCATCCAATAATTATAGTTTTAATTAAAACGATTCGACCTTAAATTTGAAAAAGTTAAAGAAATTTTTAAAACCACGAACCAGTGAAGAGGGAACAACTCTAGTAGAATTTGCTTTAGTAGCTGGCTTGGTAATGATTTCTTTACTATTAGCCATATATATATTCGTACTTGTTGGCTTTACTAATGGAGTAAGCCACAGGCTTCAATTAGGGCTCAAGATTGCGCAAACCGATCCAAACGCAATACCAGATATTTATAATTCAGAGATTAATTCTTCGGCATATACTGGCCAGTTCATGCCTTGGAGAGAAAATTTTATAGAAAAAGTTGAAACCTCTGATACCAGTACCCTTGGAAGTCTTTTATTCGAATTCAGAGAATCCGCTCACTTTGATCAGTTAGTTGATGCTAATAATGAGGTATTAACTGATACTACTTGTTTATTATTACCAGGTGGAGCTTGTAAGGTATATAAACCTAACGGTACTAATTCTGATGGGCATGGATTTTTTGGTTGGTATGTACACCCGCAGGTATGTCCAGAAGATACGAGTGTACCATGTAATACAGGAACGGGTGCACGAAGGCGCCTACCTGGGGAATCGCTGGTTACTTTGCTTCAAAACTACCCGGCGATTTTTGTCTCTTTTCCATTTTTATCATCGTATACGTCAGGAGAATTGTCACCAATTTTAGCAACGGGTTATCTTTTGAGTGGTAGGGATGCAATTATACCTCCACCCTCCGCTCCCCCGCCATCACCTTCAGCATCACCCAGCTCAAGTCCATCAGTTTCCCCAACTGTCGATCCTAGCCCAACACCAACTATAACTCCTCCACCAACACCAACACCTTGTCCAGGGTGTATTACTTGTTCTGGCTCTAATCAGTTAGATGCTTCTGGTACTTGTATGTGCGGCGTATGTGAACCGCCGAGCCCAAGTCCTTCGCCGTCGCCGAGCCCCAGCCCGTCGCCAAGCCCGTCGCCGAGCCCCAGCCCATCGCCGAGCCCAAGTCCGAGCCCAAGCCCGAGCCCGAGCCCGAGTC
>CAYGUX010000028.1:0-38415 GCA_964353175.1 uncultured Bdellovibrionales bacterium | reverse complement strand
CCTTTGCGCCTTTTCTACCCTTTTTGCCAAGTACTATAAATCGCGATCCAATAAGCTTGAGGCAAGGTACGTATCTCTTACGATACGAAGTGGGCAAAAAGGGTAGAACTATTGCAGTTTAAATATAAAAAATAAAAATCAATTAAAAGAAACACCATTACTCTTTAAGCCCTTTCTTCTGTATCAAGCCTTGAAAGGCTTTACAGAAAAAGATCCTCACGTCGGCGTTTTCAACGCCTCCTCAGGAAGACATTAATATTACCCCTTCGCGAAACCTTCTCCCTCTTTGCGCCTTTGCGGTAAAAAAGAATGAATGAAATTAAAAATAATGAAAAACTAAAAAAATTTGGTACCCAAATTCCACATAAGAAAAATGAGAACCGATAACCTTAATTATCTACCAACTACTCCATATGAAATTTTCAAAGAACAATACCCAGAAATTTAGAACTTAAATCTGTTCTAAACCCAAAAGAATAAGATCACTTATTCTGAATATAATGAGGTATATCAAAGATAAACCCCTCCTTGGGTATAATAGAGTTATGGGGCAAATTTTCAAAAAGTTGATTTTATTAGGAGATGTAGACTGGCTTCGATGAGAATGAAGTCTTAAATTTGAACTAAGAATAAAGGACAAAACACTTCAAAGGCTTTGTTCCTAGCTACTTACCTCATCCTCATCAGACCCCAAGTCATACTTCTTCAATCTATACCTAAACGACCTAAAGTTCAGATTTAGCAATTTAGAAGCTTCTTTCTTTTTCCCCTCTGTTTGATTTAGTGCCTCTATTAGATACTTCTTTTCTAAATTCTCTAGTATCTCAGCTAAATTTACAGGAAAACTAGATCGCGGGTTTTTCGAGTCCAATTCATAATCATAATTTATAGCTTGCTCAGGTTTAACGTAAGTTTGTACGTCTTCTGGCAAATATTCGTGTAAGATGACGCCCCCTCCCAATACAATTGCTCTATGAATCATGTTCTCTAATTCCCTGACATTACCAGGATAATTGTAATTTAACATCGAACTTAAGGCTTCGGGAGAGATTCTTACTTCTTGATCAACATAACCTTGTAAATTTAAAAAATGGGAAATTAATGGCATTAGGTCTTCTTTTCTATCCCTTAGAGGCGGGATCTTTGCTTCTACTACTTTTAATCTATAATACAAATCCTCTCTAAAATTCCCTTTATCCACCTCAGCCTTCAGATCTTTATTGGTTGCAGATAAAATTCTAACATCCACTCTTTCCTCTTTCGACTCCCCTACTGGTCTAATTACTTTATATTGAATTGCTCTTAGAATTTTTACTTGCAATAATAATGGCAATTCTCCTATCTCATCTAAGAATAAAGTTCCTCCATTTGCTTCTCTGAATAATCCTTTTACATCTCTATCCGCACCCGTAAAAGATCCCTTTTTATGGCCGAATAATTCGCTTTCAATCAAATTTTCAGGAATAGCGCCACAATTGACCGTAATAAATGGCTGATCTGCTCTTTTACTATGCTCATGAATGAGACTTGCTACTAACTCTTTCCCAGTACCACTTTCACCCAATATCAATACTGGGGCTTCAGACGGAGCAACCTTTGAGACCAGAGACAATACATTTTTTGTCCCCATACTTTTACCCACTAAGCCACAGTTTTCAAACTGATGAGCGTACTCTCCACTCTTTTCATCACCTAAGGCCCTAGCCATCTCTTCATGAAAACTAAGGATATTACGAGTATTTTGCAACTCACTCACGTCAGATAAAAACAATACTTGCCCCTTACTAACTCCATCGTGATCAACAACTGAGCGACCAGAACACCTTAAAATTTTCTCCTTGCCCCTATTAAGTTTTACCTCCATCCCAAGCTCTATACTTTTCCCGAATTCGCTACTAACACCATCAATACCCAAGGCGGTGAGACTTGTCCTGATATCTTTTCCTACAAACTTATTTAAATCTAAGTCCCCAAGTCCCAGTATTGCTTTTGCTGCCTCATTGATTCCTGTAACAGCAGATTCAAGATCCAAGGTAATTACACCTTCTGTTAAACTATTCATCAACTGACTTTGTTCTTCAGAAAGCTTTTTAAGATCGTTCTGAGAAGTCTTAACGCTAGATTGTAATTCACTAATTCTGATACTCGCCAAACTAGAAATTATACTCGCTAAAACCAATGCTCCATATGCAATTAGTAGTTCCAGCGCATTTAGAGAGTTCAATCGTGAAGCTTCTGAAGACATTACTCCACTAAGGACCAAACCATAAGAGACACCAGAAATTGCCCCTACCAGCATTGCATTCAATGGCTTACCAGCTAATCCAGTTGCACAAACAAATATAAGATATAGTGAAAAGGCTGATGGATTATAGTTCTTAGATAGTACCAAGGTTAAAAGCAATATATCTGTACAATATTGGAATAAAGACAGTTTTGAATTATCTTTAGCATCCTTAATCGAATACCATTGATAAAGGCTAAGCAAAAAGAAAACTAAATAAACAATCAAGTTAGTACTTGGAGCAATATTAGTATAGAAGTGCTTAAATGAGCTAAGCGCCACTATTAACCCTAATAGTCTTCCAGCCAATAGGATAGATAAGATTCTTTGCTCTAATGTCTTTTCTGTTGCCTGCATGTTTATTCTATCACAGAACCTAATTTAAATATCGGTAGATACATAGCAATCACAAGACCACCAATAAGAGTACCAAGAACTAATATCATAATTGGTTCAATTAGTTGCTTTAATGCTCCTACAGCTACCTCTACTTCACTATCATAGAAATCTGCTACCTTATTTAACATAGAATCTAATGCCCCCGTTGATTCCCCTACTGCTATCATCTGAACAACCATCGGAGGGAAAACAGCAGAATTCATCAAAGGTTCAGCGATAGTCTTACCTTCACTAATTGAAATCCTTACATCCATTATCTCCTTTTCAACTACCTTGTTTCCAGCAGTTTTGGCACATATTGATAATGCTTCTAAAATAGGAACTCCAGAACTTAACATAGTGCCTAAGGTTCTAGTAAAACGAGCAACTGCTACTTTCCTTATAATTTCTCCAAAAACAGGAACCTTCAAGTATATTGGATGCACTACTTTTTTACCTCTTTCTGTAGATACAAATCTCTTAAATAGATAAAATAGAGACCCCATCATTCCAAAGATATAAGGATAGTTAGCTACGGTGAAATCAGAAATATTTAAAACGATCTGTGTAGGTGCAGGCAATGCTGCTCCAAAGTCCTTGAACATATCTGCAAATGTTGGGATCACAAATATCAATAGGATAGAAGTAACAATAAATGCAGCGAATACTACCACAGCTGGGTATATCATCGCTGTCTTAACCTGCCTTTTTAAAGCTAATGACTTTTCAAGATACTGAGCCATTCGCTCTAGGATAATATCCAAGATACCACCCGCCTCGCCAGCTGCAATCATATTTACAAATAGATTATCAAAAGCATTAGGGTGACCTTTCATCCCTTCTGCTAAAGTCCCGCCGTTTTCAACCGTATCTTTAATGCTTCCTAATACTGAACGCATTGCTGGATTCTCATGTTGTTTCGCTAAAACATCCAATCCCTGTACGATAGGAAGCCCAGCATCTATCATTGTTGCAAATTGTCTTGTAAATACGACAATATCCTTAGGTTTAACTTTAGGCCCTAACCCTGGGACATTGATCTGCATGTCCAATCCCTTACCTTTTTCCTTAATCTTAGGGACATTTGGGGCAATTTTTTTAGCTTTTAACTGATTAAAAACTTGTTGAGCACTCGCGGCTTCCATTACGCCTTTTACTTTCTTCCCTGTGCTATTTACACCTTCCCAATAAAACTGACTCATTTTTGCCTCATTTTTTACTTACTGTTTTAATCGCTTGCTGTAACTCTCAATATTTCCTCTATCGTGGTTACTCCATCTTTTAGAAATTTAATCCCGGACATTCTTAAACTGTCCATACCTTCATCTATAGATTGTCGTTTAATCTCAGCTGATGAAGCTCCATTTAATACATATTCTTTCAGTTTTTCAGTCATGACCATACATTCGTATAAGGCAACTCGGCCCTTATACCCTGTATTGCTACACTTCACGCATCCCTTTCCGTGAAAGACTTTAATATGACTAGCTTCGGCCGCCGATATGCCTATATCCACTAGAGCTTCTGGAGAAACATTTATTTCCTCTTTACAGTTATCGCATATTCTCCGTGCCAAACGCTGAGCTACAACAATATTTATTGAAGATGCCACTAAAAATGGTTCCACTCCCATATTTAAGAGCCTATTTATAGTAGAAGGCGCATCATTTGTATGAAGAGTTGATAGTACAAGATGCCCAGTTAAAGATGCTTTGATGGCAATTTCTGCAGTTTCATAATCTCTAATTTCCCCGACCATAATAATATCCGGATCTTGTCGTAAAAAAGATCTTAGAGCCGCAGCAAAATTCAAACCAATCTCATCATGCATTTGCACCTGGTTAATACCAAAAAGATTGAACTCTACAGGATCTTCGGCCGTCGATATGTTCACTATTGGTTGATTAAGTTCCGCTAAAGCTGAATACAAAGTTGTGGTTTTACCCGATCCAGTTGGCCCAGTTACTAAGACCATCCCGTAAGGTTTATTGATAGCGTCAGTAAATGATTTCAACTGTGGGACCGCAAATCCTAACTTAGTCATATCTGTCTGAAGATTGCCTTTATCTAACAATCGAAGTACGACCTTTTCTCCAAAAAGTCCTGGTAAAACACTTACACGAAAATCCATTTCCCTTTTAGCACCGAGCTTAAGCTTAATCCGTCCATCCTGTGGCAAACGTCGTTCCGCAATATCCAACTCCGCCATAATCTTAATTCTGGAGATTATGGCATTTTTAAGCTTTAAAGGAGGTTTCATTATTTCATATAAAACACCATCAATTCTAAATCTCACTCTGAATTGCTTTTCATAAGGTTCTATATGCACATCTGAAGCACCTTTTTTTATAGCATCAGTAAGAATTGCATTTACAAGTTTAACTACTGGAGCATCTTCGGTTGCTCTCTCTAATGCATTTATATCTATGTCTTCTTCCGAGGATAATACCTCTACTTCAGAATCATCTCCTAGGTCATCAAAAATTTGATCGTAAGAAATATCACCTTCATAAATTTTCTCAATATGGACTTTTAATTCGGACTCTGTAGAAAGTACAATATTTAAATCCGCACCAACCACAAAGCGAATATCATTGATCGCAGTTATATTTGATGGATCAAGCATAGCAATGGTCATCACTCCACCATCTAAGTTGATGGGAAGGACCATATATTTTTGTGCTAATTCATAGGGGACTTGAGAAATGAGATCTGTGTCAATCTCCGTTTCTTCGAGCAATATTCGTTTTAGACCGTATTCTTTGCAAAGCAAATCAACCAAACCACTTTCACCAATAACGTCTAACTTAATAATTGAATTAGTTAAGATAGTCCCAGCCATAGCAGACATCTTCTCAGCTTGTTCAAGCTGAGAACGATCCATTAACCCTATGTTAACCAGTAGTTCACCGATATGAGAGTTGCTCACGAACTAAGACCTCTTAATAAATATTCGTAGAACCAAAATTTGTCTCTATTAGATAAACTTTGTTCCTAACATTCACACAAACACGTAAATATTTATCGACATATTAGCTAAGGCCCTAAAGTTTATAGATGAACTCATGACATTTTTTGTCATTTTGACTGTATGCGCCTAAAATTACTGGAAAATTCAAATAAACAGACCAATTATATAGAGATCCTATTGGAATTTAAATTGATTTAAGAATATCCACAGCTTTTTGAAAATTATCATCACTCACACCATAAGAAATTCTAAAGTGTGTTGATCGATCTGAGAAAACAGAGCCAGGTATAACTAATAATTTCTTTTCCAATAGGTACCCCATGAAGTCCGTATCGTTTTGAAATTTACTCGGGATGCTTGGGAAGAAATAGATTGCTCCATCTGGATGGACAAATTCGTACTTGGAGGAAAGTTCATCAATTAAATAATTTCTTCTCTTTAAATACCCTTCTCTTTGAGTTATCGGAGGAGTCTTTAAAGCAGCTTCGATAATATGCTGAAAAGGAGTTGGAGCACATACAAAACTAGTTTGCTGTAACTTCTCTAGTTCAAGCAAGTATTGGGATGGAGCAACTATCCAACCCAGACGCCAACCTAACATAGAATGTGACTTAGAAAGTCCATTTGTGATAAAAACGTTACTACCCATAGTTGGTCTATGATGACTCTCCGAGTATGTAAATTCTTCATATATCTCGTCAAATATAAGAGCGATTGAGTGTTTGTTACAAAACTCCTGAATAAAGCTGATTTCTGCCTTACTAAGACTAACTCCAGTTGGATTACTTGGGCTACTAAGTATCAATGCTTTAGTTCTAGCTGTCAGATGAGGTTCTAATCTCTCAGGAGTGATTTTAAAATCAGGATAGGTATCTACCAACTTAGGTACAGCGTTTAAATGTTTTGCTAGTTCTTTATATCCAACAAAATAAGGATCAGGAATTAGAATTTCATCCCCAGGATCAAGTAGAAGTGAATATAGGAGCACCAATGCACCACTAACACCCGATGTTATAATTACATCAAAGTCAGAGTTTAAAGAATATTTGTTTCTTATCGCTTCTCTACCTGATTCGATACCCAAGGTTTGAGTATAACGATTATTTCCAGATTCGATATTATCGATAGCCAACTTACGAAGACTTTCCATTACAGGGTAATGGGGTTGACCAATGCTTAAATCAATACAATTCTCAATTTGAGAAGCTAATTTGAAGTACTTTCTAATACCAGATTGGCTCATATTCTGGACTCTTTGAGAAATCATATGTAAAAACTCTAAACAATTAAATTAATATGAACACAAACTATATCACCCCTCCCCCACTTTATGCGATACTTTCCCTAGAGAAAGACAGCAATATGTTGGAGCTAGCGTTAAAAATGTTAGCAGCCGAATTGGAATGGATTCAAATTCGGAACAAGAACATCTTGCCAGACCTAGATTATAAAGAATTCCTCATAGCATTAAAGAAGAACAAAGAAAGCATCTCTCCAAACTCAAAACTAATAATTAACGACGACCCTCACTTAGCCAAAGAACTAGAAGCAGAAGGTGTTCACTTAGGCCAAAGCGACATGAGTGCAGAACTAGCCAGAGAAATTTTAGGCAAAAACGCTATTATCGGCCTTAGTACCAATAAGTTAGAGCAGGTACGCTCGGCTCCCCTAAAAGTCCTTACCTACTTAGCATGTGGACCAGTGTATAATTCATTAACTAAATTTGGACACGCAGAGCCTATTGGCACTGAAGGAGTTAAGCTGTTTACAAGAGATCAGGATATACCATTCGTGGCTATTGGAGGGATAAACCTCTCTTTAGCCCCTGAAGTATATACTGCTGGAGCCTCTAGCGTTGCCATGATAGGCGAACTTAAAAAACATCAGGACAATTTATCAGCGTTTAAAGATAAATTTGGGCAAATCTCAAAGGACGTTATCTCTTGACGATACCGCATTAGATTAAACCTCACTAAATACTTATGGTTATCTCTCCTATTGCCTTTCATAGGAAAATTCAATAGAAATATAGAAATTGATTAATCAGATTCAGATAGAAATATGGAAATTCAACAACTCAAAGGCTTCCATGCAGTAGCAAAGCATAGGAACTTTACAATTGCAGCTCAGAAAACTCATAGGACACAACCGACTATTAGTTTACAGGTCAAAGCTCTAGAAGATGAATTAGGAGTTAAGTTATTTGAAAGGTTAGGACCGAAAAAAGTTACCCTTACTAGAGAAGGTGAAATATTTTTAAATATTACGACTCCCCTCCTACAAGAATTTGTTAATCTAAAATCTGTTTTTAATGAAGCTAGAGGACTATACCACACAAGCAATGTTCAAATAGCTACACATAGCTCCGTGATGATCTATCTACTTCCCAAAATCATTAAAAGATTTAAGAACCAATTTCCGGAAGTTAAACTTTCAATTTTAAATAGATCAAGAAAAGAAATTATAACGATGTTACAACATGGTGAAGTTGACTTCGGCATTACTTCAGTTGACTCCGCACCTAGCTCCTTAAATTACGAAGTGTTCTCACGATACAATAGAATTCTAATTACAAACAAAGAGCACCACTTAGCAAAAAAAGGTATTGTCACCCTTAAAGATGTTGCAAACTGTCCCTTAGTAGTACCAACTCCAGACTCTAATACCAGAGCAATGATAGATCAGGTCTTTAGCTCAGAGAATTTAAATTATGACATAACAATGGAGGTAGTAGGTAGAACTGCCATTAAAGCATACGTAGGAATGGATCTTGGGATTTCCATTATTAATGAATACTACGTAACGGAAGAAGATAAAAAACAACTTTTCGTCAAAAATATGTCTAAATATTTTGGTAAGGCAGAAACAGGTATCTTAACGAGAAAGGGTAGATATCTATCCCAACCTGCCGAAGAATTTATTGCCTTGTTAAAAAAGAATTTAGGCAATGTTTAAAAACTTACTAAGGTAGATTTACTTATTTCTTAGCACTCGCATGTAACCTCATCGCGATAATGGTAGTGAGCAATATTATTGCTCCTCCAATACTAATTGCGTTTAGAATAATTTTTGGATCTTGAGTTTCTCTAAGCCTTGAGACCACAAAACTACAAAACAATAATGCCAATCCATTCATAAATTTTACCGCTAAGTTAAAAGCACCAAAGGTTATTCCAACCTTATCGTGCCTCTCAGAAGAATCATTTATTAAAAAATTCTCTAGCCCAAGGATAACCGCTAAACATGGGCCCAATAAAGCAAATAGAACAATAACAGCAGTCAAATCATAATGGGATTGGACTACGGGAGTAACCATATACAGGCCACCTATTACAAAGGAATACGCAACTGCTAAGTAATGGGCACTTCGTTTTTTAAGTAGTTTAGGAACAAAAAAGAATGCGATTATGGCAGTCAGTATAACTGGCCCCATAACATAACCTAAGAAGGATATATCTTTTTTTAGAACATCCACCACGAACATCGGACTAAGAGTTGTTAAGATAGTAAACCCAATCTGAGTCCCTGCAAAAAGAAATAATACAGTTTTGAATTTGGGGTTTTTAAATACACTCCAGAATGCAGTAAGGGCCTCCTTTATTGACTCTTGTTTGGGCTGAGAGTTAGCACTTAGGACACTAGGATCCACATGCGTAAACTTACAAAGTTTGGGCAAAACCATTAACGGTAAACCAAAAATTATACTTATCAATGCACCATTAGCATAACCTGCTTTAGCAATGATTATAGGCCCTAGCACAAATCCGATTGCTGTAGCCATAAATAGACCCTGACCCACAAGTGAGGATAAGCGAACTTTAAGTCCCTTATCAGAACCTCCAAATTCATCGATAAGACTCCAATAGGGGATACAATATAGGGTATAACCACTAAAGAACATCAAGAATCCAAGCACGTATAAGAATAGGTTCACAGTACCACTATAGTCACTTGAAGGTTGGAAACAACAGAAAAGGCCAAGGCTCATTAAACAAGCTGAATACCCCAAAAAAGCGCTCCTACTATGGCCTTTTTTATAAAAATGATCTGATAGAGTCCCTGCCAGAGGGTCAGTGATAGCGTCAAATATCCTAAATCCAAAAACCAGCGCACCAACAATCGCTACATTAAAACCGATGTCTGTTTTAGATGAAAAATCTATAATCCATTGAAAAAAAAACCTAGCTTGGATCATCAATCCAAGTTGACCTGCAAAGAAGAAAAGGTAATTCATTATCTAGTCTCTAATTTGCAAGTTCAGAAAATTAAAATCTTCAGGTAGAGTTACATTAAAAGCAACTCTACCTGACACGGGAAACTTACAACAACTCTTTAAACTTCTCAGCTAGATCAGTCTTTTCCCAACTAAACGTTCCATCCTTACCAGGCGTACGTCCAAAATGGCCGTATGCTGCAGTTGGTTGATAGATTGGTCTTAACAAATCTAACTGTTGAATAATTGCCTTTGGTGCAAAATTAAAGATTTCTCTAGCTTTTTCACCAATCAGATGTTCATCAACCTTACCTGTTCCGAATGTATCAACTAGAATAGACACAGGTTGAGCAACTCCAATTGCATAAGCTACTTGGATTTCACATTTAGTAGCAAGTCCTGCGGCAACGATGTTTTTAGCAACATACCTAGCAGCGTACGCAGCGGATCTATCAACCTTTGAAGGATCCTTACCTGAGAATGCTCCACCACCATGCCGGCTATAACCACCATAAGTATCAACGATAATCTTTCTACCAGTTAAACCTGCATCACCTTGTGGTCCACCGAGAACGAAACGACCAGTTGGATTAATTAAAAACTTCGTATCATCTCTAAGGTATGTATCAGGTATAACTTTTTTAATTACAGATTCAATAACATATTCCGCTAAGGTAGCTTGTTCAACATCAGGCTCATGCTGAGTTGACACGACTACAGTATCC
This sequence comes from uncultured Bdellovibrionales bacterium, assembly GCA_964353175.1. GTDB lineage: Bacteria > Bdellovibrionota_C > UBA2361 > SZUA-149 > DAOLCO01 > JAIYCX01. The sequence goes on along the minus strand of CAYGUX010000028.1, from coordinate 27,844 downwards.
ACACAAACTGGCTTACCACTTTCGTAACGAATAGTTACTTGGCTTTTAGCATCAGGTCTCAAGTAACCAACTTCTGTAGAATGACGCTTTTGCGCGAGAACTTCCATAATCTTATGACTAAGGAATATTGGTAAAGGCATAAGTTCTGGAGTCTCATCACAAGCATATCCAAACATCAATCCTTGATCTCCAGCACCTTGTTCTAAGTAGGCACCTTCTCCATCATTAACTCCTTGAGCGATGTCTTGGGACTGCTGACTAATATTTGTTAATACTGCCATTGAATCAGCATCAAGTCCGTAAGCCGTATTAGTATAGCCAATTTTTCTAACTGTTTCCCTAACCACTGAATCATAATCGATTTTATGACCAGAAGTAATTTCTCCAGCTAAAAGAACCATACCTGTCTTAGTCACAGTTTCACAAGCCACTCTACTCTTAGGATCTCCCTTTAAGAAGGCGTCTAGTATTGCATCACTGACTTGATCACACAGCTTATCTGGGTGACCTTCAGAAACTGATTCCGATGTAAAAAAATGCGAAGTCTTATCCATTATACTTTTCCTAAATGTTGTTTGTGCAAGGGGAGCCCACAGAATAAGCACACTATACTCATACTCACTCTAATGACCCACGTCGCTAGTTTTTTAGTTGGGATACTGCTATCAAAAAGAAGAAGTTACACAACAATTTAATACAATCATAGATCTCAAGAGACCCAAGATTTAGCAGCTTATTATACACAAGAACCTGCTAAGTCCACAATTCATTAAATCGATTGGCAAGTTACTTTGACAAGAAGAGATCGTCAAGAACCACAATTATCTCCTAATACTACGCTAAATTGTGGAAACTAGATTATCATTGTATGTCTTAATAGTTGCTAAAACAGGCAGGCAAGTTATCTATTAATTAAAACCAACGATATGAGCAACTTAGAACCAATAATCATCTATTCTAAACCAATTCAAAGCATTGAAGCTCCCCTCTTTATGGCCCTAAATAAGGATTATGCCGGGTCCTATTTAAAACACGATGTTTATGTTCATTTGAGCCGGGACAATAATCATTTATATTTCTCCACCAAATCTGATTTTTTTGGCCAAGCAATTCCTAAAGATTTAGGCACTAAGGAAGGCCTATGGGAAAGCATGGTAAGTGAGCTGTTTATATATGATCAAGAGAAAGGCAGTTATCAGGAGTTCAATATCTCCCCGACTGGTTATCACTGGGGAATGAATTTTTTACGCTATAGGGAAAGATCTGGACCTATTATGGGATTAGAATATAAAAGTGATTCAGATCTATTTATCTTAAAAATACCTCTAAACTCTATAAATATAAACTTAGAATCAAAATATTGTTGTGTACAAATTGCAGGAGTTATAAATCCATCAAAAGATAAACCAATACTCTACAGTAGCTCCTCGATAAACACCGAGATACCTGACTTTCATAATATAAAGGCTGGCAGTAAAATAAAATTCCTGAAAATCTAAACTACTTATTTATCCCCCAAACAAACGCCCCAAAAAGCCTTTATTTTTGGAAGAGCCCTCAGATCCTTTCGAACCTAAATACCCATAATATCCATAATAACCATATTGTCGGAGTGAATCTGCGCACTCATTTAGAACAATTCCTAATAGCGAATGTTCTTTAAGTAATTTTGAAGCTTCAAGAACCAAAGTTTTTTCGGTTTTCCAAGCTCTTGCTACGAGCAAAGTTGAGGTGGCAATTTGACTTACGTGCATTACTTCAGAGCACATCAATACAGGAGGACAGTCCAATATAACATGTTTATACTTTTTCTTAAGATCCGCTAACAATAACTTTAACCCAGGTGACTCAATCGTTCTAGTCGAATCAACAACTGGAGAACCCGCTGGGATCAAATCCAATCCTGGTTCGACCTCACGAAGGACATCTTCAATACTCTTTCCACCAACCAATAAATCACTCAAGCCAGGTCCACTAGATTCTCCAAAAAATCTATGTGCATTAGGTTTTCTTAAATCACAATCTACAATAATTGTACGCCCCGAAGGATCCGATGCAAATGCTCTAGCTAAATTTGTTGAAACTAAACTTTTACCTTCAGATGGTACAGCGCTTGAGATAGCGATACAATCAGTTTTTTCTGAAACAAGACTAAGCCTATCCAACTGTGCTCTCAACATTCTAAAACGTTCAGACGCTTCTAAATCTACTGTAGAACCACCTGAGAGAAGGATAATGCCATCCGTAAGACTCTTAGGCTCAGGCTTAGGTTTGTGAATAGGAGTGAGGACAGGACTAGAACTTCTATCCCTAGCGCCAAAATTTGAAGCACCACCTAATTCCTTAGCTTCTGACTTCTTGGCTTTTTTATTTGATAAAAATTTCATAGCTCTAATATTGAATTATAAAGAAAAAATTATTACGATTATACCAATAAAGGCAGTAGCCATAGAGGTAGTAAGTGATGTCAGCATTATTTTCCTATTCTGAGATTTAACTGCTGGTGTAACTAATGGAGGAATAACACCTATCACGGGCAAATTAAGCATTGTTGCAACATCACCCTTAAATTTTAACGCCGAATTAAAATAGAAAAATGCCATTGGAATTCCAAAAAATATTGCTATGGCACCAAGAATCCCACCTCCCAGTATCATCAATCGCGGTGGACCAGCAGGTTTCCGGGGTAAAACTGGAGGCTCGATAATTCTAAATCTTGATCCCCGTTGACTTTGAATCAAATTAGCTTGCAAAGATGCTTTTTCTCTTTCTATACTTAACTTATCATAAAGCTGCCTAGTAGTTTCGTAGTCTCTCTCAATCTCAATTAACTCTTGCTCCTTAATAGGAATAGATTGGATTATTTTATCTAAGTCATTAATCTTAGTTTTTAATCCCTGATTCTCAGTTGCTAAAGCACTATTTCGAACTTGCAACTCACTCATTTCCCTCCTAATCAATCTTGATTCTCTAGTATTACCTAACAGGCTAGATGAGGAAGTACCCTTCCCTACATTCTCTCCTCTGTTAACCTTTCCTTCGTAAACTTCTATACGTTTTTCTAAAGCAATTACATCAGGATGTTTGTCGGAATATCTAGTTTTTAAAACTGCCAAGGCTTGCTTTTGTTGCTGAAGGCTCGCTGCAGGATCAAGTTGAAAATCTAAGGCACTTGCATTTGAACCTGGCCCAGTTGAAGGATCGCGAATAGTCATTTGAAGGTCCTGCTCTAGGTACTTCATCCTCCCATTATTCTCATTAATATCTTGAGTATTTGACAACAACCTTGCCTGAGCTTCTCTTTGGTCAGTAACAGCTCTTTCTCTTTGTACAGGAAGTTTACCAGAATTTTTCCGTATATACTCCTGCCTCTTAGTTTCAATCTCTTCCAACTTTTGTTGTGTTGCTTTCAATTGAGAATTTAAAAACTCTTCAGTTCCGCGTGTTTCCGATCGTATATTAATAATACTCTCTTGAACAAATAAATTCTGAAGTTCATTAGCAACTTCAAAAGCAAGCTTACTATCACGATGAGAAAAGCTTACTCTAAATGTTGGAGGATTCTCAGTGTTATTTTTTTGGATCACGGATTGCATTCCGTCGATACTGTAGGCTTTTCTAAATTTCAACAAAGCTTTATCCTGCCCACTAATTCCCGTAAACTGTGGGTAAAGATTAAATCTTTGTATAACCGACAAAAGTCGTGGTCTAGAAATCAGCTCTTGAATCAAGGCATCAAATTTTTGAGCTTCATCTTTCTTATCTACTGTACCAATTAAAGCTGACTGAATCTGTTGTGGCTGTACATATATGACAAAATCAGAAGTATAAAAATTGGGCAGTTTAATAGCTACTGCTAAAACTAATAGAAAAACAGCCAATGCAGGCGGCCAACTTAATCGCCAGTATTTACCATGGGCAGCTTTTAAGTTGCCAATAACTTCGAGTGGTGATGAGGAATTTTGTTCGTGTGGATTCATTCTCTAAATTATAAACATTCTTTTAACTTAACTCATCTAATTAGTAACATAGACAATAACCGCTACTGGAAGTCTGAAATACCGTTACTATTTTTAGGGAACGGGCTTATTAGCACTATTCCTTATTAATTGAAAAATTTTGATATCACTTACTAATCTTCGACAAAGCGCCAAATTTTATTTACTCTTTTTTTATTGCACGATTACCAGACTAAACTGATCGGACAATCAATGTTTTTGCCCTATAAGTGATTAGCATGTAGATTAAAGCCTTAATATCTTAGCGCAATAACCCGTTAAGATGTTTACACAGTCGTATCTTAATAATTATTTTTATAAAATACCACAAAATTACAATGCGTTACTCTATCCTTATTGTTTTAACACTAGTCTCCAGCACTCTTTTCTCATGCTCTAAAGGCAATCCAGATGAAAGATACAACCAAAAACTAGAATCTGCGAAAAAATTTGTAGAAGAAAGTAAATTAGCAGAAGCAAGAATTGAGTTACAAACAGCTGTTGACTTAAAGCCAGAGCAAGCTGAGGGTTATTACCAACTAGCTGAAGTCTTAATCAAGTTAGGTGACTATAGTAGATCTTTAGAAAACTATAATTCGGCAATTAACTTTGACCCGAATCATAAAGAGGCGAGAATCCATTTAGCTTCTCTACAACTAATAGCTAAACAGTACGAACAAGCGGAAAGCAATTTGAATCACGTTCTAACGTTAGAACCAAACAATGATGACGCAAACATATTGATGGCAAACTTGATCGCCACAGGCCCTAGAAAAGATTTAGAAGGTGCTAGAAGTACTCTAAATTCAGTTTTAGAAAGGGATCCTAAAAGTGTACCAGCATTAGGTAGCTTAGGGCATTTAGAACTCACTACTAATAATGCAAAACTGGCAGAAGAGTACTTTGTAAAAGGTTTAAAAATAGAACCAAATAACCAAGCATTACAAATGGCCCTAGCGGACCTATTGGCTAGACAAGGCAGACTGGATGAAGCTCAAGAAACTCTATCTAAACTTGTTACTTCCAATCCGGACCAAACTGGCCTGAGATACGTTCTTGGTGAATTCTTTCTTAGAAGAGGTTTAAATGAGAATGCTCTTGAGCAATATGAAGAGATAATTGAACAAGAGCCAAGTCGCCACGAAGCGAGAGATAGACTTTATGATATGTATTTGGCTCGCAGAGAATATGAAAAAGCTAAAACTCTAACGACTAAACTAGAAACTGCTTTACCAAAAGACCCTATCTTAAACTACTTTAAGGGAAGAAATGCAGAATTAGATGGTGAGAACATGAAAGCATTAGAGCTCTTTCAAAAAACTATCCTATCATCCAATTCCTTCGCACCATCTTTTAGAAAAGCTGGGATTATTGAGTTGGCAACGGGTAAGACACAAGAAGGTATTGAGCACCTAACTCAAGCCATTACAATCGATCCAGCGGATATTGGTGCGAGATTAGCACTTTCAAGAACTATGCTCATGAAAGGTGATATTGGTTCAGCAAAACAACATATAGAACAAGTTCTATCAAGGTACCCGAGGCAACTTGGAGCGAACATAATAAGAGCAGATATTTCGCTAATTGAGGGAGAAGTATCTAAAGCAAGAAAAGTATATCAATTCCTAGTTGAAAACTATCCTACAATCCCAGTTGGATATTACAAACTTGGCTTACTAGAAGAAAAAGAAGGTCACCTGGATGAAGCGATTAAACAATATCAAAAAACACTTGAGTTTGACATTGATGTATTAGGACCTGGACGAAGAATTGTTTTATGTATGCACGAGCAAAAAAAATCAACGAACGACATGATTGCTCTGATTACTACTTTTAGAGAAAAAAGCAAAAAGAGTAAGGCAGAGTATGACGTATTAATTGGTTCAATATTAATAGCTGATAACTCTATTCCAAATAGGTTAGAATTGGCCAGACAGCGTTTTCAATCAGCCCTAGAAGAGAACCCAAATCTTATTGGAGCCTATTTCGCATTAGGTGGGATTGATGCAATGTCAGGAGATTTAAAGGCTGCTATCGTTAATTATGAGAAGTTAATTCAAAAAAGCCCTAATCATATTCCAACTAGAATGTTGCTTGCATTAACATTTGAGAGAGAGGAGCAGTTTACCAAAGCGGCTGAACAATATGAGAAGATTTTAGAGATTTCGCCAAGATTCGGTCCAGCAGCAAATAATCTCGCTTATATTATTGTAGAACACACTAAGAATGGTGATCTCAATGAAGCCTTAAGACTAGCAGAACTTGCAAAACAAGAACTACCAAGAGAGAGTAGCGTAACTGACACTCTTGCTTGGGTTCATTACAAAAAAGGTAGTCCAAGAGCGGCCTTGCCATTATTGATGGAAGCAGTAAAAGTATATAAAGAGTCTGAAGGCAATCAACCTCTTAACCCTGAGATACTTTACCATTTAGCCTTAACACAAAAAGATGTTGGAGATTTAGAGGAATCTAAGAAATCCATAGAATTAGCCATGGAAAGAGCCGGAGATAAGCATCCATTGTTTGATAGAATGAAAAAATTCTCAGACAGTTTAAAATAAACTAACCGATTAAAGGAAACATGAATAAACGATATCTATCAGGATTAATTACTATTATGTCTATTGGCATCTCCGCATGCTCAGATAGCAATTTAAGGCCCATAGAGGAGCTCGCTATTCAAAAAGATAGTAAGGAAAGCTATGTTGTAAAGTCTAGCGATATCTTAATGGTACAAGTATGGGGAGAGCCAAGACTTTCAGGAGACGTAGTCGTTAGACAAGATGGGCGATTTTCACTGCCTTTAGCACAAGATGTGCAAGCAGAAGGACTGACTCTGACTAAGATAGCTACGAATTTAACTGAAAAGTTAAAAGAATTTATACCTACAGCTACCGTTGATATTTCACTGACACAATCTGCACCGATTGTTTATTACCTTTCAGGTTCCTTTTTTAAAGCAGGTGAATATAGGACAGATAAACAAATTACATTATTGCAAGCCATTGCGACTGGTGGAGGATTTGCACCTTTCGCTGATAAAAGCAATATAATGTTAATACGACGTCTAAATGGAGAGGAAGCAAGATACCAACTAGATTATGAAGATGTTGTTGACGGCTCAGAACCTAATCCAAAATTAAAATCTGGCGACGTAATCTCTGTTCAATAAAATTAGGGCGGATTAGATGGCCGATAGTGTTATGATAGAGGATTCAACTTCCAAGACATCTCCTATTGCAGTGCTAGGGCCTGAATGTTCCTACACAGATTTAGCCTGTACCAAATTCTTACCGCTAAATCCTCGTATTCAAAAACAAAGCATAAAAGAAGTCATCTCTTCTGTCGCAACTGGTGCGACCAATTTTGGATTAATTCCAATAGAGAATCTTATAAATGGAATGGTAAGCGAATCTATCGATTACCTGAGAGATTATTCGAACAAAATACAAATTGTAAACTCAACAGTATTAGAAATCAATCACTACATCGGCATCCCTCACGGTAGCGCGATTTCACTAGATCAGATCTCTCATATCTACTCTCATCCTCAAGCCTTGGAACAGTCTAGAGATTTTATTCAAAATAATTGCCCTCAAGCGATACTAGTGCACTGTAATAGTACAAGTGAGGCTACCTTAAGATTGGAAGACAACAAAGCTGATATCGCAGTAGTTGCATCAAAAGAGGCTTTATGTTTAAAAAATGCAAAGTTAATAGGTCCAACAACTAAAAACTACAACGCAACTCGATTTATACTAATTAAGTCTAATGAGTCTGCTATAAATCTTACCCCCAGTACTGTTTCCTCCGAAAAAATCACCTCCATAATAGTTCATCCTGGAAGCGATAGGAAAGGCCTACTACTTGAAATGTTATCAATTATTTCTGGAGAATTTGAAGCGAACCTATCCGCGATACATTCTCGACCAGATGGCTTAGGTGGATTTGTATTCTATCTAGAACTTTCCCTAAAAGATGACTCGGTATTACTGCAGAGTCTAATAAACTCGCTTAGAGAATACTGCGATAAAGAAACCGGTGGTAAAGCGAACATCAATATACTCGGTACTTACAACAAAACACCCTACTTTTCTCCAAGCATCACATCGATAGGTATTATCGGTTCTAAAGGTTCCATGGGCCAATGGTTCACTCGATTTTTTTGTGATTTAGGTATCTCTGTTATCGGAGTGGACATTGACAGCGGAAAGAGTGAATTTCAAAAATTAAAGAATTGTTCGGTCATAATATTTTCACTTCCCATGCATAATATGCAAGAAGCTACAAAGTTTTACAGACCTTTCATTAGCAATAGTTCCCTTGTTGTAGAAAACTGTTCTGTTAAATCAGAATCACTAAACCATCTCTTAAACACCTACACTGATGGCAATGAGGTTCTCGGCATTCACACGATGTTTGGACCTAGCATAGAGACTATCAAACGGGAGAATGTAATTATAACAAGGACTGAAAAGTCTTTAGATCTATCTCATGAATTTGAGCAACTATTTTATAAAGCTGGCGCGATTACGCATCATGGCACTATAGATAATCATGATAACTCTGTATCTATTGTTCAAGCACTTGTACAATATTCTACAATCGTACTCGCTCAAACCTTATTATCTCAAGTTCAGAATATTGAACAATTGAAACCATACCTTACTCCGAATTCACGTCTAATCTTCTCGAACATCGAGCGTATATTAAAACTCTCCCCTGAATTGCTGTTTGATATTCAGGAACAAAATAGTCTCAGCAAGCAACTCAGACATGCATTAGGCAAATCGAACGAAGAGGTTAATCATTCCTTAAGTTCAAAAGAAAACTTCATTAAGTTGATAGAAAAATTAAGCCAAATTCTTGCTCCTCAACTAAACAAACTAAATTAGTTATTTTACCAAACTATTTCTGTGTGATAAAATACCACACTAGTTTTCCCGTTTGATTACTCAGTATTATGTTGTTTATGTTCAGTCTAGTTGCCTCTAAAATAGTAACCTTTTCATGGTATTTAGAGCAAAAGATTTCGAAGATTCCCGCCAATTTTAATAAAGAAAGACTACCGATAATACCGATATTAATGTTCCCTCTGGTGTTTCTGATGATCTTTAGTGGGCCGCTATATGCGCAAAATGGCCCTTCTGGCTCCTATACTGAGGCTGCCCTTGATGATAGCCTAATCAGGAATGCTGTCGGCAATATACTAAGGCTGCTAGAAGGAGCTTTTGGCGCTTTAATTATGGTTATCGCAGGCATCCTTGCAATTATATCCGCTGCTATGGGTGGCTACCGAAACGCCATTAGCATGTTAGTAGTAGCCTTGGGAGCATTTATTTTAAGAGCTTTAATTTCACTTTTCTTTGGTACTGATTTCGAAGCATTTCAGAATTAATTAGTCGCAAATCGCGAAAAGACTGAGAAACTAATCATTTTTTTATCTTCTTCCCCCTTTATATTCCATTCTATAGGCAGTACAATGCAGGCTTATTAAAAAGTAATTTGGAGAATCAAAACATGACCCAAGAAGAAATTGACGTACTAGTAGTAGTTTCAAAATTAAAATCTTATATCAAAAGCAGTTCAGGTCTTAATACTGCAGGCGAAGTTCCAGCGGTACTTACCAAAGCAATTAAGTCTTTAATTGCAGATGCTGTTGAACATGCAAAGAAAGAAGGTAGAAAAACTGTAATGGAAAGAGATTTTCAAACATGCTCTACTCCTCCTCAAGAATTAGATAGAGCTGCTTAGTTCTTGTTAGAGGTTAGATTAGTCTAATATGATATAGGCTAATTCCCTTACCATGTTTCTCTACCGTTATCAAATTACTGAACAAAGTAATACAGGTACGGTGGAGAAACATTATTTTTGGACTGCCTTAATCAGGTTTTTCAGCATCATTGAGGATATTATCTATCCTAGTCATAACATCCTCATTTAATCGATCCTTTATATTTACAGATTCTAGGTTCTCTTTCAATTGGGAAATTCTGCTTGCTCCAGTAATCACAGTACTGACTTTAAGATTCTTCATACACCAAGCAATAGATAATTGACTCATACTTACGTCTAATTCTTCAGCAATCAAACTTAACTTTGATACTGTTTCCAATCTCTCTGGCGTACGTTCTTTTTTAAGCCATTCATTGTTCGCTAGTCGGGTATCGGCTGGGATTACATCCTTATATTTACCAGTTAAAATACCAGACGCTAAAGGACTCCAAGTAGTCAACCCTAAACCATAGTTAGCATAAAGTTCCTCATACTCATGTTCGACTCTTTCTCTAGTAAATAGGTTGTACTGAGGTTGTTCTGCGATTGGCAAAATACAATTGTACTTTTCAGCCACACGAAATGCTTCACGAATCTGAGCAGTACTCCATTCCGAAGTACCCCAATAGAAAGCATAGCCAGATTTGATAATATAATCCATAGCCCTAACAGTTTCCTCCATTGGAGTTACTGGATCTGGACGATGACAAAATACAATATCGATATAACTCAATCTCATTCTTCTAAGTGAATTCCTTGTTCCTTCGACAAGATGTTTCCACGACAATCCAGTATCATTTGGGCCATTTCCTCCCCAATAAATTTTTGTAGAGACTACAAGATCCTCTCTACGGAATTCTTTTAGAGCTTCCCCCATCATCATTTCTGATTCGCCCTTTGCATATACTTCGGCATTATCAAAAAAGTTAATTCCGGAATTTACCGCAAAACGCATAAATTCCTTAACTGAAGACTGGTCTAAGTTAGATCCAAAAGTTAACCAAGATCCAAAAGATATTTCACTAACTCTTAACCCTGACCTACCTAAATTATTATATTTCATAGTTTTGCCTCTTTATATTATTCCAATCCATAATCTTGTACTTTAGCAATTAAACTTGAACGACTAATCCCTAGCTCTTTAGCCGATGTAGATTTATTTCCCTTATTTCTATCCAGTGAACTCTTAATCATCAACTTTTCTAACTCAGAAATAGCGCTCTTTAAATCGACCTCACTGTCAGGTATATAATTGGGTTTACTCTCAGTCGTTCCAACACTTTGGACGATGTGTTTGGACAACAACTCAACTTCAAGTTGAGTTTCATCACCTGAAAGAATTATCATACGCTCAATCTCGTTTTCCAGCTCTCTAATATTACCCTGCCAATCATAGCTATTAAATATATCTAAAACTTCCCGAGATACATGCTTTCGGGTCCCCCCACTTCGTTTGTAAATTTTATCCAAAAAATGAGTAACTAATAAGGAAATATCCTCTTTTCTTTCCTTCAAAGTGGGCAATTCTAGCTGAACCACATTTAATCGATAAAATAAGTCTTCTCTAAACTTACCTTCAGCAACCATCGCCCTCAAATCCTTATTGGTTGCAGCTACAATCCTGACATCAACAGGGAACTCTTCAGCGCTGCCGATAGGCATGATTAACCCTTCTTGTAAGACTCTTAATAATTTTGCTTGTAGATGTAATGGCATCTCCCCTAATTCATCTAAAAACAAAGTCCCATTATCTGAAGATTCAAATAAACCCTTATGATCTTTAATCGCACCAGTAAAAGAACCTTTCACGTGACCAAATAGTTCAGATTCTAAAATTTGCTCACTAAACGCCGCACAATTTTTTGCAATAAAGGGGGCCTTATTTCGATTGGAGTTATAATGTATTGATCGAGCGATTAGCTCCTTTCCAGTACCTGATGGCCCTGAGACTAAGACTGGGGCATCGGAATTAGATACCTTGAGTACCAATGAAAGGATGTCTTTCATCGCCTTACTCTCACCTATGATGTTAGCATCAGAATACTTAGTGACAGCCTCAGATACGAGCCTTTCATTTAAATCTAAAGACTTTTTCAGATCCCTATAAAGCCCCCTCATTCTAAGCGCAGATTTAATACGAGCTAATAACTCTTCCGGTTTAAAAGGTTTAATTATATAACCGTCAGCTCCTGCATCTAAACCTTCTACAATATCTTCCAAACTACTTTTAGCAGTTAACAGTATTAATGGTATAAATCTTAGCTCGGAATCAGCTTTTAACTGCTTAGTTACCTCAATCCCATCTAGCTTAGGCATCATAATATCCAAAAGTACTAAGTCAGGCTTAGACTCACGAATTACTCTATATGCTTCTTCCCCATCTCCAGCCGTCAATACTTTATAACCAGCATGATCAAGCATCCTCTTACCCACATACAAGGCGTCTTCATGGTCATCAACTAAAACAATAGTTTGTGGCTGCTTACTTTTCATAGAGAGAAAGGAGAATATTTAATCAAATATTAAGTAATTAACTCGAACCAGAAACTCACTTAAATCAAATGGTTTTAATAATAAATCATTAATTCCTAAAGCAAACGCTTCCGCTCGATCTTTAGGTTCTTCATTTGCACTCATACCTAATATTGGTATTTCTTCACCTGCTAGGGTGGATCTAATGCTACTTACTAGTTCTGCTCCTTTTCTATCAGAGGAACCTATATCTAGCACTATTAAAGTTGGTAATTCTTGAATAATATTATGTATAACATCTTGTGGTGCGGATTCAATCAACTCATATCCTGCATCCTTTAAACAATATCTAATAGCCTCACGAACAGATTCATCTTCCTCAACCAGTAGTACCCTCACCTTTGCAGCTAACTCCTGCAGATCAGGTAATTTAACCGTCACAATACTGCCACTGCCCTCCTCACTCTGAACATCCAATGAACCATTCAACTTATCGCATGCTGATTTAACCAAGGATAAACCTAGTCCGACTCCGCCGTACTTTCTTGTAGAAGAAGAGTCTGCTTGAAAAAAAGCTTTCAACACCTGCTCTTTAACATCTGGAGACATGCCAATTCCACTATCTACAACCTGTAGATGTAGCTGCCCATCCATCCATAGGTTAATTTCAATGCTACTTCCCTCCGGGGAGAACTTCATAGAGTTAGAGACTAAGTTTACTAAAATCTTTCTGACTGCCAAAATATCGGTATAGAATCTATAGGGACAATTTCCGAAATTTGAATTTAATTTAAGATTTTTCTTCGCAGCAACGGGTTGTAACTCCTCAAAAATATCTTCTATCGCTCTTTTTATATTGACGGGCTTAATATGCAGTTTATTGGAATCAGTGTTACTTGCAGAAAACTCCAAGAGAGAAGTAATTAATGTAAGTAGGTTCTCCCCATTTCTAGTAATTATGGAAACTTGTTTTTTTTGTTCGCTGTTTAAAGGACCATCGACTTCACTTGATAATAAACTCGCTACGGATAAAATTGAATGTAGTGGAGTCTTAAGCTCGTGAGTAATATTAGCGAGATGCCTAAAATAATCCTGATTAGGAGTATTTGATATGGAGATAGAATCAAAGATTTCCTTTGATTCTATCTGACTCCCCTCATTTCTATCCTTTTTTTTCAATCAAACTACTCCTAATGAATAGAAATACTAATTGAAGGGGAACCTACATTCCACCCTTCATCATGTCCAAGAACTCTTTATTGGTTTTGGTACCTTTCATCTTATCTAGTAACCATTCAATAGAATCTTGAGTACTAGATTGATCCAATACCTTTCTTAATAACCAAACCCTCTGTAGATCTTCTGGCGAAAGTAAAAGTTCTTCTTTCCTTGTACCAGACTTATTAATATCGATAGCTGGGAATAATCTCTTCTCAGATAACCTTCTATCCAAGACCAATTCCATATTACCAGTACCTTTAAACTCCTCAAAGATAACCTCATCCATTCTTGAGCCTGTTTCGATTAGAGCAGTCCCAATGATGGTTAAACTTCCACCTTGTTCGATGTTTCTAGCCGCACCAAAGAATCGTTTTGGTGGTCTTAAAGCAGATGGATCAACACCTCCAGATAACAACTTACCACTAGCTGGTAATGCAGTGTTATAAGCTCTGGCTAAACGTGTAATTGAATCGAGAAGAATAACAACATCTTTCTTATGTTCAACAAGTCTCTTAGCTTTTTCCAATACCATTTCTGCAACTTGAATATGTCTAGTGGCTTGTTCATCAAAGGTAGAACTAACGACTTCCGCATTAACACTACGAGACATGTCCGTAACTTCTTCTGGTCTTTCATCTATTAAAAGTACCAATAGAATAACTTCAGGATGGTTTTTAGTAATGGAGTTAGCTATCTGTTGAAGCAATACCGTCTTACCAGTTCTAGGTGGAGCTGTAATTAATGCTCTTTGACCCTTTCCTATTGGACACATTAAATCAATAATTCTAGTGGAAAATCTAGTAGGCTCTAATTCTAATTTCAGAGCTTCCGTTGGATACAATGGGGTAAGATTATCAAAAAGGATTTTAAATGATTGCTGATCGCTTGGTTCAAAATTAATTGTATTAACTTTCAAAAGCGCAAAGTATCTTTCTCCATCTTTAGGAGGTCTAATCTGTCCTTCAACTGTATCACCAGTTCTAAGTCCAAACCGGCGAATCTGAGCTGGACTCACATATATATCATCTGGACCAGGAATATAGTTGGAATCTGGAGAACGAAGGAAACCAAAACCGTCTGGTAAAGTTTCCAATACGCCTGAACCAAAAATCTGCCCATCGCTATCTGCTTGAGCTTCTAGTATTTCAAATATTAAATCAGGTTTTCTTTTTCCAGAAGCCTCCTCAATATTTAAGTCAATTGCGATTTGAGTTAGTTCTGTAATATCAGCTTTTTTAAGGTCAGTAAGATTCATAGTGTGTTAGGTTAAAGTATTCGGAGCAAAGAAAAGGTATGTAAATAGACAAATTTTAAGATAATTTAGAATCACTATCTGGACTAAAGGGTGATAAATACCCTCAACCCGTTTTCTACTTCGATTAAGATTTTCAAGTTTATAATTTAGTAAATGCTCATGGATTATGGAATTTTCAGCTCTTAAACATCGGAAACTTTTTAGTACGGATATTAGAACCATAATAACTATAGAACTATAAGTTATTTAAATTATTAAGGTACTTTAATCCCCCACATAGATACCCAGACAAAATTCAGGAAACATAAAATGGGGATGGTTAGAAGCTGGAAATGCTCCAGGAAATCTAAAAATACACCGATCCAATACGATTGTCAATCTTTTTTAATGATTTTGTAAGGCATGTTAAACAACGATATTAGGATTGGCCTAAACTTCTAAATGGCCTACACCAATCCTCTTTCCTTTAATGTTTTAGCAGAAACACCTTTTATATACATTAGCTCACAAGGCCCTGGACTAACATATAAGTGACCTGCTTCTCTTAGTGCGGCAATTGACTCTTTAGACAAGCTGCGCACAGCCAAATTAGCATCAAATATTGATTGGCTAGTAAGGACATCTGGTATGATCTCTACCAATAATTGATCTTCGATAGATTGTGAGCGAGGTTTTGTACAAAATATCGTACCACTGGAGTTCCTAGTGAATTCAGCAATAAAATATTCTTGTGAGTTAGCGCGCGTACCCAAAACAGTTTCCCCAATATTTGGCACTTTACTGCTAAGCAAATGAACCAAAAAAGAAGACATTCCAATAGATTTAGTACTATTGGGAGCAACTAGCCCTTGAATAAAGGATAAAGAAGTTCTTAAGCTAGTGAAACTCCCAGGTCCAAGAATAAAGTTAATTTGACTTATTTCAGATGGAAGGATTCTTTCACTCTCCAAAAGTTCATGAAAAACCAAAGAGATAGATTCCACCAAACCCGTCTCGCTAATACCGAGATCAAGTGAAGTTAATTCACTAATTTCTTCACCAGATGACAAAGTCCATCTTGCGATGCCATCAACTGCGTTTAGTAAACAGAGAACTTCTAAAGAGGTATTCACTCAACTAAGGAGCCTCATTCAGATCTGACTTACCCATCTCCTTCCAATCTTCGGAAGGTGGGTTCAAATAGTCTTTTTTTCTAGTTAAATCATTATGAATAGCAAAAATACTTAAACAAAGTATAAAAGCCATGCCGATACCTTGGAAAAATTCTTTTTTCTTATTACTAATAGGCCCCAAAATTCCTTCCATAAAAAATATGAGTAGATGGCCACCATCTAAAACAGGAATCGGCAATAAATTCAAGACGCCCAAACTAATGTTTAGATATGCGATAAAATATAATAATGCGTCAAAGCCCTTACTCGCAGTTTTTCCAGCTACTTGATATATCATAATTGGGCCACCCACGGACTCTAGCGGTACATTACCACTAACCAGACCATACAAGCCACTAACCACTGCCAAAACAGTATGGTTCACATAAGCAAAAGAACTACTGATTGATTTTATGAAAGGCACGGTCTCGTGTTTGGTCGCACCGATTATACCTACCATATAAACCTTCTCATCAAGCCCAAGTGGTGATGGCCTTTCTTCTGGAATAACATCAAATGTTTGAAGTTCACCGTTTCTTCTTAAAACAACCTCTATCTTTTTACCTTTTGAAGCTTGTATTTTCTCTTGTATCTCTAAAAAGTTAGCTACAGGCTTACCTTCAATGGATAAAAGTTCATCTCCACCTTCAATCCCTGCTACATCTGCAGGTGATTCACTAGAGATTCGATCTATCCTAGTACCATCAGGAACTTGAATACCGTATATAAGACTAGCTGTGGCAACTAACACCAAGGCCAATAGATAATTGGCAAATGGGCCGGCAAATACTATAAATGCTTTAATCCAATTAGATTTTTCAATAAACCAACACGACTTATCGGCTATCATAGCTTTTACTTCAGGCGATAAATCTTCAGATTCTAAACTCTCTGGAGAACTTTGATTGCGAACTTCGTCATCAGTTGCCTGGGGGCCAGTAATCATATCTGGCATATCCCCTACCATCCGCACATATCCACCCAAGGGAAGTATTCCAATTCTGTATTCCGTTCCCTTATATGTTTTTTTAAATAACGCTGGCCCAAATCCTACAGCAAATTTCAATACTCCAACTTTACTAATCTTAGCAGCTAAGAAATGTCCTAACTCATGAATAGTAACGGAAACTCCAATTACTATTAGGAAGGACACTATAGGCCCGCTAAAAAAACTACTTAGCCCTCCTGGGACTATATTTAAAAGAAAAAAACTAAACATACTTGCACTTAAAATTTTCAAATTAACCTCTTCGCTATATTTTACAGAAATGATTGAGCAATGTCTCTTGCTTCCAAATCTAACAATTGGACCTCTTCAATTGAAAAACTATTTACATGCCTAGCATGCTCTAAGCTATTCTCTACTACTTTTGAGATCTTAGTAAAAGACATCTTTCCACCAAAAAAAGCCGCTACCGCTACCTCATTAGATGCATTTAATACTATTGGAGAATTTCCTCCCTCCCTGGACGCCTCCCGAGCGAGCCTAAGCATCGGGAATCTCTCATAACATGGAGGGATAAAATTAAGATCAAAGCCCTCCTTACTATTAATGAAAGTTCCACCTGATAATAAAGATCTATTTTCACTGTTAGAATTTACCATAATTTTCTCATGATGGCCGATAATACTTTTCCTACATTCAGTAAGAGAGTGCGAGATGGGAACTTGCATACTGGGCTGATAACAAATTGCTACGGTACTGGCATCTTCATACTCTACCATACCATGTATAAAACTTTGAGGATTAATTAGAACTTCAACTCGATCTTCTGGCAACTCAAATAGAACTGCTGCTTCAATAACCTCAAGTCCCTTGTTCATCAAAGTCGCTGAATCTAGTGATATCTTAGGGCCCATATTCCATCTAGGGTGTTTAATAGCTTCCTCAACAGTTACTTTATCAAAAGTAGAAAGCTCTCTATTTAAAAAAGGCCCCCCAGATGCAGTAATCATTATTCTTCTAGGTTTTTCATCTGGTCGAGCTTGTAAGGCTTGAAATATTGAATTGTGCTCGGAATCTACCGGAATTAATAGTGCCTGATTATCACGAACTTCGTTTAGAATTATTGATCCCGCAGAGATTACACTTTCCTTATTTGCTAAAGCAATCTTCTTTCCAGACCTAATCGCGGCCAGTAAAGGAGGAAAAGCTGCAAATCCAACAATAGCCATCATAATAATCTCTAAGGATTTTGATGTAGCTAACTCAACTAAACCCGCTTCACCTTGATAGATTTCTAGTTCTGACCCAAACAGCTGAAATAGGTTTTGCCTATCAATACTAGGTCCAATCCAAACTTTACTAGGCCTAAATTCTCTAATTTGCTTAATTAGAACTGCTTCATTAGCATACGCCGTTAAGGTTTCTATCGTAAATTTTTCTCTATTCAGTCTTACAACTTCTAGAGTTTGAGTACCGATCGAACCCGTCGAACCAAAAATCCCGAGTGTAGTTTTTACGTATTGCATCTTGTTCACAATAAAAAGATGACCGGAAAGGCGAACAATACTGCGTCCAACCTATCTAATATACCTCCATGCCCAGGCATGAGATTACCTAGATCTTTTACCCCTATACTTCTTTTAATTAAGGATTCAAAAAGGTCTCCAACCATCGCTAAAATCCCAATCAATAAACCAAGAGCAACAAGTCTAATTGTTGGCTGATCAAAACCCAAACTAACACCCCACGACAAACTAATTAGACCTGCCGCTAGGATACCCGAAATCGCGCCTGAGACTGTTTTATTTGGGCTAATTCTAGGCGATATAGGCGCTCCACCTGCTAACCTACCGGCAAAGTATGCAGTAGTATCTGCAGCTACCACACATGCCAAAACCCATAAAAGATATTCACCAGAATACCTTTGATCTATCACCAACAATGCCGTTAGAGGCATTAATGGATATATCATCCCACCGATTCCAGCATGTACCATCCTTTGAAGATCAACTTCATTACTGAGAAACTCGACACTAAGGATTAGCGCCACTCCGAATAGATATAAACCAGTAAATAATAACCAAAAACCATTTTCGGTACCAGAGATCAATACTCCCAAAGGGAAAAGAGAATATATAGCGGTATAAATATAAACTAACTTTTTAGGAATTGGCATTGCCACTTTTATAAATTCGAATATGGCTAGAACAATAATTGCAAAAATAAATATTGTTCTAATTGCTCCACCAAACCAGAGAATTGGTACGCCAACTAGTGCGACAATAAATGCACTGATTAATCTTGGTATTAGATCTGAATATCTAGAATTCATACGTATCCCCAGTCTTGTTTGAGATTTTAATGAGCAGTATATCCAAGTTTTTTGGCTACTTCCTTGTGTTCACCATTTGCAATTTGATCAGATGTTAAACCGAATCGTCTCTCCCTTGATGAGAATTCACGGATAGAACGAATTAAAACTTCCTCTGTGAAATCAGGCCAACATTCTTCTACAACAACAATTTCAGAGTAGGCCAATTGCCAAAGTAAGAAATTTGAAATTCGCAGTTCCCCACTGGTGCGGATTAAAAGATCTGGATCAGGAATACCTCTAGACCAAAGACACTCAGATATTAAATCCTTATTTATATCTGAGGATGAGATTTCTCCATTTTCCAACCTAATTGCTATCTTCCTAAAGGAACTAACAATCTCCTCTCTTCCACCATAGTTTAATGCCAGTACTAATGTTAATCTAGTATTTCCTTTAGAAAGTTCAATATTACGAACTAAAGACTCACGAACAGGCTCAGGTAAACCATCAATATCACCAATTGCTTTTAAGCAAATACCATTATCCAAAATAGTACGTAACTCATTATCCAAGTACTCCTTAAACAACCCCATTATCGTTGAAACTTCTGACTCCCCCCTTTTCCAATTCTCTGTTGAAAAGCTAAAAAGAGTTAAATATTTAATGCCTAATTTAACCGCGGATTCCACAATAGTCTTTACGACTTTACCACCGGCCCTATGACCTTCGACCCTAGGCAATCCTTGACTAACAGCCCAACGACCATTTCCGTCCATTATAATTGCGATATGCTTAGGAACTTGTGACTTCATATTTTCCATACAAAAGAACAGCGATGTGACCTATACGGTCATACACTCTTGCTCCTTTTCCTTCAGCATGGATTCAATTGTCGCTATATAAGAATCCGTACTTTTTTGAACAAGTTCTAAAGCCTTTTTAATTTCATCCTGAGTAACCCCACCTTGTTTTTCTAGCTTCTTGATGGAATCATTTATATCCCTACGATGGTTTCGAATGGAAACTCTTACATCTTCAGATTGTTTATTGAGAATCTTTACCAGTTCCTTTCTGCTATCTTCTGTAAGCGGTGGAATATTTAACCTTATGACATTACCATCTCTCGACGGATTTAGACCCAAGTCTGAATTACGAATTGCCTTCTCAACACTTTCAATCGCAGAGTTATCAAATACAGTGACGGTAACTAGTCTAGGCTCAGGGGTATTTATTTGCCCGAGATGAATCAGTTGAGTTCTTGCTCCATAGTAATCAACAAAAATAGAATCTAACAAGCTTGAAGAAGCCCTTCCCGTTCTCACTTTTTGAAGATCTTTTTTATAGGCTTGAATCGTGTGCTCACACTTCTCTTTTAATAGATCAAGGTTCAATTTTATTTCTTCTGTACTCATTATTTCTCCTAGATTTACTAATCTCTAACCCATGTACCGATAGATTCATCGTGTACGACATTACGAATATTCCCCTCTGTGCCGATATTAAACACCCGTATAGGTAATTTTTCCTCCATACAAAGCGATAATGCGGTAGCATCCATTACTTTTAAGTTCTGTTTTAATGCATCCATGAAGGTTAATTCTTTGTACAACACCGCATCGTCAAATTTATTAGGATCCTTATTGTAAACACCATCCACTTTTGTGGCCTTCAATATCACCTCAGCTCCAATTTCCTTGGCCCTCAGTGATGCTGCTGTATCAGTAGTGAAATATGGATTCCCTGTACCACACGCAAAAATAGTTAGTCGTTTTTTTTCTAAATGCCGAACTGCTCGTCTAGTAATATAGGGTTCGCATATTGCATGCATGCCAATCGCAGACATCACTCTAGTTTTAACCTTCTTTCGTTCCAAGGCATCCTGCATCGCTAAGGAATTGATTACCGTGGCCAACATACCCATATAATCAGCGGATACTCTATCCATACCAACCGCTGCAGCACTTATCCCACGAAAGATATTACCGCCACCAAGTACTATAGCAATCTGAACACCTGAGTTATGTACATCGGCGACTTCTCCTGCTATTCGCTCTAAAATTGCAGTATCAATACCGTAGCCTTTTTCACCTGCAAGGGCCTCGCCACTAAGTTTAAGTAATATTCTTTTTTCAGACATTTAATTAGTAGAGATTTAAATTAGGGGTAATATTAAAATTGGAACGCATTTTTGACTATTTTTAAAATAAAATCAAGGAATTAGAAATGTTAAGAATAAGCCCTCGACTAAAAAAGCCACAAAGTATGACTACTTAATTAGAAAATTCACCTGTACCTTGCTCGACTTAACGACTAAATACCGGCGGAATTGCTTATTGCTAGAATTACTTAGCGCTCTCCGGCATTTGCCCCGTCAAACTATTCAAAAATTCAATAATTGACCTAATATCACCTTCACTAAGATCTCGACCTAACTGATGTTTACCCATTAACTTGATAGCCTCTTCTAAGCTTTTAATGGAACCATCGTGAAAATAAGGGCCAGTCTTATTGATATTCCTCAAACTAGGTACCTTAAATACGTACTTATCACTCTCTAAATTAGTAACTTTAAACCGCCCCGTATCCTCAGTAGGGTAAGGGATAACTAATCCTAGCTTCTGATACATTCCACCGCCGACACCAACGCCATTATGACAAGTAGTACAACCTGATTGTACAAATGTCACCATTCCTTTTTTGGCCTCCAGAGATAAAGCACTATCATCACCTTCAAGATAGCTATCAAAAGGCGAAGGAGTTAACAAAGTCCTTTCAAAAGCACCAATAGCATTGCCTAAATTCGCAAAGGTAATTGGAGAGTCCTCGCCCTTATAAACTTCTTTGAATAGAGCAACGTACTCCTGACTCTCCCTTAAACGATCTATCACATGAACATCTGATTCCATTCCCATCTCGACTGGATTTAGAACAGGGCCCAGAGCTTGTTCTTCTACATCCTTCGCCCGTCCATCCCAAAATTGTGACATATGAAGAAAAGCATTAAAAGATGTAGGCGAATTCCTATCACCTTTCTGATTATTGGTACCATCTGATACAGGTTTGTTATCCACTCCATAAGCATCGAGCTTATGGCAAGAGTTACATGACAAGTCCTTGTTCGTTGAAAGGATTGTATCGAGGTAAAGTTTCTTACCTAAGGCTACCTTGAGCTTCCCTACGGCATCAAGCTGCCCAACTTTAGGCAAAGGCTTAAAAACCGCAGCATAGACTCTTGGATCTATTTCAGTATCGGCCACAACCAATGGCAAAAAAGCAATAAGGGAAAGAAAAGCAAGGAGAGTTCTCATAAAAGAGTATAATAGTGAGTAAACATTAATCTTGAAACTTAGGGAGTAATTTACATAAAACACTAAAGAATAGCAATTTCAAGATTTAAAACTATCGAACGGAGCCTCTCAATTTATTAAAGATTCTATCTTCTGAAAACTTAGTTTTAACTTCAGGAATATGTTCATAAACTTCATTCAATCTATCAATTCTTTTTTTCACAGATACTTTTTCTGCTTCACTACCTGAAAAAAGCCGATATTGAGTTTGGATAGCTGAAGATAGATACCGAGGATCTATAAATGATGCTAACAAGATTTTGGTAGCTAGTTTATCAGCTTCAAGTTCTACATGGGTTGAATAGACTACATTGCCATCATCATTTGTATCCACATTACAGGCGTCCCCACGGTAAATATGCGCAATCTCATGCGAGATAATACTTGAAAGTTCAGCCAAACTAGGGACTGCGGTAATCAGACCTTCAGTTAAAAAAATAGAGCCGTTACATTGAGAGAAAGCACTGGGTGTATCGGTTCTTAAAAAAAACATTCTAATAGGTTTATGAATGTTAGGAGATACAATGTTAGCCCCACCAAGCAATCGGGACAATAATCTTTCCTTTAACTCTTGAGCTAAAGGACTATCTGACTCGCCATACTTACTGAGTAACCACACAGTTGTATTATGCTCAGATTCAGGGCTCGGCTCAACTTTAGAATTGGAACAACCAATAGAAGAAATTATTAGGCTGACTAAGATTAAAGATGATTTTACGATTTTCATGAGTAGGTTTAGTTTGAATTTATACAGAGTACTAAAGCCAATAACAGGATTAAAGGAAATTAGTAAGGGGCTTTTTTTACCTCTTACCTTAATTTTATCCATCCCACTAATAGAGTTATCTAAGTGTTGCTACCCAATGGCACAGACGATTTTGCTAGCAATAGGACTCATAGGTAGTCTCCACCTATTCAAAGCTAAACATAAGTTACTCGTTTCGATAATTATTCTATTTACTTGCATATACCCAACAAAAATTACTAGGCTCGGAAATGCCACTAAACTAGTCCCAAATAATCTATATTTAGAGCCGGTGACCCTATATGGGACCGTATTTTCAATTCTACCTTCCTATTCACCTGGCAAAACTGAAATAAAAGCGAGGGGGACAATTGGGGGAAACGACTTACCTAGTACCTTCAAACTAGTAACAACGGATCTTCCCGCTACATTAACAAGAATAGAGTTGAATGGGCATAAGATAGTTTGTTCTGTGGATTCTTCAAATATATCCCATACACCCAAAACCCTTTCCGAGATATTAAATCTATATAGAAGTGATACTCTCGTTACTTTTACTCTAGACAACAATAATTCTAACTTCAATTGCCATATATTAGAGTCAGCAGATATCCCATTAAGCTATAATTATTTTTTAAATCTTGATTCAAACTCAAGGGCAGCTATTTCATTACTACATGCAACATGCCTCGGTGAGAAAGGACATTTAGAAAAATGGATTACAGAATTATTTAAAAACACCGGTCTCTATCATTTACTAGTCGTTTCGGGTTTCCACCTAGGATTAATACTATTAATATCTGGGCTATTTTCAGAATTGGCCCTACTAATCTTTCCTCAAATAATATTATTCATTCCCTATAAATCCTTTAAAGCCTTTGTAGCAATATTTTTAAGTATGCTATTTCTATTTCTATGTGAACCAGGAAAGCCTCTAATTAGAGCAGCGATAATTGCTTTTAGTGTATCATTTGGACAAATAATTAATAGGAAACAAAATATTTTTCTAGGCTTACTATGGTCTCTGGTAATTTTATCTTTATTTTACCCGTTCTGCTTAACGGAACCTGGGGTACAACTTAGTTATGCGGCGATAATAGGAGTTATTAATGGAGCCAATATTGGGAAACAATTCTCGTCGAGCGCTAGTAATATTGAAGAATCTTTAGAAAATGGATTTGAAAAAAGTAAACTCAGATCTTTAAAAGAATTTTTTATCGCTTCCATTTTCTGTAGTCTTGGGGCTTTTATTATGGTTAGCCCGATCCAATATTACTGGTTCGGAACTTTCAGTATGTACTCTCTACTTTTTAACGTAGTTTTTGCAACACCCTTTTCTTATCTAGTGATACTACCAGGGTTTTTAATATTAATTATAATTTATATTGCTCCGACTTTAGGCATGCTACTTTTAAGCATACACAGTCAGGTCGTTATCCATTTGATTAACTGGATAAACTACCTATGGGAAGTACTCCCATAGTATTTACATATACATCCCGCCATTAACGCTTAACACTTGACCGGTAATGTAGTTACCGCCCTTACCAGCTAAATATGCAACCAGCATTGCAATATCACTTGCTTCGCCAAGAGCACCAAGAGGTATGTTTGCTAACATGTTTTTAGTCTGTTCATCATTCAACACAGATGTCATGTCAGTTTTTATAAAGCCAGGCGCTACGCAATTTACAGTAATGCCTCTACTACCAACTTCCTTAGCTAGACTTTTAGTTAATCCGAAAACTGCCGACTTAGATGCACAATATGAAGCTTGGCCAGGATTACCCATCTCACCTACAACCGATGACAAATTGATTATTCTACCCCATCTAGCCTTCATCATGTGTTTGGTCACTGCCCGACTACATAAGAAGGAACCAGTAAGATTAGTTTTAATAACTCTATCCCAATCCTCTAGCTTTGTACGAACGAACAAACCATCTCCAGTAATCCCAGCGTTATTGACTAAAATATCAATCCCACCAAGCTCACTATTGATTTCCTTTATGGCCCTATCTACTTCTTCCTCGTTCCCAACATCAAAGCCACATACCATTGATTGCACTCCATGAGTACTTGAGATTTCTTTTGCGACTTCATCAGCTTTAGTTTTATTAGAGGAGTAGTTGACAACAACCTTACATCCAGACATTGCTAGCTCTCGACAAATTGCGGCTCCAATACCTCTAGATCCACCAGTTACTAAAGCTACTTTACCCACAATACCAGTATCCATACTATATCCCTAAATGAAACTTAACTAATCCTGATTAATGTCTTCTACATTAATTCTTCTAATCTTACCACTGAAATCTTTAGCATCATTAGTAGTGCTACTTTCTCCATTCATAGGACTAGGGCCTGAAGAATACATGCCACTTGAAAAATTCTGATCTAAGTCTAAAAACTGTTCTTCAATTTGACTGATTGCTGAAGCTAATTTAACTAACATACCCTGTTCTACATAGGAGCTACTTAGTCTAATGGCATTTTTTACAGCTTTTTTATTTGATGAGCCGTGTAATACTAGTGCCAAATGTCGCAGGCCTAATAGAGGAGCGCCACCATGTGCAGAGTAGTCTAACTTCTCTTTAAACACTGACCTCAACCCGCGTTTAGCTAACATTAGACCAAACTTAGTCATTAAACTATTGTTAGCTTCTGACTTAATTTCTTTATAGATTAAGGAAACACAACCTTCCATTGTTTTTAATAAAACATTCCCAACAAATCCATCACAAACAATTACATCTGCATTGTCCCTTGCTACATCCCTACCTTCAACATAACCTACGTAGTGTAGGGTTTTTAATTGATTTAACATCAAGGCAGCACTTCTTATAACATCCGTACCCTTTGATGCTTCCGTACCGTTAGAAAGAAGACCAACCCTTGGGCTCTCGACTCCAAATAATGCCGAATAATATATAGAACCCATCAAAGCGAAGTGCACTAAGTGTCTTGCATGACAATCCACATTTGCGCCTGAATCCATAACTACATTAGGATGAGGGCCATCACCATTTGGTATTAACGTTGCGATGGCTGGCCTTTCAATTCCAGGCAGAAGACCAGAAATCATACGACCAGCAGCCATCATAGCTCCAGAGTTTCCAGAGCTTAATACGGAATGACCTCGCCCTTCTAACAGGAGTCTATAAGCAACGTTTAATGAACTGTCAGGCTTCTTCTTTACTGCCCTTGCTGGAGAGTCACTCATGTCAATGACCTCAGTGGCATTTTGTACGATTAGTGGTGAGGAGACACCACCAAAGCCTTCTAGGAGTGAAATTAATTCTTCTCTTGGGCCGACTAGAATACTTCTTGCCCCATACTCTTTCCAAGCTTCTAAAGCTCCCTCAACTTGGACACTGGGTCCAAGATCCCCTCCCATAGTATCTACGACTACGTAACTATGCGGAGACTTATCAGCCTGTGTTAAAGACACCAACTATTATCCCTATTAAAATTAGGTTTGAAAAGAATATAGAAAAATTAAGCTTCAGCAGCTTGTTTACCAAGTTCTGGTATAATTAACTTATTCTTGTAATGTCCACATGATAAACAAACACTATGTGAACGAACTTGTTCTCCACAAGTTGGGCATTCAGAAATTCTAAAACCCACTAAAAAATCATGGGCTCTTCTCATATTCCTTCTAGACTTTGAAGTCTTTTTCTTTGGCGCCTGCATTTCCTTACTCCTTTTAAAGATCTTTCTAAATCGTTTCCATGGTTTAACACCATCAAAACAATCTTAATTATTGTCACCTTATATAAGACTGCTAAAAAGATATCAAGAGTGTAATAAATATAAATTAAACAACATAATTATAGATACTTACAGCTCCGTTCCTACTGTAGTTTTAAGTCCTTTAGCTTTGCAAATGGATTTAAAGTATTCCCAACCTCCTCAGAAACACAATTACATAGCTCAATATTTAAGTTTTTCCCGCATTTTGGACACAATCCCTTACAACTGGGCGAACAATTAACTGAATAAGGCAACTTAATCATTAAATGATCTTCGACTAAGTCT
This sequence comes from uncultured Bdellovibrionales bacterium, assembly GCA_964353175.1. Lineage (GTDB taxonomy): Bacteria > Bdellovibrionota_C > UBA2361 > SZUA-149 > DAOLCO01 > JAIYCX01. The sequence continues at coordinate 579 of CAYGUX010000028.1, read as the reverse complement.
GTAAATTCAATATCTTCCCCCGAATACTGCCCGAAACCAATATCCTCATCTTCGAATTCTTTACCTTGTTTTTTTAAAATCAGTTCTATTTCAAGCGTATCCTTATAGATCGCCTCACCCAAACAATTCACACAACTTGTACTAAACGAAAATGGTACTTGGCCCTTCACATAAACATTTCCACTTTCAACAGAGAGCTCTACTGTCACACTGAGTGGTGGAATAAAATTATATCGAGGGAGTCCGAAGGTTCCACCTTCTAAGGCATCTGATGGCTCGTTAGCTCGCCTTGAAACGGCTACAGGGTCTAGATCAAAAGTAGTCCTCAACCCCTCATGTGGGATATCAGAGACGCGAATCCTTGAAATATTATTTAATTCTCTCATAGCCTTATGTATCTTTATATGTAATTCTTAATACAAAGTACTATTATTTTTAGGAACTTCCAATACTTAGTAACTATTTAATGTATTTTGGTTAATTTTTTGAATTATTACGATAAAACTGTAATAGTCCGAGAGTTATAAAATCTACAAATAAATAATATTGAGAGAATTCTGTATGGTTAATAAAGTTATA
>CAYGUX010000027.1:0-38664 GCA_964353175.1 uncultured Bdellovibrionales bacterium | reverse complement strand
CTCTCAGTGAAATTTTTAATTCTAATTCTTAAATGATCAACACCCACAAGACCTCCCAAGTACTCAATAGGTGCAACTCCTGTGCTTGTTTCATTCTGTGCTCGATACTCTCCGGTGGGATCCAGCATATCTAAGTCCGCGGCATAAAAACTCTCGTAAGCAGCTGGTAATATCTCAGTACGCAAACCACTCCCAAGTCCAGAGACCCAGCGTGAGATTGCTCCGACTGTAGCACTTAAGGTAGTAATTCCCGCTTCAGCTGCACCCACCTTAGGAGCATAGCCTAATAATTTCAATCCGCTTCCGACAATAGCCTTACTACCTAACCAAGCGCTATTTACACCTTGCGAAAATGAGTACAAGAAAGCATCCTGAACATCAGCCTTAACATCATCAAACTCTTCTTTAACATCAGACCCTAAGGCTACGTGAGCCGTAAACTGCCCTAAACTTGCCACAGTTCCAAACAAGGTTCCATACATCACCGCAGAATACCAAGGAACGAGAGCTCCTCCACTTATAAAACCAACTAAAGCTCCCCCTCCTATAGCTAAGCCAATTACAGCCCCCTTCTCTATCGCACTCATAAAAGTTTCTTGTATTCCAACTTGAGTTGCAAAAGATTCATATCCTTTAGCTACGGCATTTTTCTGTCCTCTCCATAAATATTCAAGCTCCTTAACCCTTTGACTTTGCTCCTTACTACCTGAAAGAATTGCACGAGTATTTTCTAATGTCTGTTCTAAAATAGGCCTACTAACTCCACTACCACTACCAGAAACAGAACTATCAAGAAGTAACTTTTCAGCCTTAATCTTACCTAAACGAGATTCAATATCCTCTACCTTGGCTTTTCTAAAATCAATCTCCTTTTGCCATTGATCTATTGTTTTTTCATTAACCTCATCGAGACTTATAGGCTCATCATTTACCACCCCCAAGCGTGCTAACTTGCAGAGATGATGAACAGCAGAATAACCCAAGTTTAAGGTAGAAGAGACTCCTGAAGAAACCCTATATCCGATCCCACTCATCTCTTTTCTTAAGCCTTCTATGGTTTTCTCAGTACCTTTTATTTGCATTTTTTGTGACTCTAAATCACTTTGAAGTTGCTCTTCAATCTTACTGAGCTCTGATAGCAAGGCCCTCGAACGAGTTTCTACCCCCAAGGACTGGTCTCTAGCTTGGGTAAGATTCTTTTCTGCGCCACTAACATCACCAGAAGTACGCATACCATATGAAGCTGTAGAAATAGCCGATACCTGCTCAGGTAGAACTATCCCCCCACTATCTTGGAATACGATTCCATCACTTCCCAAGAACTCTCGAAGCTCTGAATTTATCTCACCCCTTCTTTTAACTGGAGCTCTAGCACCTGGCGCTACTCCACCATCAGTTCCTGAAGAACCATTCGAGTTAGCTCCAACTTCCCTATCCCCAGTTCTAGAACCATTTAAGATTCTATCTGGAGTAATAAGAGAGTAGGCTCCATTAGGCTCCTTGCCTTTTTCAACTTCCTGTTTTGATGGCATACTCGTTAAACTCTATTTTCAGTTTTAATATCACCCTAAGAGCCCCAATCTCTTAAGTCCCTAATATTTCATATCTTTTCAGACCGCTCACATAAACTCTCCACTGAGTTCTCAAAATGGCGATCCTTCATATTAATGTTATGGCAACACAGTAAGAACAATGTGCCATAATATACATGTAAGGCCCTAAGAAAATAGGATTAACATCTATTAGTCATGGACTGAGGATTTTAATGCATAACATTTATAAGAGATTGGCAAAAAGAAAGAGACTGAAATAGATAGATTATAAATAGAATGACACTGGCAAATCAAGCACAACCACAAGCAGATAAAAGAGATGCCTTTTTGCATCTAAATAAGTTCAGCGATGACATCGGCCTTGCTCAAGCAAACGATAAAAAAATGGAAGTACTTACTACTTTTAGTGAGGCACTTACAGATCTTGATTTACTCGCTTATACATTAAAAAATCTTTCCGAACAGAAAGAACGACTAAAGAAGCCTGACCTTAGTCCCGAAGAAAAGAAAGTTATCGATTATACAATTGCTGATTCTAAGATGAGTGTTCCACAGCTTCTCTGGTCTCTAGGCAACAAATTACCAGATTCTGCCTATCAAAAAATTGGGCAGAATCCCCATATCGTTGAATTAGGAAATGATGATCTAATCGCATTGATGCACGAAAAGTTTCACGATAAAGACACCTCAGATTTAATTGAGGCCGCCAAAAGGATCACCACCAAAGAGGGATATGAAACTCTCAATACAGCAAGCACCTTAAAACTTGCTACAGAATACCTGGATTCAAACACTAACCCTCTAGCTAAAATCGATAAATACATTACAACAAAGAATGAGATCGGACAGTTAAGAAAACAGGGAAAAGAAGAAGATGCTTCCAAACTAATCGACACCAGAATATTAAGCAATTTAGACAGTGACACCACCGCAAATTACGAAAGGCTAAGAAGAGCTGTCAATATTCTGCCAAGTAGAGAAATACTCAGCGAAGTTAAGTTTAAGTTTAGTACTCACTCTACAGTGGTTAATCCAGAGTACAATGAAGTATTTAGTATTTGCGGCAATGGGACCATAAACAACCCCAATCTAGATCCAAAAAAGCTTGCGAACATTGAAAGACTTCGACACTTAATGTGGGATCACCAAATACCTTGGACCACTAGCTCTCAAGGTGAGTCCGATGTGAGATTTATTGAAACAGCTTACGCCACACATAAACGTCATGGACATCTATTTTCTTCACTTAAGAATGCACTACTTGAAGCCGATAAATTAAGTCCAGAGTTAAGAGCCGAACACCGTAAAAAGCACTTAGAACAGTTCTGGAAGCTATTTGCAGAAACTTCTCTACATATCAACTTGGAATTTAAAAATGCCCTAGAGGCCACAGAACCAGCACTGTTCCAAGCTCCATCTGAAAAACTTGACTCAATAGTCTCAGACATACTAAGACCAAGACCAGCTACAGAAAGTGTAGAAAGAGGCGAACTTTTACTTCAAAAGACCGTTAGATATCTAATACAAGAAGGTAAAATTCAAGTCTCCAATGGTCTAAGGCAAGATATAGAATCAGGGCTTGATACTAGCCTAATCACGAGACCTGTAAGTTCATTCAACAAACAAAAGTTAATTCAATTGGCTCAACCCTACGAAGATTTATCGAACGCAATATACTCACTCACACCTAGCTCTATGGAAACTCTATACAGCAGTGATGCATTAAAAAGTTCAGCGGAGATTTTTAATATTACGCTACCACTAAGCAGTGATGCCTCTGATCTTGTGGCGAATGGATTAAAAAATATTAATGCATCCCCTAATAAAGTTCTAGACATATTAGATAAATTCACCTCACTAAATAAAAACCACCCAGAGAAAGAAAAAATGGATCAATGGGCAGAGCAATTCAGAAGAAGATATGCAGAATTTGGTATTAGACGTTAAGAAATAGCAGTTTTAGGGATCTGCTAACCCGAATAAATCCTTTCTACACTAAAAACCGGCAATTAAATTAATCGCCGCCATCTCCGTCTCCATCACCTTCTCCACCGGGTTGATCTCTCTTCCCAGTAGTATCTCCACTATTGAAACGTCCTTCTGCGGCACGATTCTTTGTTGGAGAACCAAAGGTAATTCCTTCTGCTGAGACAAACCAGATGCTCGAACTAAACACGAGACAGGCTAAGAAAATGGAGAGGCCGGTTCCCACGGTGCTAGATATCCCCAAGGACTCCCCAAGCGAACCAATCCAAGTAGCTCGTAAGAACAAGAAGATACTCAACAAGACACACAGCGCCATGGCTGTCACCGATCCGAGGAACTTCACCATGTCTCCTAAAACCTTTTTCAGCATATCCTCCTCCTTTCTTTAAAAGGTATGCTTTGTAATGTTATGAGCCTAATACCAAAAAAAATGACATAAACTCCCACTAGTTATGCATTTGGCTATAGCAATTCAAAACATTTCCTAGAGACATAATCAAACTTATTTGCAAATATTTACAACCAAGGCTACATAACACCCTATGGAGGCCATTCTTCTCTTAGTCTATAGTTTCGCTAGAAAGGCTTAACATGAAAGAAGAAACAAAACCTAGTCTACTAGGACCACTAGGACCGATAATAAAAATCGTGATCGTGTGCAGCATAACCTGGTATGTCATTGGATATACAGGAATCACGAAAGTATATTATCTGTTAGTGCCTAAGGCATTTCACGGAGCAAATCCTGATTACCAAGGAGACAGGTACGACGAATGGGACAAGGATCGCTCAGAAGGATATCCAAAAATGGAGGATATTTACTAGGCGAACACCCTAAGGACGGATCCGAAGGTTTTTTAGAAATTAAGCTAAGAAAGAATGGACCTCTTTCTTACAAAGATACCTCAATTACCACACCCATAGCTTCCCAACTCTCGATTGGCCAGCGGGGGTTTTTGATTTTAGTCTGCACTAGCTTTTGTACCCCTGACTCATTTGTTAAAAGCTCTACATAATTACGAACCCAATAAGACCCTCCAACAACCCCACCTTCTAACTCCAACTCCCCACTCTCTGTTGACTGTTCTAAAAGCACCACTCTTTTTTTAGCCACTCTTAACAATTCTTTTAAAGCCACCTCTATTTCTTTAGGCTCCAGATATAAAAGAACAGCCGAAGTAAATACAACATCGACACTCTTGGTCGTAAATGGCAATTTTTTGATGTTGGCTTTTAGAAAATTGATGTCTTCTAAAGTTGATGTGGTCGCATTAATGCGTTCTTCATTTAACTCAAGAGCGTAGATATTTTTAGGCCCAAGTAAGTCTCTTAAAGCATGTAAATTTTGCCCATAACCAAAGCCCACTTCAAGAAAGCTCTCGTCATCTCCAGATAATAAAGTCTCTATAAGTGTCGCTCGTTCAGAGCCTCGGATAGGAATTTTTGAGGAGAAGCCTAATTCTGCTTTCTCTTTTTTTTCTTGTGCTCTCCAGTAAGCTGACCAAAAAAAGTTTAAGCCTACACCTCCCAGCAAATTTTTTACCAAGGACAGAATGTAAGGCTTAAAAAACAATTTAAACTACTTCTTAGAAGCAGCCCATGAAGGGGGAAGGTTTTTTAGAATTTCTATAGCGCCGAACTCAGATGGTTTTGTAGGGCCTTGATTTTTTGCCCAATTAGCCATTTTTTCTAAACCCTCTCTAAGTGTAAACTTAGGTGAATCTGGGAAATACCTCTGAACCTTATCGTGAGTTGAGTAGGCATGCATAACTTCATTACGAGAATCTAAGTAATTGATCTTAGCTTCAACACCGAACACAGCACCAACTTCCTTAGCTAAATCATTTACAGAATAGGGAGTATCTGCACCTACGTTAAAAACTTGCCCGTAAGCTTCTTTATTCCAAGCACTAGAAGCGATAATTCCCGAAATCTCTTTTACATAGCTAAAGGCTCTTGATTGACTTCCATCACCAAAAATCGTTAGTGGCTTATCCTGCATAATTTGGTTCATGAAGATACCAATTACATTTCGATACTTGTCGCCTAGATTTTGAAATTCGCCATAAACATTATGCGGTCTGAAAATTACATAGTTTAAACCAAACATATGTTTCGCAGCTAAAAGATCTTGCTCCACTGCGTATTTAGCCACGCCATAGGGATCTTCAGGTTGAGGAATCATCTCTTCACTCATAGGTAACTGATTAGCCCCATACACAGCGATAGAAGATGTGAATACAAAACACTTAACCTCATGATTCACAGAAGCATTAATTAAGTTAATGCTTCCGATTAAATTATTTTCATAATTAAATCTTCGGATAAAATGACTTAATCCCTCAGCCGCATAAGCTGCTAAGTGATAAACATTTTCAAATTTATACTCTTCAAAAAGTTTATTAATTAGTTCAAAATCAAGAATAGAACCTTTGATAAACACAGCTTCATCTGGAATATTTTCTTCAAACCCACCACTTAAGTCATCAAGCACTACCACTTTCTTAGACTCTGCCAATAACTCCCTAACAACGTGAGCACCAATAAATCCCGCGCCACCTGTAACTAGATTCCAATTTGCCATGAATATCCCAGTAATTTTATCTTTTTATGAAACTTAGATCTTCTAATCTAAACTAATTAATTAGGCCCCTTTATGCCAACAAATGCAAAAATCGTCCAATCAAGACTTCGCCCCTAAAGTAGCGGGGCTACCTTAGGGCACAGATAGGAGCAGAGAGAATTGAGTTGGCCAAAACTTACATTGTCCTCTGGGCTGGATTGGAAGGCCTGATTTGGCAAGTTTAAATTGCCGAATCAAATCAGGCCTGACGCCTCGGAGCTACGAAGGCAAAGCCTTCGTGCGAGAATGAAGCCCAGAGGACAATGTAAGTTTTGGCCCATGGAACTCCAACCTACTTCTGGTCAAGCCAGACGTTAAGCGCAGTAAAAAACTCATTAAAGCCTCTATTAAGGAACGTCGCAATTCCCACATTTAAATCCCCTTTAAAGGAAAGGTTAAAAAGTTTATTAATTTGCTCCCTACCACCATGAGGAGTGATGGAGACTAACATCTCTAACTTCAACTCGCGTCGCCCATCTGCCTCATTCAAACAAAATCGATACACCTTAAAAGAAATATCCGACCTACTATAGGCCCCACTCTCCTTAGATACGAACTTAATCTCAGGAAATGCTTCCCTAAGTGCTCTATCAAGCTCAGACTCTAATTGTGATTCGAATAGTCCAAACCACTCATACCCACTTTGAGTCAATCCAAACTCAGTAGAACAACTATAAATTCGAGATGCCCTAAAAGGCTCCGATACAAATACCCCAGATAAATAAACTGGATCAATTTCAACTAACTTAGAACCAATTAAAGCTTCATCAGACTTTCCGACATACAGAGTTAAAGCTTTGGGAGACTCTAATGCTGGAAGCAAATTTACAGTACAAGAAGAGGACAAACAAAACGCCACTAAAGCAATTACAAGCCTATTTATGATCATCATGCTCTCCTGATTTAAAAATTCCCGCTGGGTCTCCGTAGCGATCTGAAAGTTTAGACATTGAATCAGCGATAATCTCCATATCTCTCCCGATACCTGAACTTGTTCTTGAGAAAGTCCTAATCTCTGGACCCAACTCACTGGAAGCAATCTTTAACTCAGATAATAACTGCTCAATATTCTCAAGTGAATTTCTTACAGTAACACCCACTCCGGGCTGTCCATCCTTTGACACACTCGCACCCTCTACTTCTGTAATAATATTTGAAAGTTTAAAAGAAATAGTTTCAATATTCTTTAAAGTATTGGCTAGAGGCTGGCTTGAATTTGATAAACTCTTAGTAAAACCATCTAGAGAATCTAATGTTTCTTTAAAGTGGCTCAGATTCTCATCTGAAAGCACACTAGCTATCCGACTAGTAATTGATTCAACCTTTTCCAATAACTCAGGTACACTATTGGCAATTCTGTCAAAATCAGTGACATCCTCAATAATCTCGGGTGGTCTTTTGCCAACACCAACTAACATCGGACTATCCTGAGTCCCGCCGATTAAATCTATCTTAGCTAAACCAGTTAGAAGATTTCTTCTTAAGACAGCCCTAGAATCAGTCTTAACAGGGATACCCTCATCTAAAGAAATATTAACTTTTACTTTCTGAATATCATCTAAGGATATCTCATAGTCCTTAACAGAACCAACTCGAATACCCTTCATGCTAACGATGCTATCTTTTTGAAGGCCGTCTAAGGAATGATTCCCGAAGTAAATTACATACTCATTACTAGCCCCACTAGTATATAACTTAGATAGCCACACAAGCATGCCTACCAATAAAAGCACTCCCACCGTAAGGAAGATACCAACTCGACTATAATTTACCTCTGATTCCATATCTAATTAACTTCCAGTCCTGCTTTAAAATATTCCCTAACCCACTCATCCTCTGAATCCTGAACCTTAGAAACAGGCCCATCAAAAATAAACTTGGAATCCCTAAGTATCATCACCTTCGAACTAACTTTACAGATGGATACCACATCATGAGAAATCATAAAAACACTTATTCCTAAGCGATCATGTAATAGGCTCACTAGATCATCAAACTTCCTAGCCCCTATCGGATCTAATCCAGAAGTTGGCTCATCTAAGAATAGGATCTTTGGCTCTGCTATTAAAGCCCTCGCCAATGCAACTCGCTTCTTCATCCCACCTGATAACTCACTTGGCATTTTTTTACCCACAGACACGTCTAAACCAACTGCCTGCAACCAAAAACTAGCCCTATCCTTAGCCGCTCTCTTTCTGACTCCATATTGTTCAACTAATGGCAAACATACATTATCTGAGACCGTTAAAGCAGAAAACAAGGCTCCCTCTTGAAACAAGACTGCAATCTGCCTAAGCACTTCTTTCTGCTCATTCGGGCTAGCCTGCCAATAATCTACACCTAGGACATTAACTTCACCAGATATAGGCTTTAATAAACCAATCAAGGCTCTTAGCAAAGTAGTCTTTCCACTTCCACTTCCACCAATTAGCGAACAAAACTCTCCCTGCTTTAATGAAAAGTTTAGATGATCATGAATCACATTAGTACCATAAGCAGTAACAAGATTCTTAACATTTATAACATCTGTATCCATTAAATCTTAAGCTCACTTAAGATAATTGCACAAATTGCATTTAAAATAATCACTGAGACAATGCTCCTCACTACCGTCCGCGTTGTATTTCTACCGATACTAACGGCATTGGGTTCGGCTCCTAGGCCCAAATGACATGCAATTGTTCCAATGAATAGAGCAAACAAAGGGCCCTTTAATAAGCCTATAAACACATTTTTCAACGTAAGGACTTGCTGTAATCGATCAAGGAAATTCTCAGTCCCGACATCCAAGTGGATATTGGCAATAAATACCCCACCTAAAATTCCAAAAAAATCTCCCACAAACACCAATAGTGGCATACATAAAAATAAGGCTAAGATTCTAGGAATCACAAGGACTTGATTAACCGATAAGCCAAGCACGCTGATAGAATCAACCTCTTGATTCATCTTCATCGAACCTAACTCAGCAGAAAAAGCAGAGCCTGAGCGACCGGCTAAAATAATAGCAACAAGTATAGGTGACAGCTCTCTACACATCGCTGTAGCAATACCATCAACTACAAATATATTAGCTCCATAATATTGCAGTTGATTCCCCAATAAGTACGAAATCACTATCCCAATCAAAAAGGTAACCATCGCTACAATTGGAACAGCGGTGACAGCAACCTTATCAATCTCCGAAACAAGCTCTCTGACTCTAAGCTTAGATTTTAAAAGAGAGTCAAATAAAAAATCATTAAATACCGTTATGAAAAAAGAGAAAACATCCCTACTTTCATCTAGAAAATTATATGCAGATAAACCGATGTTATAAAAAAATGATTTCTTCTCTTTTTTCTTCTCCTCCTCTAATGGTAAATCACATACAAACTCGAACAACTCCTTGGTGTTATTCGAACTAAAGCTATAAGATACCTTAGACGAGCTAACTACACTTAAAGCTTGAACCTTCTCCAGAATAAGGCTCAATACATTTAGGCCAATGCCATCTTCTTTTTTAAAGGCAACTTCTTTTAGTTTACTTTCAGAAATTTTGAGTAAGGAGGATAGTTTTAAATCCAAATTTTCAAGGTCAGATATCGCCCAGAAACCTTCGATGGTTAATACGCCAGCAGCCAAACTAATATTCGGTTGATTTATCATTAATTATAATCGCTACTTTTAAGCACTACGCTCTGGCATGCATACTGCAATACTACTCCATGCATGGGATGCAAATCCTCATATTATTCATTTTGGAGAGGACAATACCACATAAGAGCAATGAAACACACACTTTTTTCTAAAAAGCCAAGCCTCAGTAAAGTCAAAACATTGACACTATACGCCATTCTTCTACTAGGGGTAGCCTATGCATTCGGATATCCTGTACCTTTCTTTGATCCCATCTCCATTATCATCGTTCTAGGAGGAACTTTACTTGTTGCTCTACTAAGTTACGATTACAACATTTTAGTAGGAAGTATTGAAGAAGCCTACCACTACACTTCGGCTGGCACGGAGAACCTAGAAAGACGGCTACAAGTACTTACTACAATTGCTAAAATCGCAAGAAAAAAAGGCCCTCTAGCTCTTGAAGATGTATCAAAGAAAATGAATGATTCGATCCTACAAAAAAGCCTTCAACTTATCGCCGATGGAGCACCAAAAAATCAAGTGCTTCACGTGGGGAAACTAGAATCTAAACTGGGCACAGAACAGGTCATGGCTAGAGCAAATATGCTACAATCACTTGCTACGATTGCTCCAGCCCTTGGACTAATCGGTACGATAGTCGGATTAGTTCAGATGCTAGGCAATATCACAAATCAAGAATTGCTAGGAAGCGGCATGAGCGTCGCACTACTTACGACCCTCTATGGTGCAATGCTATCCTATTTAGTTCTTCAACCTCTTGCTCTTAAACTGGAAAGCAAAGCTAAAGAACTAGAACTATTGGGTGACCTTACAATTGAAGGATTAGATGCCATCTATGATGGGCTAAACCCTGAGATGTTAAGAGAGCGACTCTCCTCCTTTACATTTTAATCCATTACATTCTAAGGAAAAAAACCTAAGAGCTAAAATGCGCGCCACTAAAAACAATCACCTCTTCATATCAGCCAGCATTTCGCTAATCTTAATCGCCTTTTTTATAACAATTGCAAAAGATAAAACAGATATTATGTTAGTAAAACAAGAGCCGAAAATTGATCCAAAAGAGGTTCTCTGTAAAGACATACTAGAAAATGGCTTATCCTTAGAGCTTAAGAATAACGAAGCCAGCAATAAAGCAATGAATAAGGACAATACAAGGCTTGAAGAAATCTTAGAACCAAAGTCATTAGCCGCCCTTAAGAGCGCTGCCATCTGCCTAGGTAGATCTTCACTCGAAGTAAATATTGATCAATTCGTAGAAGGACTATCCCTAGATAAAGACTTGATGGCCACTATGAAAATATTAAACAAAGTGCACGAACTACTCAATGATACTCTAGGTAAATCTACTGCTTATAAAAACATCAATTTAAATGTGGTTAAAAATATCAACTTAGATAGCCATGATGAATAGGCCAAGCATCTCTATAAGAAACAATCAAAACTGGTTACTATCATACACCGACCTTTTCCTACTGGTCTTATCTTTCTTTGTGCTTAGATTCTCCATTCTAAAATATGACCTAAAACCGAGCATCCTACACAAAGAGGATAGTAGCTTACCCCAAAAGATAGCTCATAAACTCTACTTCAAATCAGCAGACTCAGAATCCAATAAAGAGTCAATATCCATTAAAACGGCGATCACCACAGACTGGTTTACAGACAAAGGTTTGAGCACTAAAGGTGAAAGGGAGATAATTAACCTCAGCAATAAAATGGAAGCCTCTAAAAAGACTGCTACAATTCGCTTAAATAAATTAGATGAAGTTTCAAATGAGGAAAGCTATAAGTACGTAAACCTGATTATCGAGAATTTAAAATCTTTTGGGCTAAGTAATGTAAGACTAGAAAGCTCTTTAAACAAAAACACCAACTGCCAAGGACTAAGCTACTCAGAGAACCTAGCCTGCCTAGAACTAGACTACTAAGCACCTAAGAAGTTAAATAGTCCTTAGGTAGATCATACAAATCCTGCTCCAACATAGAGGCAATTCTTTTTTTAGACTTATCGTCACCCGATTCTAATATGTCCTTAACAAAGCCAGGGTTAGACAACAAAAAATCCCTCATAGAGCCCTTATTATCCCCTAGGAAAGAAGAGATGACCTCATGTTGTGAAACGCTAAGTACCCCAAGATCTAAAGCCTCTTTAAAAAAGTTCTCATCAATCTTAAACATGGATAAAACCTCAGTAACTCCTGCTGATAGTAAATTCTGTTCGCCCCCCTGAAGACGATCCACACAATTATAGGACAATTCTATCCCAACGCCATAGGTAGCCAAAGCAGGAATCCATTTTTTAGTATAACTAGATCCCAAAGTTAATAGATCTGCAAAATGAATAGACTTCTTCCGCTCTAAACCTTTAGGAGGAAGCCCTTTCTCATCTAATACAAGCCCATCATTAAACAAAAACACATGCGGCAATCCAAGGCGAGCAGCTAATGGTATGGAAAAAAACCAATCCCTTCTTTGTCCACCAGACACAACATAATCACTAAGCACTAAGTCCATCGCACGAACGACCTCAAGCATTTTATCAATAACGTTTGAATAAATAGGCGAACTTCTAATTATTCCCTCAAGCCTTTCAGGGAACTCCTTTACAATTCGAACAGGCTCGGCACTCGTCTCATCCAAATAAGCCAACTCAGCCTCAGCACTCTCCTTCCCACCACACAAGAAATGAGTATTAATATAAAACGGGCCGATCAAACCGGACGTATATAGAAATGGCTTATCCGCAGGAGCAACCTGAAAAGCCTTACTCTCAAAAAGCAACTCAAGTGTTACAGAACTACTCAAATTAAATACCTCCTATAATCCAGGCTTAGTCATACTCATTAGATCTAAAGCCTTATCAAGCTCATCATCTGGCAAAACAGCCTCTTCCTTTGCCACTGCTCTCAATGATTTTCCAGATAGAAAGGCTTTTTTAGCCAGATCTGCGGACTTATCATAACCAATAATTGGAGCTAACGCTGTACAAGTAGCAATACTAGCCTCTGCTAAACTCTCTAACCTTTCTTTATTTGCGACAATATCTTTAACGCATTTTTCAGAAAAATTCTTAACTCCATTAGCTAGAAGCCTTATAGACTCTAGCAATGACTGACCCATAACTGGCATCATCACATTTAACTCGAAAGCACTCCCCATAATATTACCACTAGTCACTACAGAATCATTTCCAATAACTCTAGCGCAAACCATAAGTAGAGACTCTATAATAACTGGATTAACTTTACCTGGCATAATAGAGGATCCTGGTTGTACTGAAGGGATAGACAATTCACCGATTCCACATCTAGGCCCACAAGATAACCAACGAATGTCATTTGCTATTTTAAAGATACTTGTGGCAACACACTTCAACTGACCTGACATCTCGACCAATCCATCCTTAGAGCCTTGCGCTTCAAAATGATTTAAAGCTTCAAAGAATGGCAGTCCTGTAATTGTTGCAATTTCAGATATTGCAGTTCGTGGGAAATTCTCATGAGTATTTAAGCCAGTCCCCACGGCGGTTCCACCTAGAGGCAACTCAAAAATTGAAGTCAATGACCTTTGAATTCTCCAAATAGACTGCTCTACTTGCCGTTCATACCCACTAAACTCTTGTCCCAAAGTCATAGGAGTAGCATCTTGCAAGTGAGTTCTACCTGTTTTTAGAATATCAGAGAACTCTTCTGTTTTAGCAACTAGTGTAGTTCTCAATAGCTCAAGTGCGGGAAGTAAATTCTCGGTAATAGCTCTAGCTACCGCGATATGAATAGCAGTAGGAATAGAATCATTAGATGATTGACACATGTTAACATGGTCATTGGGGTGAATTTTAACTTCTTTATCTTCTATCAATTCTCCCGCTCTACGTGCGATTACCTCATTCGCATTCATATTAGAAGATGTTCCAGATCCAGTCTGATACACATCGACAACGAACTCAGACAACAAACCGCCTTGAAAAATTTCATCACTAGCAAGAATAATACTCTTAGCTCTAGCTTCATCTAATAGCCCTAAAGAATGATTTGCTTTAGCCGCAACTAACTTCACTAGCGCTAATGCACTAATAATTTCCTTACTTAAAGATTCACCACTAATTGGGAAATTTTCTACTGCTCTCTGCGTCTGCGCTCCGTAATAAGCTTTTGCAGGTACTTTCATTTCACCCATTGAATCTTTTTCTAAGCGTGTCTCAGACATTCTAATCCTTATTTAGTTATCTTTCTAAATTTTCAAATCAAATCCCGCTCCCAGCCTACTCTAAAAAGCTTGCTCCATAATACAAAATAAAATCAATACTTTAGTAGTCCCAACAGGGGAAATTGCTCCCCCGTTCTATACCATTCAAAAAGAAGCATAAAGCGGAGCATCACCCAGAAAACTAAGTCCCTGATATTATTGGCCATATTCTTTTAGATTAATTATAAATTTATCCGTTAAGACTAAGTTGATTAGTTCCGACTTAACACTGGTAAGTTGGAAGGACCAGGGAATAGAAAATGAAAGAAGAAATCGACATCATAAAGGATCTAGCAGATGACCATAAGTCGGCGTCATCTAAGTCCGTAAGACTGGATGTGCAACTCCTAAGTGCCAATCTGCCCGCCAACCCTTCTGTGCTAGAATCCGTTTTGCAACTTGCATCTGACAAGAACATAAGAATTACAAAACTCGCTGATACTGTCCTACGCGACCCAGTGATAACTCTAGAAGTATTAAGTAAGGCCAACACAACATTTAGTACCGCGGATAAAACTGGTATAGCCGCTGTGCAATCGGCAGTGATAAGAATTGGCTCTGAGAATCTAGTTGACCTATTTTTAGAGATACAATCTAGAGAAGACATAGATGACTACGATGTTGAGATAGAACTAGAAAGCCTAAGAAAGCTTGCGGCTAAAGCCGGGATGGTCGCAGAAATCATCAGCAGCCATCTTCAAAAGGACATTGCCGAAGCAGCCCAAACTGCTGCGATTTTATCATACACAGGCCAAATGTTGTGCTGCAAAGTTTTAGAGCGTGCATATTTAGAAATATCCTCTCTAAAACGACGTACCGCACTAACCTTCAAACTCCAGTCTCATTTTAAAATCAATCTACAAGAAATTCAGATTCAATACCTTAAAGACAAAGGCCTACCAAATACTCTTTTCTTTGCATACGACAAAGAGCTAAAATGCAAAACTTCTGCTCAATCATCTCTGAGGTTCATAACTCAATCTGCGATTGAAATCGTTGAAGCTATAGAAGATGATAAATGGGACAAATATCTTTCTACGAATACTCTTCCGACAAAAAGCAGTTTAAGATTACTCAAAATTAGTGACTCTATTTTTTCTATTATAAAAGAAGAAATAGAAGAGGCCTTAGAATATAACGCTAAAGAAAAGGTGAAGGAATCCATCGATGATCTTTCACTTGCTAACTCTGAACAAGAAGAAGATTTAGAAGTAACGGCAATAGACTACTCAGTAGAAACGCCACTCGCAGAACCCATACCCAGTAATACGATTGTGCTCTCCAGAGAGAATTTATTAAAAGAAATCGAGACTACACCAAAACCTCAATACACGAGAAAAGAACTTTCAGTTGATTCCCAAGCAATCTACGGACTGCTACAATACCTCTGTCAGGAAGCAACTTCCGTAACCGGTTTGTTAAAAGATCTGATGTCGATACTTACAGAACAAGGCCCTTTTACTAGGGCTGCAATAATTGAATATTCATCACCTCCACAAACGCCTCTTATACACTCGGCTGTTGGCGAGGATTTCGAAGAAATTCGTAAAAATGATAAACTCGATATATCTGATCCACTCTCTCCCCTTTCACTACTCGCAATAAGAATTCAATCATATAATAGTGTTGAAAAGGATGATCCCTGTACGCCTTTTGGAATAACTTCTTACGCCATTTCGCCAATAACCAGCCAATCTCTAAACCCTCTGGTTCTTTATGCAGATTGTGGAGTTTCTAGACCCGTTCCACTTGAGGCTAGGAAAGTCTTCAGGATAGTAGCCCAACTACTAAACGATGTATTACCTCATGTATCAGAAAGATCCCGCATTAAAAGAACTCAGAACTCCATAAAAGAGTAGTCATATCTAGGACTTTCCCAAGGACTAGTAAAATCTGAATCAAAAAAATAGAAATAACGATAAAGGTTCCATTAGCGCACCTCTCAACCCCTTTGACCCAAGTTGGCTTTGGCTAACTAGAAAGGAGTATGGGTTTCAGGGGGAATTTAATTAATAACACCATATCGAGCCAAGTGTGAAAAAGAATTCTGGATTCAGCCTTTTAGAAGTACTCGTAACTATTGCGATCATATCAATCGTTAGCTCTAGTTACATACAAACTGAGAAGTACTTAAGCAGACTAAGTAGTCATAGACTGTGCGGAAAACTTGAAGATTACCTAAGAAGCTTAAGATTTACAGCCCTTGCTAAAAATCTAACAACGACACTACTCCTTAAAAACAATAAGGAACTCATAGGTTTAAACAATGGTGAAATTATTTTTAGACAAGACGTTAATAAGAATCGAGTACAGATAAAATCAGGAGCACACCTAGATAACACAGTACTATTTTATGCAAACCAAGTAGCCTCCCCAGCAACGATTCAGGTTAGCAAGGACTCCGAAACATACTGCTCTATTAGCATTTCTCTCAGAGGCAGGATTAAAAGAATTAACTTCAATTAAAATAAAAAAGACACCTATGAATAAAGGCTTTTACATATTACGAATATTAATCTTACTCTCCTTAGTAAATCTATTTCTAGGTGCCATACTATCATTTGCTACGACCATCAAACAGGCAAAAATAGCCTTAGGAAATAGTAAAAATAGCGATGCTATAAAAAAATTAGAACAGAACGAAACTAAAACTTTAAGCGAATTAGACACGACAACCTGTGAAAACAAGGTCTTGAGTAATGGTTTTGTTTATTCAGAATGCCTTGAATCAAGTCAGAAGATAAGCATAAGTTTTCTCAATGAACAATAATCTAAAACACAGAGGATTCTCCCTCCTCGAACTACTCGTGTATATATTCTTCTCTATCACTCTCAGCAGTATAGTCTCTCAAGCCTTTCTAAGTATGAACAAACCATATTTAATTACGAAGGAAACACTTCTTGATCGAGAGAAACTCTATAATTTAGAGGAAAGCTTATTCCTTCCAATCACTAAATACACCTTATCAAAACATATTCCCACCCATAGATGGCATCACCTAAGTGATGCTCCTGACTATCTCATTCAAAAGGTCAACAATCTATCGACTAACTCAAGACCCAACACGAATGCAGCTATCCTTGAGTTGCTTGAGCTTGAAGGTAGCATGCTCTTAAGAAACGACATCCAACATGCTCGCTTCCAAGGTAGCTTTAATAAATCTACTTATATAAACGGGGATATAAAAGCCTGGTTTTCGCCGGAACCGATGAACGACTACCTAATCTTTGAGAAACCTAAGGTAGTATTCTTAGCCAAAGACCTTATTCAAATTGAATTCAATGAAACAAACCTAAATGCAGCAAAGGAAATATTTTCGATAAAACACACTATAAACCACAGTGGACAAACAAGTACTCCGGCCATTATCTATCCAATCAAAGATCACTTTCTACTATTTACTACCTCAAACAATACCCTGCGAAGGATCTCATTACTCAGCAATGAGAATCAACCGCTTCTTGAAGAAGTAAGTTTAGAACATACACAAGAGGGTTTCTGCGAGATTAAACTCACAAATTCTAATCTTAAAAAGTCTATTGAATGCACCACTCATTTAGAAGCTCCCCTTATGAGGCTCCATGCTCTCGACTTTTAACTTTCTACACAAAAATCGAGAGTTAGGATTCTCTGAAATCCTACTCCTACTATTTCTAACCCTAGCACTAATCAACATAGATTCACTCTGGACTTTAAATAAAGCTAAACTTTATCGAGAACAAACCATGGGCCAAGTTTTAAAAGAAGATAGACAAGACAAACAAGCTCTATTTACGCTGCTAGAAAACGATCCTTATCTTACGAATTTCCCTATTATCAACCAAGGCCTTAAATCATCGCTTAAGTTAGCTGGATCAAGATATAAATTCTCCATTGAGAACAAAAATCCAATGCTAAATTGGTCCCTTTTACAGTCCATGCAATTTAATTCTCTACCTTGCACTAACAACACTCTCCAAACGAGCAACGCATACTGCGATCTAAACACACACTTACTTAGCTCAAATGAGATTGCAGCATTCACATACACTCACATTAAAGAACTAAGAATTAAGCCTCTAAACACTAAGCCAATTTTTGTTTCTTTAGGCGAACTAAGTATAGATAGCTTAATAATCGAACCCAGCAATGAAAGTAGCTATATCGTTATAGCTGCCTATAATAATATTACGATCAACACTGTTTCCAGTTCCATCTCTAGCTCCAACTCCAACTCCAACAAACTACCACAGAATACTAAGCTTCTCGTTTATAGCATACTAGGGCAAATTGAAGTGAAAGACCTTAATACCAATACTCCTTGCCTCGGCCTAAATAATGGAAGTATTGTTTTTATTGGTAATTTCATAAAAGTAAGTGGCCAGCAAGCCAATGTCCTAGGTTCACCAACAAAATCATGCCTTAAAGACTTCCCTAATCAGCTATTTACGTCTATAAAAATAGCCTCTATTCATTAAATCATAATAAATACAGCCAGTGAACGAAGATTTACCCATTTTAATAGTCGAAGATGATTCGGATACTAGAACGATAATTAGAACTATATTAAATGCCAAAGGATATAAGACTTTAGAAGCCGAGAATGGAGTAATTGCACTAGAGCTTTTAACTCACACTAAAGTAAAGTTAATTCTACTAGACATCATGATGCCTGAACTTTCTGGTTACGATGTAATCGTAAGACTAAGAATGCGTCCAAATACTCAAAGCACTCCAGTTATCATGCTTACCGCCAAAGGCGAAGATGAAGACATCATGTCTGGCTACAATCAATACCAAGTTGACTACTATATCACAAAACCATTCACCCCAAAAACACTTATCAATGGTGTCGAACTTGTTCTTGCTAAGGAATAATAGTGAACAAAAAAGGTAAGTTCATTGTCATAGAAGGTATTGAGGGCTCAGGGAAGAGCACGCTAAATAGAAGACTTAAAGAGTCCCTAGAAAAGGCGGGGTACAACATACTTCTAACGAGAGAGCCAGGCGGAACAAAAATCGGCCAAGATATTCGCACTCTACTACTTTCGGATCGAGAAGAATTCTCTAGCATGGACTTTAAAACTGAGCTATTGCTTTTTTTTGCTGATAGGGCGCAACATATAGAAGAAATAATACTTCCAGCGCTCGATGATGGGCAATTAGTTTTATGTGATAGATACTTCTATTCCACCCTAGCCTATCAACATTTTGGACGAGGTCTTGAGCGTGGAATGATTGATACTTTAATACAATTAGTCGTAGGTACTACAATACCAGATCTAGTTATCTTGGTTGACCTAGACCCCACCACAGCACTCACTCGCGCAAAATCCAGATCATCGCTCGATCGCATAGAAAAGGAAGATATTTCATTCCACACTAAAATCAGAGACGGATTTCTTAAGTTAGCCAAAGAAGATGCTGATAGATTCTTGATACTAGATGGGACTCTCAAAGAAGAAGAACTGGAAGGCTTGGCAATGGAGAGAATTCTCAAAGAGCTTTGATCGTTAAGATACGAGGCACAGAATGATATGGCATGGGGTTTGAGGGCTAAATCTTTAACGACAATACTCATAAGCCGGAACAAGAGAAATTTCCCCTTTTCCGGGTAGCCCAATACTTCCTGATTCGTTTGCAGTGACTATAGTTAGTTTGGCTTCGGGAAATTTCTTTCTTGCAGAGGTTAGCGCGCGTACTTCTCTTTCTTTGGTTTCCATGTCGGAAATATTTAAACATACTTGAATAAGCTGAGATGTTTTATGGCCATCCTTAACTAAAAAATCTACCTCCTTTCCATCTTCTAGGCGATAGTAGAAAATAGACGAGCCACTTTTATACCCATTTCTTCTAAGATGAAGATAGACTGCGTTTTCTAGTTGTTTCCCAAGGACAGGTAGCGGACTTGAATTTAATGCACTGATTACCCCTGTGTCTATTAGGTAGGGTTTTCGCTCCCCTCTTATTCTTTCCTTTATTTTGTTTGAAAAGCTTTGTGTCGTTTCTACAAGATATGCTTCCTCCATATAACCCAAGTAGTTCTCAATTGTTGTGGGGCTGGGAGTTGAGTCGAGTGCCTTAGATAACGCACGAGCACTAGTGCGAGCGGTAACATTGCTAACAATTAGGGAAAGAGTGTTGGTTAAATAGAAGGGGTTACGGATTCTTTTTCTTCTTACTAGGTCTTTTAGTATAATAGAATCATATAAAGTCTTTAGATAAGTTATGTGGTCTATTGATGGTTCAAATAATACCTCGGGATACCCTCCGCGTTCCAGATAAAATTGAAAACTTTCCCATGATCTTTGTATGTTAGTTGCTTCAATGTATTCACTATATGAAAATGGAAAAAGCTCTATAGCAATGTGCCTACCAGTAAGTGCTGTGGCAAGTTCAGAGCCCAAAAGTTTTGCATTTGAGCCCGTTATAATTAAATTGTAACCTCTTCTATGTAGTTTATTCACAAGCGTCTCCCATTCAGGGAAATCTTGTATTTCATCTAGATACCAATACTGTGCCTCAGGATAAATTTTGTGAGCGGAGTCAATGATCGAGTCACCAGAAGATTTTTGAAACAACTCTTCTTCAAAGTTAAGGTAAGCAATTTTTTTATCTTCAAGAACATGTTGAATAAGCCTAGATTTGCCAGCTCTCCTTGGACCAAGGACTATTTTGATTAAAGAATTATCAAGAGCACTAATCAGGTCTTGTTCCTTTGAACGTCTGAAATACCTCTTTTTAGCAAAGAGCAATAACTCCTGCTTTTGCTTGTTGATGAGGTCATCTATAGAGTAAGTGGCTGTAATCATTGAAATAGGTGCTAAGTAGTATATGTTATACTTAGCATATTAGACCTAAACTGCCAAGTAGAAAATGACTTGCTTGGCAATATATAGCTTTTGAAGTTAATTCCTGCATATTAAAAGCCTGCCTACCCCCTAATCACCTACTATTCCTGTCTTTTCCTCCCATCAAGCACCCCTTACTCAGCGGATTGGGGTTACTTTTGGTTCCAATCCGCCGCTTTTTAGAATAAAAATCTGGCGGATTCCGGTCTTTTTTGATAGTATCTCGCCATGACCAGAAAACAATTTATAGGGAGAGAAAACTACATCGAGCTACTAAAGGCTCAGGATATTAGTCAAGGTTCTATAATCACCGCCCTCTATGGAAGACGGCGGATTGGTAAAACTAGCTTAATTGAGCATGTTTTTAAAGACTCCAAATTAATCAAATTCGAGGGCATTGAAGGGGCCTCTGAACAGGAACAAAGAGAACATTTCGCGACTACTCTTCATCGATATTCCGGCCTAAGAGAACACACACTACTTGATACATCTAGCTGGACCAAACTTCTAATCGCCCTTTCTAACTTTATAAAACAACAACCTACGGTCATTTTCCTAGACGAATATCAATGGCTTTCAGCTGAAAAAACTCGCCTCACAAGCTACTTAAAATATGTCTGGGATAATTTCTTTATTAAAGATAACAACATTCATTTGATAATTTGCGGTTCCATTTCAAGCTTCATAGTAAAAAAAGTCATAAAATCAAAGGCGCTCTATGGCAGAATCAACACATTTATTGAGTTGAAGGAACTTTCCCTACCTGAGACTCTTAATGGTTTTTTTAAAAGCACTACAGACAATAAGAATCTATTAAACTACTATCTAGCCGTTGGCGGAGTGCCGAAGTATCTAGAGTTATTTGATCGAGAGAAGTCATTTGAACAAAATATTGAAGCTCTGTGTTTTTCAAAAGGCGGATACCTGCTTAATGAAATAGACCGGCTATTTGTCAGCCATTTCGGCGCGAATAGAGCATATAAAGATATAGTCGAATTCCTAGCCTCTCGCTCTCACGCAACACAAACCAATATTCAATCAAAGGTAGAATTGAGTTCAGGAGGCAGACTAAGTGAAATCTTGGAAGATTTAGAATATGCAGGATTTATTTACCGTTACACTCCACTAAATAAGCCTGATACTTCCAATTTAAAACGCTATAAACTCAGAGATGCATATCTGCGTTTCTATTTCAAATTCATTCAACCCAATTTAAAAAATATCAATAATACCAATAACAGCTTAACATTTTCCAATGTCGTTAAACAATCAGAGCTAGAAATTTGGAAAGGTTTAACTTTCGAGAACTGCATTAGAGAACATCATGAAATAGTTGCAAAGATATTAGGTTTTTCAGGAATCATGTACTCCTCTGGTGCCTGGTATAAAAAAGATGATCAACAAACAGGGTTTCAAATTGACTTAGCATTTATAAGAAAAGATAAAATCATCACGATATGTGAAGTTAAGTATTCTACAGCCATCACCACTAAGGTCATCGAAGAAATGCGGGAGAAGGAACAAAAGGTCTTTAAGGAACTGACGCCTGACGGGATTCAAAAGGTATTAATTACTGTAAACAAACTAGATCCAAAACTCAATAAAGAAGGCGGTTTTAGTAAATTGATTTGTCTTGATGAAATATTACAGAACGGCTGACAAACTACGACTCACAACAAAAATCACTACCCTCGCCTCATCAACAACAATCCCCCCACCCCTGAAAGAATTAAATTTTTCAAGCGCAACAACAATGAAATCGCTAAGGCTTCAGGGCTTGAGATTCCTACTTTTGTTAGGAGAAATACAAAAGCGCCTTCTTGTACGCCTAAACCACCTGGCGTTAGGGGAATCGTCAACACTAAGAGCACCATCGGCACTACAGCTGTAAGGCTCAACATATCTAGATTTTCTACTCCAATAGATTTCCCTGCGAGGTAAGTATTTATTATAGTTAAGCCATGAAACACCGCTGACCAAAGAAAGGATTTGAAAATCACCCTACCAGAAAAACTCACTTCTTCTTTTAAACTTTCAAAAAATGTTTTGATCTTAATGTAGCCAGGAAATTTACTTGCCAAAGACAACATCTTCAATACGATATTCAGCATTACAACTCTGACACCATGCACAAAAAACAAACCGCCTATAAACAAGGTTATAAGAAGAAAAAACAGAACATAATATCCAAAAGCTTGAAGTAGCTCTTTGCTACAAATCAAAGAAACTGCACTTAAGGCTAACATCGTTAATAGGCCTGTTAATCTTTCAAAAAAAGTAGCTGCCAATGCTTTTGATTGGCTGTTAATTTTTTTTCCTAAACCGAAACTCCTAGCCACATCACCCCCGATGGTAGAAGGTGCAAATAAATTCACAAAATAGGAGATTATGTAAAGTCGCATCAGGCTAACAACTTTTACCTGATCATCAAGAAACAAAGCCCACTTCATGCAGCTCGCCCATATCATGGGAAGAGAGATAAACAAAAACAGACTAAAATATATATAATTAATATTCTCTAGCTGCTCCACCAAGGCACCGAATCCGACACTCTTAAATAGAACTAAAAGAAAGAGGCCAGCCAAAAGAATTTTGACTAGCCTCTTCATGCTCTGCTTTTTATTGGCTGGCATTAATTAGGATTTAAAAGGATTTTTAAATTCCGCTGAATCACCTAACATCTCTTCAATTAATAGTAGCCTATTGTACTTCTCAACTCTTTCCCCTCTGCACATAGAACCAGTCTTAATTTGGCCAGCATTCACTGCGACTGCAAGGTCAGCAATTGTAGTATCAGCAGTTTCACCAGACCGATGACTAATAACAGTAGTGTAGTTACTATCCTGAGATAACTTTATAGTATCTAAAGTTTCACTCAAACTACCAATTTGATTTAATTTAACCAATACAGAGTTTGCAACGCCTCTCTTTATACCTTCTTCAAGTCTAGTGACATTAGTTACAAATAGATCATCTCCGACTATCTGCATTTGTGCCCCTAACTTATCAGTCATATACTTCCAACCATCCCAATCATTCTCACCTAAACCATCTTCAATACTAACGATAGGATATTTAGCCGCCCAAGTGGCATAAGCATCAACAAGTTCATTAGAAGTAAATACTTCTCCAGATCCCTTATTGAACCTATACTTAGGAGTAGCGCTACTACCTTCTACAAGTAATTCACTAGCAGCAACATCTAATGCCAAAGAAATCTCCTTTCCAGGCTTATAACCAGCCTTTTCTATTGCACGAATTAAAAAGTCAAAAGCCAACTCCGTACTTTCTAATCTAGGAGCATAACCACCCTCATCACCCACTCCAGTGTCATAACCATCATGCTTTAACAAAGAACCTAATTCATGAAATATTTCTGTCCCAGCCCTAATCGCTTCTGAGAATTTACTAAACCCAGCTGGAACCAACATAAACTCTTGAATATCTAATGAGTTGTTAGCATGAGCCCCACCATTGATAACGTTAATCAAAGGAACTGGTAAGAGACGCCCTTTCCCATGACCTAAGTAATCAAATAATTCCTGGCCTTTTGCATTCGCAGCCGCTCTCGCCAAACTTAAACTAATACCTAAGATCGCATTTGCTCCTAGGTTCCCCTTATTCGGCGTACCATCTTCTTGTATCAAAAACTCATCTACGGCTCTTTGATCAAACGCATCCTTTCCACTTAACTTAGCAGATAAAGCATTTACATTTTTAACAGCATTTCGAACGCCCTTTCCTCTATATCTTGCATTGTCTCCATCTCTCAACTCTACTGCTTCATGCTCTCCAGTAGAAGCACCAGATGGAACGCTCGCATATCCTACAGAACCATCACTTAAGGTAGTTCTTGCGCAAACTGTCGGATTACCTCTTGAATCTAAGATTTCAAATGCCGCTACGGACTTGATTGTAGTACTCATAATTTATTTTGCCTTGTAAAACACTCCTAGCCTAGGAGATCTATTTGATATAACATGTCGCCTTACTACCTAAAGTTAGGAATAAGATCAAAAATTTCAGTGAAGTTGCACATAATCCATGCTTAAAAAGAAACTCTCTATAGCCGTCCTCCTTATCATTACTCTCATCGGAGTATTTGGAAAGAATGGTTTACTAGAGTACATACAAATCAATAGTGATCTTAAGGGCATGCGAGCCCAGCTAAAAGACCTAAAAATCAGAAATCTTGAGGAAAATACTAAACTCTACGGACTAAACTCTAATGATGCCTACCTAGAAAAAGAGGCGAGAGAAAAGCTAAAACTAAGTAAACCTAAAGAAACTATTTATCTTTTTTCAAATAAAGATTAATCATCCTAGGATGAATAGAAGATCCACACCTACCGCTGTAGAAGACATACTAAAGTCAGTACTAAAGAAAAAAGATATTTCCGAGGCAAAAAACCTGGAATTCCTAAAATCTTGGAAAGAGGTTGTGGGTGAAAATTTCAGCAAAGTCTCAAAGCCTCACGAACTTAGAAAAGGAATTCTAAGCGTAAAAGTAATTGATGCTAGCTGGGCTCAAGAACTCACATTTCAGGAATCCCATATAATTGAGAAGCTATGCCAAATGGGTTATGGTGGTATTGTAAGCCGAATTAAATTCCTTGTTGGAAGCCCATTGGATTTTAAATGATTTTAAACACTGCTCAAAACGATCCACTACGAATGAATACCCCGCAACCTAACTCCACTTCCGTACTAGACTATTTATCTGAACGAGGTAGTCTGGATGATTGCACTCACAGAGAAGAGCTAGAGAAAGTTCTAAAAAGTAAACCTTGCACATTCTTTTGCGGATTTGATCCTACTGGTCGCAGTTTACATGCAGGAAGCCTTGTTCCCCTAATCGCAATGAAACGATTAATAGACAAAGGGCATAAAGGCCTAGCATTAATAGGCACCGCTACTGCCATGATTGGAGACCCCTCAGGGAAAAGCTCAGAAAGAGTGCTCTTATCTCAGGAAGCAGTTTTAGAAAATGCGAGCTACCTTGAAAAAAACATCCGAGACTTCTTTAAGGCATCTGGCATATCAGACGATCAATACGAAGTTGTTAAAAACCACGAATGGCTACAAGGCATATCCTACCTAGAATTTCTAAGAGATACAGGCAAACTATTTTCAGTCAATCAGATGATCTCTAAAGAGTCGGTAAAAGAAAGACTTACAAAAAGAGAACAGGGCATTAGTTATACTGAATTTAGCTACATGCTCCTACAATCTTATGACTTTCTTCACTTATACAAACAATATAACTGCATCCTTCAAGTCGGAGGATCAGACCAGTGGGGGAATATCACAGCAGGGCTTGATCTCATTAAAAAATCTATGCCCGAAGGAGAACAAGCCTTTGGAGCTACCTTCCCACTCCTTACGACTTCGAGTGGTAAAAAGTTCGGAAAAACGGAGACTGGTGCAGTTTACATATCAGCCGAAGCCACCTCTCCATACGACTTCCACCAATTTTGGTTAAACTCTAACGACGATGACGCGATTAAGTATGTAAAACTTTTTACGGACATTGATCAAGTCAAAATAAAATCTTTAGAAGAAAGCTTAAAAGTAGATCCGGATAAAAGAGAAGCTCAGAAGACTCTAGCGGATACCATGACGAGCCTAATTCACGGAGAAACGGGGCTTCAAAGTGCCATCGAAGCTCAAAAAGCTCTATTCTCTAAAAAAGGCGAAGTTCTAGGTTTAAAAGAAATTCTATCCATAGCCGCGACCTTACCTAATCAAACTATCAATGAATCAGATTTAGAAAATAAAAACATTCAAGACTTAATGGTTCTACTCCAAGCCGCCACTTCCAAATCCGCTGCAAGAAAGCTATTAGAAGGTGGAGGCATCTCAATCAACGGAGAAAAAGTCTCTGATGCGTTTCTTACGGTAACAAAAAACCTGTTCCTAGAAGAGCAGGCTCTATTGTTAAAAGTAGGCAAAAAAAAGCACTTCGTATTACAGTTAAATAAAGGAAATTAGTTTGAAAATAAATGTTTCAAGGAAAACATCTCCCATTAATCACCTTCTATTTCTAACTTTAATACTAATCTATACAGTCTCAGCTCAGGCTGAATTTCTCCCATCTGAAGTTGCTTTAGTCTGCAATGAGAATACTAAATCAAGCTGTGAACTTGCTAAGTATTATGCTGAGGTAAGAAATGTCCCTAGCCACAACATTATCTCCATAAAAACCAGCAGCAACGAGGCTATTTCTCGTGAAGAGTATAATCAAGAAATTCTAATCCCTATAAAAAAGGCACTTGCTGAAAAGGACTTAATCTCAAAGGCACTAGTTTTAGTTACCTTTTATGGTGTTCCACTTAAGATCAATGAAAACAGCTCCTTGGAAAACTCCGAGTCCTTAAAACTACAACTATCCGCACGCTCCAGAGAGCTAAAAGCAAAAACTCTTGCTGGCCTACAAAAATTAAAAATGATCGGAGGAAGTGCAAGTAAAGACCTCCCTATTAACCTAGAGAGCCTAACAAGTGAATATCTAACAACTCTCATAAACAATGCGAAGACTACGCTAGCTAATGCAAAGTCTGATAGAAAAGCCCTGGAAAGCCTAATGCAAACCATCACGGATTTAATTGGCCTAAAGGGTGTTTTAGCAAACAGTCCGAATATCGCTAGGGATATGGGCACACAAATCACAAAACAAATTGTGCTCAGGGAAAAAAAACTTGAGGCAATCAATACCCCTTCCAATTCAGAGAAACTCGACAGCTACTTAACTCTTCAAAAAGACCTACTAGGAACTCTTGGATTAATTCGAGTTAGCAATCTATTAGCAGATTCATTATTCGCCATTAATTCTGAAGCCAGTGTTGATAGCGAACTCACTTTGTTAAAAATTCAACCTGGTGGAGCGCCTATATCTAATAAAATCAATAACCCATTATTCACCAAAGACATCTCATCTAAAAAGAACGAAGCAAGCAATCAGCTTTCTGCGATTAAAAGACTGCTTTTAGTCTCAAGGCTCGATGCATCTAGTCCTGAATTAGTGAAAACAATTATTAAAAACACGATTGAAACAGAAAAAGAGCAGAGTCTAAAAGGGAACTTTTTAATCGATAGTAGAGGTATCCCCTGGGAACAAAAAGATGCCTATGCCGAGAGGGACAAAAGCCTTGTTCAATTGGCAAGAAAGATAGAAGTCGGAGATAGATTTGAAGTTGAATTTGATGGTAATGATATTTTAGCAGAAAAAACTAAGGATGTTGCTCTCTATGTAGGTTGGTACCAACTTAGACAGTATGAAAACCTATACTCATTTAAAAAAGGTTCTATCGGCTTTCATATTGCCTCAGAAGAGGCTGTGAGTCTTAGGAATCCTGAAGAAAAGGGTTGGTGTAAGAACCTACTTGATAATGGCGTAGTCGCAACTCTTGGGGCAGTCTCAGAGCCATACCTAGATGCATTCCCCAAACCCTATGAATTCTTCACACTTCTCCTGTCAGGCAAATACCAACTCGTCGAAATTTATTATATGACTTCTACGCATCTAAGCTGGAAGATGGTCTTAGTAGGAGATCCACTTTATAAACCAATCTCAGAAAAGACAGCCCGCAATGAATTTGATTACGATACAGAAGATTTCAACGACATGCCAGTGTCACCATCAATATTAATGAGACACTGATTTATATCTATGAGGTCAGAGTGATTAGAAAAATCACTCTGACCAACTAAAAAAGATGGCCTACACTCCAAAAACTTCTTTAACTTTTGCTCTTACAAGTTCTGGCTTCAATCCAAATTTCTCAGCCAACACCTCTGCTGGGGCAGATGCTCCAAAGTGATCGATACCAATGTTTAAACAATCCTTAGGACCACCACCTACCATACTAGACCAACCCAAGGTTGCTCCAGCTTCGATTGTAATCTTCTTAGCGCTACTTGGAATTAAAGATTCCTTATATGCGCTATCTTGAACCTTATAATTCTCATAACAAGGCATAGAAACTACTCTCACTGAAGCACCTTCAATCATTTTCGCCGTATCTAGGGCTAAAGCAACTTCAGAACCAGTGGCAATAAATACTAAATCTGGCTTAGAAGATGTTTCATATATGTTATACGCACCCCTTCTAATCTCTGATCTATCAAAAGTAGCTGATCTCTCTATCTGAGGTAGATTCTGTCTTGTAAATACTAACACAGATGGTCCATCTTTCTTCTGTAGAGCAGACGCATAACTCACAGCAGTCTCTAAAGCATCCGCTGGTCTATAAACATGCACATTAGGTATCAATCTCATCATCTGTAAATGTTCTATTGGTTGATGAGTCGGGCCATCTTCTCCTAAGAAGATACTATCATGAGTATAGATAAATAAACCTCTTAGATGAGACAAGGCAGCCAATCTCAAGGTAGGCTTCATGTAGTCCAAGAAACACATGAAGGTAGATCCATAAGGAATATAGCCACCATAGTAGCTAAGGCCATTCATGATCGCCCCCATTCCATGTTCTCTAACACCAAATCTTAAATTTAATCCTTCGAATTGGCCCTTTTCAATATCAGTAGAACCCTTAATTAAAGTTAAAGTAGAAGGCTCTAAATCCGCCGATCCACCAATTAAAGAATCTACATTCTTTGAAGCTGCTTGCAATACGGACTCAGAAAGTTTTCGAGTTGCAGTAGGAGCAGTTATATCTTTAATCACCGCGACTAACTTATCTTCTAGGTCAGAAGGAATATCGATGTTGGTCTGATGATTTAAGCGAGCCAATTTCTCTGGGTTCGCAGTCCCCCAAGCATCGAATGATTCTTTCCAAGTTGCGCACTTCTCCAACAGAGCATCAGTGGTATGAGAAAATACTGCACGCACTTCATCAGGAACATAGAAAGTAGGCTCAAGTGGCCATCCCATAGCTTCCTTAGTTAGTTTCAGCTCTTCCTTACCTAAAGGACTACCATGCACTCCATAGGAATCAGATTTATTTGGACTACCTTTCCCGATAATCGTTTTAGCAAGTATTAATACGGGTTGTTCACTACTCATTGAGGCGTCAGTATAAGCCTTATCAATCGCTTCAACATCATGTCCATCAACTCTTATAGTTTTAAATCCATAAGCTTGGTATCTTTTTTCAACATCTTCAGTGAATGCCAAATCAGTTCTACCAGCGATGCTAATGTTATTATCGTCATAAACAATTACTAGATTATTCAAACCTAAGTGACCTGCCAATGAAGACGCCTCAGAACTAACTCCCTCCATCAAACATCCATCACCACAAAAACACCAAATCTTCTGATTAAATGGATCAAACTTGCCACTTGAATAACGAGCAGACATTAACTTCGATGCTATTGCCATACCAACCGCATTCCCGATTCCTTGACCAAGTGGACCTGTAGTTGTTTCAACTCCATCCGTCATAAAAGATTCTGGATGCCCTGGAGTATTACTATCCCATTGCCTAAATTGTTTTAAATCATCTAAGGACACCTTATAACCAGACAGATGAAGCATTGAATAAATAAGCATTGAGCCATGGCCATTGGATAGAACAAATCTATCTCTTCCTAACCATGATGAATCCTTGGGATTATGTTTTAAATGCTTTAGCCATAATACTGACGCTAGTTCAGCCATCCCCATTGGCATTCCTGGGTGGCCTGATTGAGATTTCTCCACACCGTCAACGGCTAAAAATCTAATAGTATTGGCTGCTAATTTTAAATTCTCTGTACTTAAAGAGCTGGACATGGTTTTTGCAATCCTTATTGGTTATTCGTGGGGGATTTTTTATCACTAAGACTTCTAAGTCAACTAAATAAAAAATTATTAAATAAATTGCCCCTTATCGCTTATTTATAGACACTTAGCTCAAATACTGTCCAGTATCAAGCAAGCATAGAAAAAATCGCCAGCAAAATACCCTACTCCTCTTGCCGAAAGTGGTCGATTACCTTACCTAAGCAACAAAGTTTTGATCCTACTTAATAAAATACATGTAAGGATTGATAATCTACTTTGAAGTCGTTAAAGAATTTCTATGAAAGAGTTTTTTATAATCGGCGAGCATTCAAACTTTAAATGATGGTATTTTTATCGTGATACAGGAAAACTCTACTGATTTAAACATTGGTCTTTCAATAGCGGAACCAATGCCATACTTTTGCCTACCAGGCATTGATAAGAAGCTTTATACTAATAGTAGCTTCCAAGATGCTCTTTGCATCGCAATTTGCTTTACTAGCAACCATTGCCCTTACGCAATTGGATACGAAGAAAGACTACTAGAACTTTGGGATCGCTATAAGTCCTCCGGGCTTCAAATGATTTTTGTTATGAGTAACGATGGGGCCTCATACCCTGAGGATAGTTTTGAAAAAATGCAGGATAAAGACTACCCTTTTCCCTACCTACACGACAGCAATCAATCCACCGCAAGGGCTTTCGGAGCAGAGGCGACACCAGAAATATTTATTTTCGACAAAACTCAGACCCTACGCTATCACGGCGGAATTGATGACTCACCAAAAGATAAAAAGCTAGTCACAAAAGCCTACGCAAATGACGCGATAAAAGCCATATTAACAGGTAATAAGATTGAGACAGAAGAAGCTCCGTTCATTGGCTGTTCTATAAAATGGAATCTTTAACTCACTTGATCTAAGCCTCAATTAAGGCTTAGATGGTAGATAATATCCAGGCTAAGACTTAGACGATATTGCAACAAACTCACTCCCTCAGTCCAACCCATGAGTTCCATACAGAACAACTGATCGCGACATTCTTCGATATCGAACTAAAATCTAAACTTAATACATCCTCGTAGTGCTTAACACTATCTTTTACTGCTAGGGTAATAACTAGAGAGAGAAGCGTACCCTAAGATTCATTTAGCTCTTAATAGAATAGGCAGAAACTTCAGTAGTATGGATTTATATCGATTTTTCTACCCTCACCACAATCCTCGGCTTAGAGTTGTCAAACTACGTTTGCAGGAATTAACAGAGATTAGTCTTGCGATTAAAGAGGTAGGGAGAGTGCTAAATCGGAGTAAAAAACGCCTAGGTCAAGATACTCCAGAAACCTTAGATGAGATGGAGGACACTATCGGCGCTATAGAACTAGCTCATTCCATAATCGAGTCCATGATACTAAATTACCCAGAAGACTCGCCAGAAGACTTAGAAAGCATGCTAAAGGAGCGGCGAAATGCTCCAGGCTGGGAAGCGTGGTGTAAACTCGTTGAGAGCAGGCTGGACTATATTAAAAGCGAAAGAGATTCCCGACTAAAAGAGCTGGAAACTCCAATTAAGGAACTTGACGATTCGGTCCATTCGGTTTCTACTAGTATTGATAAAAAGATAATCAACGAATTCTAAGTAGTTTCTCAAATGGATGATATAAAAAAAGTTAGAAGAAGACGACTAACAGAACGACTCAGTGCCCTACAAGACAGAACAAGAGTATTGGAACTAGAGCTGGCTAATTATACTAGTGATTTCTACCGGACTTGCATTTTTGGTAGTGCAAGAATTCGACCGGACGATGACATGTACAAGCTTACTTTAAGGATCGGCGAACTATTAGGTGAGCTGGGTGTAGATGTACTCACAGGTGGTGGTCCAGGACTAATGGAAGCCGCAAACAAAGGGGTTCTAAGTGGGAAAAAAAACTCAGGCACAAAAAGTAAGTCATTTGGTATTACAATCGAGCTAAACAAATTCGAAGAAGAGCCTAGCGAACATCTTGATATAAAACATCACCATCGAAGATTTTCTTCAAGGTTAGATGCGTTTATGCGACTTTCAAACTCTGTTATTATCGTTCCTGGAGGAATAGGAACCTTGTTAGAATTATTTTTCACATGGCAACTAATTCAAGTTGGTCATATGCCAAATCGACCGCTAATACTTGTCGGCTCTGAGTATTGGAAAGGACTTATGCAGTGGATGGAGACGATGGTGGCGAAAGAGAAACTAATTAGTCCAGGAGACTTAGAATTTATATCTATCGTTGATACACCAGAAGAAGCAATGGAATTAATTAAAACTGACTATGAAAACTTTCAAAAAGAAGCCCTCAGTCTAAGTTCAGTCTGATTACCAAGTACGCTTTGATGAATAGAATTACTTTATTTAATACGCAGGGTAGATCCACAACCACACTATCAAAACCACCAGGTAGTGAAATCTCATTATATTGCTGTGGACCAACAGTATATAACTATCAACACATTGGGAATCTTAGAACATACATCTTCGAAGACCTGCTCACTAGAACTCTTAGGACTTTTGGATATAACGTAAAACACGTTATGAACATTACAGATGTTGGTCATCTCGTATCTGATGCGGATGAAGGGGAAGATAAAATGCTTTTAGCCTCTAAAAAAGAGGGCAAAAACTCCGCTGAAATTGCTACATACTATACAGAGATATTTTTTAAAGACTGTGCATCCCTAAATATCGTTAGGCCAAACATAGTCTGTAAAGCAACTGAACATATAAGCCAAATGATTAGTCTTGCTCAGACTCTAATTGAGAAAGGTTTTGCTTATGTGGCAGGAGGTAATGTTTACTTTGATGTCATGTCTAATAAAGATTACGGCAAACTCGCTGGCTTGAGCCAAGTAGATCTAAAAGCTGGTGCTAGAATAGATGTGGATACTCATAAAAAAAATCCACAAGATTTTGCTCTTTGGTTTACTCAATCCAAATTTGAAAACCAAGAATTAACTTGGGACTCTCCTTGGGGAAGGGGTTATCCTGGCTGGCATATCGAGTGTAGCGCAATGGCAATTGAATACTTAGGTGAATCCTTCGATATACACTGTGGCGGTATTGACCATATTCCAGTTCATCATACCAATGAGATAGCGCAGAGCGAATGTGCGACAGGTAAACAATTCGCGGAAATCTGGATGCACGGAGGATTTCTAGTTGAAAGTGGCGGCAAGATGTCAAAATCTAAAGGTGATTTCCTCACCCTATCTACTCTAACTGAAAAAGGATTTGATCCTCTATCTTATAGATACTTATGCTTACAATCTCATTACAGACAAGAATTATCGTGGTCTTGGGATAGTTTACAGGGCGCCGAGAATGCGTATAAGAAACTAAAACAACGTATCAATTCACTAAAACAAGATGTCGAGCAGGACTCCGATCTACCAGAAGAAAATATAGAGAACTTACTCGCCCCATTCTACAAAGCCATTTACAATGATTTAAATGCTCCTCAAGCTCTCGCTAGAATTTACGATCTACTTAACTCCAAAGATACTAACAATGCGAATAAACTAGCCAGCATCAAAGTCTTCGATGAGATATTAGGGCTAAAACTTTTAGACTTAGAAGTCCAAGAAATCCCGACAGAAATCCTAAGTCTAGCAAAAGCAAGGGATCAGGCCAGAAAAGACAAGGACTTCAAGCTATCTGACGAACTAAGAGACAAAATCACTTCGATGGGTTATACTGTGCAAGACAGCTCAGGTGGCACAAAAGTAATAAAACAATCATAGTTAATCTTGGAAAAAGTACTTATATTTGGCGGTGCAGGATATATCGGAAGTCCGACGACAGAACTCCTACTAGAGAAGGGATACCACGTAACCGTTTTTGATTCTCTCCAATTTGGCGACCTTGGTATTCGTCATTTACAAGATCATCCCAATTTCCAACTGATTGAAGCTACGATTTGTGACATCACCGCCGTAAATGCAGCGGTTAAAAAGGCTGATTCGGTAATACTTCTAGCAGCCGTTGTAGGTCATAGGTTAGAAGAGGTGCCTATTGGGACCATGAGGACAACCAATCTGCTTGCTTCTACAGTAGTCCTAGATGCTGCGATAGAACATGGTGTCTCTAGATTTATTTTAGCCTCTACACACGCGATTTATGGCAACGAAAAGGGTCTATACTTTGAAACCTCTGTCCCAAGCCCATACAGCTTATACGCTAGACTTAAACTCAGGTTAGAAGAACGAGTAATAAACACAAAGAAAAAGGGCTACTTTCATCCTACCGCACTAAGAATTGCTACTTGTCACGGCGTTTCAAAAAGAATGCGTTTCGACCTTGTAATAAATGGCCTAATGAGAGACGCTTTAATGAAAGGTGAAGTAAATATAGTAAGTGGAGAACAAGTTAGAGCGTTTGTTCACGTCAGAGATGTTGCGAAGGCTATCCACTTAACCCTAAGTGCTCATGAGAATCTCATAAGCGGGGAGATTTTTAATGTAGGTGCACACGAACAAAGCTTACAAATCAACCAAGTCGCCAATATTCTAAAGCAGGTATGTCCCGATGTTACTGTCAATCTCACACCAGGGGAACCTGATCTTACAGGCTACAGACTTAGTTCTAAAAAAATAGAAAAGGTTCTTGATTTTAAAGACGAGGTTTCTATAGAACAAAGCATGATAGAAGTTAAGGAAGCTTTCGAAGAGAATCTCTTCCCAGATTGCTACTCTCTCAGATATAATAACACCTAAGTATGTCGCGGCGTTTGCCTATAGAAGCAGATACCGCAATTAACCACTGAAAATTTCCATTAAACTTAAGTAAAAATGCGTAAAAAAATAGCTTTTATAACTTTCATCTCCACTTTATCCTGCATGACCAGTGCCTGTAATAAAATATGGATTCCGACCCAACCGCAATACTCTGATCTTAGATCTCAGTATAAAGGTCAAACTGCCGAATCTTGGGCCGAGGTAAAAAGTAAATCATCGCCCATTAGAGGATGGGATTACGTAATAGAAAGACTCGAGAAAAACAACATTCCACGAAATAAATTAAATGAGATATATTCATCTCCTCAAATACCGTATTGGACTCCGATCACCTATAAAGTGAGACCAAACGAGGCTAAAATAATTTACAAAGAATTAGGAAACAAACGAGCTCAAATCAATGCAAAAGAATTCTTAAATCTTCATATTCATGATTTCCAGAAAGCAGAAAAGACTTTTTCCGTACCGAAAGAAGTTATTGCAAGCATTCTCCAAATAGAGACTAGATGCGGACAAAACACGGGGAAAGAGTCGGTTATATATTGGCTTTCAAGACTAGTTAGTGCTGGATTCCCTCCCAATATTGTCTATAACTATAAAAACAGCAAAGAGACTCCTAGGCCCAGCTTAAAGGAGCTAGAGGAAAGAGCAGCTTGGCTTGAGGAAGAATTTATACCCCACCTAATAGCAGTAATTAAAATCTCTGAAGAAAGTGGTGATAGTCCCTTTGACATCAAAGGGTCTGCGGGAGGAGCGATTGGAATGGCTCAGTTCCTACCTAAGAATGTAGAGAGATTTGGAATTGATGGAGACAACAACGGTACGGTTAATTTATTCTCTCCAGCAGATGCAATTTTTTCTGTGGCAAATTTCCTCAAACAACATGGTTGGAGAAAAAACTTATCTGAAAAAGAAAAAAACGATGTAATACTAGAATATAATCGATCTAGCGCCTACGCGAATACTGTCTTAACTCTAGCAAACGACTTAAAAAAATAATGGGCGACAAGATTCTAATTAAAGGAGTTACAATTGATAACTCCATTGCATTGATGCTGACGACAGAGTTACAATCTATTATCGGCCTTATAGAACAATTTGAAGATGGTAAGACTAAAAAATTATTAATTGGACTACACAGGCTAAAAGGCAGTACTGGTTTCATAGGATTAAGCGAATTAGAGAATCTCACGAGAGAAGTAGAGTTAGAGATTAAAACTACTTCCACAATCTCCGTTAAAACCAAGGAACATTTTTTGAGTGAGTTGAAAAACCTACTTAAGGATATTAACGATGAAATATCTTAAAAAGATCTCCCACAACATAACCGACTTAATCCTCACCATAATTGCCTTTGTTTTAGTCACAGCCTTAAATTGGCTCTCAAATGAAAAGGCTCTAAAACTCAGTAAAGGTTTAGTTTATATAACTCTAAAGCTAATGCCTAGATCAAATTATGTGGCTAAAAGAAATCTAACTTTAATGTTTCCAGACATGAGTTTAGAAGAAAAAAATGAAGCTATAGAAAAGAATAAGCTCATTCTAGCTAAAAACATACTTGGCTTCGCGAGAGGTCCAAGGATTACTGAAGCTGAGGCTGCAACTGTCCTGGACACAACAGGATGCGCTAAGATACTAGAAGAAGTCGCCGCTCACGATGAAAAAACGGGGATTCTGATACTTATTCCCCACTTTAGCTCCTTTGAGTATTTAAATCATCTATGGTTCTTTATCTCACATCCTTACGCGATATTAGCTAGACCATTTGGATTTACTCTGCTCGACTTATATTGGAACTCACTTAGAGAAGCTCATGGATCAGAAGTTTTTGGAAGGAAAGGAGGATTTGCAGAAGTAACTAAAAAACTAAAGGAAGGTAAAAATATAGTTCTCCTTTTTGATCAAAACGTAAAACGATCTCATGGAATGTTTATTCCTTTTTTTAATCATCTAGCATCAACAACTAAAACTCCCGCACTAGCTTCTCTAAGAACAGGTTGTAAAATAATCTTCGCAACAATCACCGAACCAAGCCCTTTTAAATTCAAACTACACGCCGAGTGGATAAAAGGCCCAAGAGACAGGCAAGGAAGCCCAGATGAAAGAGTAGCTGAAACCCTCTCTGATGCAAATGCAATACTAGAAAAATATGTAAAAGAAAGTCCACATGAATGGTTTCTAATCCACAGAAGATTTAAAACCAGACCTAAAGGCGAACCTGAGAATTGGTATGATCAGGAGTTGTATCCGGAGAGATAGGGATTTTGGGATTTTTAACCGCAAAGGGAAAACCAGAATAGAAGCTTTCGCTAAGGAATAATCCCGTAGGGGCGATCCTCGCGGTCGCCCTCCCCCACGAACCTAATAACAATACTTAGATCCCCAACGCCATGTGCCTGAGCCTGCCTTCCTGAGAAAAAACACCTTTAAAACCTAAGTATCTAAAATTCTTTCCAATATCTCCTCGCTGAAACGTTCTAGGCAAAACTACGATAATTAAATAACTTTTTTATTTACAAGCGTTATCAATTTTGATAACATCATAAGGATAGGTGGCATGGCATTTAAGCTTGTTTTGTATTGTGAAAAAAACGGCTCCTGCCCGATTTTAGAGTTTTTTGATTCTGTCCCCCGTAAGGCAGTGGGGAAATGTTACGTTAAACTTGAACGCCTAAAGGAATTAGGGAATAAATTGAGAAGACCGGAGGCAGATTATTTAAGAGATAACATCTACGAACTTAGAATTGGATTAAATAATGTGAACTACAGACTGTTATATTTTTTTCAAGGTAAAGATATAATAGTCTTAAGCCACGGCCTGACAAAAGATCGCCTTGTGCCAATTAAAGAAATTGAAACGGCTATCCGTAGAAAGGAAAACTTTATTAATAATCCAAATACCCATACCTATAAGGAATAAGAGATGCCTAAAAAAAAGACCAATGATGCTTTAGCTATCATAAAAAATAGATACTATACTGAAGCCCAAACACAAGAACTTGAAGCTGAGAGGATTAACTTAAACGTCGCTAACAAAATCTACAAGTTACGTTCTAAAGCTGGGATGTCGCAAAGACAACTCGCTAAACTAGTTGGAACAAGCGCCGCGGCAATATGCCGACTAGAAGATGCAGATTACGAAGGACATTCAATTAGGATGCTCAGAAAAATTGCTGAGGCGCTAAACGCTAAAATTGAGATTAAGTTCATACAAAAGAAAACTCCCATATCGGCCTAGTCTAACACTCAGTACAAAGTATATAACTCTGGTAATACAACTCAC
>CAYGUX010000026.1:0-40275 GCA_964353175.1 uncultured Bdellovibrionales bacterium | reverse complement strand
TCGGTTTTGAACGTGCAATTAAGGAATTCAATTACCAAGGCCAATACAGACCTTGCTTCCCCATCAAAGTAAACCAAATGAGGCAAGTGGTTGATGTTGTAAGAACAGCTGGTGAAGACATCTCAATGGGCCTTGAGGTTGGTAGCAAGCCTGAGCTAATTGCAGTTCTAGGTGTACCGACTAAACCAGATTCACTTCTCCTTTGTAACGGATACAAGGATGCTCATTATATAGAGTTAGCCTTAATGAGTCGAAAGGTGGGAAGAAGGCCAATAATTATTGTTGAAAAACTTTCTGAATTAAGTCTTATTTTAGATATAGCAGATAAGATTGGGGTTGAACCTGAAATTGGCTTACGTTTAAAACTTGCTGGTAAGGGTGCTGGTAGATGGGAAAGATCAGGTGGAGATAGAGCTAAGTTTGGCCTAACAATAGGTGAAGTCGTTGAATCTGTAGCTGAGTTAAAGCGTCGGAATAAATTGGAGTGTTTAAGGTTGGTACACTTTCATGCAGGTAGCCAGTTGACGACAATTTCTACTCTTAGCGCATCATTAAAAGAAGCAACGCAAGTCTATGTTCAGCTTCGTAAGACATGCCCTAATTTAACTATGTTAGATGTTGGTGGTGGACTAGGTGTGGATTATGACGGATCTAAAACCAACTTCTCTTCTTCAATGAATTACACAGTTGAAGAATATGCGAGAGACGTTGTTTGGGGAATTGAAGAAATATGTAACAAAGCTCAAGTCCCCTCTCCTGATATTATCACGGAAGCAGGAAGAGCGACGGTAGCATATCACTCTTTATTGGTATTCGATGTATTAGGTTTAGCTAATACATTTGCCAGACCATGTGACCCTGAAGAGATTATCGCACTATCTAAGGAACCTGTCGTTCATAACCTCGCGAGCATCTTAAAGGATATAAGCCCAAAGAACTGTCAAGAAGCCCTACATGACGCCATTGCACTAAGGACTGAAACTATACAGAAATTTAACTTAGGGCTTCTAACCATTGAAGATCGCGCTTATGCGGAACAATGTTATTGGGCAGTTTTAAATGCAGTATGTAAACATTCTGCAGAATTAAGCTATATACCGGAAGATTTAGAGAAGTTGCCATCAATGTTAACTGATACTTATTTCTGTAATCTTTCAATTTTTCAATCTATGCCAGATAGTTGGGCGATTCAACAGATTTTCCCAATTACTCCATTACACAGATTGAACGAAGAACCTACTGTACCTGTTGTACTAGCAGATATTACTTGTGATTCAGATGGTTCGATTGATAGATTTGCTGATTTGCGAGATGTTAAGCGATATCTACCAGCTCACACGCTACATAAGGGTGAGAAGTATTACTTCGTATCTTATCTTGTTGGTGCGTATCAAGAAATTCTTGGAGACCTACATAATCTATTTGGAGATACTAATGCAGTACACGTTGAAGTGGGACTAGATGGTAGCCCTGAATTAACGACAGTTGTTTCTGGGAACACCGTAGAAGAAGTTCTAAAGTATGTAGAGTTCGAGAAAGAAGATCTACTTCATCAGTGGAGGTCTATTTTAGAAACTGCTGTATCAAAAGGATCTATTAGTACTACTGAAAGTGGTGAAATGTATAGAAAATATCAAAGATCATTTGACTCCTACACATACTTAGAAGCCACTCCAACAGATTCATCTGGGAAAAATGAATTACTTGGTGGCGTTTTAAATAAATAATTTGAAAAAGGTCTAATTTTGAAACGTATAGCAATAGGTTTATTGATTCTACTACCACTTGTCACTTCGTGTAATAGCATCTATTTTTCTGCGCTTGAAAAAATTGGGATTGAGAAAAGAGATCTGTTTATTAAACGTATAAAAGCGGCGAGAGACTCCCAAGTAGATGCCAAAGAACAATTTAAAAATGCTCTTGAAGAATATCGTTCCGTTGTTTCAGTTGAAGGCGGTGATTTAGAAACTAAATACAATCAACTTTCAGAGGTACTAGAACGAAGTGAGGCAACTGCAAAAGATGTAAAAACTAGAGTAGTGAGAGTAAGAGATGTCGCTGTAAGTCTATTCCAAGAATGGAAATCAGAACTTGGAGATTTTTCAAACCAAACTCTAAGAAATGATAGTGAGAAGAAACTTGAAGAGGCTAAATTGAAATACGGCGCCATGATAGGTTCAATGAGGATAGCTTCTGATAGACTTGAGCCAGCTTTAAAACCACTAAGAGATAACGTTCTTTATCTAAAGCATAACCTTAACGCCAAAGCGATCTTGGCCTTAAATTCTGAAGTAATTCATATTGAGGGCAAAGTTGATGTTCTATTATCTGAGTTAAGCCGATCAATTGCAGATGCTGATGAGTACGTTCAAAAACTAGAAATTAATAATTAGGACATCGATGGACACATTAGAAGCAATAAAATCAAGAAGAGCTGTTAAATATTTCGACAAAGATCATGTGATGTCAGAGGAAGAAATCCAAACACTCTTTCAAAGTGTAATCCTATCCCCTACTTCGTTTAATGTTCAACACTGGAGGTTTGTAGTTGTAAAAGACAAGGCTCTCAGGGAACAAGTGAAAGAAAAAGCTTGGGGCCAAGCACAAATTACAGATGGTAGCTTATTAGTAGTTCTGACTGGGGACACAAAGGCTTTTGAGAAATCTCCAGCCAGATATTGGGAAGGCGCACCCAAGGAGGCAAGTGATGCTTTAGTCCCATTAATCGGCCAGTACTACTCTGGACGCGAAGACGTTCAAAGAGATGAGATCATGAGATCTACAGGAATCGCTGCTCAAACACTGATGCTTACGGCAAAGGCAATGGGATACGACTCATGTCCAATGGTTGGATTTGATTTTGATGCAGTGGGGGAATTAATAAATCTACCAACTGATCATCTAGTTTCTATGATTATTGTTGTCGGTAAGAGTCTTAAAGATGCATATCCAAGATGTGGGAAATTGGCGTTTGATGAAGTTGTAAAAAACAACACTTTCTAAAGTTATCAAAACTTATAGAACTACGTCACGTAATTTTCTGCAGAATAGTTCTATCAGTTCTTCCCTGTCAGTTTCGATTTTCCCATCAATAATAATTTGGCTAATAGCTTTTGCACATGTGTGTTTAAGGAAATCTAAATTATTCTGTTGCTCATTCAGAACATCACCATGATTAATTGAATCATGATTATAGCTTATTCCTTTATCGATATTGTCGTCAGAAACTGTAGCAACTGTAGCAGAGGAACTTTCTCCAAAATTTATATCGATTAAGGTGCTAATTTGTTCAATAGTAAAGAACTTAACACCAGAACTCTGCTCATCAGAAAATCCAGATTTCAATTCATTCGAAAGGATTACCTGAACTTTTTTTAAGTCTGGGTGGTTTTTTAAACTGGAAATAAAACCTGGTAACCCATTTGCATCAGAATCCAAAATGGATAAGACTACGACACCTGAAAATTCACCAGATAAAAGAGACACTCTTAAATCTTTAATTGTCTCCACAGCCTTATAGGTCGATTTTTCAGCTATTTTTTGACTTCTATCTTCGTCACTAACTAAAATTAACCAATTCCTAAGCATGCCTTCTATATATCCAATAAGGAAAACTCTATGGCCTGCGAATATCTATGAAACGAATCATACCTATCATCCACAAGTGGTGCTCCAATAGCGACAGTTTGAATGACTACCCTTCTTGGTTCTATGCCACATTGTGCAAATGCTAAAGCTAAAGCTTGAGCCCGTTTTTTTGTTATATGTCTAGTGAATGCAGAATTTGAATCTTTGGTTTGAATATAAGTTGTTACTTGAATTCTAGAAAAGGTACTTCTATTAAATACATTTTGAGCCATGTACTTAGCTAAGATAATGCCTTCGGCACTCAAGTGCGCACTATCACTGTTA
Organism: uncultured Bdellovibrionales bacterium; assembly: GCA_964353175.1. Lineage (GTDB taxonomy): Bacteria > Bdellovibrionota_C > UBA2361 > SZUA-149 > DAOLCO01 > JAIYCX01. The sequence continues at coordinate 36,363 of CAYGUX010000026.1, read as the reverse complement.
AAAAAATTATCTGCGGGGAATATGTCTCGATTAGGGTAGAGTTCCTTTTTCAACTCTAAATGGCCTAAGAACGCGTACTGCGCCCAAACATCATCCTCTCGTTCAGCTAAAATTTCAAATAATTTTAAATCCTCTTCTTCTAAGATATCTAGACCTAAGCCCTGTAAGCTACCCCAGATAGCACCGAAACCAGCACCTATCCAAGCACCCGGTCCACTTACAGCGGTGAATTGCGCACCCGTTATGGCTCCAGAGGCTGCTCCGACCAATGCCCCTGAAACAAGTCCGTATCCTTGTTTATCAGGACCTTTAATAGGACCCTGATCGGCACATGAGGAGAATAAAATACATGCGATAGATATTAATAAAGCTCTCATCTACACTCCTTTACCTTTGGTAATTCAGAAAATTCTAACTCGCATACCTTGCGATTAGGGAATTGTTTTTTCACATCTTTGGCGCTTACTTTACCCACAATTACAATCCTTAAATCTTCCGGTTTAATATTGGTGTTTATAAAATTCAATATTTCATCCTCTGTTATTGATGAGATTCTCTCTTTATAGGAGATATCCCAATCACTAGGCAAACCGTACAATTCAATTAGAGTATCTCTTTTAGCCAGACTCTGTGGGTTGGAAAATTTAAAAATATAAGTTTGTAGTGCGGATAGCCTTGCTTGCTCTAATGTGTCAGATGGGATTCCATCCTTTCGAATCCTGTCGAGTAGGTTTAGAATTTCTTGAACAGTTTGGATGGCTTTTTCTGATTTGGTCCCAATATTAATATTAAAAAGTTCTAGGTTCTTATCTGACTCATAGGCTCCAGAAACACTGTATGCTAAACCAAGATTGTCCCGGATTTCTTGGAAAAGAAGACTTGAGAAACTCCCCTGCCCAAAGGCTATATTAAAAAGGGCTTGTTCATAGGGATCAGCTTTTTTCGATTTATCACCTAAGTAACCTAATTCCACCTCTGCTTGTTGAAACTCACTTTCTAAAACATATATCGCTGGATCCAAACTTTGTGGAGCTTTAATCTCGCCGGGTGAAACTCTGGGAGACTCCCAATTGTAAAACTTTTTCTCCACAAGTTCATGTGTCTGTTTTTCGTCGATTGCTCCAACAAACACTAAAACAGTATCAGATGGATTAAATAAGGCTTTGTGGTAATCCTTTAGATCTTCTACTTTGATGGCACTTAATGATTCACTAGTTAATGGAGAATACCAAGGAGATTGACCACTATAAATAACATTACTGAAGCTTAAGCTAGATAAAGTTTCCTTGCTCTCTTTCCTTCGTCTAATGCCATCTGCAACAAGAGTTTTCCACAATTCAAATCTCTGCGAGTTAAACTTAGGTTTAAACACCACATCAGAAAAAATAGAAAATGACTCTTCTAGGTTCTCACTCAAGCAACTCATCTCCAAATTTGTGAAATTATTATCTTGACCTATGGAGATATTGGTAGCTAGCGAATCTAACTTTTCATCCAATTTTTCAGGGCCATATATACCCGCGCCTCCATCTTTAAGGAGTGAAATTGTCGCGGTCTTGACGCCATCTGTAAAATTAGCTTCTGCCAAACGTCCTCTTTTAGAGATCATTGAGACATTGACCAAAGGTAGCTCCGGATAATAGAAATGAACGACCTTTAAACCATTTGGGTATGTCCACTCTTTTACCTTAGGCTTTACAAATTCAGGAACTTCTACTTTAAACTCACTCGGCATTAACCTACTAGGGGAACATGAGGTTCCGAAAATGAGTACAGATACGGCTGCTAGAATCTTAAGGGACATTAATGATCTCATTATTTACTTCTACTATTTTTGATTTCTACGGTAGTTTGATTGTTTTTATAAATATATTTATCTATTAAATTCCACACCTGTTCTGGAGTAGTGTTTTGAATAATCTCATACTCTTCTTTTATAACTTTCCAATCACCGCGGAGTAGTTCTTTAGAACCGAGCATATCTGCAAGCCCTTGATTGCTGGACAACGCTTGCAAGTATGCATATTTAGTTTTGGTTTTAGCCGCATTGAACACTTCATCGCTTACTCCATTTTTTTTCACGGTAGCAAGCACTTCGTATATTGCCGCCTCTACTTCGCTATAGGACTTCCCTTTAGCTGGAGTTGCACCAATTATAAATATTGGATCGTAAAGTTCGCCAGGCAGTTCCGTAGTGAATACTGAACTGACTAGTTTACGTTTATGTTTTAGTTCTCTTTCTAATACCGAGGCTTCTCCATCAGCTAAAATTGAGTGTAGGAGGGAAAATGCTAGTGCATCAGGGTGAGGAGAAGTTGGAATGTGAAAACCCATGAACATCATTGGTTCAGATGCGTACTCAACCTTGACAATTCTTTCACTATTCTGAGCAACTGGAGCAACTGCTTCTGAGATTAAAGGCTCTTTAGGATTTTCTATTCGGCCAAAATATCTTTTACTTAATTCTAAGATATCCTGCCCTCTTAAATCACCAACCAATACAACAACCATATTATCAGGACGATAATATGTACTGTGCATATACGTTGCATCCTTAACAGTTAAACGGTCTAAATCAGATTTCCAACCAATAACAAGATTGTGGTAGGGATGCCCCCAGTAAGCAGACGCCAATATCGCTTCCATTAGTTTTCCACTTGGCACATCATCAAAACGCATCCGACGTTCTTCCTTAACAACATCTAACTCTTTATAAAATTGTCGAAAAACGGGATGCTTAATTCTGTCACTTTCCATGCTAAACCAGAATTCCAATTCGCTACTAGGCAAGGCCGCTGTGTACATAGTATAATCAGTACTCGTACCTGCATTCAAACCAACTGCCCCATGTTTCTGATATAGAGAAGTAAAACCACCGCTATCCCAGATCTCCGCGAGTTTACCCTCTAAGTCTTTTAAATCAGGCAACAAGGAATCATCTTTGGTCTCTCTATGTTTTTCGAAAAGTTTATAATACTTTTCAAGCAAAGGTTTTTCTTTTTTATAGTCGCTTGTTCCGATGGCTTTGGTACCTTTAAAAGCCATATGTTCTAATAAGTGCGCAGAGCCAGTACGACCTGGTAACTCATCTGAACTACCGACTCTAACCCAAACCTGTCCTACGAATACCGGTACAATAGCCCTCTCAAGGTATAGAATTCTTAGTCCATTCGGCAATGTGTACTTCTGTACTTTGGATGCTAGCTCATCTAAACTATTGAGCTTAGAATGAAGGTTGTCCGCATAGGATATAGAAGCAGACAAGAAACAAAAGAGTAGAATAATCTTAAAACGAGAATACATTAGCAATTAGGCATTAAAAAGGAGTTAAACTTTAATATAATATGTTCCTTCATTTACACTAATATAGTAATCATAGGTATAGTAAAAATACGGAATCAAAAGCTCGCATAATGAATGACCACCGAAACGAATCAGGCTCCATTAGACTAAGACTATTTGTAATATTAGCATTACTTAGTATGGCTGAAAAAATTAAAGGTTGCGATGAAGATATTGTTTTTGGAGGTGCTTCTGCTACCCCTACAGCTTCAGCCACCGCGACTGCATCCGTAGGCTCAAGTACGACCCCCACTCCTACAGTAGTAAGTTCTCCCTCAGCTTCTGCAACCATTGATGAAGGGATAGTCGCAAGTTCTGTAACATTTCCAAGCACTACTTTATCTTTTTTCGTTTCACCGAATCTTGGTGTTAATCCTATCGCAAGTCCGCTCGCTGACTCTACTCCCATTGGCAACTCCAATGCAGATACTGATTCAGACGGCTTAAGTGATAGCGAAGAGAATGAACGTGGCACCTCCCCTACGAATCCTGATACCGATGGAGATGGTTACTCTGACGGATACGAAGTAAGTGCAGGGCTTGACCCACTTAACGCACAGAGCGTTCCTGACTCCGGCTTATTTAGAATTAAAAATGCTAGGGCACTAAGAATGACCTTAGATACTGATAGTGATGGCTTACCGAACTCTTACGAGGTAGAAAATAATTTGGATGCTAATCAAAGTGATAGCGATGGTGATGGAGTACTGGATGGCTTTGAAGTTCTACAGGGATCCGACCCACTAAAGAAAGACTCTATCCCAGAAGGAATTGATACCGACGGTGATGGACTTACAGACCAGTATGAAGCAAATGTGGGATTAGATCCATTGAATGCAGACATGGATAACGACCAACTCTTAGATTCCTTTGAATTACTCTATGACCTAGATCCACATCATCCGGACACTGATGGTGATGGATTGATTGATGCTTATGATCATGACGCTTCTAATTTTAAATATAATAACTCAGGGTTTAGTTTTTGATTCCTTGTTTACTCTAAGTTAACTTGCACGAATGGCTCATCACCCGTTAGTGTGGGTTGTCGCAACAGTATCTTGCAAATTAATTATGGGTTGTAGTTGAAGGCATCTGTAGGGGCGATCCCTTGCGGTCGCCCTCCCTAAAAATTCAGTTCTCGGGCGACAAGCCACACGAACTCTCAGCGTTTTTCTAAACGAACCAATCTAACGCCTTGCCTCAATATCTTCCTAAACTACAAAGGCAACTAATTTACTTCTAGAATTCCCTTCTTCCACTCAAAGGCAAGACCAAGAGCCAAAATCAGAATAAAAGGTAAGCCAACGTAAAAACCATACATCCCCAATTCTCTCAAAGAAACCGCCCAAGGATAAAGGAATACCACTTCCACATCAAATACGATGAAAGTCATGGCAATTAGATAGAATTTTACAGAATGTCTTCCGCTAATATCGCCGGTTCCGACAGTTCCACATTCAAAGGGGTCATCCTTCACTTCAGAACGCCTTCTTGGACCAAACACTGTCGATAAGACCAACATTGTAATCACAAATCCCGCCACTAAGACCATTAGGACGAATAAAGGGAAATAGCTATCTATCATAAAATAATTGTGTAAAATTCTTAACCTTTGTAAATAATAACCCGATCAAACAGATAGAACAAGAGCCGTATTATATACCCACTATATAAGTGGGATATCCTATTATGCTTATTGTTTCATTACGTTATTTTGACTATTTAAGGTTCAATGAATCCATCAAAACTCCGCCATTCCCTAGTTCTAAGCCCGTCTATCTTTAATTCTTTTAGCCACCTATGTAATGAGCAAACTGAAAGTCTATTTCTATCCCAACCTCTATCCGGCCAGATTGGAACTAAGAATATCTCTAGATCTGAGGCTCTAATAATGGTTTCAAAGATCGCGGTAGCCTTAGCTGAGCGAGGGATAACTATGGGTTCCAAAGTTGGAATTATCGCGAATACAAGAATTGAATGGATTTTATCTGATCTAGCAATTCTTTCCTTAGGCGCCATTAGTGTTTCGGTCTATCAGTCTCTTACTTCTAAGGAAATCGCATTTATCCTTCACGATTCTCAGGCTGAATTTCTATTTATTGAAAATGAAGAACAACTTAAAAAAATAGAAGAGATTATTTCTAAGCAATGGATAATTCCAGCCACTGAAGATCGAGAAGAATTGACTACAAGCATTAGCATCAAGGGCATAATTAGTTTTGAAGATGTCTCAGACACTTCAATACCACTACTCTCTTTTACTAAAATTATTACTGACGACTCTAAACCTACACTACCCAATATAAATATTAAGCGTACTGATATTGCGAGTATCGTTTATACTTCCGGTACTACTGGCCCACCTAAGGGTGTATTACAAACACATGAAAACCATCTATCCAACGTAAGGCAAGTCCTTGATTCAGGACTTATTATTCAAAATGGCTCTGTCTATTTATTCCTTCCCTTGGCTCATTCATTCGCTAGACTATTTGCATACCTAAGTGCACTAACTCCTATCTCAACTCTATTACCAGAAGTTAGTGACCCACTTAGCTCAAAATTGAAACCTCAGATAGTATTAAGAGATATGGCCAATCTTGGAGCATCTATCATACCGATAGTACCTAGATTTTTGGAGAAAATTAAAGATCAAGTACAGACAGAAAGTTTAAAGAGTGGCTTAAAAAACAATATTTTAAAACTCTGTCTATGGTCTTATGTAGGTGATGGAAAGACATCTTTCTTAGGGAGAATCGGCCGCATCCTAACTAAACCCGTCTGTTTAGGAATACAGCATAAGGTATTTGGTAAAAACTTTAGGTATTGTATTAGTGGAGGGGCCAAACTTTCTGCGCCAGTATATTCATTCTTTGATTCACTTGGAATACCAGTTCTTGAAGGTTATGGCTTAACAGAAACTGTCGTGGCAACAAATGTCTGTACACTTGATAAAAAAAGGGACGGAAGCGTCGGTCCCGTTCTTGCAGATGACATCCTTGTACGTATAGCTTCTGATGGAGAGATCCAATTCAAAGGCCCAAACATATTTTCTAGTTATCTAAATAGACCAACTGCAACGAAAAAAACTTTTTCAGACGATGGCTGGTTCCTAACTGGTGATTTAGGTAGAATCGATACGGAAGGTTTCTTATTTGTAGAAGGACGAAAAAAAGATCTAATAATTACTTCTGGCGGTAAAAATATTGCTCCACTCCCGATAGAAGAAATGCTAATGAATTCCGTTTTAATTAGTCAAGCCGTTCTATTCGGTGATGGCAGGAAGTACTGCGCCAGCTTAATTACGCTAAATCCTTCTGCGATCAAAACGATACTGGATATAGACCTAGAGCTTGACTCAGATTTAAACAATAACCCAGATTTAGTCCAAGCAATTAGTAGGCATATATCTAAAGTAAATAAAGGATTGCCTTCCTACGAAACAGTAAAGAAGTTCTATTTAATTTCCGAAGATTTTAGTGTGGAAAATGGCCTCTTAACGCCCTCTATGAAAGTGAAAAAGAAACTAGTTGAAGAAAGATATAGAACTGAAATTGATAGCCTTTTTTAAAAGACTCTTCTTAAATGCATTCCACACCTAGAGTATTTAAAACTTAAGTATTCGCCTTATAAAACCGATTTAATCATTATAGAGGGCCCTAGCGGTATGTTATGAGTTTCTAATTACTGCATATCCTACACACATCCAGCCTGACAAGGAATCTAGTGGAGCACGCAATAATAAGTACGATGCTATGAAAACACGCTCCACAGCTCATCGAAAATTGCCACTTCTCATTCTGATAGTAGGAATAGTACTATCTATCTCCATTAAAAATTTTGTTGATAGTTTAATTTACGAAAAGAATCTACTGAGACTAGAGGGGATTTCAAATGAAGTAATCAAAGAATTAAAGGAGTCTATAGATATTATGACATATGGGCTCGGAGGAGCCAACGGAATTTTTGCTGCAAGTAAACATGTAGAAAAAAATGAATTTAAAGATTATGTTATATCAAGGGATCTACCAAAAGAGTTTCCAGGTTCTTTAGGTTTTGGTTTTATAGAGTATGTAAAAAGGAAAGACTTAAAAATATTCTTGAAAATAACTAGGGAGGATGGGGATCCCAATTTTAATATCAAAACCGATAAGAATCATAAAGACCTATTCATAATAAAGTTCATAGAGCCACTAAGCTCTAACCTTAATGCTTATGGATATGACATAGGTTCTGAAGATATAAGACGTGAAGCAGCAGAGACTGCCATGAGGACTGGCCGCCCGACTCTAACTAAGCGAATTCAACTTCTACAAGATTCAAAAAATAGGGCTGGATTTCTATATTTAAAGCCCGTGTATAAACATGGTTCTTCAGTCAATAGTGTAAAAGAAAGGGAACAGGCCATTGAAGGATGGGTATATACACCGGTTATCCTAGAACACTCGATTAAGCCAGCCATGGCTAAATACAATTCTCAGCTAAACATATCAGTATTTGAAGGAACCGAAAATAATACAGAAAACAATCTCTATAGTAGTCTCAAAATAGCAGAATCTCAAAACCTTAGCGAATCTGACGCAAGGCTAACCATAAAAGCAGATATCAATGTCGGACAACAAAATTGGCATATAAATATCTCACCAACCAGTGAATTCTATACGACATATACGGATCAATATCTACCCGCTACTATTCTAGGATTAGGGATACTACTAAGTTTATTACTTAGTGGATTCACTTGGTCTAACCTTTCAAAAAGAGAACAAATTTTTAGTGCTAAAATTAAAGAAGGGGAAAACTTTGTACAAGGTATTCTTGAGAGCGCAAACTTCTCCATTATCGTTACTGATCCATATGGCGTTATAAAAGTTTTTAATCGCACAGCTTCCGAAATGTTAGGTTACACATCTGCAGAAATGATAGGGAAAACTAATGTTGCATTGATTCATGATGAAGATGAAGTTGTGAAAAAGGCACTAGCCTTGTCCAGTGAATTAGGTCAAGAAATAGAACCAGGTTTTGAAGTATTTGTTACTAAAAGTAAATTGGGTATTCCTGACACAAATAAATGGACCTATATATCCAAGGATGGAAAAAGAATACCAGTTACACTATCAGTCACCGCCATAAGGGATGCTTTTGGTAATATTGTAGCGTTTCTAGGTATAGCAAATGATATATCAGATGCCATCATCGCCGAAAAACAACTTCTGGAAAGTGAAAAAAGGTTTAAAAGTTCATTTTCTCATGCATCCCACGGCATAGCTCTGGTTGACCTTACAGGGCGTTGGATAAAAGTAAATCCTGCGCTTTGCTTAATGCTAGGTAGGTCAGAGGAAATCTTATTGGAAACAACATTTCAAGACATAACTCACCCAGAAGACTTAAATAAAGATCTGGAATTGATGCAAAAAGTACTTTCGAAAGAAATCGAAAGTTACCATATTGAGAAAAGGTACTTCCATAAAAATGGAAGTACCATTTGGGTGCTACTTAGTGTTTCATTAGTAAGAGACGAGCATAACCTACCAATTCATTTCGTTAGCCAAATTCAGGATATTACGAATAGAAAATACGCTGAGTCTGCCCTAGAAGAAAGTAAGACGCAATTAGAATTGGTTATTGAAAGCACTGATGTAGGTATATGGGACTGGGAAATATCGAAGCGTACAATACTTATAAACGAAAGATGGGCTCAAATCCTTGGATATAAATTAGAGGAGATACGTCCATTAACATTCAAATCTTGGTTAAAATATATCCACCCTGATGACAGAAAGAACGTACTCAATAAATTGCGAGAACACTGGGCATCTAATTCAAAAACCTATATAAATGAATGTCGGCTTAGGCATAAAAAAGGATACTGGATATGGGCTCTAGACACAGGACGAATTGCGGATTGGGACCAAGACGGCAAACCAACAAGAATGATTGGTACTCATCTTGATATCACAGAAAGAAAACGTCAAGAAAAGGATCTAATTATAGCAAAAGAAGATGCAATTAGTGCGGCCAATACTAAAAGCCAATTCCTAGCTAATATGAGTCATGAAATTAGAACACCTTTAACTGGAATCATCGGGTATTCAGAGTCATTAATTAGTGATGATCTTACGAAAGAAGAACAATCTTTGGCGCTACATACCGTAATCCGCAACGGGAACCATCTGCTTGGAGTAATTAATGATATTTTAGACATCTCCAAAATAGAAGCAGGCAAATTAGAAGTAGAAATTATTTCAGTCGATTTAATTGAAATCTTAAGAGACATAAAGAACCTAATGCAACACAAATCGAGCGAAAAAGGTCTATCTCTAGGATTCGAGTACAACTTCCCCATTCCTGGGAAAATAAATACAGACCCCATCAGGTTGAAGCAAATCTTAATTAATCTAGTTGGGAATGCTGTAAAATTCACACAATATGGCGGGATTAAAGTAATTGTCACTCACAATATAGAAGCACAGTTACTTGAATTTTCTATAATAGATACGGGCACGGGCATTACTGAAGATCAGCAACAAAATCTTTTTCAGGCCTTTAAGCAAGCTGATACAACAATCACTAGGAAATTTGGAGGGACTGGTTTAGGACTGGTAATATCTAATCAGTTAGTTCAAAAACTAGGCGGGGAAGTAACTGTGAAAAGTACTACAGGAAAAGGAAGCTCTTTTTCCTTTACAATTGCGACTGGTAAAATAAGTGAAGAAGACTATTTATATTCGATACAAAACAATACTTCCCTACCACTTTTAAATCATGAATATAAAGCACCAACTTTAAGTGGGAACGTGCTCGTAGCAGAAGATGGGGAAGACAACCGAAGCCTTATCGAATTTCTATTAAAAAAGGCTAGCCTAAATTTCACAATCGTAGAGAATGGAGCATTAGCAGTCGAAGAAGCAATTACTGGTAAGTTCGATATTATTTTAATGGATATTCAAATGCCAGTCATGGACGGTTATTCCGCTACAAAACAAATACGAGCCAATGGCTTAGAGCTACCTATTGTTGCTTTAACAGCAAATACTATGAAATCTGATATTAAGAAAGCATACGAATATAAATTCACAGATTTTTTAGGCAAACCATTTAGCCGACAAGAGTTCTTTAAAACTTTAGAGGCTAACTTACTCGCTTCACAGAATACGCGCACCCCTCCATCCCAAACAGCAGAAACATCTAACTTAGATGCTGATGAAATTGAGTTATTCCAAACTATAATAAACAAGCTTCCACTAAGGCTTAGTGAAATATCTTCCGCTGCAGAAAATAGAGATTGGGAGGAAATGTATAGACTTGCTCATAGCCTAAAAGGATCAAGTGGATTAATTGGATTAACGCACATCTCAAACATTGCTAAAAACTTAGAAACATTAGCAAAGAATCAAAAAGACGACTTCGCTGAAGATTTTGAAACTCTAGAGAAACTCATCAATTCCATGCTGAAAGAAAAAGATATCACTAAAATATGTAGAAAGGGGGTAATGTTCTGAGAATTTTTTCTCAACCAGCCTTCATGAATAATGCATAAATTATAGCTACCTTTACCTTTTAGACAATAGCAAATATAAAGTAAGAATTAAATTAACGACCCATCAACAAAAGTTGAAGCATGAACTTGCGCTCGCGAGACCGACAACATTATCTATTTTTTATCATAACGGGTATCTCTTTAATCCTATCAGTTAAATTACTTTATTTTATTAAACAGCAGGCAGTAAACCTACTTTACTCAGATCACTGGACCTACCTAAAACCACTACTAGAAGATCAAGGTGCTCTTAGTAGATTTACCTACCAACATGGTCCACACAGACAAGGGCTTGGATTTTTAATTTCTGGCTATTTATTAGAAATTAGTAATTGGAATACTAATCTTGATAGTTACTTTATGGGGATTGTTCTAATTCTAAGTAATTTAGCATTTCTATATCTACTACGTTTGTTAAACGGTAAAATCAGTATCACTGATTTTATTCCTAGCATATTAATTCTCTCACCATTGCACTATGAAACTATCTTATTAGCGCCGAATTCTTCTCATTCCATTGTCCCCTTCTTCCTAATTATAATTAGTTGTTTTGGATTTATTATAAAAAACAAAATCATAGCCAATATTTACACATTAGTATTAGCATACCTGCTTCTATTTACCGGCTTTGGAGTTTTTGCCGGCTTAATATTATTCGCTATAGTCAATGTTCGATACATCCTACTTATTCTAAAACAGAGAGACATTTTACTATGTTTGTCAGGGTTACTATTTACTTGCCTATCTTTATTCCATTATTTTTTTACTTATAATATACACTTTGCTACCTATGACTTTACTCTGAATGCACCTACTGGAAGCGAATATTTAAGGTTTTTATGTTTCTTGTGGGCTGGTGTCTTTCAAATTAGACCCCCTTTTGCTCTTATTATTGGGGCACTAGTAGTTTCTTCAATGGTTTTTGCTCTCCTATTAAATATCTACCAACTGAAAAAAAGTTTGGCGATTAGCAATCAGATTTCCCTATACTTAATAGTTAGCGCTTTAATTTATACTATTGCAACTACAACTGGACGAATATCTACGGGTGAAGACTTTGCTCAAGGATCAAGATATATGACTTTAGCTATCACGGGAATACTAGGTATCTACATCCTTATAAGCTCGTTGAAGAACTTTCATTTAATCTCATTCTTTAATTTTATCCTATTCGTATTTAGTCTAAACAACATCAACTTAGACACAACACATAAAGAAGTACTTGAAGGTTTCCAAAATATTAAAAGACGCTTTTTAACCGCATATTCACCCAATAAAACATTAGCTGAAAATGAAGCCACAGCTGGAGTTATATTATTGGGCGCGACAGAAGAACGTTTCCAAATAATTAAGTCAAAGGGTGTACATTTTAAAAATTCTGACTAAATTCTATTTGCAATAATAACTTTGGTATAGGATAAGTAGTATTCATATTTATTCAGAAAGGGAAGTATCCATATGTCTTGTTTTAGATTTCTAAGTATTTTAACTGCCTTATCGATATATTCGAGCGTAGCAATTGCGGATAGAGGCAATGTAGTCCTTGGTGATTACGATGCCGATGGCCGAAGTGACATAGCAGTAGCCAGAAAAAATACCGACACTTGGAATTGGTTTATTCGTTATGCAAATGGAATTCAGGAAGGTCCCATTTCATTTGGGCTTGCTCCTGAATCAAATGAAGATACATTACTGACCGGAGACTTTAATGCAGATAAAAAGTTTGAGCTTTCTGTTGTCAGATCAATAAACGGCGCACTAGTATGGATATCTAAAAATAGTGAATCAGAAGCATCACTAACTAACTGGGGTCTTACAGGTGATACTCCTCTAACAGGATACTTCGGTGGATCAGGTGAAACTGATAGGGTCGCCATCCGTACCGTAGGGAACGGATTAAACTGGTATATTCAAAATTATGCTGAGAGTGGGATTGCTTGGGGCTTAAAAGGAGACAAGCCACACACTGCTGATATTAATGGAGATGGAGTTGATGAACTTATCGTTTCTAGATCAATCGGTGGATTTGTCAATTGGTTTATTAGAGATCTTTCAGGTAACTATATTAGAACAATCTCATGGGGATTAGAGAATGATACTTTATTACCCCCTTCTGATTTCAATGGTGATGGGAAAGCAGATATTATAGTTGCAAGAGATATTGGTCAATTTAAACATATTTTCATTAAATATACTGAACTTGGGGACTTCGCTCAAAGTTTTCTTTATGGACTAAAAGGAGATTCTCCACATATCGGGAACTTCACTCAAAATACTTATTCTGAACTTGCCATGTTAAGGAAAAGCAAAGGTGCTGAGAGCCGACATTACGTTAGATTTGCTTTAGCAAATCAAGTTGTTGAAGTGCCATTTGGATTAAGCGAAGATACACTTATACAAGCAAACGGCCAAAGCGAAGCAGAAGTAGCAGAGGAAACTAAAGAAATTAGTGGGTGCAATCCAACTAGCGGAACCGCAAGTGACTTTAGTGATGGTTCAGGTGGAGGAGCATTATGGAAGCCTGTTTCCGAGGGTGTAAACAACTCAGCCGCAGTAATTCTTCTTCCAATAAGTTATTGTGGGGCTAGTATCTCAGTTAGAGGGTCAAATGGCGACGTAGTTTCTGGAATTCAAAGAACTAAATGCGGGGGGAATGGTAATAGAGCCCACTTCTGGCTTCAAAAGAGAGCAAGTGAATTAAGTCGATTCGCACCACTTACTGTAGAAGTAAACAAGTCCGGTAGAACTGAGTGTCGATCAGTTCGGAATCCAAACCAACGATATGACTAAGTTTATGTAATTTAGGCAAATAATTCAGATAGATATCTGAATCTCACCTAAATATGCTCCCATGTCTCAAGTTAATGCTTACTAGTGTCGTTTCCTATACTAGTAAGCATTCTCTCATATTCATATTTCAACATGACTAGCATTAGTAGTTCTTCAAGTATTTCAACTTTAAATTTAACACCAACAACAGAGTTGGATAAAAAGACTAGTAGCGAAGCTAGGATTAAAAGTGCAACCACCTTATCAGTAACACCTGAATCTCAACTAGATCTAAGCATACTTTCTTCTCTTAGCAGTACAACATCTGAGACATCAGAGCTTGGATTTGATAGCCTTGTATATAATGCCTCTGCGGTAATCTCAGGAGGAACCCTTCTAAAGACTAACCTTGTCGAGGAACAAATTCAAGATATTATCGCAAGCTATAGCCCTGCATCTAAAAAGTAGCTTAGGTTCATCTGAATAAGAACAAAGCCCTCACATGCACTTATTACTCACATAATGCCAGCTCAGACTTTGCAATACCCATTCCATCACTAGGATACTTGGGATTGAATTCCATCTCCTTATATGAACGATAACCTGGCCAATAACAAAAACCATTTTCAACAGTCTTAATCGCCCTTCTGTAGAACTCAATAGCATTAGGATAATCACCTTGACTCCTTGCCCAAAGAGCATAACTTAAATAACTTTCAGGATCATTTGGCCAAGCTTTCAACCTATGAACAGCGTACTTTTGTGCATAGTCTTTTTCGCCCTCGGAATTAAAAACGCTCAGATGATGACTCCTCCACTGTACATCCCAGGGCCAAAAATTATGTGCTATTTTCAAATATTTAATATCAGAAGATGAAGTCCAATACTTTCTAGCTCCCAAACCAACAGACATTTTTATGGTTACGAACATTTGAAAACATAAGAAAATTATTAAGACGCACTTAAAAAATAATTTTGGAATTAAATTTTCATTAAACGAAAGTAGCTTCCCTTCTCTGAACAAAATACCCAAAGCCACAGAGTATAATAGAATATTTTCAGGTCTGTAAAATGGATAATCAAAAAAAGCATCCACTGATGTACCTAAACACACCATATACAAGAGAGTGGATATACTGGTCCTATTTGATCTAAAAATAGATATTATTAACATTAATGGGATACCTATAGTTAACAAAATGAAAATCAAGGAAGATAGCAAGCCACTTTCAATAGCAATCTGTAAGTAGTCATTAAAAATTGGTAAGTCTTGCCTTAAAAACGCAAAGCTCGTAGCGGGCACAGAGGGTACATCCTTGATATACGGTTGCCAAGAGTTTGGATACTGAGCAACTCCCAATCCCCGCCAAGGAAAGAATTCAATCAGCCTTAGCCCAATTGTCCATAACTTATCACGTCGCCTTTAATGCTCCATTGAGGATAAAGTCGTTAAGCTATCAACGTAAGGGCTACTAGATTTCCATTTTAAGGCATTTGGTACTGAATATCAAAGAATGCTTGCTAGGCATAACGCCACAATATAGCGAGTAAATAACCCTTGGAATAGGGCTCTATTCCTAAAACACAAATAAACGAAGATTAATAAATATAAAATTAGCATTAGCCAAGCTGAACGAGTCCGATTAGCTATGATTACCCACAGTGTAGCTATTAAAAATAAATAGGATATCGTCGGGAGCACTTTGTGAAGCCTGAGATTTTGACTTCGACTATCATGGGTAGCAATCAGTAAAAATGGGACGCACTGGGCTAGGAATACGGACAAACTATTTTTTAAACCTATTGCAGAACCAAAAGGACTGTATGTAGAAAAAACCGGAATCCTATAAATTATCATGGCAAAAGCACCATAGAGTAACACTGCCAAAACTGGAAGCAAGGCGATGTAGAATCCTCGAATAGAGAAACTACTACAGCAGACCATAATGGGAATGACTGACAAGCTGATTATCAAGCCCAAAAATTGTAAGGCAAGCCCCCAATTACTAACGCTTCCAAAGGAAATAGAACAAACAACTAGAAATGCTATTAAACCGCGAACCCACATCTCAGAATACCTACCCTCCCCCCTCCATCGATCAATTGAGCGGTCGCCTAGTAACCTAACAATTGAAAGTAGAGAGATTAGTAATAGGCATATTACCTTAGGTTCAGTATAGGAATTACCAAAGTCACCGATAAATAATATAGGCTGAGCAATAAATAAGATCCAGAAGATGTAATTCATTTAATACGCGGGTAAGATTTTGTTGATTCAGCTGACAATTTAATTTTAGCAACTAATGAATATAACATAAAGCTCAATAATATCTGATCCACCTAAAAAGTCTTTAATATATAGTATCTATATGTTAGCTAGATACCTCAACTAGTAGAACAAAATTAGGTTAAAATACAATTATTCCTGAGAGCAAGTAGCCAAGCATGAAACCTAAACAGCAAGTACGCATATTTGATACAACTTTACGTGATGGGCAACAATGCCCTGGCGCTGGAATGTCTCCTGACTTAAATATAGAATACGCACTTCTTGCAAGCGAGCTAAAGGTTGATGTACTAGAGGCTGGCTTCCCCTCCGCCAGTAAAGGTGATTTTCAAATCGTAAATCAGATCGCCACCTTACTGACAGAAAAAAATTCTACCTCGGAAATCGCTGGATTGTGCCAACTTCGTGATGAGCAGATTGACATCACCATGGAAGCCTTAAACCCTGCACTTAAAAACAATAAAGCACTCTTACATGTCTATGTACCAGTATCACCGGAACTGATGCGAGCTTCCTTGGGTGATAAAGCAGATAAAACTAAAATAGTTGAAAAAACAGGCGAATATATTGCGAGAGCTTACAAAGCCGGCTTCAAAGTTGAATTCAGCCCTGAAAGTTATTCTCAACAAGGTGAAAACTTTGATTTTGTCACAGACTTGATATGTGCGGCAATTGAATCTGGAGCCAATATAATCAACTGTCCTGATACAGTTGGAAGTGCCTTTTCCTTGCAGGAGCAAGAATACTTTGTAAATAAAATGAATCTCCATAAGGAAATCGTAGCTACCAGATTTCCAAACTCAGAAATCATCTGGAGTGCCCATTGCCACAATGATTATGGTTTAGCTGTGCAGAACTCAATCAACGCAGTAATTAATGGACCAGCCACACAAATAGAAGGTTGTTTTAACGGAATTGGTGAACGAGCTGGGAACGTTGCCTTAGAGTCCGTTATTATGATCTTAGATCAATACGGCTCATTAGAATCAGCCAAGGCTGACTTTTATACCAATATCAATATTGAAAAACTTCAAAAAATAAGCAATTTTGTCAGTACATACATGCTGCCCCGTCAGCCACACTGGCCAGTAACAGGAGACAACGCATCTAAACATTCTTCAGGTGGGCATACCAATGCAGTGCTATCTGATCCACTAGCCTATCAGCCTTTTGACCCCAGGCGAATCGGCAATAAGATTAGTCTAATCTTCGGTCCATTAAGTGGAGGCAATCACGCCCAATCCGTAATTCATGAACGTGGATACAAGTGTGAAGACTCAGAGAAAGGGGAAATCGCACAGTACATAAAAAATCTTTACAGTGAGAGAAGGAAAGGAATTACTGATGATGAGTTATTATTAGCCTATATCGCATATCGTAGCCCCATCAATATCTCTAATTATGACTATTCAAGAAGCTCATCAAGAGTAACTCTTGGCCTAGAAGGGAAAGTCTTCTCATTAGAAGGTAAAATAGAACAAGAACAGGAAGGTAAAGATAGTGCTCTAGCTGTACTAAAGAAAATAATTGAACAATTCCTGCCAATTGAGATTGTAAATCATAAGAGTGAGTCCGATAGAGAAGGTATTGAAGCACAAAGCGTATCAAGGATAATCATATCTACGGAAGATCAAGACCAATTTGAAGGAATTGGTCGCGATAGCGATATCGAGATATCCGCTCTAAAAGCACTCACAGATGCAGTAAACAAGGCGTATGTATTTAAACACTATAAAAAATAATGGCTAAAAATATAATTGATAAAATCTGGGATGCTCATGTGGTGCTTCATAAAGAAGGGCACCCAGCAGTACTAGCAATAGACTTTATGTTAATGCATGAAGTTACCTCTTCTCAAGCCTTTCAAATGCTTAATAAGAAAAGGCTTGAAGTATTTGACAGGACTAGAATTCTTGCAACTTTAGATCATAGCATTCCAACAAGAAAGAATAGACTTGAAGTGTATGATGAACAGGCCAAAAATCAGATAGCAGAACTTCGGAAGAATGTAGAAGAACATAGAGTTCCTGTATTAGATTTTGAATCAGGCGGTCAAGGTATCGTTCATGTTATTGGACCTGAACAAGGATTTACTCAGCCCGGAATGACCATCGTATGCGGGGATTCTCACACATCAACCCACGGAGCCTTCGGTGCGCTTGCATTTGGGATAGGTACAAGTGAGGTTGGACATGTGTTGGCAAGTGGATGCTTGTTACAGGCCAAGCCCAAAACTATGAAAGTCAACCTAAACGGTAAACTCCCCCAGCAGACAACAGCCAAAGATCTAATACTCTTCTTAATATCCAAGTTAGGGGTAGATGGTGGGACTTCATACGTAGCTGAATATACTGGAGATGTAATAGATGCTTTTGATATGGAAGCTCGTATGACTTTTTGCAATATGAGTATTGAATGGGGAGCAAGGGCCGGACTTATTAGCCCAGATAAAAAAACCATTGATTATTTGAGCGAACGTTTAGAAAAAAAACTAGGGGTAAAACTTCCACAAGCAATTCAATATTGGAATAGCTTTAAATCAGATACTGACTCTACTTACGATAAAGTCGTGGATATCGATGTTAATGAAGTAACACCTATGGTTACTTGGGGCATTAATCCTGCTCAAGCGACTACTATAGACAGTAGAATCCCGAATATTACAGATCTTCCCATCAATCTACAAGATGGTGCTAAAAAAGCATTAGAATATCAAGGTCTCAACGAAGGTCAAAAATTAAATGAGGTTAAAATTGATTGGGCATTTATAGGCTCCTGTACAAACGGAAGAATTAACGACCTTCGCAATGCAGCGAACATACTAAAAGGAGAAAAAATTTCTCCACATGTAACGCTACTAATTGTTCCAGGATCAGAAGCTGTCCTATCACAAGCTAAGTCAGAGGGTTTGGTTGAGATCTTTGAGAATGCTGGTGCCGAAGTCCGAATGCCAGGCTGTTCAATGTGCTTGGGTATGAATGACGATAAAGTACCTCCCGGAAAACGATGTATAAGCTCATCTAATAGAAATTTCATGGGCCGACAAGGTCCATTGAGTAGGACTCACCTAGCCTCACCTGAAACTGTCGCACATAGTGCAATTACTGGATTTATAACCTCGGTGCCCAAATGAATAAATGGATCAACATAGACTCTAAACCAATCTACTTTCTTTCAGACCACGTGGATACTGATATGATAATACCTGCTGAATATCTAACTAGTATCTCTAGTACAGGCTATGGACAGGGTCTGTTTAAAAGGTTCAGAGAGAAAGATCCTAAGTCACCATTTAATATACTTGCACCTGGGGAAAGAAATATTTTAGTTGCTGGAGTAAATTTTGGCTGTGGATCTTCAAGGGAGCATGCAGTTTGGGCACTAAGTGACTTTGGAATTAAATGTGTCATCGCTAAATCCTTCAGTGATATTTTTACCGCTAATTCTTTAAAGAACGGCTTACTCCCTATCGTCATTTCAGAAGCACAATATATGGAACTTATTAAGAATGAATCTGATCAAACTAACATTAAGGTCAATTTAGAAAATCAAGAAGTAATCATTAATGATAAACAAAAAATATACTTTGAGATTGATTCATTCAGAAAACATTGTATCCTCAGCGGGCTAGATGACCTAGACTACCTCTTAGAACATCAATCTGCAATTTCTAAATTTAGAGCAGAACAGGAAAAAAACCGATACTTTAAAACAAGCTGGATTACAGAATAATTAGCAATGAAAAAGCAGACTAAGAACCTACTAATACTCGCGGGTGATGGAATCGGCCCAGAGATCATTGCAGAAGCAATGCGTGTATTCGATTTTGTAAAAGAGCGCTCAGCTTATGACTTCGAAATAAGCACAGCCCTAATTGGTGGAGCTGCATACGAGAAACACCAAAATCACTTTCCAGAGGAGACTAAAGTACTTTGTGAAAAAGCTGATTTAATCCTTTTCGGAGCAGTAGGTGGACCTGTTAATAAACAACAAGAACCGAAGTGGCATAAATGTGAAGTCAATTCGATCTTAGCATTAAGAAAGTTATTAGATCTATATGCCAATATAAGACCCGTAAAGATTGATCAAGCACTCCTACACAACTCGCCACTAAGATTAGAAAAATTTCTACCTCTAACTCCAGATCTTGTGATACTAAGAGAACTAAGTGGTGACATCTACTTTGGCGATAAAGGTAGAAGAGAAAATAACTCTATCGCATATGATGAAGCGACCTATTCGATTGACCAAGTTAAAAGAATAGCAAAGGTAGCTTTTGAAATAGCCTCTAACAGAAATCAAATATTGCATTCTATAGACAAAGCCAATGTGCTTGAAACTTCCAGATTATGGCGTGAGGTCGTCGATGTAGTTTCTCTTGATTATCCAAAGGTAAAATACGAAACAATGTTAGTTGATAATTGTGCAATGCAATTAATTAACGATCCCACGGTTTTTGATGTGATACTAACTTCTAATATGTTTGGGGATATCTTATCAGATGCCGCTGCTGTAATTCCTGGCTCCTTAGGCCTACTAGCTTCCGCAAGTTATGGAGTAAATAGTCAGACTGATAAGGCGACTTGGCTCTTCGAACCCCCTTCAGGCTCCGCACCTGACATCGCTGGACTAGGCATTGCTAATCCAATTGGTATGATACGATGTATTGGACTTATGTTCCAAATGGCCTTAAATGAGCCCCATATTTACAAAGAGCTTGAAGACGCTATTTCCAATACCCTTCTACGGGGCATTGTGACCTCCGATTTAATAGATCCTAATTCTAAGGCAGTTTCTACAAAAGATTTCACGGAAAACTTAATTCAGCACCTATAATAAAAATCGTAGCTCTAGTTAATTATTTAAATAACAAAAGTAGGCTCTGAAGAGGAGAGCGATAAGCAAAAAACTATACCACACCAACATCTCTATCATTTCTGCCCAACAATACTCCAATCCATCGAGTCTCCTCCCTACTCTCTAAACCAATTTTAACTGCCATGGTTAGAGGCACTGATAATAGCATTCCTACCGGTCCAAGTACCCACGCCCAAAATACGAGAGAAAGAAATACTACCAGAGTTGAGATGCCAAGTCCCTTACCCATATAGCGAGGTTCAAGAATATTACCAAATAATACATTTATGCAGAGATAGGCTAAAGCAACTCCTAATGCTGAACCTACAGAGTACTGTACAAGAGCCAATAATACAGCTGGAATCGCAGCTAATAAAGAGCCTAGATTAGGTATAAAATTAAGGAAGAAAGCTACTACTCCCCACAAAACAGCAAAATCAATGCCCATAACAGCCAATATAATAGTAACGCACAAACCTGTCAAAAGACTGATCGATGTTTTAATGCTCATATATTGATTCAGTGACTCAACAAACTGATATAAAGCTTCAACCACAGAACTTTCGTCACCAAAAGCATTGTTAATTTTAGCTGGCATACTTGTAGCTTCAGACAACATAAAGGCAATAGTAATAAATATTAAGAAACTATACTTAATAATATTTCCAATCTGAGTTAATGCAGCTCCAGCAACCTGTAAAATTGAATTTGGATCTATATTGTTTCTAATTAACTCTCTAATACTAATATCAACTCCATATTCACTTAGAAAATCTAAAATAGATCGAAAAATTTGTTCTAACCGCACTTGATACTTAGGAAGGGAGTTAGTGAATTCTACTATAGATGATCCAACTAAAGATACTATAATAGTGCCCACTATTAATAGTCCACATAGTACAATGAATAAAGCGAGACCAGAATGTAAGCCCCTTTTCCTTAGTGCAAAGAGAGGAGGTACGGCTAAAATAGCAATAAAAGAAGATAATAAAAATGGGACAACGATAGTCTGGGCGGAACGCAGACCCGCAGTAACAACCATAAAGGAAGCTAGGGTCAATAAAGTTTGAGGCATAACAAATAATTCTTACAGAACATTAGTAACTCACCATATAAATTGTTATTAGTCGACTATCACAATCGACCCAAGCTAACTAGATAATTCTGATGTATGCAGTAAACACTCTAAAAACTCTTCAATACAATCATGAACATACTCCATCTCCTCACGACTTATAACATAAGGAGGGAGAAAATATATAACATTTCCTAGAGGTCGGAGTAATACTTCCTTTTGCATAAAGAACTCATATGCTTGATCTCTTATCTCACTTAAATAAGATCCTACATCATGAGTCTTAAGTTCTATAGCTAAAATAGTACCAAGACTTCGAATGTCAATAATAGATGCGTGACCTCTACATTGTTTAACAAATCCGGCTTGAGCCTTACATATCATTTCAACATTTAGTTGACACTTGGGATCTAGTAGAAGCTCAAGGCTTGCATTAGCGGCAGCACAAGAGATTGGATTAGCAGTATAGGAGTGCCCATGAAAAAAAGTTTTACTCCTATCTTCAGTATTAAAAGCGTCAACTATTTTCTCAGAAGCAAGAGTCACTCCTAGTGGTAGAGCCCCACCAGTAATACCTTTTGATAAGGAAACTAAATCTGGTTTGTTCTCCATGTAATCACTAGCAAATAGTTTACCAGTTCTACCAAAACCCGTAAAAACTTCATCGGCAATTAAGAGCCCCCCACTCTCCCTCACCATAGAGAGCATTTTATCTAATATACTAGCATCATACATCCTCATACCCGAGGCACCTTGCACTAGAGGCTCATAAATAAATGCTGCGACATCTCCTTCTGCCAAAAATTTTTCTAAGGAATCCAATACAGTGAAGTCAGTGGGGAAAGGAATGAAATCAACAGAGAATAAAAGTGGGTCAAAGGGTTTAGAAAATAATGATCTTGCACCAACGGACATACTTCCAAAAGTATCACCGTGATAAGCGCCTTCAATAGCTATAATTTTGGTTCTATTCACTTCTGAATTAAACCAATACTGTAAAGCCATTTTTAATGATACTTCCACAGAGGTACTACCATTATCTGAAAAAAAGACCTTAGAGAATGCTCCATCCATAATTTCTAGTAAAGATTCCGCTAGTCTAACGGCGGGTTCATGCGTAAAACCCGCGAAAATAACGTGTTCAAGTTTTTTCGCTTGTTCGTATATCGCATTGGCAATATGTGGATTAGAATGACCGTGTAAGTTTACCCACCAAGAGGAGATTCCATCAATAATTTTTTTTCCTTCAGAAGAATATAGATAGACTCCTTCAGCAGAATCAATAGCAATGGAACTTCTCTCCTCTATAAGCGGAGTAAAGGGATGCCAAATACTTTCCTTATCCCTTGCTAAAATATCTTTCATAGTTTTCCACCCAACTCATGAGCGTACCTTAAAATTACTTCTTTGTTTATTTCCTCTTCCCGCTTTATATGCAATAATTTCTTAAGTTTACTGTACTTCAATATAATTCTTTCGCTTTCGAAATTTGCATCACCACTAAATACAATACCATGTATTTCCAATTCTCTCGCTCTTAGTGCTTCTATTGTTAAAAGAGTATGATTTATACTCCCTAAATAGAGATCAGCTACTAAAATGACCTTAGCTCCAATTTGAGAGATCAGATCAATTATAAAGTTTTCATCATTTAGCGGGACAAGTACTCCCCCTGCCCCTTCTATTATTAAGGAATTATTAGTGGGTGGTACTATAAAATCAGAAAGTTTAATCTCCACACTCTCAGCCCTAGCGGCAGCATGGGGCGAGCTAGCTTGTTCTAGAAACCAAATTTCAGGAAATACTCGAAAATTATCCCATGTAACTAGTTCCCGAAGGCGATCTGAATCTTTCGGTAATCCACACTGAACTGGCTTCCAATAATCAGCCTTGAGTGCTTCACATAATATTGCGGATACAAGAGTTTTACCTGAATCTGTATCTATCCCAGTTACAAAATATTTTTTTGTTACCATAAGTTTCTATCTATAATCTTAAATTCAAATAAGAAAAACCACCCTTCTATTTACACTCTTGACGAGAGTTAAGATCTTGAAGCCAACAAACACCCCACCCAAAACCAAAAAAAACTATACTAAGAATAATAGGAATATAAACTGCAAAAGTAATAGAATTATCAATCACTGCTTCAGAAGGATCGCTCGGCTTATAAAATATTTCTAGACTTGAGCCTGCTAAGAATTGATCTGCAACCTTTCGAGCATCAGCTCTATCTTGAAAATAATTGTATTCGGAACCCAAGCGATATCGAGAAGACTCGTAACTTGTACCGTTGACTTCATATCTATAGGTAATTGAAGGGTAATAAGAAAGGCTTCTACGGAGCGCGTCTCCTGCATCTTCAATACGGGCCTTTATCTTAGTATTAACAACGCTAGCCTGAAGTTTAGGCCAACTAGAAAGGGAGTATGCCTCTACTATAAAGTACACACCAAAGCACAATAGCATCAGCCCCATTATGTACAAAGCTCTACTAATAATTTTCATTTTCTATCTTATTGATTAAATATCTAAAAAAACACTATAGTCCGTCCACTATTCTGAGGATCCAGCTTAAATGACTGAATAAAAAAAGAATGCCGAAGTAAATCATGTATTGTGGACTTTAAGCGTCCAAGTCCCTTGCCATGTATTCTAACCATCTTAGAATAATTTCCACTCATCGCTTCACTCAGAGCATTTAAAGTAACTTCTAAAGCAGTAGGCTGATTCATCCCATGCAAATCAACTATCCTTACCCTCTCTTCTGATCTAACTAGGACCCCTCTACAAAAAGATTTAGATTGGACTACAGGGATGCATCGTAAACTTGCCTTCGAAGGGATAACCTCGACTACATTCTCTGAGTAGATTGAATCATCTACTGCCTCCTCAATATAAACATCCCCTCTACCCAAAACAGATCTAACATGGAAATCAGAGTTTTTATCTCTCGCTGGATCTACTGTAAAGCTCAAAGAAAAATGATTGCATGATCCATTAGTCCATGAAAGTCGCCTTTCGATTTCTTTGATCATTTGATCCCCTGGAGATTCCTGCGTCAGAGAAAAATCAAATTCAAACTTTAGAATAGGTACATTTTGTTGGATAGGCATAGGCACTAGTTATAGCAATAAAATAGACTTAATCAAGAAGGCTCGCACTAACAAACTAATAATATTTACAAAAGGAATATACTTACCTTAAATACCTGCTCTAAAAGAGGTACTAGATCAACCCTTTAATCAAAGAACCGCCTAGCACGAAAGCTATCCCAATCATTGCTTACCTCTAATAACATAAAGATTGTTAGCAAAACAACTATATAGAAAGTTGTATTAATTGATACCTTGTAAAATATAAATACATTAGTATAGTAAAGGTTAATTTCCCTGCAGCCTGAAGAATATAGACTGTTATAGTAATTTGGTGTCTTAACAAATGTTAAAATTATTTCTTTTTGTTTCTTTTATGATATTCCTTGGAGTAGTCATTTTAGGAGCTTTCTCACCGGAGTATGTGAGTGCCTATGTGTTTTTTATTTTTAGCTTAATTGTATTCGCTGTAGTTTTGAAAATCGCCTTAGACTTTTACTTAGCCAATACAGAGGAAGAAGAAGAGAAAGGGGTTAAGACGTTTTACGATATTGATGCGTATCGTAAAGAATTAAAAAAACAAAATAAGCATAAAAGTAGATAGTACTACAGCTCTATTCCTTAGCTCCATAGGATTT
Source organism: uncultured Bdellovibrionales bacterium (assembly GCA_964353175.1). Classification (GTDB taxonomy): domain Bacteria; phylum Bdellovibrionota_C; class UBA2361; order SZUA-149; family DAOLCO01; genus JAIYCX01. The sequence continues at coordinate 10,757 of CAYGUX010000026.1, read as the reverse complement.
TAACAGAGTAACCAAATCCATCTTATTCTTAGTTTTGGCATAGTAGAGTGCCGTATGACCCAGAATATCAACCTTATGAGGGTCTAGGCCTTTTTCTAAAAGTAATTTTCCAATTGAAGTATCTCCTGCTAAAGCAACAACATGGAGTAAGGTATCCCCTGAGTCGTTTAGAACATCTATATTCGCCCCATTATTAATTAAAATCCTTGCAATATCACCATCTAATCGTATCATTAATTCAAGTAGGCTAGACTTTCCTACATCTGGCTTAGCGCCCTTCTTGAGAAGATATTCAATTATCTTAGGATCCCTAGAATGATAACATGCAGAAAATAGTGGTGTATTCTCTCGAAAATTCACTACTTCTAAATTGGCACCATTTTCAACTAGTAGTTCGACCATCTTCAACTTATTAGGACCACTTGCAAGCACAGCGACATGTAAGGGGCTACCTTGTTTTAGCGTTAGATTTACATCTTCTCCCTCATCAATTAGATATTTAGCAACTTTTAGCCAACCACTACGCGCTACATAATGAAGCGGGCCATCACCTGGCTTAGTTGTAAGTTTGGTATGATTCTTAAGGAGATTTAGTAAAATATCTTCTTGATTAGCGCTATCAATTCCAAAACTAATAGCGGATTCTCCATTAACATCCACCGCATTGGAATCTAAGCCCCTTGTTCTTAAAAGTTTAATTAATTCCAGATTTGAATACTTGGTAGCATAGTGCAAGGCAGTACGACCATTATTATCCTTAGCATTAATATCTACTCCGAGCTCAATAAGATCTTTCGCTTCTTTAAAAGACTTTTTAAAAACTTTCAGTAAAAAAGGTGTCATCCCTTGATTATCTCGTAACTCTAAATCACTCCCATTTTCAGTGAGTAACTCAACTATCTCTTTATATTTCTCTCCTCCTCCATTAGAGAAATAATGTAAGAGCCCGTAGCCCTTATTGTCCTTTTGATTTATATTAGCACCGATTTTAACTAGCATTGGAACTATCTTTCTACTATCAGAATAAGGAGGCTGATGTCGCATAATTGCATAGTGTAAAGGCGTTTGCCCTTTTAAATTAGTAGAGTTAGGATCTATTCCCACATGATGTAGTACTTTAATCGTCTTTAAATCCTGCTCTTCATAACTTTCTCCGGCCATTTTGGAATAAGAAACTGCCAAATGCAACAAACCTTCTCCACTAACGTTGCGCTCTCGGTAATCTGCACCTTGCTGAATTAGATAACTCAATATTTTAAATCTACCAAAGCTCGCTGCAATAGCCTGGGCCGAATTACCCCTACTATCCTTGGTCGATATAGGAACGCCCATTTCCAAGACTTTTTTAACAAGTGGAAGAGAATTAAGAAACACTGCCTTATGTAACAAAGGAGTATGACCATTGAAGACAAAATTTGGATCAGCCCCCCGAGCTAATAACTCTATAATCTCCTTCTCATCTTTCCCTAAAATGGCACAATATAGAGAGGTTTCCCCAATTCCTCCTTCTTTAATTTTCCTTAGTTCAGTCTCTATAATTGCAGGTGCCAGTCTGCGTACTCCTTCGGTATAAAACGGAAGGACCCTAAATAGTGTGAGAATATTTCCATCTACTCTTTGAGAATTCAACTCACTAGAGATTTTCTCAACACACAGAGGTTTAAAATCATCTTCTGCTTCTGCTAAACAATCTAAAATTGTGATAAAGCTTAGTATAACAGATAAATATAGATACTTATTATAGTAATTTGACCTAAATATTTTTAAAGTCATCTATCATCATCCAGTTGAACCTTAGAATGTTATTCATCAGAATTCAGTAAAAGATACCTATGCCTTCCCTACAGCTGAATATAATACCTTATCCTCACTTAGTGCCAGAGTTTATTTAAAATTCTTAGTAACTGCCCTTCGTACATATTAGATTACCTGCATTTTAATATATAGAAACTGAGCGTAAATAAACCCCTTCGGACAGCGGATGGTCAATCTCATCCGCTGTCACCTATAACACTTTAAATAAGTCTTCTCTCTTTCCTTTCTCTACTCCAGAGTACATACCCCTTTCCACAGATTGTAGTAACGACTACCAACATTCCCACCAGAGCCATCGCCTCCATCTCTTCCTGAAGAACGAAATATGCAAGAATTGTTGCAATTATAGGCTCTGTAGCTCCGACATACGCGCTTACCAATGGAATCGGGAGTTTATTGAGTGCTCTAAAAACAAGGCAATAGCCAAGTCCATGAAAAAACACCCCTCCGATAAGTAATAAGACAGAACTCTCTATTGTTGGAATACTGGCTCCTTTGGTAAATGCAACCATTCCACAGACTGCCACTAAAATAGTCTGTGTATAAATAAAGCCCTGCACAAAAGGCCCCAATCCTGATCCTTCCTTTAAAGAAAGGTATTCAAGGTATGCTAGAGTAAACCCAAAACAAAGCCCAGCACCTAATCCACATATTAGTCCTCTATAATCAACAGTGAAATAGGAACTAAGAAGGAAGATTGCTAGACCTGTGAAAATTGATAAGATAGTAACTAAATCCACTTTACTAGTTTTTTCACCTAATAAGCGTTTAACGATTACCGCCCAAATCATCGATGAAAAAAATAGAAGAAGTGCGACACCAATCTCTATATAGAGAAGGGAGCAAACAAAAAGTAAGTTTGCACCCGCCCAACAACTGCAAGCGAACAGAAACTTGAAATCTGTCCGCAGCCTGTAAAACACTCTATAGAAAACAATCATACCTAATCCCGCACCCACCGACCTAACGGCAGCGACTACGAACGGATCATCCACCGCCGCATACTTGATTAAGATAGAATCTCCAGCAAAAAGAATTGATGCAAGAAAAATAAAAATAAAACCGAGAAACTCATTTGCAAAACTCATCACCATCTCCTAAGTAAGAGTATGTGAATTTAAAAAATAAGAACGTAAACCTAGATTACGCTCAGCCATACAAGAGGCCTGACCTCCTAATGACTGAGAATTATAACTTCTACCCCTATTAAATATCTTTATGAAAAGAGCCTAGTATCAATGGAATAACAACTTAATACGTTAAATAGGTGCCTCAATAAAGCACTTCCTAAATTTTATGTATGAACAAAATCTAACTAAAGCCCAAATTTCTATGTAAACCAGCTACTTTATTGAGCTTTTAGCTTAAATATCAGTTTTTGGCTTTATTAGTCATAATGATAATGTGTCCAGGGTTTTTCGTGGTTTTTTGGGGAAAGTGCAATGACTCGGCCGATTTTATTGACCTATCGTAACCAGATGGTCACTAGTAACTGGAAGGAATTGCTGGAGGAGATGGGCTATAAGGAAGTGGAAGCTTTTGATAGTCCCGATGCGACGATTCTATTCCTTTCAGAACTTGACCAGACAGAACGGAATATTTGGTTGAATGAAGGCTTTTTCGTCGTGGGATTTAACTTTGACCATCCTTGGGCGAATGGGGATGTTCTTGTTGAGTACTTGGAGGAACAAGGAGTTCCAACATGTAATATTGTAAGAATCTCAGTTTTGGATAGGCAATCACTTGAAATTGGTGATCGTTCTTTTATTCAAATTTCCAATCGCAGTGTGCCTCAAACCATTGAGGAAATCAGGAAACTTGCGGAGGACGAATAGTAAAAAGCTGTGACTCCAATGTCATATCGTCAAAAAGTTCCCAGCGTCTCCTCAAGCACCATGGTTTTCAACCTCTGGTTTTTGTAGAAGGAACTCTGAGCACTTTTTCACACAGTATTACCGATTAACACAAAGGGATATCTGCAATAAGTTCTGTGTTTAAACACAAACTGCTCACTCTCAATTTTACGCTGTGCGTTCAATCAAGAATGAGCAGTCTATAATAATCTTACTAATTAATGTCGTTCACATTGAAACTATCTTTCTGAGATGTTCCCACCAAATTTCTTGATGAAGCTCTTAACATCAGGATCAATTACGCTTGTATATAGGGTAATATCTCCATACTCACAAAAATCATCTGGATCTACACTTGGGTCACTTTGAGACACCACACCAGCAAGAGCTAACTCAGACCCTCTAGCCAATGATACTGGTCCACCAGAATCTCCAAAACAAGGATGAGCCTGATTACCTTCAAATCTAAGAACAATATGGTTTCCAGAGACGTCTGCGACTACCGCTTCACCAGCTCTTGGTGCACCATCAACATCATCATTAACATCTACCTGACCGAAACCACCAATAAATACCTTTTCTCCTCTAACTGCACCTGAACTGAAAAGCAAAGGCATAGGTTTAATGTTAAATCTCCCATCGATTCTAATAATCGCCGCATCAGAGAACGCTGGACTAACTCGTGTACCTAAGCGATAAGTTGGAGCTACAGCATAATCAACCGCTGCAAAAACACCATTTGAAGTTTGTATATCTATATATTGCACAGAATCAGAAATACAATGAGCTGCAGTTAGAACAGCATTATCTGATATAATTGTACCAGTGCAAATGCCAGAACCTTCAAGTGAGGTGATTTCCACTTTAACTAGTGAACTCTCTTTTCCTGCGTATATACACATTTCTCCATTTGAAATCTTCGAGGGGGTTAAATCGAAAACGCTACAAGCATCTTCATCCCCAGTAAAATTATCCACAACTGATTTATCATCAAAAGCATCCCCACCACCGCCACCACAAGAAATAAGAACTAAAACAAAAGGGAATACCGCAAATTTATTTAGTTTAGCTAAAAAGTTCATGTTCTGGGTCTCCCTACAAAGATATTATTATTTTCAATGAAATAATTCGGAGAGTTCTCAGAAGAACTTTAATATTAACTTAACAGATTTTATGACTATTTAAATGTGCAAAAGGGAAATTAAACAATAATATTTGAGTGTTTTAAGTGAATTGCAAGAATAGAGAAATGATGCTTTAAGCAAATCAAAGAATCATTTGAGTTTCTATGCCATGTTAAATTTTATTTTTGTATTTGTATGGTTATTAGTTGTGCCTATTACAAATCTTTTTATCCAAGTATTAGCTACACTTACTGGTTACAATTACAGTAATGATACCACAAATGCCTGCTTATTATTGCTTTGGATACTGACTTTCCATGTTTGGTTTATTTACAATAGCGCTAATAAGTCTATTAGAGATCTTTGGATTCCCCTATCCCCTTACACTAGGAAATTATGGCTAAGCTGTGGCTTTACAGAAGATGTATGGAATTATGGAAAATAGACATTAATAGAATTGTTTGACAAAGGTCTCATAACAGCTACTCTTAGAGATAAAAGATTTATCTCAACAAAATCTACTTCAAAAGACTGATATTATAATTAGACAGAGAAAAGAACTCTAAAATCAAAAAAACCTGCCCCACTCCTTTTCAAAAAAAAGAGAATAAAAACTTAAGGAGGGGGCAGGCAAATCAATCTTTCCCAGAGAAAATTCGAATCGCTTGTGCGAGCTTTTCTTTTTCTCGAGCTTTGACAGAATCAGCAACCGAAGCTACCAACAAGCCAAAGAACGAGACCAGAAGAAATACGACGAAGAATCCAAGGATTCTCAACGTTGCAATATCTTCTGTCGCAAAAGCTGGCACAATGTGGCCCGTAATTTCTCCAATAATTTCCAGCAAAGCCAAAATCGATGAGAATACCATTCTTTGTTCCTCTCACCCCCCCAATAGGCTTCCAAAGCCCAAAACAGAATCCAGAACTAAGTTCCAGAAGACTACACCGTGCAGTCATTTAAAAAGGTTAACGGACAAGCCTATAAACACCTTAAATGACCACACGGGATAAAACATTAAGTTGACCTTAGAGTTCTTTATAGTTTTTAACATATTTAATGAATATGTGACATAAGAAGGACGACTACCGCTCCCCGCGATCACTACTCATACTAAGGCTACTTAATGCAAGTCAAGAGTATTATTTAGCCTTATAGTTTGTCTCTCACCCATATTCGCCACTTACTCTCTAATTCAGAAGTTCCATTTATCTTATAGTATTTATTTAAGAGCTTGTTCCAATGCATCACATCAGTTTGTTTAGGGTTAGCTTCTTTTAAAAATTTCATAAAACTATCTTTACCCCCTTTCTCAACCAAGAATTCTGTAAGAGACATACTTTTGGCGTAGAACTCAAGTAATTTATTATTATCTTCTGGATAAGTCTTCCTTACCAAGATTTTATCAAAAGTTTCGATAGACGATTCTAGTCTTCCCTCAATCCTTTTACTATCTGATGAAATAATCATTTCTAGCTTTATTTTCTCTGCGCGAGATTCTAGTGAACTTGCAATGCCTTCATCCGCCCATCTTATTAAGGGCTTCGCAAAATTGGTAGCAACCAACATATGAGATATCTCATGAGGGATGACACTATCACCCAGTCGTTCAGCTGATCCCTGCACTTTGGTACTCCAACCAAGAAGATTACCGTTCAAATCATATTTAAAGTTTGTCTCCCCACCTGCCCCAAATCACTATTTACATTGGCAATTAGTTCAACTTTCTTTGGCCACATCGCTGATTTCTCACCAAACCAATCGTTCTTTAACATCTTAAGCCACGCTTCAGCATTACGCCCTACTGATTCCGCTTGTCTTTCAGTGGCCCCATAAGCAATAAAATGCTCAGTCTCAGCTTTAACTAGTTTCGACTTATCAACTAACTCTAGACCAGATGTATTCTTAAATTCGTTCTGTTCTTTTTTTGATACACTAGAAGGAAATTCTAGAAACTGATCAGTTCGAGGTAATTTTAGCTCGCCAGGGGTTCTAGTCTGCTTAGTATTCCTATCCATTCTTGTGTTATTAGACTTTATACTCTCCTAGTGACATAGGATGCCCAGTCTTTAGAAGCCCTCAAAGCTTATTATAAAATATACAAAAGCTATATCTTTCGCCCTAGATTCAGTGTTCAGTTGGTCCGATACAAATACTTATTCAACCTAATGCACCGATTTTACTTACCATAAACATAACTAGGATGTGTGGCGGTATAAGGAGAAGATTATGAGGTTTTCAATTTGCGCTGGAAATAAAACGGCAGTTGTTGAAATTTCACAAAAGTTGTCGGAACTCATTGATCCCGATTCAGAAGCGAAGCTTCTGGGATTGTACGGAATCCAGGGCTATATGAAACAGATCGTTCTTATTGTGGAGGACCAAGCCGAAGCATGGAGAATCGGAGAATCGGGGAAATATTGCCTGGTGTGGACTCGAGAAAATTCTCGAGGAAAATTCACAAAGGCTGTCCCAGATGAGGCGAATCCAGATTTTGCTTATCTCGACAAGAAAACGAGGGAATACAGTCCGGAAGAGCAGGCAGAACGACTCAAGCGCTCTAATGGCCAGATGACTACCAGAAATGGGTGGGTCATCGCTGAGGAACTTGGGGATGATAAAAAAATGGCAAATGAAATGGTTTCACTTTAACTTAACATTTAGATCCGCTACACACACCGAGCCGAAGAGAAATCTTCGGCTTTTCTTTCTTTAAATTAGTTCATATCCACTCCTCGGCCGACTCTCAGTAACTCACCAATACTCCCGATCTGACAGTAAGAAAGCACAATTCAAATCGCAAATACCATAACGAATCTTTTCTGCATGAAACGACAATTTGTCATTGAGAAACTCTTTAAGGGCCATGGCAATCTCATTCCGGTGAAATATTGCCTCTCTATGAGACTTATAATACCAGCAGCCAGTACCATCCGATTTACTAAAATATATAGTTTCTATATGCTAGCTATAAGGTTTAAGCAGTAGATAAATTCAGGACTAGCTGCCTTATTTTTCATCATGGCGACGAAACTTTTATAAAGGCAAAAAAGATCTAAATCTCACAATTAATTAATAGAATGTTCAAAAACTATCAACTATACATAGAAAATTGGAAAAAAAACATTTCCTATGTAAGTCTAGTGCTACCGCCGATAATTTTCATCTTAGCCATACGATTTAGCCAAAAGTATGCTTATCTTTTTTTCAACGAAGATGCACCGCCCCCATATTCTCAAGGATACGCAATTTTTAATTTATTTTGCGCCATTGGATTCATTTATTCAATCGTAATAGGTACATTTACCGTACTTAATATTTTCAGTGAAGAATTTCGGCTAAATTCTTGGGAGCGAATCAAAATATCAAAGATCACTCCGAAGGAATTACTAATGAGCAAAGTGTTAGGTGGTAACTTTACTATCATTCTATACACCTTGATCTTAATAGTTCCCTGCATAGTAATATCTTTTATAATTTGCACAGGCCCCTATAAAGAGTTTTTAGTCCAACACCAACTACATTCAGCCATTCTGCTGACCGTATGCCTGATAAGCTGGATATGTCTATCCTATATGCTAGCAATATCCAGCTACTTATTTTGTTCCCTAACCATGAGAGTTTCAAAATTAAGTACAATACTATTACCAATATTGGCTTTAAATATCTTTATCGGAGCTACAATTTCGAAATCCTTTTCGCTCTTTTATACTGTTCACGACTATTCTTCCTCATATAGATACCATTCCAATCCAAATAATCCTATCTCTCTTGGAAACGATTTATTTATGAGTACTCCCGATAAGACTTCATGGTTTGGATATGAGTTTCTTAGTTTCACTTTATATACCGGACTGATAACGTTCTTCGCTGCCTGCTCTATAATTGGATGCTATCGTACACTTCAACTAAATCTCAACAAAAAACTACCAGCAATACTTTGGATTCCCTTTTGCATACTAAGTTCGGTAGTAATCGGAGGGATAACAAAACATAACAATCAGCTTTTTGATTTTAATCAAGGCATATTCTATCTATTCACCTTAACTATAATTGTATTTGCCTTAGAAGCTCCTGGTAAAAAGCTAAGCCATTCATCTTGTAAGCCACTTTCTAAAAAGGAGTACATAAAATACTTTAATACATCTCCCCTATACCATAGAACTATTTTAGTATTCTCTATATTTATCATCCTAAATTACCTAGTGTACCCTAGTTGGAAGTCATCTCTATTTCATTTCAGCTTAATAGGTTTTCTACTTCGGGATTTTATAACCCTAAAAGTACTTTCTAATATTAAAAAATTAGAATGGGAAACGTCAAACAACATTATATATTTCACACTTATTTATGTATTTTTCCCATTTCTTACATTCATTCCACAAACTAAAAGTACCAAACATTCAATACTTAACCCTCTATACCCAGCATTCCCTGAATATAACTCAAATTATTTCATATTTTTCTGTTTACTCTCTTTCCAAATAGGCTTTTGGCTCCTTATGCTTTTTGCTCAACGAAAAAGACTAAAGAGTATTGAAGAATTCTAAAAATAAACCAGAATAGAAAGAGAATTAAGAAAACCCCCAACAAAAATTCGTTTGTAGCAGGGCAAACGAATTTTTTTGGGGTCAACATTGGCCTCATCAGCTTGAAGCATTGTCGTAGAGTATACCTAACTGCTCCACATAGACCCGAAGGTGAGCTGCACGCACTTGATCACCTACAAGCAAATTCAGGACTTCGTATAGGCCTGCTAAGTGATCTGAGCCCACCTCTACTTCTTCATCATCAAGAATGATGGCTAACAACTTTTCAAAAACCAGACTTACACTCCATCTGGTGCGGGGCTACATTATAACTCCTTTTAAACCTAGTTATTTTAAGCTCTTGAAATAAAGAATCTTACAAGCATGCCTCATTATCTAATTATGTAGTTTCTATCCCATTTCTAATATAGAATTCAGGAAATTTACGATATCTTGAATAAACGAAGGAAGAAAGTAGCCCCGCACTTATATGACAAAGTTCTACTAAAAGAAAGAACTAACGCAGTAAACAAAACGCAATTTAAAAACTTAAAGAGAGAAGACGAGCGAGGCGGTGAAGGATTTCACAGCCTCGCATCGTTTTCTTTGACATCATCACTCGCCTGGGGGCCAGTAATGTTCCCTTCTCAAATCTTCCGCCGTAATGCTCATCTTGGCATCGGCAGAAGCGACAATGCTTGTGCCTCCCCAAAACCAGCTACACAGACTCTTGATTACATTGGCAACCCAGTTCATAATAGTTTCTCCTGCAAAACTACAATCATCAAAGCGCCTCCCGAATGGAAGATCTTAAATACTTTTCTGACTGTCTTAAACCCCTCACTCAGCGACAACAATAGTCCCTCAGTGAGGAGCTTAAGAAGCTCATTAGAAGATTAATCCCGATCCAAAAAGAATCCAGATAACAATCACACCATAAAACCTTATTTTACTGCGGTAGCTCATTGATGTCTTCATTCGATCCCGAACTAGACAGTCAATCTTACAAAGACCTCAGTGAGCATCCACTAGCTTAGTATATACGTTATTAATCGATACCCTGTTTGCGTATCACGGGTCTACTGTAATCTGCAGAATGAGCATTCTAGTGCTTGAACAATATAATGGTTTTAGTGGCTTACGGTATTGAAGCGAAATAGAATAAACTAGAATAGTGCTAGCACATTGGGTAAGGTTCTCTCCCCCTTTGCTAAACCTTCTCCATCCTGGTTTTACCTTTGCGGTAAATACAAAAAAAGAAAAAGTATGGGTGATGCAAGGCTCGAACCTTACTATCCCACTCTCAGTAACCCACCAAAACTCCCCTCACAACAACCTCCCCAAAAAAACGAACCATCCACAAATTTTCTACGATAATGAAGAAACCCCCTAAACTTCAATATCAAGAGAGGCCACATATGGGCTATCACCCAAGAAT
>CAYGUX010000025.1:0-41499 GCA_964353175.1 uncultured Bdellovibrionales bacterium | reverse complement strand
CGCAGGTCGTTTACGAAAAAGAAAAATTACCGAATGTTACGGCAATAAAAAACGAAGGGCCTGTTAATCAAAGCTCAACAATCCTAGATGAGAATCCGAGTGCTCTCATACCTTCTTTACAAAAAGAGTTAATTGCTAGGGGCCTTTCATTCATTCAAACAGAGAAATTATTAAACAGTCAAAATCAAGAAAACTTGCTTAAAATTAGGAAAATCATTAAATTTTATGATGAACTATGTTTAACTAAGGATAAACGAGTATCAAAAAATCCGATTGGATTTTTATATCGGGCAGTTGAAAACCCTTATAAAATAAGCCTTCCCGAAGAAATGATAAGAAAAAATAATTCTACTTATAGTTCTTCTACTAGGCCAGAACATAAGGTTTTTAAGGCAAAAAGAGTTGTAAAAACGCAATCAGCTCCAGCGAATCATTTCGAACCTAAATCAGAGGTAGTAGAGAAAACTACGGATGTATTAAAAGTTAGATACCAAGAATTTGTTACCAATTCTTTAAATTGTATAATGACTAAAATGTCACCAGTAGAGTTAGGTGAGTTATATGCAACGACTGAAGTAAAAATGAAGTCATTGGAAAGAATTTTAGGTAAGGAAAGATATACAGAAGCTATTGATGCTTGTGTTAAGGATGAACTTAAAAGAAGATTTAGAGTTAAGGGGTTTGATGATTGGAGAAGAGAAGAGGGGAAAATAAATTAGAATTTTATAAGGCAAATGTGTGGAAGAATCTCATATTACTCAGAACAATCTGAGGTAGAAAGTTTCATTGAGACCAAGTTAAACATACAATTTACCCCATCCTATAACATTTGCCCTACAGATCGTATCTTAATCCTAAAAGAGGATAGAACTGTTAGAATAGCTAAATGGGGGCTAATACCATCATGGTCCACAGATAATAAGACAATCTTAACTAATGCCAGGGCCGAATCCATTGCAAGTAAAGCATCCTTTAAAGAGGCGTTTGTTGAACGTCGATGTTTGGTTCTTGCTAATGGGTTTTATGAGTGGAAAAAAGAGAACAATAAAAAAATACCCCATTATATTACTTCTTCCAGCTTGCCATTGTTGATGTTTGCTGGAGTTTTTAATGAGGGCTTAGAGCACTCTAATGTATCAATTATTACAAGAGAGGCGAATGACATAATGCAGTCGATACATGATCGTATGCCAGTGATCATCGATAAAGCCCAATGGGACAATTGGCTAAATAAGGATAAGCTAGAAGATTCATTAGAACTTTTAAGTGCACCTCCTTGTTCTTTGATGATTAAAGAAGTTTGCCAAGAGCTAAATAACGTAAGAAATAAATCTAGTAACTGCCTTGCATGCCCTTAAGGGGCTATAAAGGTTAAGAAAAATGATTTCTATTCAATGGATAAATTGCCATGACTTCCTCAATGATGCATCTCAATCAATATTTAGCATAACCTTAAAAATAGAAAAGCTGAATATTGTATGGCCTTCATTAGATGATAATTTCTCTTATTGTATGGCGATAAGGCTAAGAATTTAGTTAAAGGAATTTTATGGTATTTGATGTACAACTTGATAAAACATCCCCAGAAGTGCAACGAGCTTTTGAAGAAATAAATCAATTGCGTGGTGGATTTGCTGCAAACATGTCCAGAAACAATGTGAGTGAGCAGTTAGCAAATAGGTTACAGAAAATTGAAAATGAAGTTGTAAAATCTAGATGTACTACTAGTATATCCTAGGTTAGTATAAGTTATTGAGGTGATGCGGTTGTGGAAAATTCCTTTGAAGAAATTTTCAATGTAGAACTTGACTGTTGGTGTTATGGTATTTCCCATACCAATGAAAAGGTGGATCAAAGAGTTATACACCAAGTAATAAAATCATTCTCCCCAGTAATTCATGAAGCTATAGAGCATCTATATGTTATAGATATCGCTGCAACGGCTAAAAAGATTCTGAAATCATCAAAATGTAAGACTATACAAGAGAAAGAGATAGCTTTCTCTATTCTGTCACAACTTCCAATGCCCGCAGAATTGAGTCGAGAGCAATACGATGTTTTAATAACTATTGTAAATCAAGTTGAAGATATCTATGCTGGAGCTTTTTCAAGACTTCAAAAAAAGTGGAAATCTAGTCCTGGCATTGATTTATCACTTGAAAATATAAAATCTCCAAATAGTAATTTGGAAAACCTTTGTTTCCCTTCTAAGCTAAAATAGAATTAGGCCAAAATAGAGTTGGACACCGATTTAAGAACAGCTTAAAATTCCTAAATGATAAAAGATCAAGAAATATATGTTTCTACTGATGTCGAAACAGATGGGCCTATTCCTGGCGAGAACTCAATGTTAAGCGTTGGATCTGCCGCATACTTAGAAGATAAAACTTTAGTGGATACTTTTTATGTGAATCTAGAGCTTTTACCTGATGCAAAGCCAAGCCCGAAAACAATGGCCTGGTGGAAAACAGAGCCTGAAGCTTGGAAGCTATGTAGAGAGGATCCTTTAGATCCTAAGAAAGCAATGAGCAATTATCGCAAATGGTTAAGGAACCTGCCTGGAAAACCTGTATTTGTAGCTATGCCCGCAGGTTTCGATTTTATGTTTGTATATTGGTATCTAATTAAATTTACAGGAGATAGTCCGTTCTCATTCTCAGCTTTAGATATCAAAACGATGGCGATGTTGATGCTTAATAAGGGATATAGGGATTCAACGAAGAGAAACATGCCAAAGAGCTGGTTTGATGATTTCCCTCATACGCATCATGCCCTAGAAGATGCGATAGAGCAGGGGGCCTTATTTTGTAATATGTTAAAGGTTTTTAGAGCAAAGAATATAGAGTTTTAGAAAGCCTGCTTGACTAGGGCTTTGAATTTCCTTAGACTGCCTCAACTATGGATATGCTAAAACTATTTCAAATAATCAACAGAACAGAAATTATTAGGCCCGTGCTGGGGTCTTAAGTTCTCTGTATTCTGAAGAGACTAGCCCCCCGCACTTTTTTAAAGTGCGGGGGGCTTTTTTTATGAATTTTTTATAAGGAGAATGGAGAATGAGAAAAGAAACACAAAAAAAAGTTTTTTTATATGATACAACTCTAAGAGATGGGGCTCAGAGAAAGGGGATTAGCTACTCTTTAGAGGATAAGTTGAGTATTGCTAAGGTATTGGATAGTCTAGGAATGGATTACATAGAAGGAGGTTGGCCTGGTTCTAATCCTAAGGACGAAGCATTTTTTAAGGAAATATTAAAGGCCGAACTAACTCACTCCAAAATAGTTGCCTTTGGAAGTACCAGAAAGGCAGGAATTTCAGCCAGCGAAGATAACAATTTAAAAGTTATATTAGCTTCACCAGCGCCAGTAGTAGCTTTAGTGGGCAAATCATGGACTTTGCATGTGGAGGAAGTTTTACGGACGACTCTATCTGAAAATCTTAAAATGATTGCAGAAAGTGTAGCGCATTGTAAGGAGAATGGCAGGGAAGTTGTGTATGACGCAGAGCATTTTTTTGATGGATATAAAAATAACCCAAGCTATGCACTTGAAACCATATACACTGCGAAACAAGAGGGCGCTGATTGGATTGTTCTATGTGATACGAATGGAGGTAGTATGTCTGCAGATATATCTTCTATTGTTGAAACTGTAGTCAAAGAAATTGGTGATTGTATTGGAGTACATACTCATAACGATTGTGAGTTGGCCGTCGCCAATACGATCGCTGGAGTAGAGGCGGGGGCTAGGCATGTTCAGGGTACTATAAATGGTTTTGGCGAAAGATGTGGAAATGCAAATTTAGTATCTTTGATACCCTTATTACAAACGAAGTTGAATTATGAGCTAATTTCAAATGAAGCACTAAAGAAATTACAGTATGTTTCACGCTTTGTTAGTGAAAAAGCGAACGTAAGTAGTGATCCCTTTCAGCCTTTTGTTGGTAGCGCGGCTTTTGCCCATAAGGGTGGAATCCATGTTGCTGCAGTAGAGAGAGTGCAGGAGAGTTATGAACATATTCGCCCTGAAATGGTGGGTAACAAAAGAGAGATTGTAGTATCAGAGCTCTCAGGCAGGGGGAATATGAGAATGCTTGCAGAAGAGTGGGGCATTGATTTAGAAAAAAATGAAGCTAAAATTTTAAATGACATAAAAAGTAAGGAAAATATTGGTTATCAATTTGAGGGAGCTGAGGGGAGTGTCGAGTTATTGATGAGGCAGGCTAATGAAACTTATGTCGCTCCATTTCAGATCATAGACTATAAGGTAGTTTCAGAAAGAAAACTGCATACTTTAGATGGATCACTGATAGAAGGAGTACAGGCGATTATAAAGTTAAACTGTAATGAAGAAGTGGTACATACTGCTGCGGAAGGAGATGGGCCTGTTCATGCTTTAGATTTAGCTTTAAGAAAGGCATTGAAGCCTTTCTACCCACAGTTAGATGATTTTAAGTTGACTGATTACAAGGTTAGGATTTTAGATCCTGAGAATGCTACGGACGCTATTACAAGGGTAATGTTACAAGCATCATCGAATGCTAAGAGTTGGACTACATTGGGTTGTGGTAGGAATATTATTACAGCAAGTTTTAATGCTTTAACTGAGAGTTATTTGTTGTTTTTAAGCCGACGTTGATCCTAAATCTACCGAATATCTTAAATCTGGTATGTAAATAGATTAGTCTATCCGCGTATAGATAATCGACTAGTCAAATTGTTTGGACTTGTGCTAGAAATCCTGGGAATGAATAAGCACGATGACTACCCTCAAGAAAGACCTTTACTGATTGCCGCTGTAATCCCGTGCTACAAAGTAAAAGACAGAGTATTAGCTGTTTTAAATGCAATTGGACCAGAAGTAACTGAGATCATAGTTATTGATGATGCTTGTCCAGAGAAGACTGCGGACTATATCGCTCAACATTTTAAAGATAAACGACTAAGTATTATACGTCATGAACAGAATGAAGGAGTCGGTGGGGCGGTGATTTCCGGCTATAAGTTAGCTATTGAAAAGTCAGTTGATATAATCGTTAAAATTGATGGAGATGGCCAAATAGATCCTAGCTTGGTTCCAACAATTTGTGCTCCAATTATTCTTGGATTGTCAGATTATGTGAAGGGCAATCGATTTTTTACTTTTTCAGATAGTAGATCAATGCCAATCATTAGAAAGGTAGGGAACTTAGGCTTATCTTTTATAACTAAGTTTTCTTCTGGATATATGAATATCTTTGATCCAACCAATGGATTTACAGCCATACATGTTGAAGTAGCAAAGGCGCTACCATTGGACAAGATAAGTCGTAGGTTCTTTTTTGAGTCCGATATGCTTTTTCATCTGAATTGTGTGAGAGCCGTTGTTACGGATATTCCAATAATTGCAGTGTATAAGGACGAAATCAGTAATTTGAAAATATCTAAGGTGGCCTTAGAGTTTTTCTTTAAAAATTTATCAAATGTTTGGCGAAGGGTCATATTAAATTATTTTCTTAGAGATTTTAATATTGGATCTGCTCAACTTTTGGTTAGTTTGCCTCTAATTTTATGGAGTTTTTGTTTTGGTGGATATATGTGGATAGTCAAGTATTCTAACGACGAATTAGCTAGCGCTGGAACTGTAATGTTAGCAGCACTACCGATGATTCTTGGGATGCAACTATTTTTAGGTTTTCTAAGTTATGATATGTACAATTCTCCAAAGATCCCCCTTCATCGTCTTATGACCAATAATATGAAAGTATTACTTAATCACAATAGAAAGTGAGTAGTTTAAGTCCAGAATCATCTTGGTATAAGTCATTTTATGCCCGACTAATTTTATGCCTAGTATTTGCTGGCGCACTGGCTCACGTTATATATTCAATAGGGAGTTATCACTGGACTTCGGGAGACGAGGGCTGGCATTACAAATATAGCCTACGGTATTTTGAGACTGGAGAGTTGTCACGAGAAATATATCATAACTTTAATTCGACGACTCCTGCCATACTATTAAATGTTTTTGCAGTAAAGATTTACAATAGTCTTTCGGGGGATGGCGAATTTAATTCCAAGGTAGCACGTTCTGTTCATGTCATATGGTTTATAATCTTAGTGTTTGGAACTTGGTTTGCGAGTAAAAAATTGGGAGGTTCGAATGTGGCATGGTGGGCAACCTTTCTATTATTGTTAGACCCCAATATCAATGCACATTCATCAGTGATAGGTTCTGATATCCCATTTTTAGCGATGTCTGTTTGGATATTGTATGCGATATTTAGATACCTAGATACATCTTCATTGTTTAGCGCGATGTTTATAGGCGTTCTATATGGATTAGCATTCTGTACTAAGTACTCCGCCACTTTCTATGCGCTGCCCATTGCATTAGCTTTGTTGTTTACTATCATACGTTTTTATCGTGAACAAAAAGACGAAAAGCTTGGAATAAAGCTAAAAATTGGGGGATTCGGTAGAATAGCATTACATGGTTTTATAATTCTGGTTTTAGCCTCTATTATCGTCAATATAGCCTATTCCTTCGACGGCACTTTGCAGCCAATTTCATCCCACTTTTGGCACACTAGTGGATTAAAGTACCTAAGTGAAAATTTTGGAACGATACGAACTCTTTGGCCTATACCGTTTTTATCTGGATTTGATCATCAAATATCTGCCGAAAGGGCTAGGGCTTGGAATGTCGTAGTGATGGGGCAATCGTTTGCTAATGGTGTTTGGTATTACTTTTTGCTCGCTTGGGTAGTCAAAACAACTATTGGTGTGGTGATTTTAACTTTAATCATCCTATTTCGATCCAATAAAATCGTTACATCTTGGAGAAACTATAGCTTTCCTTGGCTTCTAGTTTTTATTAGTTGGCTTAGTTTTTTCTGCTATTTCAGTTTTATTTTTCGTACTCAAGTTGGTTATCGTTATGCCTATCCTTGTTTACCATTGGCTTATATTCTTATGGCGGGATTTATTTCTTGGACCTGGAGTAGGCAAATACAAGCTAAGTTAGCAATCGCTCTATTGTTAGTTGCGGCGTATGAAGTAATTCCATACATAGGAAATGGGATCTCATTTACTAACTCTTTGGTCGTAGAGAAGAAAAACGCATATAAACTGTTAGCTGATTCAAATATTGATTGGTTCCAAAATTATTCAAAGGGGCAAGAGGAAGCTCATAAACTGCTTGGGGATTACGCCTATAACCCTGCGCATATTCTTGAGGGCAATAATGTTGTTACATTAAATTTGCTTACAGGTGTAATGTATAATTTTAATCAGTTTGCTTGGCTTAGAAAAAACTTAGAACCTGTAGATCACTTTCAACACACCTTATTGTGGTACTTTATCAGTAAGGACAGGTTCAGGCAGTTTCTAAATGAAGAAAGGACGTTTCTAGAGCCAGAGAAAGTTAGCAGTATGTGTGGAACAGATTATAATTATAGAAAGTTAAATGAATATGTTAATCCACTGAAGTTAGAAGGTGGGGAAAAGAATGTTTTTTTATATACAGGATGCTTGGAGGTTTTAAGTGAGTCAGTATTTGAAGTTAAGGTAAAAACTGGGTCTTCTATTATTTCGAATTATCCAAGTGAACATAATTGTAAGGGCCAGATTATATATGGCGGACAGAGCGTATGGTTTGTTTTTAAGCCTGGGATGCATCCGATTTGCGCTAGAGTTAATGCAAGTGCAGAAATAGAGTATATCCAACATAGTGGTGAGGCTAAATTTGCTTTGAGAAGGAAATAGGCGATCGAACCTAAAAAAGATTATTGTGGATAATTTGCACTCCGAAAAAAATACAAAGTAAGCTAGATAAAAGAGTTATGGTGGTTTGGAGGTTTTTTGAACTAATAGCTTTTTGTGTAAATGGAATGCTCATTAAACCAGAAGCTACAAACATTCCTAACATTGAGCCAAATCCAAAAATCCCTAGATACAAGAGTCCTTGAGCAACATCTGTAATCTGCGCCATTACTAAAACAACCAAAGCTCCACTTCCAGCTAGGCCGTGAACTAAGCCCACAAAATAAGCCAAGGAATGTTGATGTTCGTGGCTATGCTGGTCTGAGTTTAAAGAAAACTGCTCCTTGATTTTAAATGTCTTCTCTAAGCGAACAAGAGCAAGAACAATAAGTAGAAGCCCTACACCGGCTTCTAGTAAACTGAAAATATTTTCCTCGATTTGTACTTTGAAGAAAATCATAAGTAGCCCGATAATTATGATCGTGGAGCAATGACCAAGCCCCCAAAATAAACCATCTTTGATTGCTGACGTAGCTTTCTTTCTATTTGTTACAATGCTGCTTACAGCCAATAGATGATCGGCCTCAAAGGCATGAGCAAACCCACTATAAATAACAAGAAGCATGGGGACCATCTTAAATCCTTTTTAGGTTAAACGACTCTGGTGAGCCCAGAGACCTAGTGCAGGGTTACCAATAAAATATACTCTCTCTCCATCAGGCATTTCGTTCCACCCCTCTTTCATCTTTGCTATCGGGTATTTGATCTCCATTTTTGCTAAGTCCCCCCATTCATAGCCAACTCCCTCAATTTCCTCTTTGCTTAAAACTCCAGGGCAGTATGTTACCTTAAAACGATTCTCAGATGAACCATGGATGAGATGGGCAGCAGCAGAAAGATTACCTCTAATATCTTCATTTTCTTTCACAAACTGCATTATCTCTGGAGTTGTACGATATCCATATTTTCTAATTAGTTTATCTATTTGTGGATCTTCTCCAAATACTCCAACTTTAGGAGCTAGTACGATTAATTCCCCTTCATCCGCAATCGCTAGCCTTGTTCTATAGATTGATTTATTGCCAAGCCAAGTGCTGTGGAACTCCTCTGGATCTAAGTAAACAACCATTTTTTTAGGAGCTTCATCTATTAGTTTAAAGTTTACTTTGATTGAAAGTTCTGCTGCCTTAAGAAAGCATTCCACATCATTTCCAATATATAGGCCTCTAACGTGAAGTCTATTGTTTTCGTCTGCTCCAATGACTGTTTGTACATATACTAAGGGCAATTTTTGGCAAAAGTTATCTTGGGCGTAATTTAGGATTTTTCTAAGTGGAGTATCCGCTCTACCCATCATTCTTTCCATGCCATAAGCAGCCCCTATGAAATGACTTTCATTAATTCCTAGAGCGCCACCTGTACCAATAAATAAGTTCTTGTTATAGTTAGCCATACCGATGACCTCATGCGGTACGACTTGGCCGATTGATAGGATTAGATCGTGTTCACCTTCCCAAATCAATTTATTCATCTGGGCTGGCCAAGGTTTATTGTAGATCCCTTCGGTAACTTCATTTACATATTCGGCGGGTACTTCTCCTACAGTTAGAACATCATTTCTCCAATCATGAATGCGGATTAGGTCTTTAGGTACTCCCGGGAACATCTTATCAAGTTGCCAATCAGGCATTGGAAAGTGGGTTCCAAGTGCAGGCATAATATCTACCAAGTTCTCTCCATAGTAATCATGAGTCATTACCGTTAGGTCACCGGCTCTGCTTGGGTATCTAGTAAAATCGGGAGGGAGAGCAATAACTTTTTTCTTTTGACCTAACTGATCAAAGGTTGAATTAAGGGCTGCTTTTAGGTCTGCATCAGAAAGAGAAGTAGTAGGCGAACCTTCAGAAAAATATAAAGCCATGGTAAAGCTCCTTAATAAATTGGTTTACGAAACGAAGAAAACGAAGACCGTACTTTATTCATACACTTTTAGTGCACTTAAATAAACCTCTTGGATGGGAATATTTAAAGATGCCGCAATTTTTTTGCAATCCTCATATTCAGGCATTGCTCTTTTGCGTCCACTAGGAAGTTTAGCCACTTTAATTCGGATATCTCCGTAAGAGGTCGTCACCAACTCGGTACTTCGCTCAAGTACTTGACGTTCAACTGCTAGATATCTTATCCCCAGACTGGTCGTGGACTCTAATATCAAATTCGCTATATCCAGTCTTATAGCCTGACTACAAAGTACCTCTAGTTTCACGCCTGGCCGCCCTTTTTTCATTATAATTGGCGTAAGGAATACATCAAGCGCGCCTAAGCTTAGTAGTTGATCTTGTAGGTGTGATCCAAGTTGTTCCCCTGGCATATCATCAAGGTTGGTCTGTAGGAGATATAGTTGATCACTATTGTCAATATTCTCTTCCCTGCAAATACTTGCTCTTAAAGCATTTGGTTGGGGAAAATCTTTGTCCCCAGCTCCAAAGCTAGATGAAGTTGTAACCAGTGGTCTAGGTGAAAAAATGGGGTTTAGTATTTTTAGGATAGCTGCTCCAGTAGGAGTTGTCATTTCTGATTCAATAAGCCCTTTATAGGTGGGCATGCCTTGAAGCAGCTTTTCAGTTGCTGGAGTCGGAATAGATAGGGGACCATGGTCTGTCTCTACTAAGCCAAATCCGGTACAAATTGGATCGCAGTAGGTGGTATTGATTTGAAGTTTATCAATTAAAACAGCGGCCCCTACTATGTCTAAAATAGAGTCTATAGCTCCTACTTCATGAAAATGAATTTTCTCTAGAGGAACTCCGTGTACCCTAGATTCAGCTTCCCCAAGTGCTTGAAAGATTCTAGTAGCGAATCCCTTAGCGCCTGCTGTAAGTCCATTAGCTTGCTCGATTATGTGTAGAATATCCGACAATCCTCGGTGTTCATGGGAGTGATGGCGTTCATGCCCGTGTTCATGAGAGTGTTCATGTGATTGCTGAGTATGTTGGTGATCATGGTTGTGAGAACTGCCATGATCATGGCTGTGTGCATGGGAATGTTCGTGGTGACTATGTGCCGCTTGTTTTTTTAGAAGCACTATCTTAGCTTTCCTACAGAGGATGCTGTTTTTATTAAGATCAATAAACTCTACAGCTACTTCTTGATCAAGTCCCAATACTTTAGGTAGGGCGATAATTAAATCTTCGGCATTTGCTAGTGGTGCTAGTGCTCCAAGGAACATGTCTCCGCTAATTCCACTATATGGTTCTAATTTTAGAATAGTCATTTGTATTTAAGGATATATTTTTTGTAAAATACGAGCAGCTGCTAAAGCTGCTCCACAGCCATTATCAATATTTGTAACTAGGATTCCATTTGCACAAGAAGTAAGCATAGCATGTAGAGCGGTTGTACCACCAGCAGCCACCCCATATCCAACACTAGTTGGGACTGCAATTATTGGTTGCGATAGAATCCCTCCTACGACTGAAGCTAAGGCACCTTCAAAACCTGCTACAGCAATGATGATATCACAGGCAGAAAGAGCATCCTTCTTTTCCATTAGCCTATGAATTCCGGCGACACCGATGTCGTTAAAACATAGGGTTTCATAAGCAAGATAGTTGAGAGTATTGTTTGTTTCTCTGACGATATTCGTATCAGAAGTGCCACCAGAGACTATTCCGACTAAACCTTTTTTGGGTTTTGTTTCGGAATAGTTTATTACAAAAGTACGAGCAAGTTCATCATAGATAGCAATAGGATATTGAGCGATTAGTTCCTGTGCCTTCTCAGCTTGAAGGCGAGTAATGAGAATATTTTGTTTCCTAGATTGGTATTCTAAAATTATTGCATTTATTTGAGCAGTATTTTTGAACTCTCCATATACTATTTCAGGAAAACCAAGTCTTTCTTCTCTTGAATGATCTAGATTATGTTCGCTCATTTAGAACCTCATTTAGTTTGCCAGAGATAAAGCCGTCCTCATCAAATTCTACTCTATCAAATCCAATTTGTTTAATTGAATCTGCAATAAAGCCTTTAATATTAAGTAAGTCTTGAATGCGATTTTTAGGTACCTCAATCCTAGCAAGGTCTCCAAAGTGTCTTAGTCTAGATATTGGAAAACCTGAAACTTCTAAAATGGATTCTCCCGCTTCAATTTGTTGTAGTTTCTCTAGAGTTACCATTTCCCCATAAGGAATTCTAGAACTCATGCAAGGACTCGCAGGTTTATCCCAAGATTCTAGTTTTAGCATTTTGGATAGTTCTCGAACATCATTTTTATTTAGGCCGCAGTCTGATAGGGGGCTTCTAACTTTGAATTTATCTGCGGCGAGTAGTCCTGGTCTATAATCCTTAAGGTCATCTGTATTTGTTCCATTTAAGATCCAACGTTTTTCAGCAATTTCAAAAAGCTCAGTATAGAGAGTATGTTTGCAAAAGTAGCAGCGATTGCTAGGGTTCTTGGCATAGTCAGGATTAAGAAGCTCTCTAGTTTCAACTACTCTGAGTGGGATATCGTGTTCGAGGCAAAATGTTTTACCAAGATCTAGATCTGATAATTTAAGGCTAGGTGAAGCAGAAATAATAGCAAGCGTGCGCTCCTTGCCTAGGAAATATCTAGAAAGGTAGGCCACTAAAGAGCTATCCACTCCACCAGAGAAAGCAATAACTGCTTCGGGGCAATCTTGAAACCACTTAGAGAGCTTGTCGAGGAGGATATTTGACATAAAAAGAGCATAATTGAGACACTATGAAAAAGCAATATCAGCCTTAAACCTCATATATATATGCAATCTACGAGGATAAAGTTAGATAGTATCCTTCAATCTTTCAAGTAACGCATCTTGATTTGGTTCCCTACCCATAAAATCTGTATATAGCTCCATAGGATCTTGGCTATCTCCTTTAGAAAGAATTTTATGGCGATACTCCTCCCCAATTTTAGCACTTAATACTCCCGCTTCCTTAAACCTAGTAAATGCATCTGCCTCTAATACCTCAGACCATTTATAGCTGTAGTAGCCGGCGGAATAACCTCCTCCAAAGATATGGGAGAATGAGCAAGGGAAGTGGGTTCCTGGAATGTAATCAAATACACCATAATTCGTGACGATCTCCTTGAAAAGCCTATCTACATCTAAATCGTCTGTATCGGTTTTGGTATAAATCGACATGTCTAGGAGGCCAAACTCAAGTTGCCTTATAAATAACATTCCTGAAAGAAAGCGTTCGGCTTGTTTCATTTTATCAACAAGTGTTTGTGGAATGTCTGCGCCAGTTTTGTAATGTTTGGCGAAGGACTTTAGGGAAGTCTCTTCTGTAAAGAAATTTTCAAAAAGTTGAGAGGGTAGTTCAACGAAATCGTATGCGACATTTAGGCCACTAAGGGGTTCCAACTCAACCGTAGAAAAAATCTGATGTAGAGCATGCCCCATCTCATGAAATAGTGTTCTTGCTTCATCGCTTGATAGTAGTGAAGGAGAGTCTTTATCGGGTGGAGTTAGGTTGCACGCTAGAACGCATTGAGCTTGGTGTTTATTACCCTTAGAGTCTATGTGACTACTTACTAAAGGATTTACCCAAGCGCCTTGTCTTTTGGTGTCTCGAGGGAATAGGTCAAAGTAAATCGTGCCTAGGATTTCACCGGATTTATCTAATACTTGATAGACTTCAACGTCTGAGTGCCAAGTTGGTATGCTATTCTCTTTTGTAAAGGTAGCACCAAATAGTGTCTCGATAATAGAGAACATTCCATTGAGCGTTTGGCGTAATTCAAAGTATGGTTTAGTTTCAGAGGAATCAAAATCAAAACGAACTTTTTTTAATTTCTCTGCTAAAAATTCCCGATCCCAAGAGTAGATTTTATTCGGATTACTCTCAGTATTCTTGTAACCAAGATTATTTTGAAACTCTAATAAGGCTTTATATTCTTTCTGGGCCACCGGCCTTGCCTTAACTGCGAGGTCTTTAAGAAAGGAAAGTACCTTGTTGGGGTCTTTTGCCATTTTAGTGCTAAGGCTTACCTCTGCATAGTTATTAAACCCTAGTAGCTTGGCTCTGAGTGTTTTGGCTTGGCATAGATCTTTAATGATTTTTTGATTGTCTAATGATTTTTTATCATTCTTATCGCTAAGTAAACCGCCTGATGCTTGTTCTGTGCCTTTTTGCATGTATTGAAGTGCAAGTTTTTTTCTAAGGTCTCCTCGCTCAGAATAACGCATAAAAGGTACATAGGAGGGATAATCTAGATTGATAATCGCTGCCCCTGATGGAACCTGATCGATGCTTAGTTTCTCTCGGTAGATGTCTGCTTTTTTTTGAGCGGCAATGATAACTTCTTCCGGCAATCCTAGTAAATCGTCATCTTTAGTTAAAAGTAACTCATACTTAGAATCTGTTGCGTTATCTGAGAATTGGCGAGACAGCTCGGCTATTTTTAAATTATACTCACGTAAAATGCTCTTCTTATATTCATCCAAGGAAGCACCTGAAAGCTTAAGATCACGAATAGTATTGGAGATATATCGTCTGCGTGGGCCACTTAATGATCTACCTTCACTAGAATCTGAGTAAAGGGTTAGTAGTTCAAAGAGTCTTGGATCAAGTACAACATCGTTATGGAAATTGACAACAAGAGGTCTTGCCTTTTGCGCGGCATCTCTCAATTCTGGGGTTCCATCAAGGGCAAGGAGATTCCCTATCGGGCTCCAGACTCTACTAACAATTTGCTCTGCTTCAATTAAAGGAAATATGACAGAATTAAAGGTTAGGGAATCTTTATTCAACCTGTAAGCTTCAATTTTAGAGAGTGTTTTTTCTAAGTGCTTATGTGCCTCTGTTACTGCAATTTCAATTGCGGGTACCACTTCCTCGGGTTTAATAGAAGGGTAGTTAACAAATTCCCCATGTTCTAATAGTGTATTGTTTATATTCAACTTTTAAAATTTTCCTTTCCTTGAGCATTTCTTTGGCACTAC
Organism: uncultured Bdellovibrionales bacterium; assembly: GCA_964353175.1. GTDB lineage: Bacteria > Bdellovibrionota_C > UBA2361 > SZUA-149 > DAOLCO01 > JAIYCX01. The sequence continues at coordinate 26,787 of CAYGUX010000025.1, read as the reverse complement.
AACTATCATGTTATAGATTAGTAGCCAGTATCTATTTTCGCATAGTAACAACTTTCTAGCTTGAGAGTACTAAAGGAGACCTTTTAAAAATCTATATCTCTAATAAAGTGGCAAGTATATCCACCTGGATTTTTTTGTAAATAATCTTGGTGGTAGTCCTCTGCTTTGGTGAAGCCATTGAGAGGAGCTAATTCAGTTACGATCTCCTTTTTCCAAGCCCCCGACGTTTTAACTTTTTCCAAGACTTGATTTGCAATTTTTTCTTGCTCTTTAGTGGTCGTGAAGATCGCCGATCTATATTGACTGCCTACGTCATTGCCTTGCCTATTTAAAGTTGTGGGATCATGAATCTTAAAGAAGTAGAGTAGTAGGTCTTCTAGTTTTAAAATACTAGGGTCATACTTAATTCTTACTGATTCAGCATTCCCTGTTTTCCCTGTTTTGACTAGCTCGTATGTGGCTTCATCTGCACTCCCACCAGCATAGCCTGCATCTACTTCTAGCACGCCATTTTGAGTTCTAAGCAGCTCCTCCATGCCCCAAAAACAGCCTCCAGCTAAAACAATCTCTTCTGTAGTAGAAGTTTTTTTAGTTGGTTCTTTTTCTTTGGAACCATCAAAAAGATATAGAAGTTCTCCGTAACCTTCTTTCTGCATATCTTCCACAGCAATAAATCTCATAGAGGATGAATTCATGCAGTATCGATTACCCCCGGTTTCTTTAGGGCCATCATTAAAGAGGTGTCCTAGGTGACTATCTCCCACTTTTGATCTAACTTCGGTACGTTTCATAAATAGCTTGGTATCATCTTTGGTTGAAATTGCCTTATGGTCAATTGGTTTAGTAAAGCTAGGCCAACCAGTTCCAGAATCGTACTTATCTAATGATGAAAAAAGTGGTTCACCGCTAACGATGTCAACGTAAATACCTTCTTTTTTATTATCCCAATATTCATTGTTAAAAGGCGCCTCAGTCCCATTTTCTTGAGTAACTCTATATTGAAGCGGCGAGAGGGTCTTTTTGATTTCTTCTTTTGATGGTTTTTTTATTTCCATATTTACTTCAGTGTCCTTTTCCTTGTCTGTATCAGTTTGCGCGAAACTATAGCTAAAACCTACAAATGAGATGTATGTTATTATGCCTAGTCCATAGAGGAGGTTTTTGGTTATTTGATAGTAATATGCTGAATATGTTTTGTTTGCTACATTCATTTAATTAATGGATTCGCTGGTCCAAGGTTCTTCCTTAGATTAGTTTTATATATTTACAATTCGTTTTGGTATCCTTAAAGGTTACATCATAGCTAAAAATAAAGGAATTGCCTTTAGTCCTTAATGACCTAATAAACTTAGTTACTTGCATCTCTCTATTCCGCTTAGTATAGCTTTTTTAATTCAACTTTAGGGAAAATCAAATGAAAATAAACAACTTAGGCCTTTCGTTATTGGTGGGGCTATCTCTAGTCGCTACTTCTAGAAATCTAATGGCAGACTCAGATGTTGAGAGCTATTCTAGTAATGTTGGTCTCGTTACTGTCGAAGGCCCAACGGGAATGTTTTTAAATCCTACTTCCGGTACTCCTGATGCAGGTACATTAAAGGTTCAAGTATGTGGTACGACTTTACCTAGAGGAGATCAGAATATCGGTGGTTATCAGTTGATGGCAAGTTATGCCTTAACTGATTGGTTTGAACTTGGTGCTCAGTGGTTTGATGCATCCCCAAATGGAGATACTCATTTTGATGTTGTAGGCCCACAAGCTAGAATGAGAATACATCAAGAAAGTGATATTCTTCCAGAAGTTAGTGTTGGTGGATTTTTAAAAGAGGGTGATAGTCAAGTTGCTCAGAGAACTACTTATGTAGCAGCATCTAAGTTTTTAGATCTTGACCAAGACGGCCTATTGAAACGTATTGGTTTGCATGCTGGATTTAAGTATGTTTGGTTGGATTCAGATTTTAATGAGGCAAATGGTGCGATTGGATATACAGGCGCTGAACTTGCGTTGCCTAAAAACTTGTTTTTAGTTGGTGAGGTGTCTTTAAAGGATGACTTATATGACAACACACCTTATTCTTATGGTTTGCAATTACGTGATCCAAGTGGTTTTGGTTTCTCTTTAGCGGGAGTTCAAACAGGTTTTGAATCAAGACCTGGGATCTATATTGGTGTAGGGATTAATTTACTAGACTAGTATCGCATTTAAGCGTTGTATATAAGAGGGGCCTGATATTGATCGGGCCCTCTTATATTTCCCCTGACGCTATCCTTTCCAATAATTGATCTATCTTTAAAATATCTCCCTGGGCCTTGATAGTTTTAAGGCTTGTTAAGGCTTTTAGTAGTTCTGCTTTAGCTAATTCTTTTTGTTCTAACTTTAGTAATACTTTTGCTTTTAAAGTTCTGGATCTAGCACTTTCTTGAGTCCTCTGTAGGTCTTCATATTTGATAGTTGCCTCATTCAATAACTTTTCAGCTTCAATGAAGTTACTTTCAAATAACTTCACTTGTCCAAGACCTCTCAAGGCACCTGCAAAAGCCAGTGGGTGTTCTTTCTCACTAAAGTTAGTGGAGATATCTAGGAATATATCTTTAGCATCCTCAATTCGTGAAGCTAAAAGGTAGGCTTCACCAAGAATACCCAGGATTAGTCCTTTTAACCATTGTCCTCCTTCTCCAAGAATTTTTAGAGCATTTGTAGCTCCTGCTATTCCACTTTCAAAATTACCCTGTTCGTTGTCTAGCATCGCAAGATTCGCACAAGCCAATGCTGAACCAAAAACATTCCCTGCTAGCTGGTATGCTTTAAAAGCTGATTCTTGATGTGACTTTGCTTTTTGGTAATCTGCTAAACTCATCGCGATATTGCCTAAGTTGTTGTGCATCCCAGCGATATAATGAACATTGCCTGTCCTCTCCCAGAGTTCCAGGGCTTGTTCAAATAAGTTTTGACTTTCACTGTAATTGCCTAGGTCGCGCTCAACATTGCCCAAACAATTTATAACCTTTGCAAGCTCAGATAGATATTTATCTTCTTTGGTTAGTATATATGCCGCATCATAAAGCCTTTTTGCTTCCTCTAGTTTTCCTTGCGTATGTTTTATGGTCCCTTCGAGTATTTTTAGTTGAATTAAACCTTTCTTATTGCTGTTTTCTAAGTGAAGCTTGGCGTTTTCTATGAAATGTAGGGCTTCATCATTTTTACTGTCTCTATGGGAGATTCTTGCTAAATCGATTGCTACTGAGAATAACTCTTCCTTTGCTTCTATCTTTGGGGAATATTCTTTATAGGCAATAGTTAATAGATCTTTAGCTTTTAATAGATCTCCTTGATGTTTTATCGCGGAAGCTTGTAGTCTAATCGATTCGATCTTATCTGGGAGGTCAACTGCCGAATTCTCCATTAGTAAAGCATATTCGTTTGCTTCTTGGTATTTACCAACTCGCTTATTTACCTCTGAGAGCTCTTTATAGGTTTGAACTAGGGTGTGATTTTCTTGTTCATTTTTTTCTTTTAGTTTGTTTAAAGATTCATAAGATTTACCTAAGCAAAGAATTGATTTTTCATTTAGGTAGAGATCAGAGGCTCTTCGCCCTTCCTCAAGATTTGCTTTGGCCGCGAAGCCCCAAGCTTCTGCCTTTTCATAGTGATATCCAAGGAGTTCTGGAGCTGCGGATTCTTGTTGTTGAGCAAGGTCTTGAATGATTTCAGCGGTGTGCCTGTGTAGTTCCTTCCGTTTTTTTACTAACAAAGTATCATAAGCTGCTTCTTGGAGAGCTGGTTGCTTGAAGCATAGTCTAAGCCTGCTACAAATAGAATCATTAGCTAATATCTCAGTTTGATAGAGTTTATCAATTTCAAATTCTTCAAGAGGATGCTCATTACAGATTCTGGCATCTAATTTATTTAAGATATCATGATAAAAACCGGTTCCTTGTACTGCACCTCTTTTTAAAAACTCTCTTTCGGAAGGACTTAATCGATCAAGTCTGGCTACCATTGCCATTCTAATTGAAGCAGGTAAGGTTAATGCATCGTTATTGTTTTCGAGGCTTTCATCCGTGATAGTTCTAACAAGTTCTTCAATGAAAAGTGGATTACCTCCAGCAAGCCTTGAAATTTCCTCGACAAGTTTACGGGAGACAGATTTCTTAGAGATTAATTTTTCAACTAAGAGAACCACAGAGGAGCTATCTAGTGGATTTAGTTTGATGGTCGTATGTGCGAACTTAGGAACTGGAGCTTCGTTTCTAAGGGTAGCGATGAACTGCAGTTTTAAATCATTGTCATTTTGATTTAAAGCATGCAGGATTTCCGAAGATTCTGCATCTACCAGTTCAAAGGAATCAAGTACTATATTTAGTTTTTCTTCCTTATTCGCAAGAGAAATAAGTAAGTTGCTTATTCCAGTTTCAATAAGTGAGCGTAGTGTTTTTGGATCTGGGTCTGGTGCTGGGAGGGAAGTTGGGCCTGGGGCTGTGAGGAACCAGAGTACTGAACTATAAACATTTAGTGATGGATTGATGTTTTCAAGTAGAGTGTTTAGCTCTTCTTCTGAGTTTGGTATTGTGTTTTCATCAACTTGGCTACATATCACTGCTTGAACAAGTCGGCGAGCGAGTCCATATGGTCTTCTATTTGTTACTGGAGTGGCGACTGCTAGTAAACTGGAAATACCAAGGGACTTCTTTGCTTCTTCAACTAAACGGGTTTTACCAAAGCCTAATCCACCTCGAATCTCAATCCAACTTGTATCTCTAGTATTTTTATGCCAAGCTTCTATTAGGCGATTAAATTCTTTCTCTCGACCTATTAGGTCTGCAGAGAATCCATCGCGCCCTCTAATATCAATTTCGCTAAGTTCAGATATAACTTCTCTGACATATACGCTTTCTTCTTTACCCTTAACACTAACAAGCGATTTGTCAGAAAACTTAATTCGTCCTCTTGCTCGTTTTGCGATATCCTCACTTACTAGGATTGAGCCTGGATTGGCAAGTGACTCTAGCCGAGAAGCAAGGTTTACCGTATCTCCCATAACGGAGTAATCTTTTCTAGTTTCCTTAGCACCGATTCCACCAGCGATTACTAAACCACAATGAATACCAATCCTCATCTGTAGTTTTACTCCAGTAGTGGATTGATATTTATCTGCGAAAGTGCCTAAAAAGTCTTGCATGTGAAGAGCAGCTCTACACGCTCTAGCTGGATCATCTTCATGGGCAATTGGCGCTCCGAATAATGCCATGATGTTATCGCCAATATATTTATCAATGTGACCGCCTTCTGTTTGAACAATTTGTCCTAGACCTTTAAAGCATTCGTTCATGACGGTATGAACTTCTTCGGGATCAAGCTTTTCACACATCGAGGTAAAGCCTTTTACATCGCCAAATAGCACAGTCACATCACGACGTTCATCTTGAGATTGAGTAGGGGAGTTTGAAGGTTGAGAGGGAGCTTGGGATGTTGGTGCTTCAGTCGATTCTACTTTAGCACCACAGTTTCCGCAGAATTTAAATCCAGCTAAAAGCGGGCTATTGCATGATGGGCATTCTTGAGTCACTAGAAGATATTATTGATTTACGACTTTCTTAATCTAAATGAGATGGTAGAAAAAAGATAGTCCAAATTAGCACTAAGAGAGTTCATCAATTAACTTTTTATACTCTAACCCCATGCGTTCAATTGTGAATGTGTCTTTAATGAAATCATTTCCACGATTCACTAACTCTTTTGTTTCTTTTGAGTTTAAAATGACCTTTTGAAGAGTAGAAGATAAGTCACCTTCACTATCTCCATCAAATGCTAAAGCATTCTGTCCATCGATTATTAAGTCAGCTAGGCCATAAACTGTTGTTGAGACAAGGGGGATGTTAGACGCTAGTGCCTCAAGAGCCACTAGAGGAGAACTTTCTTCTCTAGAGTTTATGATAAAACAATTTGCTATGGCGTAATATCTGATTACATTCTTCGTCTCTGGGATGAAGATAATATTATCTCTAAGACCGAGACTTAGGGTTAGTTGTCTTAAAGATGATAGATAGGGTAGCTCTCTCGCCCCTACGAATAGCATTCGAAACTTAAACTCTGGCATCGCTTTTTTCAAAATCGCCAGTTCGCGTATGGTTCTGTCTTGGCCTTTTCTTTCCGTGGTTGTGCCTACTGTTAGAAAAACATATTCGTTTGGCTGAATATCTAAGATAGATTTTTCTAGTTCTGTATCGATATTCTTTAACTCAGATTGAAATTTAGAAATATCAAAGCCATTTCTAATCACACGACATGACTCCTCTTTAATAAAAGGAAGAAAAAGTTCTTTGGTTTGAGGAGCGACAAAGACAATTCGGTCAGAATTTTTTAAAGCAAAAAGAAATCTATTTCTAATGGGAATTGGTAAATGCTGGTACCAATGGGCAGGATTTATGCTTTCGTGAATGATCCACAAAGTTTTAATACTCTGATCAATGCTGGCGCAGACTAATGGAAAGGAGTCTAGTCCGTTCGCAAGAACAATATTTGGGTTTTCTTGTAAAAGAATGGTGTTGGCTTTAATTATGCCTGATTTGAACCGTTCAAAGTCTAGGCCACTTTGGTCTAGCTCGGTGAGTATGTTCGTTGATTTTACTTTGTCTGCGAGTATGTTTAGTGCTTCACCTTGTTTGAAGGATAGGATAGAGGTAGAAAAGTACTGGGAAAGATACTCTAGGATTGAAAATATAACTTTGGGAGCACCTTCTGTTAGACTTAAATTATGTGAGGTGAATAAAATATTGTTATCCGAGTTAACTTGTTTTTTACTACACTCCATTTTCTTTAAGCTTTTAACAGGAAGTAGGCCCTTACTTCCTAAGAAGTGAAAAGCCTTAGAGTGGGGAAAGATTCCTTTGTCTTGTGAAGATTGATTGAAAGCTAGGGACATTTTCTCGCTTACATGATTACCATAAATGGTTAATTCCTCACCTTTGTTAGTTATACCTAGTTTGATAGAACCGGGGTTACTACCTAGAAAGTCATTAGGTAGTAGGAAGCTTACTTTAGAAGAACCAGAGGAGCTTATATAACTAGAATCAAGTCGATTTAAGTTGTCTTCATTATTAGATATAGAGATATAATCAGGATTGATTTCTTTAAGGGTCCTGCTGGATTGTAGGTAAAATTTAGGGGTAGTCGTATCTGGGGAGAATAGATAACCTTCAAAACGCAACCATCTTCCTTCTTCCGTTATGCTTTTAAATATAAATCCACTTTGTACTGTTGTGTTTACTCGGGTAGCCCCCCAATAGAAATCTTTTTCAGATCCTGATTTAAATTTAACTCGTACATTAATACTTACAAGTTCATTCTCTAAACCAGGTTCAAATAAAGAGACAACATCAATGCTAGCACCTTGAGCTTCATCTAGGTCTGGTAGGGAATTTAGTGGATATTTTTTACTTAAGTCTTGCTGTACGAAAATTTTACTGGCGAAGGGTACTATGGCTTCAATGGATTCTATCTCACTACCAATTTCTAGCGCCCATCCTTTTGCTACAACACTGTTACCCACTGTGAAATCTGGGAGGTTTGTAATTGGCCCTCCTAGGATCTGACCTGAAAATTCTTGCGGGGAAGTAAAAGTGATAGAGGCCGTATTAGATGTATAGTAAGTTCCTTGAAATAGCACCTTGATTTTAAAAACAAAGGTACCTTTCGTCTGCATTTTTCTATGAATACAGGCATTAACACTTAAAACTGGAGAGTCGATTTGGGTGTCCGGAAATAGATAATTGGTGCCTGTGATAAAACTTAAAAATCTTACTTGAAATTGTGAATTAGGAGAGTGCGTTTTTAAGCTCGAATAAATAAGTGTTTCTGTCGTAGTCCCTAAATATGCTGAGCTAAGAGTAGGTTTTACTTCTTGATATATTACTTCATATTCAAGTTCATCTTTGTCCATTAGTTTTGTTTGATTTGGATTGCTAATCCAGAATTTTAAATCTACTTTTTCTCCGAAGTAGCTTTGCCCATTGGAGGGAGCGTCTAATTTGACTAGAAGGTTTTTACTTTGGATACTCATGGCGCGGGTTCATATCTTTTTCTATTAGGCTTTTTCCGAGCAACTATGACTGTCCTCCTTGGTGCAGGATAGCCTTCAAGGGTTAGGGAGGTATCATTGGGGTCTAGAAAGTCTATTAAGCTTTCATAGGGCATCCACTCTGTGGACCTTTGTTCCTCCAAACCAGTTATCCTATCGCTAATTATCTCAATGTTAGTAAATCCAGCTCGTTTGCACATATTTACTAAGGTCTTTTGTGTTGGAAGGAAATATACATTTCTAGCCTTTGCGTATCGACCTTCTGGGAAAAGACAGAAATCGCTGTCGCCAGGAATCGACATTGATTCTATTATAGCGAAACCTCCTGGTTTGAGGCAGGATTTAAGAGATTCCAAGACTGATAAGGGATTTTTTTGGTGATATAGAACTCCCATAGACATGGCTGCATCGACTTCTAAGTCTAGTCGATGCACGTCTTGGTAGCCTAGTGGCTCATATTGAATGTTGGAATCTTGAATGAACTTTTGAGCTAACTCAAACTGATAGAAGAATTTCTCAGAGGGATCTAGGTTGATAACTTTTGCTACTCCATCGAATCGGAGCCTGAACCCATAGTATCCATTCCCACCGCCTATATCCATGACTACTTGGTCCTTTAGTAGAGGAAGCAAAGGTGAGAGTTCTGAATACTTAATATTGCTACGCCACTCAGCATCAATGAAGGTGTCTCCAAACTGCCAAGGTCCTTTTCTCCAAGGGATAAGCTTTTTTAGAACTTCAATGGGATCGGAACCATCTGAGTTAGGTAAACCAGAGACAACGGCTCCATCCTTAACATTGAAGAACTCATTATCTTTATTGAGGGTAGAAAAATCTTCAATGACTGAACTCCAGACGTCTCTTGTCATGTCTCTTAAGATATTTTCTCTATATTGTTTGAAATCTAACCTGAGTTCAGGTTTCATAAGACCTAAGGTAAGGTCCTCCCTTTGCCATAATGACTTCAATAAGGGTATATTAGAGAATAAACTATCCATCATGTTAAATTTGTAAATGCTGACTTTAGTATAGCGTATTTCTATGAAAGACCAAATATTTGACGATAAAGAATTTGCTTCGAGCGGCTTGCTTGGAGAGACTGGGGAAATTCAGTCCTTTAAGTTCAACGAACAGGTTACTTTAGTTTTTGATGACATGATTTCCAGATCAATTCCTGGATACGACTATGTACAAGACTTAACTGCTTTACTTGCAAGCTCACTGTATTTAACAAGGAGTGATACTGTATATGATCTAGGCTGTTCAACGGGGACATCTTTATTAAGGATTGCGAATAGTTTTTTGAATACGGATTTAAGGCCTCAGTTGATTGGATTAGATGCCTCAGAAGCAATGATTCGGAGAGCAAAAGAAAAGGCCGATGCTCTGGGATTAGCAGAATTGCTGAAGTTCAGTGTAGAGGATATTACTACAACCTCTTTAGATCAGGCTGCTTTAGTGATCAGTCACTATACCATACAGTTTATAGATCCAAGCCTAAGGGAGGAAATTTTTGCTAAGATTTATAATGCTTTGAAGCCTGGTGGATACTTTATCTTTTCTGAAAAAGTGTATCATGAGGATAAACAATTTGAAGAATTTATTACTAAACACTACTATGAATATAAAGAGAGGAATGGCTATTCTAAGCTTGAAATAATGAGAAAGCGAACCGCCTTAGAGAACGTTTTAAGGCCTTTTACTACGGAAAAGAATATCTCCGAGCTTAAAAAGGCTGGTTTTGAGTATGTTGATATCGTAGGAAAAGAGCTTTGTTTTGTCACTTTTATAGCACGTAAGGTTTAGGACATGGTCGCCTGTGCGCTACAGGTAAATAGCGTATTTAAGTTGTTTCATCTTGTTTTTAGGCTTAAATCGCACTTAAGTCACGATTTTTTTAGATAGTGCCATAACCTTATTAGGGAGAACTTTAATCTACTAATATATCTGTGAGCAAATCAACTGTTGTACATAGTTTAAATCTTAAGCCTGATATTTTTGATGCTAAGTATGAGCTAAGTTCTACGATTGGTAGAGGGAAGGGTAGTGTCGTCTATAAGGCGTTTAGGTTGCCTGAAAAGGGTGAAGTGTATGACGCTTCTTTAGACCCATTAGCCTTAAAGATTCTTACAGGAACTGACCGAAATCCAGAGGAAGCATTAAAGCGTATAAAACGTGAAGCTAGGGCCTTAACTTCCTTAAACCATCCTAATATAATTAGAGCAAATAACTATGTTGCTAGGCAGGACTGTTGTTATTTAAGTCTTGAATACGCCGCCCATGGTGATCTAAGCCGAGCAATACAAAGTTCTAAAAATAAAATTAGTGTAAAATCAGCGATTCGCATAACTCGATCAATTTTGCGAGGCTTAGAGCATATTCATAACAATAGCATTATTCATCGCGATATTAAGTTGGAGAATATTTTAGTTTTTAAAGACCTATCAATTAAAATTACTGATTTTAGTATATCTTTACTCGATGGAGAGAAGAATGATCTGAGCATCGTTAATAAGCCCGTTGGTACGATGGAGTATTTAGCACCAGAGTGTTTAAGAGGTGAGCCGTTCTCAGTTGTTTCTGATTTATATGCTGCGGGAGTGGTGTTTTACAAGTTATTAACAAATCGTTTTCCATTTGAGTCCAACTCCATTCATGAATCTATAAAGCTTAAATCTCTAGGTAGATATAGAGAGCTTGGTTTGGAATGCTCTGAACTGAATTTGAGAGTAGAAGGATTTGTTAAGAGGATCTTATCTCACGATCCAAGTTATAGATTCCAAAGTGCTAGAGAGGCTGAACAGGCGCTATATTTAATTAGCACAGGAAGGCCCTTTGAAAAAACACATGATTATTTAGAGCCGCGGGAAATAGAATTGAAGGCAGATAATCTTGAAAGGCAAGGTAGGTTGCCAAGGAAGAAATCTAAAGCTCTTAGAAAAACGACTGTGGTATTTGCTAGTGCGTTTGTGGTGTTAATTGGGGCTAAACAAATAGCTCAGGATAACTTTAAGCTCTTATGGGAAAGCTTAAGTAGTAGAGAGTCTGTCTTATCTGAAAATATTGGTGAATCAATTGTTAGTGACTTAGAGACTAAGTCAGGGCTTGGAATAATTAAAGGTTTATACGGGGAAGGGACTAGTAATCGCTTTAGTATATTGCCTTATGAGAAGGACACAGCCCTACTTACTATAGGGTCTGAAAACGCAGAAGCTATTTCCATTAATCTTATTCAGCTGCGGGAAGGAAAAAATATTATAGTGAAAGGCGCTGACTTTGATCTGTCGCTAGTTCCTACGAAGCGCACTCAAAGTGGCTACGAAGGACAATTTCATGATTTACTAAACGGTAATATGGGAACTTGGAAACTAAATATTATTTAAAAATATTTAAAAGTTTTCTGATTATCTGAGCCGCCTCTTTGTTTTTGTCAGTAGCTTCACCTAAGGGAGCAACTACCCACGTATCATTTTGTTTCCCTCTAACGGCGCTACCTAGTACTTGTGATGGTTGTGCTTGATTAATAGTTCCACCTAGCTTCTTTTCCGCTTCCGGAGCTTGATGGTTAATGAGTCTCCAAAATGCATATCGCCCACATGCGGAGCTAAAGGAGCAACTTACACAAAATGTTAGGGAGTTAATATCTGAGACAACTTGAATCTCATAATCTCTTTCTTCTTCTAGTAAAAAATAGTCATGAAGAACTTCAGTCCAGCGTTTTTTTGCTCTCCAGGCGGACATTTCATCGTGATACTTTCCAAAGAGAGAAACACCGTCAGCATCAAAGATTAAACCTGGTTTAAATTTACTTAGATCGGATGCAATTTCTGAAAATTCAGTCTTCATATTCATATTATTTTGATGCAATCAATGCATGTTTTCTTTCTAACTTTATTGGCGAAGGCTTTAAGTATTTCTAACTAGCTGAAATTATAAAGGCAAATGCCTGCGATGTACTAATAAATATATCGGATTATGTTGGGAGAAGCTTAAGTGTAAAGTTCTTAATATTAAACCAAGATAGAGGCCATCCTAAGTGTTAGGCTAAAGTACTCAACAACTACCTACTCCTATTGCAAATGCTAATCGTCATGCGTCTGAGCTTAAATTGTCCTTTGGGCTTCATTCTCGCACGAAGGCTTTGCCTTCGTAGCTCCGAGGCATCAGGCTTAATTTGATTCGGCAATTTTAACTTGCCAAATTAAGCCTTCCAATCCAGCCCAAAGGACAATTTAAGCTCAGACGCATTATTCTTGCGTTCATTTTTTACTACTTTGGATTATCTAAAATGTGATGAAAAAAGAGGGGCAGTAACCTAAAAATAGCTAAGACTGATTTTTTAGTAAGGGGGCATTTTAAAAAGCTATTACTGTAGTGGTTTGGAAAAAAGGAGTAGGCGCGCACGCCTACTCTAACTCTCAATTTTTACGATAACTCCATTTACAGGCTAAAATTTTTTTAAGCCTTTCTAGCCCTTGAGGATATTTCAAAGTTGACTAATTAACTAATTAAGTGTATATTAACCTATAAGGTAAAATGAGCAGTAGGCGTCCTGATTATAATCTTGAAGATATAAAATTGCTTTTCAAAGAGTAGATCTGTTGCGTATTACTCGAACAGCAAGAAGGGCTGTCGTAGCAATGGGTCTTCGAGATTCGGATGTTGTGGAGGTTATTCAGAGCCTTAGAGGCAACTGTTTTTATAAGTCTATGCCTAGTTATCAAAACAGTCGAGTGAGGAAAGATGTATATCACGTTGAATACAGGGGATTGGTCTTATATTTAAAGTTTACTGTAGATAGTGAAGGTTTTTTTATCCTCTCGTTTAAGGAGAAGTAATATGGAAAAGAAGAAATGTCCTTTTTGTAAGGGTGGTTTTTTAGAGCGAAAAACTATTCCAGAAAAGTACGAATATAAGGGACACGAAATTGAATTTGCTCAGCCCGGTGAGTATTGTGATCTATGTGGCGAAGCGGTTTTGAGTGGAAATGATTTGAAAATAAATAGAAAGCTATTGCATGACTGGCAAACTAAGGCAGATGGTTTTTTACCCTCAGATGAGGTTCGTCGCATCAGGAAAAAACTAGGACTTACACAGCATCAAGCAGCCGAAGTTTTTGGTGGAGGTCCTAATGCGTTTAGTCGCTATGAACGTGGAGAATCTTTGCAGCTAAAGTCCACGGATAATTTGCTCCGCCTGCTTGATAAATACCCGCATTTGCTAGATGAGATATCACGTGAAGAAGCAGCCTAAGAGTAGGTAAGAAACTAAGAACTTTATCTGAATAGCATGGCTATTCGCCCTTGCCTGTTTATAAATAGAAAGCATCTTCCTTTTGACTTGTTAAAAATGGGAAGATGCTCTTTCGTCCGTCTAGTCATCCTGCTTTTGCTGGGCTAAGCAACTTTTTTTCTGTAAATAGTCTTATTTATATTTAGTTTATATACATATTCATCATGAAGTAGATGTTTTATGTTTAGATAATACTTATCAGCTGTAGTCCAATCGTCATGGATTTCCATAGGTATAGCTGAAATAAGCCTTAAACAAGATTTTTGATTAGGAAATATAGATACTAAATTAGTACGTCGTCTGACTTCCCTATTTATATTTTCTAAAGGATTAACTGTTCGCAAGAATACTTGATATTCTCTAGGCTGTGAGAACACAGTGAAGCATTCCTCAATAGAGTTTTCTATCCAAGAAACGAAGAATGGATTGTTTTGTTTATATTTATCAATAACGGTATCAGTTCTATTTTTTGCATCTTGAATTGTTGGAAGGAAAAAGTATCCGCGCTGATAATCCTTGAGGCTTCAAATCGATAATAAGAAATCTTTTAACAAAGACACTTTTAAGCTATATTCATTGTCATGAAATTATTTATAGTCCGGCATGGACAAACTGATATGAATGTTCTGAAGCGACTAGCGGGACATTTGGAAGCTAAATTAACAGAAGAAGGCATCTCTCAAGCGAAGCGTTTAGGCTTAAGGTTGAAGGACACTCATTTTGATCAAATTTTTTCCAGTGATTTATTGCGAGCAAGAGATACAACTGCCTATCTTTGTCCTAATTTAAGTTACCCTGAAGATTCTGAAGCTATCCAATATTTAGAGATTCTAAGAGAACGAACATGGGGAGAAATGGACTGTTCTCCAGTTGAGGATTACCGTAATAGTTTAGAATCCTCAGGAGTTCCTTATCATGTTTTTAAAACTACAGGTGGGGAAAGCGTAGAAGAAGTTGTTTTTAGAGCGAAACAATTTTTGGATTCTCTATTTTTTAAATATACTCAAGGAACATTCCTAATCTCCGCCCACCACACCATGAACAAGGCACTGCTTTTTAATTTACTAAATCTTACATGGGAAGACTGGCCCAACCTACATCAAGAAAATACCTGCTTAAATGAACTTGTTCGACAAGATGATGGAACATGGAAAGTGGATAGTTTGAATTGTGTTAAGCATTTGGCAGATGGCTAGGGTATCTCCCGTATCACTAACAGCAAATCTTGACACTAAGTTTCCTTTTTAAGCTATTTTGGAGCTTGCCCTCAGTAGGTAAAGTTTTTCCCTAAACATCCCGTTAAATTCCAGATGGATCAAAACGCAAGTCAAATATTAAGTGCTTCAATAGACCCCGGTGAAAAGTTGCTTTGGAGTGGGATGCCCAGACAGGGATTTATTTTTCGCGAGACTGATATAGTTCATATTTCCATTGGTATTATATTCTTCGTTGCATCTTTTTTTGGGGAACATAGTGTCCTGAAAGTAGAGCATATTTCTGTGTTTTTTGAGCTCCAGGGAATCTTGTTTTTTTTAATAGGGCTTTACTTGTCATTAGTTCGATTGTTTCTAGATAAATATATTAGGGCTAATACCTATTATGGAGTAACTGATAAGAGAGCAATAATCGTTCAGAACTATTTTGGTGGGAAAGATAAATTAATCAACTTAACAGCACTAAATATTTTGAATTTAACAGAGAAAAGTGATAAGCGAGGCAGTATAGTCTTCGGAAAGAATACTATACTTGGATTTAGGTATTACATTGTTAAACCAGATTTGTTTAATTTTCTGCCGCCAGAGTTTGAAGACATAGAAAATATGAAAAAAGTTTATGATATAATCTGTATTGGGCGAGATGCGGTTGTAGATTGATGGAAGTGAAGATTAAATAGTCTGAACGGACTAATCCTTCCTAGCTTTATAATAAGCACGACGCTCATGATCACGGCGAACAGCTCTTTTCTGATGACGCTTCGACATCTTCCCTTCTCCCAGTTAGACACGTTAAGAACGTCTCAGATGGGAGCGAGGAAGATGTACTCGCAAAAAACTACTCACAAAACCTCCTTTCTAGGTGAAAGCACTAGGCACACCATAAATATAACTTTTATATTTATGCTATCCCTACTGATAGATAAAAAGCATCTTCCTTTGGACTTGTTAAAAATGGGAAGATGCTCTTTCGTTCATTCCTCCAGCGTCAGCTCAGATTCCGCTTAGTGTGCAAGATGGGCAATATATTCTGCCAGCATCTGTATTTGTGTTTTTCTCTTGAATAGCAAGCGTCAAGATCGTTTTTCAACCTTAGGAGTGATTTTTCTTCCAATCCAAGCAGTGTAATATTGCGGGACTCCAATCCATTAAGAGGCATTCCATGCTCCTTCAGGAAGCAAATTAGATGCTCCCTCGGGATTCGGCGGTCTTGTGACCCAGGGATACGGTACCCACGCAGACGCCCGGCGTCGAACCACTTACTGACAGTTCGCGGGGCGACTTTACAGATTTTTGCTACTTGGCCAACAGTAAAGATCGTTTTCATGTTCTTGCCTTTCAAAGGATCAAGGTAGGAACCCATCAAATTAAAAAACAGACTAGTGGGTTGTCTAGTCTGTTTGGTGTACTACTAAAACAAGCCAACGCCAGTCTTAATAGTGCACCAAACAAATATCCCCCAATAGTTAAAACCTTATTATCCAAAGGAAGTGCTTTATTTAGCCTTGGAAGCTGAACAAAGCACTCTCCATACTCTTCTACTCAATATTGATTTTTTAAGGATCGGATGAAATAACTTATGATGTCGCACCACTTTAATTGGAAATTGGGAATCTGAGGGCTAAGGTATTTATATATCGTGAGTTTTTTACGGTAGGTCGATATTCAGCGCTCTTGAGAGTAGGTTATTACCCCCCCCTAAAACTACTTCCTGTTCGTCTTCCTTTTTTGCTTCCCTCCTTCCTGTTTTTTAAATATAAAAAAACAAACGACCATGTTGGGCTACAATTTTTTCCTTCCGGGAAATTAAACAGGAAGCGTGGAAGTTTGGAAGACGAACAGGAAGTAGCTGGGAGGGGGGGGTAAATTCGTTTGGATGTTATTGGTTGCATCAGCTTAAGCGGCTACTTTGGAAAGAGGCTAAACGTCCTTTTATATCCTCGCCAAGATATCTTTTTAGCGATTCTTAGATCATATCTTATTTGAAGATACACCCAAAACTACGCACTCGTTTGAAAATAAACTGCTAATTTAAGAGCTGTGATAGTGGGCTATACTTCTACTTAGTCCCAACATACGCATAAGCGATGCCAAGAAAATATGCTTTATACTTAGCTTGTTTGAAACCTTCTTTTTCCAATAGATCTTGAAATTCTTTTTGGCATGGAAATCTGGAGGAGGTTTCTGGTAAGTATTCATAGGCTGATTTATTGCCTGTTACAAATCCACCTATGTAGGGCATTATGTATTTGCTGTACCAATTATAGATCAAGGCAAAAGGTTTAAAGTATGGTTGACCAAATTCTAGGATCAGCACCTTTCCGCCACTCCTTAAAACTCGTTTAATTTCTTTTAAGGAATCTTCCACTGAATCAACATTCCGAATACCAAATGCTATTGTGCATAGGTCGAATGATTGACTTTTAAAAGGAAGCTTTAAAGCATCTCCCCTAGTTAGTATGCCTTCTCTATTAAATGGTGCTTTGGTTTTGGCTAAGGCTAGCATTGGAAAAACGAAATCAAGCCCGACTATTTTACTGGCCTTATTGAACCTGTCTCTGATCGCTGCTGAATAATCTCCAGTCCCACAGCAAATATCTAGTGCATCTATCGGGATTTCTTTGCTAATCTGGATAAGATTTAATGAATTCCTACGCCAAAGCCGATGTATACCAAAACTAAGAAGGTCGTTGGCGCGGTCATAGCGATTCGCTATGCTAGAAAACATGTCGTGAACTGCTTTACTCATTAGTCTTTAAATACTGTATTAATTTAACAAGGGTTGTACTACAAAGATGATATCTTGCAAAAACTTAGGAAGATTCCCTAGATGAGACGCTTGTTAAAGAAGGTAAAGAAGACGCATGATGATACTATTGGATCGGTGGAGGTTCTGGAACGGGGGCAAGAAAATCTTAGTAACAATTTCAATTCAATATCCGACTTAAGCATCAAAGAGCGATTATTCGCTAATTATGGAGAGGCACTAGAGAGGATAGTTTTGCTTTTACCAATGTTCTCAGGGGCATGGTTATCCTCGGGTTTTGTATTGGGGAGAATTTTTGAATTAGCTTTAGTTAGTATTCCCTTGATAGTGAATTTCCTTTTTCAAGGGCGGAACAATAAAGGTGAGTTGTTCTTAGAGAAGGAGATAAGTATTTTTGTTAGATCCCTGCCATATCTTTCTGCTTTATATTTATACTCAGAATATCAAAGGCCTGATTTAAGCATCTGTTTGATTTTATCAGGCGTTTTTCTTGAGGGTTACTTATGGGAAAATCGAAAAAGTTCTTTGCAGATATTCGTTAATGCTATTTCAATTGCTTTGTTTATGGCCGCTACATCCCAAATGGGAGTACTTAGTCAGCAAGAGTTTCAAGGATTAAGTGATATTTTTATCTGGTACTTCCTCTTAGGCTTTATTCCAGGTACCGTGATGACAGCGCGGAAATTACTCTTATATTCAGATAAGCTAGTCTCTTATGGATGGCGATTAGGGATGAAGGGAGTTGGTGAGCCTGATGAGAATGGAGTGTTCTTAAAACAGAGACCTACAGCCTATACCAAATTTGTTTTATTATTTATTATCCTTGGTCCAGCTATGCCTGCTCTTTTGCTGCCATTTAATATCCTTCCTAAGGCTTTTATAAGTGCCTCACTAATATTCTTTATTGTTCCTAAAATTGCAGAGCAAATACAACATACAGAGGATGTTATGGTGTTAAAGGAGCTTTCACTAAAGCTTGTAGTTTTAACTTTTGGCTTAGAGATCCTCGTATTTCTCTCAGCGATAGTGGGAATATAGAAAAAATAAAAATGTATTCAAATTGAGATCAATTAGCGCTATACTTTATAAACATATCATCAACCAAAAAAAGAAAATAAATGACTAAACCAATAGATAAGTTCTCAGCTAAAAAAGTTATCAAATCCAAAGCTGGAGATTTAAACTACTATAAATTGAGCGCGCTAGAGTCGATGGGTTCCTTAGAGCGTTTACCTTTTTCTATCAGAATTTTACTCGAATCAGCATTAAGAAATCACGATGGATTCGCTTTTACCGAAGATCATCTTAAACAAATTATAAGTTGGAATCCTAAGGAGAAGGGAAGAAAGGAAGTTCCTTATAAACCTGCTAGGGTAGTTCTCCAAGATTTTACAGGTGTGCCAGCAGTAGTTGATTTAGCTGCGATGCGTGAAGCAATGCATCGATTTGGAAAGAGTGCAGCTAAGATTAACCCTCTAGTGCGTTGTGATTTAGTAATTGATCATAGTGTTCAAGTTGATTTTGCAGGTAGTAATGATGCGCTTGCCTTAAATGAAAAGCTAGAGTTCCACAGAAATAAAGAGCGATATCAGTTTTTAAAGTGGGGCCAAGCGGCATTTAAAAATTTAAGAGTAGTTCCTCCTTCTACGGGGATAGTTCATCAGGTAAATTTAGAATATCTATCAGAGGGCGTATATTGGGATAGAGAGAAAAATTTTGTTTGTCCTGACTCTTGCGTAGGAACGGACTCTCATACTCCAATGGTAAATGGACTTGGGGTGCTTGCATGGGGAGTAGGGGGGATTGAGGCTGAGGCAGTTATGCTTGATCAGCCTTTGTATCTACTATTACCAGATGTTGTAGGAATAAAGTTAAGTGGCGCTTTAAATGAGGGCGTTACTGCTACAGACTTGGTGTTAAAGATTACTGAGCTATGTAGAAAGATGGGGGTAGTAGATAAGTTTGTAGAATTTTTTGGTCCTGGATTAGAATTTTTAAGTGTGGCAGATAGGGCGACAATTGGTAACATGGCACCAGAGGCGGGTTCTACAGTTAGTTTTTTCCCCGTTGATCAGCATACTTTAAATTACCTTAGGAATACTGGAAGACCAGAGGAATTAATTGATCTCACTGAGCGTTATTCAAAGGAGCAGGGATTATTTAGAACTAAAGATACTCCAGATCCAGAATTTACAGAGATAGTAGAATTGGATTTATCCAGTATTGAGCCAGCAATCGCGGGACCAAAACGACCACATGATAGAATTGCTTTGACTGATGTTGGCTCAACCTTTGTCCCAGTCTTAAAGGCTCCAATCGGACCTAAGGGATTTGGATTAAGTGATTCTCAATTAACTAATTCAGCAAAAGTTAAGTGGCCAGAGGGTGAGGAAGAATTGACGCATGGTTCAGTGGTTATCGCCGCTATAACTTCTTGTACAAATACAAGTAATCCTTCTGTAATGATCTCTGCTGGATTATTAGCAAAGAAGGCAGTTGAAAAAGGCCTTAAGGTAAATAAATACGTTAAAACATCTTTAGCGCCAGGTTCTACGGTAGTAACAGAATATCTAAAGGATGCAGGTGTTCTACCTTATTTAGAACAGCTTGGATTTAATGTTGTAGGTTATGGGTGTACGACTTGTATTGGAAATTCAGGCCCATTAAAACCTGAGGTAGAGGCTGCGATAAAAGAGGGCGACATAGTGGCTTCTGCTGTACTATCGGGCAATAGGAATTTTGAAGGTCGAGTACATCCACTTACAAGAGCTAATTATTTAGCCTCACCACCACTTGTAGTGGCTTATGCTTTATTAGGCTCAACAAATAAAGATATTACCAAGGATGCGCTTGGATTAGATAAGGCAGGAAAGCCAGTTTATTTAAAGGACATCTGGCCAAGTCATCAAGAAGTACAAGATGCGATCACAAAAAATGTAACAAGAAAGATCTTTATTGATAAGTACAAGGAAGTGTTTAGTGGTAGTGATGCTTGGAAAAAAATTAGCGCGTCTAATTCAGAGCTCTATCCTTGGGAGTCAGATTCAACTTACATACAAAACCCGCCATTCTTTGATCAGTTAACTTTAGATGAGGGTCAGATACCAGAGATTAAAAATGCACGTGTGCTAGCTCTTTTTAGGGACTCTGTTACAACGGATCATATATCTCCTGCTGGAAATATTGCTAAGGATTCCCCCGCAGCTAGTTTCTTAAAAGCCCAGGGAGTTGATGAGGGTGATTTTAATAGTTACGGTTCACGCCGAGGAAATGATAAGGTAATGGTTCGTGGGACTTTTGCCAACATTAGAATTAAGAATCAATTGGTCGGCGATAAAGAAGGTAATCTGAGTATTCATTTCCCTAGTGGATCTGAGCAAAGCTTTTTTGATACAGCTGAATTGTATAAGAAGGATAAGACTCCTTTAATCGTATTAGCGGGGAAGGAGTATGGCAGTGGATCTTCTCGTGACTGGGCAGCGAAGGGTCCATTCTTGCAAGGCATTAAAGCTGTAATAGCTGAGAGTTATGAAAGGATACATAGAAGTAATCTAATCGGTATGGGTATTTTGCCCTTGCAGTTTAAAGAAAATGAGTCCGCTTCAAGCCATGGATTGAAGGGTTCAGAGATATTCTCATTCGAGATCCCTAAGGATATGACAGCAGGCGCAGAAATAGGCGTAATCTATGAAGATGAAGCTGGAAGTAAGAAATCGTTTAAAGTATTAAGCCGTATTGATACGGGAGTCGAACTTCAGTATTATAAAGATGGTGGAATACTTTGTACTGTATTAAAGAATTTGGCTAGAGATTAGTTGTCCTGAAAAGTTTCAAAATCACAGATGAAAAAACAATCTAAAGACCTTGACGTAATAGAGGTAGCTAGGGAAATGGTAGAAATAAATTCTGCCAATCCTTTCCTGTCTTATCAGGCTGATGATGGGACTTATGCTGGGATAAGCTGTGAAAATGAAATAAATACTTATATCGAATCATTGTTAATTGATCTTGGTTTTAAGGTGTGGAGGCAAGAGGTTGAGAAAGAAAGAGATATCTTAGTTAAGGGCGAGATCGTACATATCCCAAATAGATTTAATGTTTTGGCTGAAAAGGGAGATGGGGAAGATTCCATTTTGTTCTTCGGGCATACAGATACAGTAGATGTTAAATTAGGATGGCCAGATAGTCCCTTTAAAATAACTCAGAGGAAAGGCGAACCTGAGTGGAAATTATATGGGCTTGGCGCTAACGACATGAAAAGTGGAATAGCTGCGATGTTGTTAGGGATTGGAAGAACTGAGATTCCAGAAGGTACTAAGATTAAAGTAGCAATACTAGTAGATGAAGAATATTGGTCTTATGGAGCGAATACCTTAGTGAGTTCGGATTTTTTATCAGATGTTAAACTCTCTTATGTGTCAGAGATTAGTGATGAGTTGTCTGAGCCAGGAGAGATATGGGTAGGAATAGGACGTTTAGGTCGAACAGAATTCGAGGTGGAGCTTTTTGGTAAAAGTTGCCATGGTGCTGACGCAGCTCAAGCAAATTTATCTATAAATGCAGTTCATGAAGCAGCTAGATTGCAAAATTATTTATTAGATGATTATCTGTTGAAAAAAGTTACTTATAAGGACTCATCTATAGAGATTAGTAGCTCGCAATATATTAGTAATATTGAAGGTGGGAGGGCCATTCTTAGTGTGCCGGAGTATGCAAGGTTTGTTATTGATAAAGCACTAGTGCCTGGAGAAGATTCGGATGGCGAAATTGCAGAATTATTTTCTATCATTGATAAGCTTAAAGATGACGGAATTTTACAAAAGGAAACTAGAGTAGAGATAAAAGAAAGGCAAAGACCAACTCCTGCATGTAAACCATTTGTAAATAAGTTAGAGAGTAGAGCGGTGAGTAGAGTTCAAGAAGTATTGAGCAAATTAGAGATTAGACCTATTTTTGGTATTGGTAGAAGTGTAGCAGACGAAAACCGTATAGCTGAATTAGGTATTCCTACTTTATTGTTATGTCCGAATGGTGCAGGTAGCCATACTAATGAGGAATGGGTTGATCGGAGAAGTTTAGAGCAATTAGAAATTATTTATTCTGAGATAGTGAAAGCAACTATTTAGAGATTTAATTTAACAAATATATAATTAATATAGATTAGGACATTCCCAATGAGTAGTTTAGAAAATAAAAAAGCCCCGGCCTTTAAACTTCCTAATCAGGATGGTGAGATAATTCAACTTAAAGATCTTGTAGAGGATTATGTGGTTCTTTTTTTCTATCCGAAAGATAACACTCCAGGATGTACTATCGAAGCTAAAGAATTTACAGCTAGTAAAAAAGACTTTAAGAAAGTAAATGCTTTGGCTATAGGTATTTCAGGCGGGGATGAGAAAACTAAACAAAAGTTTTGCAAGAAAGCAGAATTAGATGTGACATTGCTTTCTGATACTGATGGAGCGGTCGGGGTGAAGTACGATTGTTACGGTGAAAAGAAATTTATGGGGCGAACATTTATTGGTTTCCATAGAAAGACTTTCATCATAGGCCCCGATCGAAAGATTATAAAAGTGTACGAAAAAGTTAAGCCAGAAGGGCATAGTGAAGAAGTTTTGAGGTTCATCAAATCTCTTTAGTAGAGTAACTATGATCTTAGGAAACAAGGCTAAGTAGTTCTTTCTTAATTGCCCTGTGGCTCCAAGACTCTTTTACTACTCCAGCTTCGATAAGGATGAGTTGTGGAGATTCGTGTCTTAGTTCAAATTTTGATTCCACCCAATCAGATAGATCCCTCTGTTCGATTACGTTTATCCAATATAGAGGGATGGGGGAGTCGGCAGATTTTACTTCTTCGGCAGCAGTTGAAGAGATTGGACATTGAGTTGAGTGTTTAAATATAAAACATGACTCTGGAAGAACTTTTTCTGATAATGGTATTATCATTAGTGTATTTATTTAAGGTAAATAGTTTTTCTATTTTAGTTGCAAATGAAGTTGAGTGCAAATACTAAGTCTTATCTTGAAGGGTCTCAAAAGGTGAGACCCTTCAAGTAGAGTATTTAAGTAATATTAAACTCCGTTTAGCCCAGGTGCTAGTCTTCTAATAAAACTTTCAATGGTAGGATCTTTCACGCTTGTATATAGAGTCTCATCTCCAGGCTCACAAATTGTATCTGGATCTACGCTGGGACTACTCGCTGACACAACTCCAACAATCGCAGGATTACCATTTCGTGTTACCACTAAAGGCCCTCCAGAATCTCCAAAGCAAGGGTGGGATTGATTTCCTTGGAAGCGTAGTACGACATGGTTGCTAGTTACATCAGCAATAATAACTTCCCCTGCTCTAGGAATAGCATTCCCGTCATTGTCCTGATCCACCGCTCCAAATCCTCCAATAAAAGCATCCTCTCCTACGTTAGGGGATCCACTTAAGAAAATTGGGAGTGGATTAATTCCAACATCTTTATCAAGAAATACTAGGGCTGCATCCTTAGAAGGTGGGATAGAGCCAATTCCACTAAAGTAACCTGGTGCGATTTGAAAACTGGAAGCAGAAAAATTCCCATTGGAAGTTTCCACACTAATCGAAAGTACATTGTCACTTAAACAATGAGCTGCAGTTAGAATAACTCTAGTATCAATGACGGAACCAGTACAGAGGCCAGTCCCTTCGAGGGACTCAACAAAGACTCTTACTAGTGGACTTTCTTCCTGACCAAATGAGCAAACTTCGCCATTCGATATTTTAGTTCGGGATAGATCAAATACGGAGCAAGCATCGGAAGAGGCTTGTGATGTATTGGTGTCGTTAGATGAAGATGTATTATCATCATCCTCACTTGAGCAAGCATTAACAAGCAAGACCGATAGAAGTACTAGGTTGTATAGTCTAAATTTCATATTTCTCCATCATGTATCTACAATAGGGTAATTAAGTCATAAGCTTATACTGTAGAGTGGCTGAATTCGCGAGCGATAATTCATAAAAGTCTCCTATTTCTTATTACTTTAGCGATACTTTGTGAAAACTATTATTTTAGTTGGAAGTAGTGTAGAAATGACGCTTTAAATTTTATTGCAACCTATAAAATGTCCCACCCAACACCCGTACCTACCAAGTCCGCTAAGTTTAATAAGGTGATTTTTAAAAGCGTGGCTCCAAGGTTGTTTAAATTGGTTCTAGTTGAGAAGAAATTACTAATTTTCGGTACATTGGCCTTAGTGGGCGGGGCTGGACTAAACCTCACTTTCCCATATTTAATCAAAACCTACTTAAATAGTCGGGTTGATGTTGCTCTCTTAGAAAGTAAGGCGGGTGAGCTTGCCTTGATTCTTATACTTCTATTTTTCGTTCAAGGAGTTTGTTTCTATTTTAGACACTACCTGTTGCAGTTATTGGGACTGAATGTCGTGAGGAAAATACGAGAGACTCTATACTCCTCTTTGCTTTTACAGGATATTTCTTTTTTTGACTCACAGCGATTAGGTGATTTATTGAGTCGTTTGAATACCGATACGGAGGCCGTACAGAAGGGAGTAAGTGTAAATGTGTCCGTCGTTATTAGATACCTGATTCAAGTCATCGGTGGGATATGTTTGATGTTGTATATCTCGCCATTCCTAACATTTTTGATTTTGTTGTTAGTGCCTCTTCTAGGAGTGGTGAGTGTTGTCTGGTCGAAGCGTCTGAAGGCATATTCAAGATCATTGCAAGCAACTCTCGGAGATTTAGCTACAAAAGCTGAGGAAGCTTTAACTGCCATACGGGTTGTGAAAATTTTCGCAGCAGAAAATCTAGAACTGAATAGATTCACTAAAGTAAATCAAGACTCCTTTGAGATTGCTGCTAAAAGGACAAGAGTTGCGGCTCTTTTTAGCTCTTCGATGGTAACTTTATTACACTGTAGTATTGTTGGGGTTATGTGGATAGGAATATCTAGTGTTGCGAAATCAGAGTTGACATTAGGAGATCTTACAGCATTTTTACTTTACTGCACCATTGTTGCGGTGTCTTTTGGATTTTTAATTAATGCATGGGCTGAATTTGTAAGCGCAATAGGCGCAGCGGAGCGGGTGTATGAAATTGTTGATATGAAACCGGAGATTTTTTCAGTAAAAAATAGCGAACAGAATATGTCATCAACGAATCCTCCTCAAATTGAATTTGTAGGAGTAGATTTTTCTTATAATGGACGAGAAAATACCAAGGCTCTTTCTGATCTTAGTATATTGATTCCTGCAGGAAAGAAGGTCGCTCTTGTGGGTATTTCTGGTTCAGGTAAATCAACCTTAGCTAGTCTGCTTGTAAGGTTATATGACCCAACAGCCGGGCGTATTCTAATTGATGGCGTTGATTTAAAAGAACTATCGTTAGAGGATTATAGAGGAAACCTTGGATATGTCCCTCAACAACCACAGCTGTTTAGCGGAAGTATCTTAGAGAACATTACTTACGGATTGACCGATGTTAGTCAGACTCGAATATCGGAAGTATTGGATCTATCTGCTTTACGCTCTACTATTGATTTACTGCCTCAGGGTTTGGATACAACGATAGGCGACAAGGGTATCCAATTAAGTGGTGGTGAGAAACAAAGAATTTCTATTGCGAGGGCCTTGATTAGAGATCCTAAAATATTAATTTTTGATGAGGCGACTAGCTCACTAGACAGTCAGAACGAAAATATAATTAAAGAGGCACTAAGCAAGGTTGCGAAAGGTAGAACGACGCTAGTCATTGCGCATCGCCTTAGCACTGTCCAAGATGCAGATCTTGTAATCGTACTAAAAGAAGGTAAAGTTATCCAAGAGGGCACTCACCAAGAGCTAATGCTGAGCGGTGGTTTGTATCAGAATTTAGTAAATAGTCAGTTACTGGAAGGCGCAAAGACTATTAATTCTATTTAATTTAATGATTGAATTGAGAGTGGATTAGACCTAATGTTAGAGTGTTTAATGAATAGAGACTGTAAATGATGGAAAATCAATCCCCCAATAGCATTGTTATTGATAGCCCAACGACCTTACTTGAGTATGAGTCATATTTACATGATGAATCTAAGTTGTCTGCTGATAGATTAAAGGAAATATTTTTTCCGAGATCTAGTTCTGAGTTATCTCGGTATTTTGTATCCAAGATGGATGCGCCTATTAAGTTTACTATAAGTGGAGCAAGAACCGGTGTCGTCGGAGGGGCAGTGCCTCTAGCGGATAATGGAGCTTTAATCGCTGTAATATCTTTGGAAAAGTTAAATCAAATTAAAGGCATTGAATTTGATGATTCGCAAGCTTTATTAAGAGTTGAAAGTGGGGTGCGATTGTCAGAAGTAAGCGAATTTCTGAATGAGCATGCACCTGAAGTTTATTTCCCAATTGATCCAACGGAGAGATCTGCTTCATTTGGGGGGATGGCTTCTACTAATGCCGGGGG
>CAYGUX010000024.1:0-41933 GCA_964353175.1 uncultured Bdellovibrionales bacterium | reverse complement strand
GTCCTCGCCGGCTTATTCTTTTTAACTTATTGGCCGTGGCCCCGCACCAATGGGAGGGGAGATTGGAGATGAGATTGGTCGGAATTGGTGCTGATTGACTCTATTGTTTTAAAGAGGTTTATTGCTTTTTACAATACAAATTAAAAATAGTGCATAAGGCTACGTATGAAATTCTATATTAGACTGTTTATAGGGGTTTTTTGTTTTTATGGGGCTAACTTGAGCGCGGAACCGCTTAAGATCGGCGTTTTGCTCCCTCTTACGGGTGACTTTTCCTTCTTTGGTGATCAAGCCAAGCAGGGAATAGAGCTTGCAGTTGCTGAAATTAACAAAGACGAGCAAAAAATTGAGATTGTCTATGAAGATTCCCAATGTTTGCCCAAAAGTGCTTTAAATGGATTCAATAAATTAGTTTCCTTAGATAAGGTAGATTACATTCTCGGGCCAGCTTGCACAGGTTCCATTCTTACAATAGCTGAGAGTGCCAATAAAATGAAAAAATACGTTTTGGCGTTGTTAGATACAAATAGACCTGTCGCAAATGCGGGCCCATACATTTATTCCCTAGGATACAGTAGTGAGGAAGAGGCCGAGATAGTTGCTGACTACATGTGGGAAAAGGGGATAAAGAGTGCTGGGATAATCTATGAGGAGGATGCATGGGCGCTAAATGTAAAGGATGCTTTTAGGGCTAGATATGAGGCACTTTCTGGGAAGGTGGTGGCGGAAGAATCCCAAGTAATAACTAATGCTAACTCCGCTCCAAATTATCGATCAGTGGTTCTAAAGGTTATTGGGAAAAAACCTCAAGCATTATTTTTAGTACCTGCATATAATGGAGGGAACTTTTTAAAGCAGATAAGACAAATGGGCGTAAAGCTTCCTGTATTTGGGCCTGATACATTTGCTGTTACCGAGGTTATGGATATTGCTGGTAAAGATGCTGAAGGTGTTATTTGTGCAAATGCAATCGTGAATGAAACTTCTGAGCAAGCGATAAAACTAAAAGAAAAACTTAAAGCAGAATTTAAATCTGAGCCTAGTTCAGTGTTTTATCCAGCGCTTGGGTATGATGGTGTTAGGGTTCTTTATCAGGTGATAAGCAGTAAGGGAGATTTTCCTAAGGCGATGAGTGAAGTTAAGTATGACTCAGGGATTATTAATATAGATGGCTTTAATGAAGATGGGATGTCGGCTTTGAAGGCGGGCTTGTTTGAGATAAAGGGGCAGAAGTTGGTAAGGGTGGGGGAGTGAATTTTTTTGGGATTAACCGCAACGGCCCAAAGCATAAAAAGGTGGCGCAGTGGGGGGAGTTTGGGGTGGAGTGATTGTCATTGCGAGGAGTCTGCCGCAGCTTTAGCGAAGGTGGGCGACGTGGCAATCTTGTCCTAACTCACTGATCTAACGAACTAAGTTCTTCCAATATGAAATTACCAACCAAAACTTGATTTAATCCTTAAATAATGCGGTAATAGGGGCGAGTAGTAGAGTTGAAATTGATCTAAATAGAGACGGGATGCTTGGAGTCGGATTCTGTCTGTGTATGGATGTGTTTTTTTAAAAGAGGTTGAGGAGAAAGGTTATGTCTAAGAGACCTGAACAGAGTACTGAGATGGAGATTACCTGGCAAGTTTTCCTGGTATTGTTTTTGGACTTTGCTCATGATCTTGCGAGGTATTTCCATAACCCTTTGAGGTCTGCTAAGCAGTCGTCGCAATTTCCTAAATTCGATGAATGGTTGAGTACGGACTTGGGCCAAACTAATGAATCCCTTCAACGATACCGAGATGGAGACAAGGCTGTTTTGGTGGAATTGATGAAGAAAATCTATTCTTCACCTATGTTTAAAAAACCGGAAGAAAAGTCGAGACATCTTACTGGGCGTCATCTTATCGAGTATCGTTTTTTGCTCGCTTTTTTTAAGGGAGTAAGTAGTGGTACTGATGTTTCGAACGTGGTTGAGACAATAAACCGTTTAATGGATTGCAACATACTGGTGTCGCTAGAAGCAGAACCTATGTTTTCCAAGACTAGGAAAAAGCTTAGGAACCTTTTGTCGCAAGAAGCTTGCCAATTAATCTTTGGTAAGCAAGGCGGTGATTGTGTCGTTCGATTCAAGGATGAGCCTGCGAGAAAGGTGACGGCGCCAGTGGTAGAAACGCGAGCCGTAACTAAGAAAAAGAATAGCCCTGCCATTCGCCCAATTCCGGAAGAACCGAATACAGAGCCTGAAGGCTCTGCATCTCCGCCAAATATACCTCGCGATAAGTTGGTAATTTCTTACTATCAATCACAGGAAGAAATGGAAATTGATCCAGGGGTAAGCTATGTCGTTAATAAATATTTAGCTGCAAAATGGACTGACGTGGCAGTAGCCGATGTTCAAAAATGGTTGAATGGTGGAAAGGATGAATCGGGTATCGAGCAGAGATTGCTAGGTGGAATTTCAGAAAAGGTCGTTTCAGTAAATCCTTTGCATGTCAGTTCCTTATCATTAGATGGTCGCAAAAAGTTGTTGCTTTCTTTCTATCAATTACGGGAGGCTTCACAAATTGATCCAGGGGAAGATTACATAATTGATGTGTACTTACGCCCCTTGTGGCCTGATGCGTCCCCAGAGGCTATCCGAGGTTGGTTTGATAGTGGACAGGATGAATCTGGTATCGAGAAGAGATTGCAAGATGGAGTCGTGACGAGTAGCGAGACATGAGGTTCTCCCCAGCACACATGCGCCGGCAAGGTCTTTGAACCTTGGCCGGTGCTTTTTCAACTCTACTTAATTTTTTAGCTGTGCTAATTAGCAGGCATATTTTTTTACTTTTATTATATCGTGCCTTCATATCCTCAAATCAACTCTACTGATCCCTTAGATATCGCTATTATCGGTGGTGGTGTCTTGGGGATTGCTCTTGCTTTCCATTTGAGAAATTCAAAATTAAAAATCGCGGTATTGGAGAAAGAACAAGCGGTAGCCCAGCATGCTTCTGGGCGAAATGCAGGAATGGTGCGGCAATTGTATCGAAATCCATTTTTAAGCGACTGGGCGAAGCGATCTATTGCAATGTATCCTAGTGACATTCGGGAGAAGTGTTTTAAACAAACAGGTTCTTTGATTTTGGGTCGTTGTATCCCAGAACATCATAGAGGTTTGTTTGAGCAGAAACTGGTTTCTTTAAGGTCCGGTAAGTTCCCTGCGGTATATACTCAGACAGATGGCCTATTGGATTCAGGTACTTACGTTGAGGGACTTAAGTTCCATTCAAGAGATACTGTAAGATTTGTATTAAATACAAAGATTGAAAAGTGTATTCCAGAGGGCTCTTTTTTTAAATTGATAAGCTCGAATCAGCAGGAGCTTAGAGCGAAGATTGTGGTGAATGCTACAGGCGCTTGGTTTAATTCCGCTCTTCCAGATTCCCATCCGGGGTTTGCAGTAAATGCCTATCGGCGACATCTGATGGTGTCTCGTGGATTGCAGCAAGGGGATGTTTTAAATCAAAATGATCCAATTAATCAATCCTTACCTGACTTTGGATATTATTGGGATGAGAAGTTTGCTTGGTATATGAGGAATTGGGGCAAGGTAGGGGAAGGGGCAGATGCTGAAATGGAGCATCTTATCTCAGCTTGTGAAAAAGTGCCTGTTGAGCCAGATAGTAAGGATGTGCCTATCAGTATCGAACATGAATTATCTGAGAAACTAAGAAAAACCTATCCTGAAATGTATAGAAATCTGAGGATAGGGAGGTCTTGGTACTGTTTTAGAACCTATAACAAACAAGAACTTCCCATCTGGGGGAAAGACCCTTATACTAGCAATCTCTATCACTTAGGTGCTTTTGGAGGTTTTGGAATGAGTACCTCATTAGCCGCAACCTTTGATCTTGCTGAGCTGATTTTAGGCAAGAAAGTCAATCAATATGACGACTTTAAGCCTAGATTAAGTATGAATGACATGAGCGATAGTTCCCGTGTGGAGAAGCTTTCAAATGCTGATTAAATTTACTAATTTATAATTATCTTAAAAATGACACAGAAAAGATTAGGATCAAGCCATAGAACTATTGGATTGTTTTGCATTTTATTAATATCCATTCTGATATTCGCTATCAGTGGGGTAAGCGCTGAGGGCCCAGCATTCTTAAATAGTACGGAGGGTTTAAAGTACGTAAAGGCAGAGATTGTTACAAGTCATAATGATTTTTTGATCTCTAATGATCGAGAATTTAAAATTGGCGTTTTGTTTCAGATTGAGGAAGGATGGCATATTTACTGGAAGAATCCTGGTGAGGCTGGGCAGCCTACGGAGATCGATTGGGTTTTACCTCAGGGTTGGAAAGTTGGTGAACTAAAGTGGCCCTATCCCATAAGAGAAATAGAGAGGGGAAATATTACGACATTTGCTTATAAGGAAGAGCTGTTATTGTTCTCTACCTTAGATGCTCCGCCTGTAGTTCCGAATATGGATGAAGAGGTAAGTATAGAAGCTACGGTTTCATTTTTAGTTTGTAAGGATCGCTGTGTACCAGGTCGAATGTCTCTACAGAAGTACTTTACGGTATCGTCAACTAAGGCAGAATCTGGGCCTGTCTCAGCTAAGATATTTGCTAAATATAGAGATTTAATCCCAGAAGATGGCAGCAAGATAGATGGGGTGAGTTTCCATAAAACAGGCCGCGATAGGTTTTTATCCTTTAAAACTCCAGTGTCGGCGCAGTTTTTTGAACTTGATGGCATTAGACTAAAAACACCTGAAATTTCAGCTGATGGAAAGGTGCTTAAATTATCCCATTTGGAAGCAGATGACAGTGAGCCTTTAGCAGGTGTATTAGTATTTAAGGACTCAGGAAAAGTTAGAGCTTTCGATATCGGTAGCATTGATGATTGGCAGGTCGCTGATAAAGAGATAGCAAAAAGTGAAAATTTTAGACCGTCTTCATTCTTACTTGAAAGTCAGGAGGCGGAAGAGCTTCAAGCTAAGGTCGTTAAAGAAGATAAGACAGCCGACCTGGGTCTATTGTTTGCATTACTTTTATCTTTTGTAGGTGGACTAATTCTGAATGTAATGCCATGCGTCTTGCCAATTTTGGCGATGAAAGTTTTTAGTATTTCTAAGGGGAAAGACAAGACTAGACAGCAAAATAAAGCGGATGCTTTCTGGTTTTCTGCTGGCATATTACTGACCTTTTCTGTGTTAGCGATCATTGCAATCTTTTTGAGACAAACTGGCGCGTCTTTGGGTTGGGGATTTCAGTTTCAGTATCCAGGATTTGTGTTTGGCTTAATTGTTGTTTTATTTATTTTGTCTCTAGGCTTTTTTGATCTCTATATCGCGGACCTTCCTTTTCTTGGGAAGTTGGCCACCTATGCCGATAATAATGTTACTCATTCTAGAGGTAAAAACATCTTTGATGGCATTTTAATAACCTTGCTTAGTACTCCATGTACAGCGCCATTTTTAGGTACAGCGCTTGTCTATGCTTTTACCCGTTCTCCTATGGAGATCTTTTTGGTTTTTATTTTTATTGGGTTGGGGCTACTTGCACCATTCGTATTGGTGGTGAATTCACCGAGTTTATTGAAGTTCTTCCCTAAGCCCGGCGCTTGGATGCAGACAATAAAAGAAGTACTTGGGCTTGGTCTTTTAGCCACTATCATTTGGTTGCTTCAAGTCGCCAGTATGGGCGCTAAGCTTGATGTTGTGAGTGTAGTTGGAGAGCTTCTGATCGTATTCGTAATATTTTGGGGATTAGCGAGATTGGTAAATCGTAGCGCCTTAACTAGAATTATTTTCGTATCGATATGTGCTTATCTCGCATATTCTTTCTGGCCTCTTGGTTCTGAGGTGAAGGAGGATTTAAATTGGCAAGCATATAGTAAGACCTTAGTAGAAGAAACAGAAGGTCCAGTGTTTTTAGATTTCACTGCGGAGTGGTGCATTACTTGTAAGTATAATGAGAATTTCGTACTTTCTTCTAAGGAGGTCGTAGAACTATTTAATCAAAATGGCGTGTCTCTAATCAAGGCTGATTGGACCAGTGGTTCAGAAGAGATTACCAAAGCCTTAGAGCAGTACGGTGGGGCAGGCGTGCCACATTATGTTTATATTCCTAAAAAAGGCGCAGATGCAGTTGTGCTACCTACCTTATTAAATGTTGGAGTATTGAAAGCCGCACTATAGAGTGGGGTAAATCCTCTCCTTAAGGTTGATGTGGATTGTATTAATCCCACCATTGGAAAAATCAATAGCCCATTTGAATTTATAATAGTAGCTGAAAATGGAGTTCTCGTGAGCTCTCTTGTTTGTTTCTAGCCTGTATTTTTAGCTATTTAGCGACTTATCCCCAAAACTAACATGTTTTATCCCGTTTTTAGAATGGCTATTCTAGTGATTACAGTGCCTTGACGTGTCTCTATTAGTTTGATCTAACACTTCCATAGGATTAACCAATGGTTGCTTGAGGTTCTTACATAGAAGCTGGGTGGTTTAAATTTGGCTTTGTTTAGTTGGGTAGAGAATTAATTTAAGTTCACTTTGAGGAGATTAGTCCATACTCCTCGCTTGTGAGCTTTTGTGATTATAAAGGTTGTTAATGCGGTTTTGGTTCATTATTTATATTTATCAAAATCAAGGGATTAGGGGACAGTTAATAGGTATTTTCTAAATTAACCTATTAACTGTCCCCTAATCTTCAACAGCGAAAAAATATGGATTGCCAACGTGTGCTTGGCTTTTTTCGTGGGAGGAAGATTGATTGAAGGATGAAGTGATAATGAATAACCAAGGTAGAGGTACTGGGTGTGATCGAGCAAGTTTTTATGGAATTGTTCCACAGGAAGGAGTCGTGAGTATCCCTGTGCCTCCAGACGTTGCGAAGAGAT
This sequence comes from uncultured Bdellovibrionales bacterium, assembly GCA_964353175.1. Classification (GTDB taxonomy): domain Bacteria; phylum Bdellovibrionota_C; class UBA2361; order SZUA-149; family DAOLCO01; genus JAIYCX01. Next base: position 35,051 of record CAYGUX010000024.1, on the reverse strand, counting down.
TGGATGAAGGGGGACCTGACGCGAACAATGTCCCAACGGGTAATGGCGGTCGGGTTTTGTCTCCAGTCACAGGTTCGCATTATCGAGATGTGGACTGAAAAAGGATCGTAGCCCTCCGATGTACACAGATTATCTTTAATCTGTGTACATCGTTCTTGGGTTAAAAATGTTTCTAATCACAAAAGCTCCTTTTTCTTAAAATTCGTTTCTATAGAATTTTTTATAATGTTCTTTAGAGACGAGGATAATGGTTTCTCGTGACTTTCATGGGTTTTATGTATACGGAGATATTTCGATGTCAAGGAAAAGGTCTTTCTCGCTGGCCGATCGAATGGTTAAGCTATTTGGTTCTATCTTTTTGTGCAATTTTGATGGCCCGGATTTAAGGAATTTGATGGGCTACGCTCAACCTCATCAAGGTATTGTAAGCGTAGATGAGATCGCTTTACCAGAGGAGGTTTCTGAATATGAAGTGAAGTTAGTTCTCTCCGATGGTAGCTCAGTAGGTATCGCCTATTTGATCTCCGAATCTTGGGGATGGATTGCTTCGGTATTTCATGAGATTGGCGCTGAGAGAGTTTGGGGGCAGTACACGAATAGTACACTGTTCAGTGATATGCTGAGAAGCCTATCAGATCCAAGCCAAAGGAGGGCCGCACAAAGGGTCTTGAGACTGTACTACGATCGATTCTTTCCCGAAGATTCAAGTAAGGGTGTTTTTGCCATAGGCTGTCTAAGTCGTGATGGTAACGCACAATTTCTTGGGAAAGACACTGCTAGAGATTGGATGATGTATAACTTTGGCGAGACGGAGCGTGGCCGTAAAGAGTTTTCATTTTAGTCCTAAGAAAACTGTGAGTTCGAGGTTTTTTCTGATGAAATAACCTCGTCTCTTTTTTAGTTTCTTTCAATAAATTATTGGGACTATTTAAATTACTATTGCTTAGCTCAAGCAACTCCAGAAAATTCAGCTTTACCGTCAAAAGTATAAAGATTTTCAACTTTGATAAAGGGCAGCCCTATTGCAACGGTCTTTTTTAGTATTTCTAGTACTGAGTCATTATTGAAATCAATATCGCTTGTATTTGCTATAATCCTAATTCTCCAATGATCTGATAACAAAGTGCTTGTATTCTTTTCAGGCCAAACTATCGCGCCTCTATTTGAAATCATTTTTAGTTCAAGTCCATTTGTTAGAATCTCTTGGATGCTTTTTGCTAGGGAATCTAAGTCACACTCTTCAAGCTCTATAAATAAGTCTAGGCCTACTAGTTTTTTGACTTCCCGTTTTGCTTTTGTTTCTGAATCATTGTTCTCAGTTTGGCTTCTGCCGGAGTATAAAACTGTTTTTAGTCTATTTGGTAATTGGCCTAATCTTTTGATTAGTTCATCGCTGAATTCTTTCGTTCCAACTTTTTTGCTTGAGTGTAGTTCCGAGTAGATATCGCCTGTATGAATCCCATCTTCTAAAGTTTTTAATAAGGCATTGTGGATGTTCGTCGCATGCTCGGCTAGACCAAGATGGCTTAGCATCATGACGGCTCCTAGAAGAAGTCCTGATGGGTTTGCAATACCTTTTCCTGCTATATCAGGCGCGGACCCATGGATAGCTTCAAACATTGCAAACTTTTTACCAACGTTAGAGGAGCCTGCGAGGCCTACTGATCCAGCTACTTCAGCCGCGATGTCAGATATAATGTCTCCATAGAGATTTAAAGTTACGATAACATCAAATCTTTCAGGATCGCTAGCAAGTCTTGCAGATCCTATGTCTATTATATAGTGATCGGTTTTTATTTCAGGATATTCTAGCTTAATCTCGTCGAAAGTTTTGTGAAACAATCCATCCGTAAGTTTCATGATGTTGTCTTTGGTCATACAGCTGACCATCTTTCTGCCATTTGCTTTGGCATACTCAAAGGCGTATCTTATGATTCGTTCACAACCTTTTTTCGTAATTAGTTTTAAACATTGAACGGCATCTTGAGTTTGTCTATACTCAATACCTGCATAAAGGTCTTCTTCATTCTCTCGAATGATAACGAGATCTAACTTGGGAAAGTGTGTTTCCACAAAGGGTGAGTAGGCAACAAATGGTCTTACGTTTGCATAAAGTCCAAGTTTAGATCTTAGGGTTACGTTTAAACTTTTAAAGCCTCCGCCTTGCGGAGTGGTGATTGGTGCCTTTAGTAGGACAGGGTTATTTTCTAAGATCTTCCAAGTATCCTCGTCGATACCACTGGGGGATCCTTTTAGAAAAACTTTCTCGCCTAACTTGATTTCGATGAATTCTATTGGAGCATCTACCGCTTCTAATATAGAAATTACTGCGTCTGAAATTTCAGGACCTATTCCGTCCCCTTTAGCTAATACGACTTTTTGTTTCATGAGATCTTTAATGAGTTAATTTTTGTGGGTAATCTATCAAAGATCGCTAGAACTGGCCAATTGGAATACTCTTGTAGATCTTTAGAAACTCATGAACAGTATGGGGGAAGGATTTTTGCCCATAATAGTGTCTTAATCTTGTTAATGCTGGTAAATCTTTAAAATAGGGCTGTTCATAGTCTAATTCCCATGGGTGAAAATAGAAAATCAGCGGGTAATTTGCTTTCTTATTTAGGGAAGAAATCAATTGGGAGACTATAAACCTAGGGAATAGTCTCCAATATGCTCCTCCTGCTATGGGAATTCTGATTTTATTGCTTATTGGATAAGTAGCTAGGGGGTATATTTTAAGCGAACCGTGTTCTGTCTCTCTGATCTCAGGCTCTATTGATCTACCTATGTTGCCATAACGTTTGTGAGCCACTGGATAAAGGCTAGAGTCATATTCATAACCAGCTTTCTTTAGTAAGTCATAGGCATAGAGATTTTTAGAGGTGATAGAAAAGTTTGGGGCCCGGTAACCTATGACTTTATTCCCACTAATATCTTCTAAAATTTTTTTACTTCTATCAACGTCTCTAAAGAACTGCTTAGATTGCTGGAGGTAGGCTATTTTATGAGCATATCCATGAGAAGCTACTTCATGACCACGTTTAGCAATTTCTCTGACTATTTCAGGGTGTTTTTTAGCGAGACTAGCTAAAACAAAAAAAGTCCCTTTTTGAGAATGCGCATCAAAAATGTCTAGGGTTTTAAACGTTGAATATACTGCTCTTTGTGGCAGAAAATGCCACCTATTCATAGGGCATACTGGGGCAAGATTGGCGGCGTGGTAGTAGTCTTCTACATCAACTGTAAGGCTAATCATATTTATAGTAATAAGACTCTTTAAGGGATAGTATATTGGGTATTAGCATTAGGCGCGTATTTAATGAAATGAGAATAATTCAGTGACTATTAAGAAACTAATACGAAAGCTATCGATAGGTGTAAAGCCTATCTTTTGGGCCTTGCCCCCTGCGGGTGACTTTATTAATCCATTTAGCGTTTTTTATACAGCCTTAATTCATAGCAAAAATCAGTTGAGGCATCTTTTAAAGGCGGAATTCCCTGAGCACGAACTTTTTTTTCTTAATTCAGGGAAATCAGCCCTATATCTAGCTTTTAGTAATATTAAATCTGTTTCAGGAAGGGATGTCGTAGCGATGCCAGCCTATACGTGTCCTGATGTTGCGAGTAGTGCAGTGAAAGCTGGGATGAGACTCCTTTTACTAGACTTTGTACAGGCAGGTAAATTAGAAGTAGGTTGTCCAAGTGATGATCAGGTTGAAATGTTGTCTTGTACGGTCGGGACTAATTTATTTGGTTTATATGATAGTACTAAGCTTGGAGCATTTAGTTCCCATCATAAACGTTATCATATTGAAGATGCTTGTCAGGGGGCGCTTAGTCAAACGGGGCAAGATTCTGGAGGACGGAAAGCACTTGGAGTAAATGAAGATGTTATTGGCTTGTTTTCCTTTGGAAGAGGTAAGGCCTACTGCGGGGCTGGGGGTGGCTTGTTGATTATTCCTAAGAGAAGCGAGTTTCATACCTTGTTAGCAGATATGAGTCATCACTATCGAGATTTATCTAAGCCACATTTTGTAGATAGCGCTAGCTATTTAATAAAATTATTTGTGTATTGGGTCTTGGAGAGACCATATTTTTACTGGATATTAAGGTTTGTCCCATTCTCTGGACTTGGGGAAACTAAGGTGCATTTAAATTTCCCGATTAGAAGAAGTAGTAGGATGGAGCTTGCAGGGATGTTGGTAAGCTTAAGAAGCAGGGAGAGAACAAAGCGACGAAAGCTCAAGGTGCTTGATATTTATAAGGGGTCTCCTTCTAGTGATTCTGCTGCTAGAAGCGAAGTTCCGATTCGTTTACCTGTTATTTTAAATGAAAAATTGAAGTTAGCTATAACAAGCGCCTACAAGAAGAAAATGTTTTATTTAGGAATCTCCACTTCTTATCCACATTGTATTGATTCGTATGAGGAACTAGAAGCGCATGTCTTAAATCGGGACTTGGAGAATGCTGTTGATATAGCTAAGAGTATTGTGACAATGCCTATTCATTCTTATGTTAGAGTTAGGGATGTAAAAAATATTTTTAAGTTGATAAGAAAAATAAAAAGGGAATGTAATGTTTAGTTATATTGCGATAGTAAGTATGCTTACTATTTTATATGCATACTTTGGTTATCCATTAGTACTTATGGCCTATAAGAAGTTTTCACCGAAAGAAAAGCACTTAGGGTCGGAACCAAGTACGTTTAGTATTATCATTGCAGCAAGAAACGAGAAAGATAATATACGAAAAAAACTTGATGATACTTTAAATCTAGATTGGTTTGATGGGAAAACGATAGGCGATGTTATTCTTGGGACCGATAAGATAGAGGTCATAGTTGCTGATGATGCAAGTGATGATGGGACTTCTGAGATTGTAGAAGAATACAAAAATAAGGGTGTAAAGTTATCCAGAAGTAGTGCCCGTGGAGGAAAGGAAGTCGCTCAAAAAAAAGCAGTAGGAATGTCCAAGGGTGAAGTAATTATCTTTACTGATACGAAAGTCTCAATTAGCAAGGATATTTTGCTCAGGGCGAGTGAGCATTTTAAAGATCATAATGTAGGCGGGCTAAGTAGTATCGATAGGGTTTTGGACGAGTCCGGAGAGAGTGGTGAGGGTGCATACGTAAAATATGAAATGAAAGTCAGAGAACTTGAATCAGAGGTGAATACGTTAGTGGGGCTTAGTGGTTCATGTTTTGTTGTCCGTAGAATTGTAGCTTTGGGAATGAAAGACAGTTTGCCTAGTGATTTCTATTCTGCTACCGAATGTGTGCGTCAAGGACTTAGTAGTATTCTTGCAAATGATATCGTGGGTACGTATAAAGCTGTGACTGATCCGAATCGTGAGTTTGATAGAAAAGTCAGAACTGTTCTTAGGGGAATGAGTGCTGTGCTTGCGCAACCGGAAGTATTTGACGTGCAAAAGTATGGATTTTTTACTTTGCAAGTCATCTCACATAAGATCTATCGTTGGATTGTACCTTACGCGTTTATCCTTCTATTTTTAAGTTCCATGGTATTAAAGTCAGTTAGCTCTTTTTGGAGCATAGTCTTTTGGGGGCAGGTCTTAATCATCATATTGGCTACCTTGGGGTACTCTAATCCTGAGGCAAAGAAAAATTTACTTGTTAAAATCCCTCTTTTTCTTGTACTATCCAACGTGGCGATCTTTCTAGCAAGCGTACGTTTGTGTAAGGGTGAGATTGTTGTTGTTTGGAATCCTTCAGAGAAGGGTTGATATTTCTTATTATGTAAGGTGATTATGGGCTTAGTACAAGAATTTAGAGATTTTGCTGTTAAGGGCAATATGGTTGATATGGCAGTTGGGATTATAATTGGAGGAGCTTTTGGCAAAATAGTTTCTTCCTTAGTTAATGATGTTTTTATGCCGGCACTTGGTTTACTTGTTGGTGGAGTAGATTTCTCCAATTTGAAAATAGTTTTAAAGCAAGCCTCTGGAGATATTCCAGCGAATACTTTAAATTATGGCGCATTTATTCAAAGTGTATTTGATTTCACAATCGTAGCACTTGCTATTTTTATGATGATCAAAGCGATGAATAATATGAGAAAGCAAGAAGAGATTGCTGCACCAGCGCCAACGCCTAGCAATGAAGAGAAGTTGCTAATGGAAATTAGAGACGCGTTAAGACAGAAATAAATATTTTCTTCAGTGGAGCAAGCGAAAGTGTTTGTTCCACTGAAATCTTACTATGCCTTCCTCTATATTTCCTACTTCTACAACTTACCACCACCAGCCTACAAAGAAGCAAGTAACTATAAACAAGATCAAAGATATAAATCTATAGTCCGCAAAGAAAGGAATGATTTCTGACTGGTCTTCATCTAAATCTCGAACATTAAATACATATTTAGATATATCTCTTTCTATACTTGTAATTTGAATATAGCTAAGAGCGATAAGTAAGCAAAAGCTAGCAGAAAACCATATTCCGCAAGCATAGAGATAGTGAATATCAAATAGTCCATAAATCTCATTAGCTACCCAAAATACAATTCCACTTCCTAGTCCCAAGACCAGAACGGTACAGGCAGATCGGCCTGAGACTCTTTTAAAGAATATTCCACTTAGAAAGACGGCAACAATCGTTGGAGTGGTATAAGCGAGAATAGATTGTAAGTATTGCCACAACGAAGGGAAGTCAGCTATGTGAGGTGCCCATAGTGCTGATAGTACCATGCATGCAATTGTCGCTATTCGGCCTACTTTTACTAAGGTTTTATCATCTAGATTAGTTTTATATGCTGATACGAAGTCATAAGTAATTAAAGTTGAAGCTGAGTTATATATCGCTTCAAGACTAGATAAAATCGCTGCAGTAATACTTGCTAGCATTAATCCTCTAATACCACTTGGCAATAAATCAAATACTAGGGTGGGAAATACAAGATCTGGATTGCTAAGCTCTGGATAAAGTACTCGAGCGAATATTCCAGGAAGGACAAGGATAAAGATATTTGGTAACTTTAAAAATGCAGCAAAGAGAGAACCTAAACGGGCCTCTCTAATTGATCGAGCGCCAAGGGTCCTTTGCATGACGAATTGATTCATGCACCAAAAATAGATACCAATAATTAAGACACCACCAATGACACCAGGCCAAGGCATTGTAGGGTCGCCAATTGGCTTGATCAAATGTAGGGCTTCATCTGGAACTACTTCTTTTACAGATTCCCACGAGGAGATTTTGCTATATGAAGCCCATAGTAGGAACAGCCCACCTATAAATATTAGTCCAGCTTGAAGAGTATCGTTTAATACCACTGCTTGAAGCCCTCCATAGCAAATATAGGTACCTGCTAGGAAAGAAGATGCATATATAGTAGCCCAAATAGGTATGCTAGGTTGAATAACCTTTAATACCATAGCGCCAGCATATAATGCTGAGGCCGCATCAATGAAAATATTAGCAAGGATTAAAAAGGTAGAGAATATGTATCTGCAAGCTCTATTAAATCTTAGTTCCAAATATTCAGGAGCTGTGTGAATATTAGACTTATAGAAGACTGGTAGTAAAAAGAATATAAAGAAGATTAGAATAAAACTTGGAATCCACTCATAATTATAAACACCGATGCCATCGGCATAAGCACTAGCCGGGATGCCGATAAAACTACTACCACTCATGTTAGAAACATAAAAAGAAAGACCAATCAGAGGCCAACCAAGAGATTTGCCCGCGAAGAAATATGATTCAGAGTCATTTCTAGACTTTAATGAAACATACCATGCAAAGAAGATTCTGGTGCCGATAATGTAACAAACGATAAAAATTAGGTCTAAATTAGAAAGAAGATAGTTTTGCATTTGTGTATTATTAGGCATTGAGACCAATGAGACAAGGATTTAAAGGAACAATGTTCAGATAATTAACTTTGAAATTAATTTTGAAATTAATAGCCTACCTACTATCTCAAATGACTAATCTTCCAACTATCTCTGCCGATGGACGTTATGTCGCTTTTTATTCTCATTCAAGCAATTTAGTAGCAGGTGATACTAATGGTGCATCGGACTCATTTATTAAAGATACGGTTACCGGGGTCACGACTAGAATTAGTACTGATAGTTTGGGGGGGGAGGCTGATAGCCACTCTATCGTCCAAGCGATATCGGCGGATGGTCGATATGTAAGTTTTATTTCTGAGGCTACTAATTTAGTCGCAGGAGATACAAATGGCTTAGTTGATGGGTTTATTAAAGATACTTTAACTGGAATAACAACACTTATTTCTACGGATAGTAATGGCGATGAGCTTGGCGGTTACATGGATGATACTTATCTCTCAGCAGATGGTCGTTACAGTACGTTTACCGATACGGATAATGAAATTATGTATTTTCGAGACCTTTCCAAGACTGGGGTCCAACAAATCTCCGGCATGGTAGTCTCAAACCAAGCAAGCGCTAAGGTAACCCTAGATCTTGCGAAACGCTACCAGGAAGAAATATCTTCCTATATGGCCGGTATAGGAGCGGGGATAAGTCGCGCTACTACTTTTATGAGTACGCTTCAAACAGCATCTGAAAATTATGCCTCAGCAGCTTCTCAGATCACGGATGTTGATGTTGCGGAGGAGACTTCAAAACTAACATCGACTAGTATATTACAAAAAGCGGCTAGCTCAGTACTCGCTCAGGCTAATCAGCAACCTAGTTTGGCGTTACGGTTGTTGGAGGGGTAAGTTGGGGTAGTCTAGACCCAAGATTTTCTCAGAGTCTCGCCAAAAAGTTCTTTTCGTTTAAGAGTGAAATATTATAAATTAAATCCATTACTTACGATTATTGTATTGCTCTTGGTAAATATGCATGGTAAATTTACCACTATGTATAAAAGATTGCTATCATCTCCTAATCATTCATTTTTTCTTTTTGGACCACGTGCGACAGGGAAAACTACTTGGTTGAGAGAGGAGTTTCCAGATGCATTATGGAAGAACCTTCTTCTGGATGAAGATTATCTTCCTTTGTTGGCTGACGCCTCTATTCTTCGCTCTGAGGTTGAAGCTTTAGGAGAAGATTCATGGGTCGTGATTGATGAGGTGCAGAAAGTGCCTTCGCTTTTAAATGAGGTGCATGACCTTATATCAAGATATGGAGCAAAATATAAATTTGCCATGAGTGGGTCCAGTGCAAGAAAGATGCGTCGTGTGAATGTGAATCTTCTCGCTGGTAGGGCTCTTGATTTAAGATTTTATCCCTTAAGTTTTGCAGAGATCGGTGATGATTTTGATTTACCTGAGATTCTTACATACGGAACATTGCCCTCAGTATTTACTGAAAAGGAATATAAAGCGAAGTTGCTCACTGCATACGTCGGAACTTATCTGAAACAGGAAATTCAGCAAGAAGCTCTTGTTGAAGATATTGCGTCTTTCCATCGTTTTCTTACTGTAGCTGGTAACATGAATGGTGAAATCATGAACCTGTCTTCACTTGCAAGAGATGCCTTTGTTAGCAGATCAACTGTGGAAAGGTACTTTGATATATTGGTTGATACCTTAATAGGGTTCAGGCTTTCAGGCTGGCAACCACGGTTTAAATCCAGAGAACGTCTGACACCAAAATTTTACTTGTTTGACACGGGAGTAGTAAGAGCACTTACTCAAAGGCTTAAAGACAAGGTAAGTGATTTTGAGAAAGGTAAACTGCTTGAAACTTATATACTTCATGAGCTGAGATGTGCTCAGTCATTTCAGGACCTAGCAGGCAACTTTTACTACTGGAGGACTCCTGCTGGTGTAGAAGTCGATTTTATTTGGTCAAGAGGTGATAATGCCGTAGGCATTGAAGTCAAATCATCCTCGAAATGGAGGCATGAAAACAGCTCTGCACTAAGTGAACTACTTTCCGCAGGTAAAATTAAAAAAGCCTTCGGAGTCTATCTCGGAAAATCACAGTTGATGGATGATGGTGTAAGAGTCCTTCCAGTAGAGGATTTTCTTAGATTGTTGCATGGTGGGGAGGTTTTGAGTTTTTAAACGATACGAATTACGAAGCCCACTTTAAATAAAAAGAATTAATATATTCGCACTTGCTATCAAATTAATGATGCATGAGGCATCAGAGTATTCAGTTTTGCTCATATCGACCTGATTTTAAAAAGCTGTTTTTAATGGCCGTGAATGCCGGCTACTTTTTGTAAGGTACCTTACTGGGGCTATTGCAATACTTTCGCATTAGTGTTAGGAGTAGGGCAAATTATTCATAACTTCCCTAAAGGAACTACTGCATGAAACTACATAGGATTGCTCCCTTAATTGTCTGTCTCCTCCCTTTCCCCGTTATCTGCCAAGACACGGAGAGTAAGATTCCAATTTCGAGCAATCATGAACATGAGGACTCTGACTTCCATCTGCACAATCACTTTGAAGAGAAAGATTTAACTACTATTACTATTAATGCTGATCCGAGGAATCAAAGTCTATTTGACAGCACCGATCCAATCTCTGTTATAGATACTGCTCATATCCCTTCTCAATCTGCGGTAACTTTGGGTGAAACTGTATCTTCTGAGCTTGGGGTAAGATCAAGCTACTTTGGTCCTGGAGCTAGCAGGCCAGTGATTAGAGGCAACACTGGAGATAGGATTAGGGTTCTATCAAACGGCATAGGTTCAATGGACTTATCAAATATGAGCGAAGATCATCAGGTAACAATTAATCCATTAACCGTAGATTCCATTGAAATTTTAAGAGGGCCAGAAACATTGCTTTATGGAAGTTCCGCAATAGGTGGAGTAGTTAACACAAATTCAAATACTATTCCCATAAAGGAACTCACCGAACCCATTGAAGGCCATTTTGATCTGCGGACACAAACTGTAAACGATGAGCTCACAGGAGCCATTGCTATGCAAGGAAAAGCATTAAGGCTCAAATCAGGTACAATAAATTGGCATGCATCGGGACTTCTACAAGAAACAGATGATATTAGAATTCCGGGTTTTGCTGAAAGTTCTCAACTAAGAGCACAAGAAGAAGTGGGTGGAGAGGGGCATGAAGAGGATCAAATAAAATACAAACTAGATAGCTCAGATTCTAGAACACGGACTTCTACAGTAGGAACTAGTTATGCTTGGGATAAAGGTTATATAGGCTTTGCCTTCAGTGGTTATGGTAGTAGGTATGGTATTCCTGGTCATTCTCACGAAGGAGAGCATGACCATCATGAAGGAGAGCATGACCATGAAGACGCCCACGACATTCATTTAGAGGAAGAAGTTGATGATCACAGTGAAGTCGGAGGTGTGAAAATTGACTTAGAACAATATAAACTAGAACAAAGAGCCGAAATTAGAGATGTTTCTAAAGACATCGAAAGGATAAAAGTATCCTCTGCATTTTCAAACTACGATCACGCCGAATTAGAAGGAGCTACTGCAGGAACTAGATACTCAAGTGATTCAATGGAGATGAGAGCAGAACTTTCTCACGCCCCTATTTATAACTTCATAGGCACCTTGGGCACTCAATTCGAATACAATTCTTTTGATGTTGAAGGCGATGAGGCATTTCTACCTGGATCAGATAGGATTGCACCCGGTATATTTTTCTTTGAAGAATACCCTTTACTTGATGACGATCTAAGACTGCAATTTGGATCGAGATATGAATTCGTGTCAATAAACCCTAATATGGATTTTAACAACCAATCCTTTAATCCTTTTTCAGTCTCTACTGGTCTCTCTTATAATATTGATGAAAAAGCTGGAATTTTAGCGGGCCTATCTCTTGCTTATGCAGAGAGAGCACCATCAGCTACAGAGCTTTTTGCAGACGGCATCCACGCGGCAAGGCAAATAGCGGAACTAGGAAACACAAATTTAAACAACGAAAACTCTCTAGGCCTAGACCTAACTGTAAAGAAAAATAAAGGATTGATAACAGCCACTACCAATCTATTTATTCAAGAGTATTTCAACTATATAAATTTGGCCTCGGCCAATCAAGAAGTAGAAGGATTTAATCAGTTTGCTTATAACGGCGTTGGAGCAAGATTTTATGGAGTTGAGATAGAATCAACTTTTCACTTGCATGAGGTGCTAGAATTAGGCTCGCATGAATTTGATCTTGGATGCCAGTTCGAATACCTAAGGGCAAAAGACACAGACAACGGTGGAAACATCCCTAGAATTCCTCCCTTAAGAACTATTGCAAATCTCAGGTATGGATATAAGGACATATTTTCGGCGGTAACAGAAGGCGTCTTTGTGGGTACGGCTTCTAAGACTTCGGAAGAAGAACTATCTACAAATGCTTATCAGATGTTAAATTTAACCCTAGAATATAATCTTCCTTACACTGAAAAGAAGAATTTAAATATATACTTAAAAGGACTAAATCTCACCAATGAAGAAGCTAGAGTGCACTCGTCATTTATAAAAGACATTGCCCCACTTGCTGGACAATCTGTACTACTTGGGGTGAGGGGGTACTTTTAACACAGGTAGATAGGCTGAGAGTGGGTATAAGTGCATAAGAAGACTAGCTCTTTCTCCCGTATCGGCCTTTCCCCTTTTTCTCTAATCGGTCTGTTGCAAAATAAGCTATTACCTTGGGGGTATGCATGTATTCTATTAACATTTCCACTTAAATACCCGATAGTATAGGCATAGGGTCCATGGAATTGGTCCTGTTGGTTGGCTGTGTAGTTGTAGTATTAACAGCAAGGCAAGGATAGCTTTGGCAGTTTTGAGCTTAAATTCTAATCTTCTTTCTTTAAATGCACAGCGGCGTTTGGGCGAAGCTACATCTAGCTTATCAGAAACTTATAACAGATTATCTTCCGGTTTAAGAATAACAAAAGCTTCAGATGATGCTGCAGGTCTTGCTGTGTCTTCTCTTTTAAATGCAGATAAACGAGTTACTAATCAAGCGATTAGAAATCTTAATGATGGAGTATCATATTTAAACGTAGCAGAAGGAGCGCTTGGTGAATTAACTAATATCGTAACAAGGATCAGAGAGCTTGCAGAACAAAGTGCAAATGGAACTCTCGGGAATTCTCAGAGAGTTGCATTACAGAAGGAAGTTACATCTCTTCAGGATGAGTACAACCGGATTGTTACTAGTACAAAGTTTAATGGCAAACAAATCTTAACTGGAGAAGATACGAACACTATTCTCCAAGGAGGATATGGGACAAATGCGCAGTTAGGTATTCAGGTGGGAGATGCTAGCTTGGGGATTGAGAATGATATTACTCGCGCGGGACTGACTACTCGGCTGGATACGGATAGTTCGGGGGTGGTGGGGAATGGCTTTGCGACCGCCGTGGTAATTTCCGCTGATGGTCGTTATGTGGCTTTTGATTCAGAAGCCACCAATTTGGTGGCAGGAGATACGAATGGATTTAGAGATACTTTTATCAAGGACACGGTAACTGGGGGAATCTCAAGAATTGGTACGGATAGTTCGGGGGGGCAGGGTAATTTTATCTCGGAAATCTCAGCAATCTCTTCCGATGGACGTTATGTGGCTTTTAATTCTACTAGCACGAATTTGGTAACAGGCGATACAAATGGAGTTCAAGACTCATTTATTAAGGATACTCTAACCGGAGTCACTACAAGAATTAGTACGGATAGTTCCGGAGATCAGGCAAATAGCAATTCAAATGTTTTTGCAATTTCTACCGATGGTCGTTATGTAGCTTTTAATTCAAATGCCACGAATTTGGTAGCAGGTGATACAAATGGAGTTCAAGACTCTTTTATTAAGGATATGCTAACCGGTGTAACGACAAGAGTTAGTACGGATAGTTTGGGGGTACAGGGGAATAGTACTTCTTCTGTCGCATCGATCTCTGCCGATGGTCGTTATGTGGCTTTCTATTCAAATGCTACAAATTTGGTAGCAGGTGATACGAATGGAGCCTCCGACATTTTTATTAAAGATATGGAAACAGGAGTAACAACAAGAGTGAGTACGGATAGTTCAGGTGTGCAGGGAAATGGTCACTCTACTGGCGTAGCGATTTCTGCCGACGGTCGCTATGTGGCTTTTAATTCAAATGCTACAAATTTGGTAGCAGGTGATACGAATGGAGCCCCCGACACTTTTATCAAAGATACTCTAACTGGAATTACAACTATGATTAATACCGATAGTTCAGGAGTTCAGGGAGATGACGAATCTTTTATTGTAGGACTCTCTGCCGATGGACGCTATGTGGCTTTCAGTTCATTTGCCACAAATTTGGATGCGGGTGATACAAATGGAACACTAAGTTTTTTTAGGAAAGATACCCTTACAGGAATCACAACTTTAATTAGCTTAGATAACTTAGGCGGGCAGGGAGGTAGCGAACAATCGGGGGGAGGTATCTCTGCTGATGGAAATTATGGGGTATTCTTAGATGATAGTGGGGAAGTTTTCCTCCGAGACCTCTCCACCACCGGCATTCAACAAATCTCCGGCATGGTAGTCTCAAACCAAGCTAGCGCTAAGGTAACCCTAGATCTTGCGAAACGCTACCAGGAAGAAATATCTTCCTATATGGCCGGTATAGGAGCGGGGATAAGTCGCGCTACTACTTTTATGAGTACGCTTCAAACAGCATCTGAAAATTATGCCTCAGCAGCTTCTCAGATCACGGATGTTGATGTTGCTGAAGAAACTGCAAGATTGGCATCGACAAGTATTCTACAAAGAGCAGCAAGCTCAGTACTAGCGCAAGCCAATCAGCAACCTAGTTTGGCCTTACGGTTATTAAGGGAGTAAGCTTTTAGATTTAGGTAGATCTAAAAATAGTAGCCAGGCTATAAGTTTAGTTCTAAACGAATAAGTCAAACCGGGTTTTCTCTAAGAGTATCCTTAATATATCACTTCTAGTTATAATACCTGTAAGACTATTGTCTTCATCTAGTATTGGCATGGCACCTATTCTTTGATCGAAGAGAATTCGAACAATATCTCTAATGGGAGTGTTAAGATCAGCTGTTAGAACTGGAGATCTCGCAATTTCAGAAACTGTGGGTTCTCCTCTGTTTGAAGTTTGAGTATACTCATAGTAAAACTTATATAGATTTCTATCAGAAAGAATGCCTACTAATTTCCCATCATCGTTTACTACTGGTAGGTGCCTAAAACGATGTTTAACAAAAAAAGTTATTGCATCTGAAAGCTTTTGAGGGGTTCTAAGACTAACTACAGGGCTCGTCATTACGTCAGAAGCAATGATATTGACGCGAGTTGTTTGAAGGATGGTGGAGGCTTGTTCGTAAGCAAGTCTAGCAGAGTTGGATTCAGGGGTTTCTTTATGGAGTTCGGTATCGAGTTCGTTGCTGAATTCTTTCTCAGAGTTTACTGTAGAAACACCTTCAATCTGTTTAATCTTCCTGTTCGCGGTAGGAGGAATAATATTTTTACTTATTTGCGCTGCGCTATCGATCCATAGAAAGGCCATGATAGTTAAACTAACATGGGATAAGAGAAATTTCAACTTCGAAATGAGCAATAATATTATCTAATATAATACTATAATACTCCCAGCCGCATAGCCATTTGTACTAACTCACCGTTTGTTTGTATATCTAATTTTTTCATTATATTTAAGCGGTGGGTGTCTATTGTTCTGCTTGATACAAATAGCATTTTAGCAACTTCTTTATTCTTTTTACCTTCTGCTAGTAGCTTGAATACTTCTCTTTCTCTTTCACTTAGTATTGATAGAGGATGTGTATTCCCACCGTTATTGATTGCATACTCAGCTACAGTTGGGCTTACATATTTTTGGCCGGCTAGGATCGTATCTAGTGCAGTATGAAATTCTTCTTTAGAGGCATTCTTGGTCAGGTAGCCGCTTGCCCCATTATTAAATGCTTCCGCCACACTAAGAGCTGGTTCTGATGCCGAAATAACTAGTACGGACATCTTGTCTTCTTCTGAACGTAGTCTTTTTAAAACTTCAAGTCCTCCTAGTCCCGGCATTTGGATGTCTAAGATTAGGATATTTGGAGAGTGCTCTTTTACTGCATTTAAAGTTTGGTTTCCGTTCTCCGATTCGGCAACCACTTCGAACTTACTCATGCTTTCAATCATGGATCTTATGCCTGTTCTTACTAGCTCGTGGTCATCCGCTAGAACTACTCGTATCTTTTGATCTTTGTCTGTATTTTGCATGGCTTTATTATCCATATA
This sequence comes from uncultured Bdellovibrionales bacterium, assembly GCA_964353175.1. Classification (GTDB taxonomy): domain Bacteria; phylum Bdellovibrionota_C; class UBA2361; order SZUA-149; family DAOLCO01; genus JAIYCX01. The sequence continues at coordinate 18,882 of CAYGUX010000024.1, read as the reverse complement.
GTTGAACCTAAATATCTATCGCAATATTGTGGGAAAAACTTGTGGCCTGATTGAGAACCTTTTCAAATACTTATTATTTAGAGCGGGCCAAAATCTTGGCCCACTACTTGCACTAATAGACCTATATAAGAGTAGTTAACGAATAAGTAGTTGATTACTTTGGTTAAATTTTAAAGAATATGCTGGAGTTTGATTAAGTACAGTCAAAATAATGACTCAGGAGACAAAATCAAACCCACTAAATTATTGGTGATTATCGTATGGATGCTTTGAATCTAAATTGGCAACAACTAGCAGATATTGGTTTTCTATTACTAGTAACTGGGGTTAGTTTACGGAGTCTATTAGTAGATCGAGACGCCTTACAGAAGCAAAGAGCAGTTTGGAAGTCAGAATTGATTGGTTTAGAGGGCAGTTTGAGAGAGCTTATTGGTGAGGCGGCGGAAGCTTCTACTCTTTTTGATTCGAATATTCAAAGGAGGCAAAAAGAATTGGAGCTTGTTTTATCAAAGATAGAAGCAAAGGTAGCCAAAGTAACTAATTCTTCTAGTCATTTCAAAGTAATACCTTCCACTCAAGATGAGGAAATTGTTGATCCACCTTGGGTTACAGATGATGAGCTTCCAAGGCACCTTAGATCTCAATTAGAATCTACTTCGGACAATTATAATTGTGAGCCTGTTACTAGGCTTACCCAAAAGGCTTCTAAGGTAAGAAGTGATAGGAAAGTTTCTGATGGTTACTCTAGATCATCACTGAGAGAGGAGCTCGAAGTGGAAGCAGTAGATAATGATGAGGAGCTATTTAAACAAACTAGCATTGTCGATCCTGCAGCTTTCAAAATTGCAAAACGCTTACTACTTGAAGGAAAGGAAATTCACGTTATATCTAGGAAATTAGATATTCCAGTTTCAGAAGTGCGTCATTTGGAACTACTGATTCGTGAAGCGAGCCAGGGTGAAACGTTGAATTCGCCTTTGAAAGAGAAGGAGCTATCGGATGTTCGAAAGGTAATTAGGGACACTTCCAATGGGAAGAAGAGAGACTTGAGTAAGGAAGCGCAGGTATTGGAATCCTTGGGTCTTGGACATTATGTTAATGATTTACAAAAGGGCGCTAGAGCTTAATAAATAGCGGAAGACAATTATGGAAAGAGGACTTTATTCAGCAGCATCAGGTGGATTATTAGAATCTAGACGCCTTGAGATCGTAGCGAATAACTTAGCAAATGCAAATACTGTAGGCTTTAAGGCAAGTAGAGTAGTTGCTCGTCAACAAGAATTTGGCGACACTTTGGCTAGTACTATTGGTGATATAGACAGTAGGGCTAAGGCAGATCAAAATCACACACCAGGGGTTGTGGATATCGAGGTAAAAACAGATTTTACGCCAGGCCCAATTCATGCAACTCAAAATCCACTTGATGTGGCATTGGTTGATTCAGATAAGTTTTTTGTAGTTCAGGATGATGGTCAGGAAAAATTTACAAGAGCAGGAAACTTTACTTTGACTTCAGAGGGAATCTTATCAACTGCTGATGGAAAGCCTGTTTTAGGTGAAGGTGGACCAATCACTATTAGTGGCGGGCCAGGTTCTATTACTGGAAATGGATCAATAATTGTAAATGGCTTAAAGGTCGGGGCTCTAAGAGTAGTGTCAATCAGCGATTTGAGCCAGTTGCAGCAGGAAGGTGGTACTAGGTTTAAGCTAAAGCCGGGGGCGCAAGCCACGCAAGTACCTGCGCAACTAATACCTGGCTCGGTAGAGATGCCTAATATAAATGTTGTACAATCAATGGTAGAGATGATCTCTACTCAAAGAGCGTTTGAAGGATATGCTAAGACAACTCAAACCATTAATGAGTTGCATGAAGTTAATTTAAGAACTTTTAGAGGATAGAATAGGGGGGAAGAAAATTATGATTAGATCACTATTTACAGCAGCTACGGGAATGGTCGCACAGCAATTGAATTTAGATGTTGTGGCGAATAATATTGCCAACGTTAATACTTCTGGTTTTAAGAAAAATAAGGCCGACTTCCAAGATTTAATGTATCAGATTATTGAAGAGCCTGGTACCGCAGCAAATCAAACTGGAACAAGTCCTGCAGGTATTCAAGTAGGACTTGGGGTTAGGCCAGCTTCAGTGGGTAAGATTCATTCTCAAGGAGATTTCGAATCAACTAATAATCCATTAGATATGGCTATTGAAGGAGATGGTTTTTTTCAGGTGACTCTACCTACTGGTGAGACTATGTACACAAGAAATGGAGCTTTTAAGCTAGATGCCACTGGGAATCTTGTAAATAGTGATGGCTATCCTATGGCTCCAGCTATTACTATTCCTCAAGATGCCGTAAGTATCACAGTAACAGCAGATGGATTTGTAAACGTTAAACAGCCTGGTCAAACACAAACTTCTCAAATTGGTCAAATCCAAATTGCAAGATTTGCTAACCCAGCAGGTCTTAAGGCTAGAGGAAGGAATTTACTAGAGCAAACGGATTCATCTGGGGCACCGACTTTAGCGAATCCTGGATTAAATGGAGTTGGTACTTTAGCTCAAGGTTTTTTAGAGAGTTCAAACGTGAGTGTTGTTGAGGAAATTGTTCAAATGGTTTCAGGTCAAAGAGCCTATGAAGCAAATTCTAAAGTGATTCAAACAGCAGATCAACTTTTATCAACGGCTATAAATGTTAAGAGATAAAAATAGAATATGAAAAGTAATTTGTTCTACATTTGTATTTTCCTATTTAGTTCCCTAACTCAGGTCTTGGCTTCTGATGCTAGGCCTACTTTATATATTCCTAATGTCGTGACTACGACATCAGAGAATCCTAAGATAGGTGATATTGCAGTTATTAAAACTCCTTTTGTGGAATTTGAGAAAGTTACTAATAAACTATCTGAAATTCGTTTGGGCTTGTCATTAAGACCTAAGTCCCAAAGTGAAATCAGAGGAGAGGAAATTCTCGCCATAATAACTAAAGAAGGGATTCCTTTGGAAGCCTTTGGGTATTCTATTCCAATAAAAGTAACTATACATAGAGAAGGAGTTACACTTACAAAGGATGATGTTTTAGATAGTCTAAAAGAAGAGCTGGCTACCAAGCATGAGTTAGATGTTCAGGTGAAAGGGGTTGAGTGGCAATCGGAGCAAGTGCTCCCAGCAAAACCAAGCAAAGTTCAATCAGAAATATTAGGTGTTGCAATAAAAGGTAAAATGCCAGTTAGGATTAGTGTTTTTAATGATTCTAATTTAACTTCAAGATTTCTAGCTACCGCATTGGTTGATGACTGGCGGTCTGTGCCAATCCTAAGAGGTCGTTTAGATAAAGGCGCAGTCATTAGAGGTGATGACATTCAAATTGTTAGGGCCAATCTAGCTACCTTGCCACAAGACATATCATTCAATATCGACGAAGTAGTTGGTAGAAGAGCATTGAGAGGAATTTCTAGTGGAGAAGCCATTCGTAGGTCAGACATTGATATTCCACCTACGGTAGAAAAGGGAAAAGTCGTATCAATGATATTTAGTTCTGGTGGATTTACTGCAAAAGCAACTGGACTTGCGCTTCAGGACGGAAGAGTTGGTGAGAAGATAGAGGTGAAAAATGATCGATCTCAAAAGGTAGTTAAAGGTACAATTATAAACTCAGGTGAAGTAAGTATAGAGGATCAAGGATAGTGATGAATATCAAAATAAGTAAAATAATTCCATTGCCTCTTATATTGCTTCAAGGCATTTCATGTGCTCCTCAGTTAGAGAGTACTTCACTTGTGCCAGCTGAGGCTTTTTCTAGAGCTGCTCAAGCTGGTAGTATAGCGGGTTATTCATTTAAAAAAGCTAACTTAGAAAGTAAGGAGCAGCTTAAAAAGGATTTAGGTGTTGAAGATTTTAAATCTAGTGGTAGTTACGAAGGTGACCCTAAGATGTTATCTCAAGGTTTAAGTTTAAAAAGATCTTATTCAGCTAGTCCGACGTTAGCTGATAAAACTGATCGTGAAAAGATGTTCGCGATGGGGGGTGGGGAAGGAGCTAGAAGGGGGCAGCTGGATAGCAAACTTCCCACCCCCTCCCCCTTATCGAATGTAGGGCCTGGGAACGATGCTGTCGCAGCTAGCCATAATATGGCCATAGATCATAATGCTTATTTAGGTGGGGCTGCTTCCTATCCAAATGCTCAGGTGCGGGCTAATCCTTCTCTTTGGCCAGATCAAGTTTTAGGGCAATTTATGTTCACTGATCATAGAGCTTACAATCCAATGGATATTGTGACAATTGCAATCAATGATAATACTATCGGACAGAAGAGGGGAGACACGCAAACTAAGACACAATTTGATTTGTTAGCTGGTATAACAAATTTCTTTGGTATTGAGGGTGATTGGGCATCTAATAATGAAGGACTATCTCCGGAGGCTCTAATTCAAGCAAATACGGAGTCTGAGTATAAAGGAACTGCAAATATCCAACGGCAAGGAAGTTTGCAAGCACAACTATCTGCTGTAATCCTGGAGGTTCTACCTAATGGAGTACTTAGGTTGGAGGGAAGTAAGATAGTTTCTATAAATACTGAAGAAGAAATAATGGTGATTAGTGGTCTAGTTAGGCAACGAGATATTAGCTCTGATAATAGAGTCGATTCAAATAGAATTGCTAATATGAGAATAGATTTCTATGGTCATGGTAGTCTGTCAGAAGCTCAAAGCCCTGGTTGGGGTGCAAGATTGATAGGGATAATATGGCCTTTCTAAATAATAGGGTAAGTATGAATAGAGTATTGATTTTAATATTACTTGTTTTTGGTGTTAGCTCAGCACATGCAGCTCGTCTAAAGGACCTTGCTGACGTTGAAGGTGTTAGGGGTAATCAACTTCTAGGTTATGGAGTGGTTGTAGGTCTTGAAGGTACAGGTGATAAAAGAGGCGCAAATTTCACTCCTCAAAGTATGGCTAACTTTTTAGAAAGGCTTGGCATTCGTGTAGATGCTGAAAAGCTTACTTTAGCTAACGTAGCTGCTGTTATGGTGACTGCAGATTTACCAGCATTTTCAAGACCTGGATCGAAAATTGACGTTACTTTGTCGTCTATAGGAGATGCAAAAACGCTTCAAGGTGGGATCTTATTGATGACTCCTCTAAAGGGAGCTGATGGACAGGTATATGCTGTAGCTCAAGGTGCAGTTTCTCTTGGAGGTTTTATTGTAGCAAGTAATGGAGATACAGCTCAAAAGAATCATGCGACAGTAGGAAGAGTTCCAATGGGTGGAATCGTGGAAAGAGCAATTCCATTTGATTTATTTGCTTCTGGGCAAGTCAGAATTGTTTTAAGAGAGCCTGACTTTGTTACAGTTACTAGAGTTCAGTCAGTAATCAATTCATTCTTTGGATTTGAGAAAGCTAAGGCACTAGATAGTGCTAGTGTTTTGATTCCGCTAGATGCGACTTTAAAACAAGCACCAATTCATTTAATCGCTAGACTAGAGCAACTTGAAGTACAGCCAGATATTCCAGCAAGGGTAGTTGTGAATGAAAGGACGGGTACTATTATAATTGGCGAGAATGTTAAGGTTTCTACGGTAGCATTGGCTCATGGGAATTTAAATATAACTATTCGCTCTGAAACTCAGGTTTCACAACCGAATGCTTTGTCTCAAGGTGATACCGCAGTGGTAGAGAATACGGACATAGAAGTTAGTGAGGATGGGGGACAATTAAGAGTTGTTAGCGAAGGAGTTAGTTTAGGTAAGGTAGTTAAAGGTTTAAATACACTTGGAGCAACACCTAGGGATTTAATAGCAATTTTCCAAGCTTTGAAACAAGCAGGAGCTTTGCAGGCGGAATTGGTGGTGATGTAAAATAATGTTTGATATAGGACAAGCCTGTTTATTGGCTTGAGTTAAGACAATATGACCAAAATAAATACAGACTCTATGGGGGCAGAGTGGGCAATCAAAGAAGCTCAATTGCCATCAAAAGCTGAGTTAAATAAGGAGATTAGGTCCAAAGCGGAGCTTGATAAGGCTTCCAGTGGGTTTGAGGCACTATTGTTGCATAATATGCTTAAGGAAATGTGGGGCTCAACCAATTCCGGCGGGATTCTTGACGAGAACTCTAATGAAATGAACATTTTTAGGGACATGTTTAATCAAGCAATTGCCGATGAAGTAGTTAAGGGTGAGGGGATTGGTGTTAAGAAATTCTTAAATAAAGAGTTATCTAAATACCAAGATGGTGCATCTAAATCTTTAGGAAAGGTTTAAAATGCATTCATTAATGCGGGGATAGGTTGAGATTGTAAATAATAACTTTCTGCCTTTTGGTGGTGGGGTTGGGTAAAGCGCTAGGACGGTTTGCATTGCCGACAAGGTTTGTCGAAATACATAAAAGTAATCATCACGTAGTATCGATGTTGAATTATTGCGGATGGGCGAGCAGGGCACCTTTAATTAAGGATGAATCGGATAATAGCTATGGATATAAAAGACATTAAAACAAGAGACGTTGCTAATAATACTGCTACTTCTGTAGAAGCTAAGAAGCAACAACAAATTCAAAGATACGGTGGGAATGGAGTAGGTGATCAAAGTTCACTTCTCGCAAAAGGTTCTGACACAGTATCTTTTTCTAATGCATCAAGAGATCTATTAAAGGCTTCGGCTTTATTAGAGCGAGACGCGGTAGGAAGAGCCAGTAAGGTTCAAGATATAAAGGATCGAGTTGAGAAGGGGCTATACAAAATAGACTCTGGAGAGGTTGCAAAATCTATAATCTCATTTGTATCAGATGGTAGCGTAGTTTAGTAACTAATTGATAAAGAGGAGAAGTCTGCCCACTTCTCCTCTTCTAAAAAGTTTGTATGAAAAGTTTTAAAAGCTTATTGCAAGTTCTAAATAAAGAGGCAAAACTTCAAGAAAAGTTGTTGGCTATGCTTGCTGAGGAGCGTACTCAGATTGTCCATCTGCAACGAGAAGCCTTAGAAGATCTTTCAGAGCGTAAAGAGACAGTCCTATTGGACTTACAGAGTTTAAGTAATGAACGCAGTTTCCTATTTAAGAATATCAAAGCTGAATTTAATTTAGACTTTAAATCTCCAAAACTTTCAGAGATTCTAGAGTTCTGTGAAGATCAAGCATTAAAGAGCTCTCTAAGCCAAAGGGGTGAGAGCCTCAAGGAATTAGTAGTCAATGTAAATCTTCTAAATAAAGAGAATGGCGTACTGTTAAAACAGTCCTTAGGCCTGATTTCAAGCACTATCTCTATTATGACAGCTAGACCTCAGGCGAATAACACTAGCTATGGTAGAAATGCTAAAGTCTCCTCCGAAGATGAAAGCGAGATGACAATAATTAGTTCTTTTAATAGATCGGTTTAAGGCTTAGGATATATCGGTAGATAATATCCATAAGGGTTAGGTAAGAAGCTTACGCTGGCTATAAAGACTTCATTATTTTTCTTTTCAAGATTTTCCAATTCAGATTCTTGTAGTGCTAGCTTGCTTACAGCTGAGAGTTCCTTTCTTAGAAATTCGACTTCAACTACAACCTCTGTTCCAAGGACAGTTCGCCTTTCTTTTTGTGAGATGATCCTAATTGCATTTAGGTTATGGAGGGCAAATTCTAATTCAACTTCACTATCGTGATCTATAGTCTTCCATATGTAGGGCCAGTTTGATTTGTCGTTTTTAATAGTATCAATATAGCCTAAGTTCTTAGCAGGGTTCCTTTTTAGGATAACTTCACTACAAAGGGCCTGTTTAGAATTTTTAACTAGAATACATCTATTCTCATCCAATTTTAAGCTACCCATTGAGTTCTTCGCATACCAGTTGAGCGATTCGAGCAATGATTTATCATTAATGTTTTCTACTATGTAGGGCCTGTCGGGTGGTGTTGGTGATAGTAGAAAAGATCGAATGAGTAGAAATACAGAAGATAAAATCAGGATAGTTAAGAGTAGATTTCTGACATCTACTATTTTCCAGCTTGTATTTATTTGATCTATAGAAATATGCTCTTTAGTCATGGTTACAAAATTTCGTTATATAGTTGTAAGTGGTCGTTCTGAAGACGCTTTATTTTAAAGAAATCTGTATTTTCTGTAGAGGCTCTTTTATATAATTCCTCAAGATTGTTTATAGCATCTTCTAGTGCAACACTACAGCTTTGGATCGAATCGTTATTAATCTTTATCGCGGGGTAAGTGGGGCAGATGGATAAAATCTCAGGAATCCCACCTACTGTGCGGGTAATAAAAGGTATTTTTGAATGCATAGCTTCAAGTAACACTGTAGGTATCCCTTCGCTGTCAGAGGTTAGTAAGATTAGATCACTTTCTGAGATGGCTAGATGTGGCAGCTCGGTGAAACCATGTAGCTTGATTTGAGGATAGTTTTTAGAGAGTTCTTTTAGTTCAGTCTCTAGTGGGCCTGATCCGTAGATATTTAAAGTGATCTTTTTATCTATTGTGTTGGCTCTATTGAGCAAATCAATAAACCCAAGAACTGCTAGATCAGGACGTTTAATAGGACTCAAACGTCCAAGCCAAGAAATATTAATTTTATCTAAATTGGATTCCCCAGTAGATCTTCCAGTGTGTCTCTCCGCCGGGGGCTTCACTTCTTCTTGAAATTCTTCTGCGGCATTATAAATCACTCTATGTTTATCAAGAGTGTCTAGCCTTAGATCGCGTGCTATTTCCTTGCTTACAGTTACAATCCTACTTGCGCTAGATCTCATCAGGAATCTCTCAATACAAAAGTAAAGCGCCATTTTATATTTTCTAATACCGCTGTAGTTTTCGCTAGTCCCGTGAATGAAATGAATCCATGGTAGGGAAAGTAGTTTGGAACTTAAAAAACCAATTACCCCTTCTTTATATCCGTGGGAGATTATTAGATTAGATTGCTGAAGTTTTGCGTATTTGTATGTGTCAATCAGAACTGAAATAATGCCCTTACTCTCTGGTGCGATATGCCTAGGGATTTCCGAGTATATTAATCTATCCGCTAATATTCCTTCATTGAGCACGATGACACTAGGTATGATGCCAAAAGTCTTTGAGCTACTAGCAAAACTCTTACATAGTAAATGCACCTGAGCCTCCGCGCCACCCCATAGGTCGCCAGATAGAATGTGTAAGGGTCTATAGGTTTTCAAGGTGAATTGGAGACTAGATGCATGCTAGAAATATGGGTGTCTTAGTTTATTCGGTCTTATAACAAATATATACGAGCTTAGATATTACGGAATTCAGATAAGGGACTAATTTACCTTTAGTGTAAATTTACGTATTAGATTACTTGAGCATGTCTTAAAAAGATAATACTTATAAACAGTAATTATTTATAAATATTCATTTTTTTTATAATTGAGACCACCCTCAGAAATTTGCCATGAAAGTGGTGCCATTAATAAAAGACTTCTTCGTCTTGTAGCTGGACTTTGTGTATCTGGAATATGCCTTTATTATTTATTGGGTGCGATCCAAGGCGAGAAAGTTATTGAGAGTTTATACTCTGTAAACCTTAGCTATGTGTTGGGGGCTTTTTTAGTGACTTCCCTTAGTTACTTACTTCGGGCTTACAGGTGGATATTCCTATTTACAGATTTTAAATTATCTTTTTCAAATTCTTATAGGTGCCTAACCTTAGGTTTCTTTATGAATAATATTCTTCCCGCAAGGATTGGAGAATTTGTTCGGGCTCATTCGTTAGGGCGTATTATTGGGGAGAGTAGGGCAAAGGTTTTGGCTACAGTCGCAATTGAAAGGTTGTTAGATGGCGTAACTTTAAGTGCTTTTTTTGCGATTTTATTCCCACTGTGGAGCAATAATTTAGACAGCGCCTCATTACTATTTAAGGTGGCTTATATGTTTGCATTTGCAAGTATTGGGGCGTTTTTAGTTATATTCTTAAGAAAGCCAATTTTTCTAGTTTTAAATTTTTTAGATAGTAAAATCGGCATGAGCGGGGTGAGTTATCTCCTTAAACGGATAGAGAAATTTATAGTTGGTCTTGAGCCTCTTGCTATGCCTAGGCTTTTGTTGCCTGTACTATTGCTTTCTATTGTAGTTTGGAGTGTAGAGCTTTATGCCTACTATTTAATTACTTTGGCGTTTTCTCAGTCTTTAAACTTAGGAGACTTATCTCTATTTCTAGCCGCGGTGAATTTTAGTTCTCTAGTACCAGCTGCTCCAGGGGGAATTGGAACAATCGAAGCCTTTGCCTCATTCGCACTTGCAAAGGTCGGCATTGAGCATGAAGTGGCCTTGGCCATGGTATTGGTTCAGCATATAATTCAATTCGTTGCCGTCGGATTACCTGGACTTTATTATTCTATTAATAAATTAGACATTGAGAGTGTTCAGAATGAACTAGGTAGTAGTGATTCTGACATTGAAGATGGATTGAGATTAAAAGTTAAAAGTGATGCTTGATTTATCAATAGTCGTCCCCGCCTTCAATGAGGTAATGAGGATTCGGAGTACTTTGGAAGGAGCGGTTAAGTATTTTCGAAGTTTAAATCTAGATTTCCAAATTATAGTTGTGGATGATGGAAGTACTGATAACACTGCGGAATTAGTGACTTCTTTATCTAAAGCGGATAGTGAAATTGAGTTGTTAACCTACCCTGATAATCAGGGCAAAGGTTATGCTGTTAAATTCGGTGTTTTGAATGCAAAAGGTAGTAAGATTCTTATAATGGATGCAGATGGATCAACACCTTTACCTGAATTTATAAAATTAGATCAAAAACTAGATGAGGGTTTTAAGGTCGCTATTGGTTCCCGCGCCTTATTTGATGAATCATCAAAGGTTAAGACAGTTTGGTATCGTAGAGCCTTAGGAAGGGTATTTAATAACCTAGTGAATGTCATTTTGGTTCCTGGGATAAAAGATACTCAGTGTGGATTTAAGTTGTTTACTAATGATTTAGCAATGCAAATTTTCCCAAAACAAACCATAAATGGCTTTGCGTTTGATTGTGAGTTGTTGCACAATTGTCAAAAATTGGGAGTAGATATTGCAGAGGTCCCGATTAATTGGAACAATGTATCAGGTTCTAAAGTAAACTTGGCATTGCATCCCTTAATCATGTTGAAAGAAATTCTATTTCTGAGATTTAGCAAGCACTAAATGGAAGTTATCTCAATTGATTCCTTAGTTCCAGAAATTCCTTGTGAGTTCTTTAATCTAAAATTAACTTCAAAGCAGACTGAAAAGTCGAATAAGTTTATTGGAGAAGGCTTTGAAGTGGTATTTCGCCACCTCAATAGCGAGCTCCCTTTAGAGACCTTGTTGATAGATGAGAAACAATTTGATGTTTTAAAAGTTCATATTGAGAAAAAGTATATAGCCTCTCCTTTTCCCATATTCTTAAGCCCTAAAAAATTAATTTCCGATATTATCGGATTTAAAGTCCATCAAGGAGTTCTTAGTTTAGGTAAGCGTCCTGATAGGCGAACAATGGCGGACGTAAAATATCCAGCGATAGCTTTAAATGGCTTGGTCAATGCGGAGAATGTAGGGGGGATTGTTCGAACAGCTCAGGCATTTGGAGTTGAAACAATCATTGTTGATCATGAGACCTGCGATCCATGGATCAGGAGGTGTGTTAGGGTCTCTATGGGGAGTATTTTTAGTACCAAGGTTGTTTACTGTGAGAATTTATCCACATTCTTGAGAGACGCTTTAGATGTTCGCCCTGAAATGAAGATACTAGCATTGGAACAGGATACTGATTCTATAAGTGTTTTTGAGAAACAAAAGATAGCTAATTTTGATATTCTTATCCTAGGCAGCGAAAAGGGAGGGGTGTCTCCAGATGTACAAAATATGTGCAGATACATCTGTGAAATCCCGATATATAAGACCGCGCTTAATTCTCTAAGCGTGAATTGTGCTCTTAGTGCCTTTTTAGCCGTTCAATCTGAGGATTAGAAGAAACATTCTATCTATATTCCGTGCTAGTTGCATCTAAATTGAGTTATAATTAATAATATTGGTTTTTAAAATAAAGCATTCTAAGTGTCAGAAAAAAATAGAAAAATTGCATTAGTTCTTTCAGGTGGCGGATCTAGAGCGGCTTATCATGTAGGTTCTTTAAAAGCTATCGTGGAGCTTAGTGACCTTGACTATAAAGATATCAGTGTAATTGCAGGTACAAGTATAGGTGCTGTTAACTCTCTTATTTTGGGAGCAGGCGCTCACGGTTCACTTAGTGATGTAGTGCAGATCTTAGAAGGCCTTTGGAAGGGCAGGACTTACAGGACTACTTTCACTGGTCACATGAGTAAGGCATTTCTTAGAGCTGTTCAAGTAGCCATGCTTAGGTATCGCTCACCAGGTCCCATCGCTTCAAGTAAATCAATTTTCGACCCAACTCCACTAAGAGAAGAAGTGGATAGAGCAATTGCGGAATTAGGGGGGATAAATAAAGACAACCTAGGTGGAGGCTTAAATGCTGTCGCAGTAATGGCGACTCTTGAAGGTGTAAATAGAAAAGCTCTGTTACTTGCAAGCTGTAAGGTTGAGCCTACTGAGGCTGAGTTAGAAGGGTCTAATTTTGAATTATTATGTTTGCCTAGTTTAAATGCTTCTCATGGTTTCGCATCTGCTGCTTTGCCATCAGTTCTCCCGGCCGTTGATTTAAATATAGATAAGCGTGAAGTGCGCCTAGTAGATGGTGGTATTTGTGACAATGTTCCGATAGACCCATCATTGCGTTTAGGTGCAAGATCATCCATTTTGTTAGATTGCTCTGGGCGTAGATGGTGGTTTGATCATTATGGCGAACCACATGACACTAAGCCTACCTGGGAAGTCCCAGCATCTGAGACTTCATTCTGTATGGTCCCCGATAAGAGTTTGGACTGCGTAAATATAAAACCTTTCGGCCCACTGTTAAAAGAAGCAGTAGGTAAATCTACATCAGATTTTATAGACGCTCTAGGCCCAACTTGGCCAATATTTAGAATTCTTAAATTTAAAATGGGCGAAGAGTTGGCCTATGAAGTCTTATCTTATGCAGCCTTGCATCCAGCTTATATAGAAGCCCTGATAGAACGAGGGTATCAAGAGACAAGCGCTCTTTTAAAATCATTTGATGCTGACAAGCAGAAAAAAATACCAGTGGTACTAAAGGCGACTGCGAAAAATTAAGCAGTCATTGTTGGATCAAGTTCTCCAACTTTTTTCCGTGCGCCTTCTAGGATCATTCTCGCAGCAGGAGTTTCATTTAACGCAAACTTAGCAGAAAAATCTGCAAGTGGAGTCTTCGCCACTAGATTCGAGAAACCTTGAAAAGTTTCTGGTGCTGATATTGATAGCTTGTTATATAAGCCATCAAGGAAGTGTTTTTGATCTTTAGTTGATTCAATCGCTACATGAATTCCTGTTAGAATCGCTCTCATCACAGGATTAATCGCTCCATTAGAAGCTAAGTGAATTGATGCTGTCGATAATGAACTCAAAACTGCATTTGGATGTTCAGATTTTTTGGTATCGACTACAGGTGCGTTTGTTTGTTGAAATTGGCTCATAAGATTTTGAAGATTAAATTCCTTTTATATCACTTCTATACTTATATTATGGCGCTTATAATGGAAACTGTGACTATGGGGAAGGTTTGCCGCATAAGTCTCTGGAATTTATAGGTATTTAAGAGCTTGGCTCTTAGGCCACTTTCCTTATTAAATTCTCTACATGACCCGCTATGAAATCATTAAATATTTTACTGACGTTATCCTGTGAGGTCTTAATTTTAACTCTATGTAAGAGCACATAAGGAGCAAGTGTTTGTAAATCATCTTCTGTCGCATAATCTCTACCTTGGATAAGAGCATAGGCTTGAAGAGCATTTTTGAACATTATTCCTGCTCTGGTGGATGCGCCGAACTGGAAGATGGGGTTGGTTCTAGTATCTTGAATAATATCAACTATAGTTTCATAGACTGCATCTTTTAAGTGAACGGAACGTGCCACTTCTCTAGCTTCTAGGATAGCTTCTCTAGTCACTACTGGTTTGATGTTACTAACACCACGTTGAATTTCACCAGCAGACTTTAGGATTTCTAATTCTGATACTCTATCTACATATTTCATCGGCACTTTAAGTAGGAATCGATCAAGCTGCACTTGTGGTAGAGGATAGGTTCCCGCAAGATCAAGTGGATTTTGAGTCCCTAAAACAAAAAATAACTCATCCAGTGGATAAGTTTTATTATCTATTGTCACCTGCCTTTCCGCCATACACTCAAGAAAAGCCGCTTGAACTTTTGGGCCAGTTCTATTCATTTCGTCTGCTAAAACTATATGAGAGAAGATTGGACCATGTTGGAATCTGAATGTCCCTGACTTTGGTTCAAATATGTTTACACCGAGCACATCTGAAGGGATAAGATCGGGAGTGAATTGAACTCTTCTAAATGGGACGATGTCAGAAGAAGTATTAGAAGCCGAACAATCAATCAAGCCACCGATTGTTTTAGCTAAGGTTGTTTTACCAGAACCAGGGTAGTCCTCCAACAATATGTGACCATCTGCGATCAGTCCCGTTAGAACTAGATCAATTGTGTCGTCTCTGCCCTTGATAAGGGTTTTAATGGAGTTTCTAATCGTATGAATTGTATGAATAGCTTTAGTGATGTCAGGCATAAAGGTATATTTAAAAATCTCTTAGATTAACTATATTAATGTTTGCAAGTTTAAACTTAAATTTCCGCAAGAATAAGTAAGTATGTTACTAGCTTCTAAAATCTCATACAACTGAGTATTTATTTAAAAGTGCCCTTAGAGCTTCACTTCTAATTTCAATTTGTAACTTCACTAATTGTTCATGAAATTTAGAGAGTTTTATCCTACTTTCTTCTTCCACTTTTGGACTATTTTTTAACATTTCTGAGAAATGAGTTGTTCTATCAATATTATCTTTAATTCTTGATGCTAGAGTAGAAGCAATGTTTGCAAAAACATCACCATATCTACGGTGAAACTTGGGTAAATTTTCCTGCCTAAGTACGTATAATTTAGTATCTTCCTCAGCAGTAAGTGAGGCTGTCCTGTTAGACTGTAGAAATAAAGAAAGTTCTCCAAAGGCTTCTCCCGCCTCGGAGATACTAGCGATGTACCTTCCTTCTTTGGTGACTGAAACTTTGCCTTCTAATAGGACATACATTGAGTCCGCTAAATTGCCTTCTTGACAGATGGAGGTATCTTTTTTGTAGCTTTCTATAAATTCGGTAATGGGTTCAGAGCTGGTATAAATTGCTCTGACTCTATTTTCTCTAGAGAATAGAGAGCCATCTTTGTACAGTACGCTAGATTTTTCTTTGTTAACAATCTCTCGCAATGGCCTTAATGTAGAGAGAGCTGAAATTTTTTCAAGATCATCAATGAGGTGAGCAAAGTGTGCAGCTCGTACTTTATATTTTCTAATCTCTTTGGTTACCTTTTTAGAAACTTCAAGGATCACTTTATTGGTAGCTTCAAGTAGTTGCGATAAGAATCGATTTGTTCCCATACCAAAATCAAAAGTGAGTATCATCTCATTTAGATCTTCATTGCTAAAAGCATTTATGGCAGTACCTTTGGTAATAGAGCAACCAAATATTCTTTGCTTTTGATCCTCTAGCAAAAACTCCAGAGCACCAACTATTAAATTATCCCCTGAAATAGGAATAAGCTCTAAACCAGGGATCTCAATAAACACAGGCCCTTTGAGAATAAGACAAGCATGGTCTAAGGGATCGCCTCGTTTAAAAATGGGAGTTAACTGTAAATTCATTAAAATAACCTCAATTGCGATTGAAGGTTATGTATCGACAACTAAGGGATTTAGCTAGAATTTCTTGTGATTTAGACACTAATTTGCACTAGAAATAGGCTCGTGCCTAGGTAAAACTCAGAATTAGTAGGATAACCATTTATGATGTTGATCAATGTGGCTATAGCGTCTTGAGGATTGACTAAGTATATATAATATTCTAGGGTATATTAGTGTGGTTTTTGTTTGTTTCCAAAGGTTTTTGAAAGGGAAGTTATGGAAATTGAAGGTTTTGAAGAAAAATTAATGGAAGCAAAAGAGGAATACAGAAAAAGTAAATTGGTGATGACAGGGGTGGGGTTTTCCCTATTTTGTGTCTTGTGTTTTCTTTATGGAATTCAGATGCTTTTCATTGCGGGCTTGCTTATATGGATGTTCTTCGCGGCAACTGGGGACGGAATGGATGGTGGTTCAGATTCAGATGTAAAAGATCTTACTAAGGCCTATCTTCGCATTGATCTGCTGAGCAGATACAGCGAAGAGCTCACGCTAAAGTTAGATGCGCTCCAGAAGCAGCGGGATGCCATGCAAGGGGGATATTTCGCTTATCGTCTAGGGTGTCTTATAAAACGCAATACTAATATGTTGAATACTGTAAGGATGCGTCTGGATACTTTGAAAGGAGTTATTGCTCGCTTAGAGTCGAAGGGAGGAGGCTCGGCAACGAAGAGATTGGGAGAGGGAAATAGTAACCAGCAGCAATACAGCGGTCCATAAAACCAGGAGGAAGGTGAGGGTAAGGGTTTTTTAATTCCTCTTACGAGGGCAGAGGCGAACATTATTGTTCGCCTCATTTTCTTTAAGCAGGGCTAGTTTGACCAGTTCAGAATAGTAGCCTACGTACTAGTTTAAGATGTTGATTTAGTTATCTTTATTGGCTCTTCGCCCTTTAGAGTGGGTACTAACAGAAGGTGATAGCATTTTCATTCGGAACACTCTATTTAGCCTTAATTACCTGGCCATTTAATTTGTAGGGGCGATCCCTTGCGGTCGCCCATGAACTGAATTAATACAGTGACTTAAGGGAGGGCTACCGCAAGGGATTGCCCCTACGGAACCCATTCTTCTATTTTTCACAACAAACATCCTATAATTTATTTGCTATAATATATTGTAGAGACAAGTTACTTCAAAGGGCGAAGAGCCGGAGATTTTTTATCACCACTCTGAGGATTTGATACTAAGGGCACTTGATTAAGGCAAATACTTCGGTCTTGAAAGATGGAGCTAAATCTACTAGGAAAGAGTTCCCTTTAATAATCTCATCTAGGCCTCCTTGTTCGATCTTTCTATTATAGATACCATCCAGATTGGTCTTACCCTTGGGCTCGCTTATGGGCTGCAAAGTTTAATTGGATTTGGTGGAGGGCTGTTAGCTCTACCTGTGTTATTGGGGCTGGGCTATTCTTTGCCCCAGTCAATCCAGATTTCAGCTATTGGTAGCCTTTTTCAATCATTATATTGTTCTTATTCACTAAGATCCCATATCGATTGGCAAGCGGTTAGAGTGCCTATGGTCAGTCGGCTAGTATGCCTTTGTTTAGGGGTCTATGTACTAACTTTTGTAGCAGACTTTGATCAAGCTTTATTGAAGCAGTGGGTAGGGGTAGCAATCCTAGTTTTTACTTTATTTACCTATTTCATTAAACCAATTCAAAAGGACAGGGTGCCTCTTCAGTACGGAGTATTGGCTGGAAGTTTAAGTGGTTTTATTAGTGGATTAGTTGGGATGGGAGGCCCTCCTCTCGTATTTTGGGTACTTTCCCATAAGTGGGGAGCAAATGCCATGAAGGTTGGGATGTTTGCAGTATTCGGACCGTCCTCCTTGTTCCAGATCATATTGAATATTTTAGTATTCAAGTCCGAAGTTCTCCCAGTTGCGATCAGTGCTGTCCTGAGCATACCCATACAAATTCTAGGGATTTTAATCGGTTTGAAACTTTCAAAGAAGATAGATCAGAATCAGTTAAGAAAAATGATGCTCTGTGTTTTGATTTTAATTGGGATGAAAGCTATCTTAAGGTGGTAATTTGGAGATAATTTTTCAACATGCTCTAAGAGGCAAAGCATAAAATTAAGGAGAGGTAGTTGGCAGTAAAAACCTCTCCAAAATAGATATGATCTTGGTTTATGCAGAGAGTATTCTTCTACTCTTCAGCACGTCTATCTCGCTTACTGATTAATATATAACCATAAGTTAAATGCCATGATCGTTGCGCATAACAGCCAAGTCGTTGCAATCGCAAGATTCCTGCTGAGGGCTGTATCTTCGAATCTACCATTGCATATCGCTCTTCTGTTTTCATTTATCCACAAAGGATGCAGTAAGAATATTACTTTGGTCGAAACTGCACCACCGAAAAGTAGTAACGCTAAACAGTGAATTGGGTTTCCCCAAACATGCAAGTATGTCGACCTAATAGAGCTGACGTTCTGCACTATTAGGAAAGACGTAATTGTCAGGATTGCTAAGAGCGTGAGATTTGCAATCTTGCTTTTCATTTGTTCTGTTCCTTTTTCTAAAACCGTGACAAAACACAATACTGTCATCTACCCCATATATAATTTAATGAACAAAGTGGAGAGATGAGTCTATATAGAATCTTACAGCTCATGTAAACTGAGCTCTCTACACTAGTGATAGATATGATATCAAATAGCAGCCTATCTATTAGGTTAATCCCTTGGTTATTCACAGGATTATTGTGAAATTGGGAGATTTTTTCATGACGGATAAAAATCTACCGCTGAAGTAGGTTTAAAGCCAATGCGGGTTGCTGATTCGCTTGACTCAGAACCGCTGTTGCACCCTGCTGCAGAATTTGCGTTTTAGTAAGTTTTGCGGATTCAGTGGCAATATCGGCATCCGTAATCTGAGAAGAGGCGGAAAGGAAATTCTCCCGATTTGTTTGAAGTAAATTACCTGCCACTGACAATCTAGATTCTATCGCACCATATTCACCTTCTAGAGCAGATACGTCTTGAATTCTATTTTTTACTGTATCTAAGGCTCTTTTTGATGAATCTATTGTAAGTAAATTGGTGAAGCCTATTG
>CAYGUX010000023.1:0-43010 GCA_964353175.1 uncultured Bdellovibrionales bacterium | reverse complement strand
ATAATAGAAAGAATAGGTCAGTAAGTGTTCCCGAGTATGATAGCTTTATCCCGATAACTAATATCAAATAGTAGCCTACGTACCAACTTAAAACACTCTAATTATTCGCAAATAACTTGCTTCAACTTAGCCCCGCTACCACAACTAAAATTCCCTAAACATCATGGGGAGACTGAGCATGGCAATCTCCAATTCTTTGGTATTGAAAAAACACATAGGCCACAACTTTATGAAACAGTTTAGTAAGCTAAGAAAGGCCCGTATTAAATCAAATTATTTTGAAGATCATACTGCTGCAGTCACCTCAAAAGCTACGTCTAAATCTAAATGCAATTTGCCCACTGGAACTACTCCCCTTGCTGGCTTGTGATCCCCAAAAAACTCTCTATATTTCTTATCCACTTCTCCCCAATGAGCGATGTCTGAAACATATACTGTGACACGCAAAACTTTTTCGATACCACTGCCTGAGGCAATTAGGATTTGTTTTACGTTTTCTAGTGCAATCTCTGCTTGTTCTGAGATGCTGCCACTTATGGGGCCTCTTTCTGGATGAATTGCAATTTGCATAGCAACATAAACAATCCCATTATGAATAAGAGCTTGTGAATAGTGCCCTTGCGGCATGGCAGCTTTAGCAGTTTTTACAAACTCTATATTACTATTGTTAGACATATTATTTCTTTCCCTATGATCGTCTATTACTCTCGCTACCAAACACCCTTGTCACTATCACCTCTGACTACTTTTACCTAGAAGAAAGTATAGGTTCCAAATCTCTTATCAATCTCGATATAGATATTTCAATAGCATTCCACAGGGCGTTTAGGATTGACCCGAATAACGAAAGTTCTTCCACGCTCCACTTTTCACAAAAGGAGTCTAATTTTCCCTGGGAGGCTTGATTTAAGTTTGTCATTGTAAAGCTCTAAATAAATTATAACAGAGCCGCAAGTAAATAATGATACCAGAAGTATGGGCTGAGTCTAAGAAATAAGGCCAATGAAGGCCTTCTGTTTCTTTCGCAAGACAGAGAGAAGCGAGGGGTGGGTGTAAAGTTCTTTGGAGGCTTCTGTGTAAGTTAAGCGGACTGAGGCCCAAGCATTAACTATTTACAACGCACAAACTCGCCGAAGGAGCCATGGAACAGAAGCCTCCAAAGAACTTTACACAAGGCGGTGCGGTGGCAACAACTAAACACAAATCAAATAAACTAAACCCAATCCCGAGGAGCCTTCAACACAGCCTCTAAAGCCTTTTCCTCATCCGTCCTAGCCAAACTCCCCTCATACTGCCAACGAACTAAAGGCGGAAGCGACATTAGAATCGACTCTGGTCTGCCTTTTGTATGAAGACCAAATTGCGTACCCCTATCATAGACTAAATTAAATTCAACATATCGACCACGCCTTAAAAGCTGAAACTCTCTATCTCTCTCACTAAAAGATTCATTTTTTCTTCTCTCTACAATCGGAACATAAGACTCGACAAAAGTCGAAGCCATCGCCTTAGTAAATTTAAAAAAATGATCTAACTTATCCGGTTCATCTTTGCCTAGATAATCAAAAAATATTCCGCCCACGCCTCTAGTCTCCCCTCGATGAGGAATGTAGAAATATTCATCGCAGGTTTTCTTAAATTTAGGATAGTATTCTTCTGAGAAAGGTTCGCAGGCATTCTTAAAAGCTTGGTGGAAATGTTTAGCATCTTCTTCCTCTAAAACATAAGGAGTAAGATCCGCCCCGCCACCAAACCACGAATGATTTGCGACCTCTAAATACCTAAAATTCGCATGAGTCGTAGGAACTTTGGGTGAATGTGGATGAATAACCAAGGATACGCCAGTTGCAAAAAACTTCTCTTCGGTTTTAGATCCAGTGAGTTTATAGGACATTTCTTTGGGAAGAGTTCCATACACCTCACTAAAGTTCACACCACCCTGCTCTATCACTCCCCCATTGACCAATAACCTCGTAAGCCCACCACCGCCTGGAGCAGAAGTCTCATCGGTTCTTTGCCATACATCTCTTGAAAATTCCCCTTTTCCATCTACGGCAGATAAAGCAGTGCAAATTTCCTCCTGTAATTTAGTTAAGAACTCAACGCTTGCGGTTTTATATGATGTATATGAATGGTCCATTTTCAGCCTGTCGCAGTAGATTACTCTAGTATTGCCTAAAGATAGCTCTTCTAGTTTCACTACAGAAGCTTAATGCTTAAAGCACAATCAAAACTATCAATGAGATTCACGCAGAGATTTACACCCTACTGCTAGGAAGGTCAAAGCTCAGAAAAACTAACTTGATAAAATACCCATTATGTAGCACTTTAACGCTCACAAATTAGATCTCATACGATCCTTAATTTTTACACGTATTATTAAAAATGGCTGGCCACTCATTTATTGAGATTCCCCAGCCTCCCTAGGGAAGATTATCATGTCCACATACAACATCGGTCTTATTGGTTTAGCAGTCATGGGCGAGAACTTAGTTCTAAACATGGAATCAAAGGGCTTTTCGGTAGCTGTTTTTAATCGAAGTACAGACAAGGTAGAAACCTTTGTTAGTGGACGAGCTAAGGGAAAAAACATTAAGGGTTGCATGAGCGTAGAAGAGCTATGTAGCTCTCTTGAGCGTCCAAGAAAAGTCATGATTATGGTTAAGGCTGGTGGTGCGGTAGATGGAGTTATCGATTCCCTACTTCCTTACCTTGAGAAAGGGGATATTATTATAGATGGTGGGAACTCTCACTTCCCTGACTCCAATCGACGTACAAATGATTTAAAAGCAAAAGGAATACTTTTTGTTGGAGCAGGTGTTTCAGGTGGTGAGGAAGGTGCTTTACTTGGGCCTTCTATAATGCCTGGTGGGAATGAAGATGCTTGGCCTGCTTTAAAAAATATCTTTCAAACTATTTGCGCAAAAGTTGATGGTGGTACTCCTTGCTGTGATTGGGTAGGGCCTGAGGGTTCTGGACACTTCGTTAAAATGGTTCACAATGGTATTGAATACGGCGATATGCAGTTAATCTGTGAGGCTTATCAAGTTCTAAAAGAAATTGGTGGCTTGAGCAATGATGAGCTTGCTAGCGTATTTAGTACTTGGAACAAGGGCGATCTTGATTCCTTCCTAATTGAAATCACTGCTGAGATTTTCGCTAAAAAAGACGATCAAGGCGAAGGTCACTTAGTTGATAAGATCCTTGATAAAGCTGGACAAAAGGGCACTGGTAAGTGGACAGTAAATGTTGCCCTAGATATGGGAATACCTACTACTCTAATTGGTGAAGCTGTATTCGCTCGTTGTATCTCCGCGCTAAAAGACGAACGAGTTGAAGCCAGTAAAGCTTTTAAAAAGCATGATATTAAGTCTAGCCTTTCAAAAGATCAGCTTATCGAAGAGACTGGGAAAGCCATCTTGCTAGCAAAGGCTATTTCTTATGCGCAAGGTTATGCTCTAATGGCTGCTGCAGGAAAGGAATTCAAGTGGAAGCTTAATTACGGCGGTATCGCTTTAATGTGGAGAGGTGGTTGTATTATTCGATCTAAGTTCTTGGGTAAGATCAAAGATGCTTATGATAGGAACGAAGAACTTTCCAACTTAATGCTTGATCCTTACTTCACAAAGATCTTAGAAGAAGGTCAAACTGCTTGGAGAAATATTGTATCTGAGGCAGTTAAAAATAGCATTCCAGTGCCAGCGATGAGTAGCGCGCTTAGTTACTTCGATTCCTATAAGTGTGAAAACTTACCTGCGAACTTACTACAAGCACAAAGAGATTTCTTCGGAGCTCACACCTACGAAAGAAAAGATAAAAAGCGTGGAGAATTTTTCCACACTAATTGGACTGGTAGAGGTGGGGATACTTCGAGTACTACTTATGATGCCTAAGGCTTAGACATGATTGATTATTTGCGATATTTATAGTCTTGATTTAAGGTCTCTAAGGATTTATAACCATAGCTTACCTCACTTAAAGTAGTATCGCCCGAACCTTTATATTGAGTACTGGGTATGCTCCCTATACCATATTTACTCGTAAAATCCTTAACATTATTTTGAGTGTCGACCCGAATTATTGCAATATCGGGGTTTTGCAATGCAAATTCAGTAAGTGGTTCAACATACCGACGACATGGATCACAATAACTCGCATGCCCAACAACTAGAGCTCTTAGTTCTGGATATTTAGTTAAGAACTCTTGTAATTGGCGACCATTTAACTCGTTGAGTTTGCCTAGTTTTATAGTAGTGCCACTCAAGTCCAACTTGCCATGTTCTTCTCTTCTTTCAGCCTTTCTTTCAGTTCTGGGCTCTTTTCGAGTACTTGTACTTCTACTATTAACATTTGTAACTGCGTTATGAGGAACACTTGCTACCGCCTCACTGCCGAAACTTTTCTTCACATCTCCTTGAGAGATGGTCACAGCAGTACCTCTAGCCTCGAATCTAAAAGTTTTCTGATCTTCATTTCTGACTAAATAGGCCTCGCCTACTACGTAGTTAGTTATATACTCATTTGGACTTGGTACGGTAAAAGATCCCTGTCTGCCATTGGGAAGCGTAAATTTAAGTGGGGTCCCTGCTTCTAATTTCGCTAGATCTAACTCTGGAGCTTTCTTTGTATGCTCCACTACTAAAGGCGATGTTTCAGGAAAAAACAAAGCCTCCATTTCCGCTGTTGCAACTTCTGTCTTTACAAGCCCAGCCTTAGTAGTCTGAGATTGTGCCGTAATTGAAGCATTGGGTGTCGCTTCATCGGGGATTATAATCTCTGTTGATGCTATCTCGGGTAATGGACCCCTTCTAGATTCGCGTATTCCTAAAGTGCTTCCCACACTCTCAATAGGAACTCCCATTTTGGAAGTTGCACTTTGTGCCGGACTTAACTTTAGAGATTCTAAACTAATTTCTGGAATAGTCGGCAGCTTACCTTTATGCGCTTGAGGTGTTGGCAATTCTCCACCAAATCCTCTTGATCTTAATTCAGTCGATGGAGAAGGTTCTAAAGCGACGGCCTTTGGCGCATATGTTGGTTTTTCATCGCTACTTACAGGAAAGGAAGCTTTGCTATTATTTGCAGGTTGGGAGTTCAGTTTACCTTTACCTGCGTCCTTAACTTTGATGTCCTCGGTATTTAATGCGATATTTAAATTAGATTTTTTTTCGGCTTGATCAGGTCTTAGCGGTAAAGCAAGTTCACTCGCTTTATCATCTTTTGATCTATTTATTAATTCAATCCGAGTCTCTTTACCGTCCTTATCTTTAATAAAGGCTGAAAGACTATCCATTCTATGGTTTATATCAACCTTATATTCCCCTGATTTTCCGCTTCTTAATAGAGTAAAATGCGATGCTGCTCCATAGCTGACCGTTCGACGGTTAAATTCAATAGTTTTCCCAAGAATAACATTGGAAGTTTTATATTCAAATCTGAGGGTAGCACCTTCTGGGACCTTCAAATTAGCAGTTAATTTGATGTCCTTTTCTTGCATCCTCTGAGGTGTGCAGCGTTGTACCATGAAATGAACCACCTATTTTATCGTTAACAATACTCTTCTAAATCATTGTTATGGCATTTTATCTAAAATTGCATCAAAATACCCTTTATTTATAGATGTCAATCTGACATAAGGGCCCCAATTAATCCGATATTTCCCATATCAAAAGGTGCGATTATCTAAAGCTTCTCTAAAATCATTCATTATTTTTAAAGAATATATTTTTATCTGTTAGAATCCTCCTATATATTTTTTATAGCCTTGCAAAAAACATTGAACAGTCATATATGTTGCATCAGGTTTTCTAGAATGGTCGTTTTAACGATCGTAACTGGACCTGATCATCGAATCAGATTTTAACATTATATTTTTGGAGTAGTAGTTATCATGAATAAAAAATTTCTAACCTTAGGCCTAGTAGCTAGCTTATTTTTTAGCTCAAGTGTTTTCGCAGACACGATTATTAAGTTTGACCTTGGTTCAACTGGACCAGACGTAGAATACGTTGGTGGAGTTTTTAGCACAGTAGATGACGGGGTTGTTGGAACCATTGGTGAACAAGATTCAGGTATCGACTTCACTGGATTTCTAGATGGAGCAATAGCAGACATTTTAGTAGGTGCCTCAATTACTATCGATAACGTAATTGCAAGTGGTGCCGCAAATATTGTTGGACCTATCATAGCTCAAGAAACCACAGGTGGAACTATTTCACTTTGGGATAATGTGGGAGGCCTTCTTTTAACAGGTACTTTAGGAAGTGGAGCTATCACTGGTTCACAAGGTGGTGAAACTGGATCTTTCTTCAATACTACAGTTATGACCTACACTGCTGGAAGCTTACTTTCCTTTGTATCTCCAACTCCTGCTGGAATAAGTATTGCACTTAATGGAATATTAAGTGGTGGGCTAGTTGGAATGAATGTAGCTTTTAATCCAAATACAAATGCGTTCGAGCTACAGAACTTTACTTCTGATGCTAGTGGTCTTCTAACTGGAAGTGCAGTACCAGAACCAGCTTCAATGCTTCTTCTTGGTTCCGCTATTTTCGGTGGAATTGCTTCTAGAAGAAAGAAAGCTGCTTAATTCAATTTAAGTAGTTCACAAAAAAGGCGGTCTTTTGACCGCCTTTTTTATTTGCTCATATCTCAGCTGAAACCTAGGACTCAACCTTCTCAAGAAAGTTTTCAAATTCCGCCCTAGAAAAGAAGGAAATTTTAACTTCCCCTTTTCCGCTTGCAGATAGATTAACCTTAACCTTCGTACCTAAAGCCCTTCTAATGCGCTCTTCTAAGGCCTGATTGCGTTCGTCTGAAGAAGTTCGATCATCTACTTTCGCATTACCTGCAACGCTTTTAGAGCCACTCCTAGCTCCCTTCGTCGCCTTCTCTACCTCTCTTACTGTAAGCTTATTCTCAGCAATATCCCTTGCTTGTTGGATCTGCTCTTCCGCAGTAGGCAACTGAAGCAAGGCCCTAGCGTGCCCTGCACTTAACTTTCTTTGCACCAAAAGCCCCCTTACCTCTTCAGGTAAAGCTAAAAGCCTCATACAGTTAGATATAGTTGATCTATCCTTACCTACCATTTTCGCAAGTTCTTCTTGGGAACAGTTAAAGTCTCTAACTAAGGATTCATAAGCTAGGGCTTCTTCAATTGGATTTAAGTCCTGTCTTTGAATGTTCTCAACAATCCCTATTTCTAAAGTCTCCCTATCGTCTAGATCTTTTACTAAGGCAGGTACAGCAATTAGGCCAGCTTCCTTTGATGCTCTCCAACGCCTTTCCCCAGCTACAATTTCATACTTAGCGCCAGTCTGAGTTTTCTCTTTTAAAGCTCTAACAATGATAGGTTGAAGAACTCCTGTTCTTCTAATTGAAGCAGCCAACTCTCTGACTTCTTGTACTGAAAAGTTTTTCCTAGGTTGTTTACTATTAGGAATCAATTGATCGATAGGAATAGAATGTAAGCCACCTTGATCCGTTTCTACCAAGGACTTAGGTTCATCTAATACTTCTATATCTATCGCCCTAGCAGTGTTACCTTCAAGCATGACTGGCACATTACTAACAGCAGTTGATGACATCAATTGGGACAGACCTCGCCCCAATACAGACCTCTTTTTAGCTTGATTAGCGCCCTTTTTAAGGACATTTTCTTCATTCTTTTGCACGTTATCTTCCGGTCTAGGGTTTACTTTATTAAACTCTTCTTTGGCTCTAGAAACCAAAGAAAAACTCTTCATTTGAAATGGGGTTTGTTTATTACTACTCATTCGCGGACGCTCGTTTATCAGCAGATAATTCATTCTCCCCAACTACTCCCTTATTGGTATTCTTATCCTGATTCGCAACAAGTTCTTTCGCAAGATTTAAATAAGCCCGCGCACCAACTGACTCGCTATCATATAAAAAGATAGGCTGACCAAAACTTGGGCTCTCACTTAATTTTACGTTGCGTGGAATAACAGTATCAAAGACAGATTCACCAAAAAAATTTTTCGCTTCAAGAGCTACTTGGCGGGCTAAGTTAGTTCTTCCGTCAAACATAGTAAGCACAACGCCTTCTAAACTTAAATTTCTATTTAAGTTTTCTCTCGCAACATTGATTGTTTCCATTAAGGATGAAATTCCCTCAAGAGCATAATACTCACATTGTAATGGCACTAGAACAGAATCCGCTGCCACTAGAGCATTAACAGTCAAGAGTCCTAAAGAAGGTGGGCAATCAAGAATTACATAGTCAAACTGGGCACTTAGCTTAGCTAAGGCGCTTTTCAAAATGGCTTCCCTACCTGCAACTTCAACAATCTCTAACTCAGCGCCTATCAAATCTGAGTTAGATGGAGCTACCCATAGGCCAGCTTGCTCAGTTCCAACAATTATTGAAGACAAACTAAAAGAACTTGCAAACACGTCATACAAAGTAGCGCTTACGCTATTCTTATCGACCCCCAATCCGCTAGTAGCATTACCCTGTGGGTCAATGTCCAATACTAGAACCTTATTACCTAGTAGAGCTAAGGCACTAGAAAGATTAACAGAAGTGGTAGTTTTACCAACCCCACCCTTTTGATTTGCAACTGCAATTATTTTTGCCATATAGGGTAGTAGGTAACATAAAGAGGGGTAGGAAGTAAATGTTTCACGTGAAACATTTTTGGGGACAGGGGACTAACCGCAAAGACGCAAAGATGGTGCAAAGGAGTGGGTAAAGTTTCACGTGAAACATTGAGTTCAGAGGCTCAATATCTCCCTCAATTGTCAAACGAAGGGTATTTAACTACACCTGTCCTCCTGAGGCCCGTTGGGGAGAGCCTGTAGTGAACCTGTCGAACTAGTAGGCTCTCAAAAGATTGCCACGCTCCGCTCGCAATGACAAATGAGTGTCCATGTTTCACGTGAAACATCTATACCCTCTGGCGATTTATCCAAGTCCTCCTAATCCATTCTAAAGATAATGTAGATAAAAAATAACCCAGAGTAGGGACCAAGGCATTACTAAAAGGCTCTTGTGAGCCGATAGAACAGAAGAGAATGATCATAAGCAGGTAAGTCAAAAGGACTATTGAGGCTTTCCTAACCGCACTAGTCTCCCAAGCTTTCTCGGCTTCGACTCTTCTATTTCGTTCTTCTATTTGGGCAATGCGGATCTCGATATCTTTCATTGATTAATTTAAACATATTTTCTAGGATTGGTAAATGTTTCACGTGAAACATAGAAAAGAAAACAGCCAAAGATCTCTTCTCAACAGACAATCAATCTCGTATAGACTTGGTGGATAATGAAATATTTGTCATTGCGAGCAAAGCGTGGCAATCCCTCGCGATTGCCCTCCCAAGACCATAAATAGGGGCGACCGCAAGGTCTCCCCTACGGGCGGTTTGATGTTTCACGTGAAACATCCCTTACAGCGAACACAACACCTTATTGTTATGGTTTGATAAACAGGAAGATCGGGAGGACGGAAGACGAACAGGAAGGGGTGCCGGAATAATGAAACAGTTTATTTGTGGTAAGTCCATGTTTCACGTGAAACATCGCTTGAATATTCATTTCCCTATAAATACCAAGGACTTAGACTGGCGCCAAAACAAATCAAAAGCATTCTCTACTTAGAAAGGGGCCAAGATGCAGTTGCAAATCAGCCCTAAAAACCCAAATCGCTCAACGGGAATCAGAGGCTATAAATTAAAGACCCCGCCGCTCGACAAACTAGGTGAGCATGCACTCCGACTACATCAGAGACCAAACTTAGCGAATGCGCTCCCCGCCCTTCCTTCGAATGAAGTATTTGGCGAGCCCAACGGTCAATTTGATTGGCTCTTACCATTTGCGCCACAATCGCCGGAACAAAAGATAAACGATGCCGAGAGAAACGAGAACCCAAGGCATCCATCACTTCCTCAATAGGAAATTCTCGATGAGGAAACCCCAGTCTTCCATCCAGTGTTAAAAAACCAGTGCCAAGAAATCCCCTCAAGGCATCACTCGCATACGGATTACTAGAAATACGATCCGCAAACTCCGGAATCACCATATTCTCCCTAACAATCACCTGACTGAGCAGTCTTAAGTGCAGATCAGTTGGCCTTTTTTGGTGAGGATGATTAGGCACGTAATGAAGTATGTCTGCAGACAAAATGCTACGAAAAGCGCTAGTGACTGCGTTATGCTTAGCCCAAAGAAACCCTCGAAAAGGCCCTCTAATAGGGCGCAAAACTAAGAAAATAGACCTACTCAACAAAGAGAGGTCCAATAAAGTAATCAAACATGCCTTAGCGACTGAGGTCGCCGACCTATTACTCAAAGCAGCGGCCAACAATTTTGCTGACTCTGAAAAACCGTAAGCGAAGCGAGTCTCTCGTCGATCCTGAGAAAATTCCTTATCCAAGCCGCTTTCAATATCTCGCATCAGCAGGAAAATCCCTCGACCAAGCACATCGCCAAGTTGTGCTCTTAAAAGATTAATCCTCAGTGTAGGAGAACCAGCCGAATCGGCGATCTTCTGAGGCAACCAAAGGAACAAAAGCTCCAATCTCGCTCTTTGAAAAATAAATAAAGAAGCCGTTTGCACCAAAACTCTACTATCAACTCCACGCATAACCACTACTCCACCTAAAACCACAAAGAACCAAAAGGACATCGAATACCACAAAATACATTCGACCCTTTTCTAACTAGAGAAAATACCTTCTACCCATATAGGTGTGTTAAATGGATGCTTTCAAAAAACATCTAAGATAAAAACTAGCATAGACCCTACAAAGCAGTCAAAATAGCTATTTAACTGCTTTTAAGTCAAACCCTACTCAGCCTTCTGCTCGCGCATCAAAAGATCTTTCAAAGCCTGACTAGGTGTAGTTTCCCCTCTTATAACTAAGGTAACTTGCTCAATAATAGGACAATCAAGGTTATGTCCTTTAGCTAATTCGTAAGCACAAGTGCAAGCAATTATAGCTTCAATCGTTTGCCCAATCTCCACCTTAGCATCCTCAATACTCAGCCCCTGCCCAAGCAGCATACCAAACCTACGATTCCTACTTAAGTCACCAGTAGAAGTTAGAAGCAAGTCTCCCAAACCTGATAACCCCATAACTGTGCTTGAGCGACCACCCTCGGCTTTAATCAAATTACTAAGCTCTTTTAAGCCTCGAGTTAAAAGCCCTGCGCGCGCGTTTAAACCAAGCCCAAGGCCATCACCTACTCCTGAAGCAACAGAGATCACATTCTTCAAAACCCCTCCCAACTCCACTCCAATCAAATCATCAGAAGTGTAAACACGCATCATGCCCACATGAAAGGCCCCGACCACATCGGCCCATATTCCCTCCTTCCTGGCGCATTCAACTCCAGACAACACCAAAGCGGTCGGCATCCCTTTAGCCACCTCTAAGGCGAAACTAGGGCCTGAGAGCGCCGCTATATGCGCCTCGCCTTCAAACACTTCACTTATAATCTGGGAAAGGCGCTGATTGCTGCCAGCTTCCAGTCCCTTCGCAGTACTGATAAAATAAGGTAACTCTTCACTACCGCTTGCCCCTACTGGAGAATTCCGCCTATTCTTTTGAAGGAGATCCTTAATCTCTAAACATACCTCTCTAGTTGCACTAGTAGGTACGGAAAGGACATAAACATCAGCTGTATTAACTAATTCAGCAAGACTTGAAACAATCTTGAGATTCTTACTTAAAGAAATTCCTGGTAGATACTTGCTGTTAACCTGGTTCTGCTGGATATCACTAAGCACACCCTGATCCCTACCCCAAAGAGCAACCTCCGTGCCTAAAGAGTTCTCGGCAAAAGACGAAGATAAATGTTGAGCTAGAGCAGTACCCCAAGAGCCCGCACCGATAATTCCAATTCTCATGTTAAGCAAAAAATAGGATATAAGTAATTGTGGGACTTTACTACATAAGGAATACCCTAGCAAAACTAACTAAAACAATTAAAAACCTGTTAAATCTAAGCTCTCACTGAAGGATCATCTCATACAAACAATCCGAGCAATCAAGCTTTCTAAAACCAAGCCCCAATTCAGCAGTCAACTTGGACTGATCCTGACAACTGTAAAGATGGGAAAGATAAAAGCTTCTAAAAAACAAAGCCCTTTCTGTTGGGCTTAAATCCTTAAAGTTCTCAGGAACCATCGCTGTTTTAATTCCAGTTTCAGCTCCGAACTGAAATGGGTTCACCGTATCAAATACAAATAACCCACTAAATACACCTTGAACACCTTGCTCCTCTTCTTGAATCTCTTCTATGCAAAGCTTAATATCGCTAACCCAAGAAGGGCTTACAAAACTATCTTCAGAATTTACTAGCGTTGAAGAAAAGACTAAACAGTTCTCCCTAGCCAGATAGAATAGTAATGGCACCAAACACAATAATATACATAATCTTTGCTTCTCTGTAAGCACAAAGCGTACAAAACTATCCTCAGCAATATCCTTCGCCAATCCAAAATTAGGCGCAAAACTTCCATTACTATGAACTCGGAACAAAAGCCCAAAAAATAGAATCAAAAAAATAATTCTTAAAAAAGAAAAATACCTAAGGTCAAAATATCCAGTGAGAAGATTAGGAATTAAGGAGGACAAGGCAAAAAGAAAGAAGAACAAGGAGAATAAGGGGATACTCCTTAAATTCATTTTATCAAAAAAAAGCATCTTTGGCGTCTTTGAACCCCCTCCAAATACACTTGAGCACTTAGCTATAACGATGATAGCGACCGTAGCAACAAACGGAATAATTAAGTCTGAAAAGCCTCTCCCTACAGCAAAAAACAAAGGATAAAGATTAGAATATATCCTAGCCAACCAAGCCCAAAAATCATCTTCAATAGTTAAAATAGCTGCAGGATACCAGTCAGTAACATACGTTGGGGAAACTGCCTTAGCGACAAAGCTATTATCTGTCTTCCAAACACTATTAAAACGCCAAAGAGAATAAACAATCCATGGAGAAACAGTAACTAACAATGTGCACATAAAGACACTTAGAGACTTAAAACTTGGTCTAAGAAAACAAACACTAATAACAACAACAGGTACAATCGCCATAGCATCGAATCGATTCAATAAGGAAAGCCCGAGCAAAGCCGCTACCAAAACAAAAGATCTCTCCCCACCCCCGTCCTTATTTCCTAGCTTTAGATCAAATAAAGCAGAAAATAAAAATAAGAATATTAAAATTTGCAATGGTATAGATCTTCCCGCGAAGACCTCCTCCATAAAAGCGATATCACACAAAGTAAGAAAGAAAACCAAATACCCTAAGTACTTAATTTTAAATAACTTTTGCGAAAATCTCTCCAAAGCAACGGCTAAAATAGGAAGGACTAAAAGACTATTAAGTAAAACCCCTCCCCTAGGGCCAGCATTGAAAAACGAATTAAAAATGCCTATCAAAACAGGCCAAAGCGGTGGAAACGAAGCGCTATACGAAGTAGCATTCTCAAACGACCTAAAAGTAGAGAACCGATAAAAATCTGAAAAAATAGTTTTAGATAATTCCCAATATGACCAAGAATCAGGACTCAAAGGTGGGATAATAAAATAAGGCCGACAAAAGAAATATGACAATGATAAAAACAGGAGAAAGATTCTCGACTGTTTAAGTATAGCTACATCTAGTCGCATTTAAAATTCACATTAAACTTTGAAAATTTAGCCTTAAATTTTTCCCGATTAAGAATTTGATATTTTTTCATGCCGCTATTTACATCTCTTCCCGCAGAAGACCCTTCTTTATGTAGAATACGAGTCCTAGGCGTATATACTGTTTTTAGTCCTTTGAGCTTCAAACTAAACTGCCAAGCAGCATCCTCATAGTACATAGGATGAAAATCATCGTCTAATGCGCCTATTAAATCTATTGAAGATCGCTTCATATAAAGGCAACAACCTGACACATAGTCCACGTACTGAAGTCTATTATAAGCCGGGTTTTCAGGACTATCCCCCCTACCTAGATTTGCTCCCATTCCATCTAAGCTCATCTTAGCGCCTGCCTCTAAAATCTTTCCATCTTCACCCAAGACCAAACACCCACTAGCCCCCACCCAGGGAGCCATATAAGAAGAATAATTAAGCTCGCATAACCAATATGGGTCTAAAATTTCAACATCATTATTTAAAAGAACCACATCATCGGGGATACACTCATTAATAATGAAATTATTTGGACGTACAAAAAACTCATTTTCATCTCCTATGAAATACTCAAACTTATCTCCAAAATTAGCCTTGAACCTATCTAAGACTGCCTTAGTCCCATCGCTACATGCATTAGAATATACGAAAACCTTAAAGCTAGGGTAATTTGTAAGCTCAAAAATAGAATTCAAACACTTCTCAAGAAGCATTGCATTATTATAAGTAACAACGGCAATAGTCACCCGAGCCACTGAAATCAAATTATTAACAATAGGAGTAATCGCGCTCTTAGACACTAGTCTATCTAACTTATCTCTTGAAGCATTAACCATAGCATTCTTACGCTTAGGGTTTTCAAGAACATACTCTATACCGCTTACATATTCCCCTAAATGATTAGCGACATAAGCTTCTTCTCTATGAACTAGGTTAATGCCTTCGTTAGCTATATCACTAAGAATAAGAGGTAATCCGCTAGCTATCGCTTCACAGACCTTACCTTTTATCCCAGCTCCAAACTGAATCGGAGCCAAGAAAAATGAAGCTTCCTTTTCAAAAGTACTAAGATCAGGAACATACCCATGCACACAGACATCTAATCCATTATCCAATCGCTGAATCTCCAATGGAGCATTATCACCGATGATATCAATTGAAATTTTCAAATCATGAGACTCGTTATATGCCTGAATAATTTGAACCGCTTTTAAACAAGCACTTACGTTAGGAGTATGCCTAAAATGTCCTACAAATAGCGCTCTAGGACTCTCTTTGGCGGGAGAGTTATTATCCATATTTCTTAACGTATGGATATTACTTACAATAACCGTCCTAGCACTAGGGCATTCAGCAAGTAAAGAAACTCTATCTTCATCAGTTACAGCGATCACCATATCGCAGGAATTATAAGCCGCCTTCTCCCTTTCTTGTCTAGATTCCCACTCAATTAAACTCAAGTCAGATAGGCCTGAATCTATCGCCCTTCTCTCTCTTACCCAATGAAGATCCACCATATCTCCAAGAAATAAGGCACTTGGAAAGGCTTTTTTTAAATCTGGTAAATACCTTTCAATGCAAGCCCAAGTGTTAACTAAAACAAGCTCCGGAGAAAACTCTTTTTCCAGAATTGCTGCCTTAATATCTGCAACAACTTCAACTCCAAGATCACTGAGAGCCTTTAAATATAGGCTTACATCACCTGCAATACCATTGCTCTCATAAAAATATACAACTCTTCTGCTCTCACTTTTTAACAATCTCAAGAATTCGAACATTCTTAGACCACCTGACTCTCTATCGAACAAAGGCAAACTGGGAGCAACAACATAAACAGACTCAACTATTTCATTATCGATAATCTTATCAAAATAGGAACTTTTCTCCTTAATCTGATTTAATGAAGGAGCAGGAACGTTTAACTTATCATCAAAAACTTGATCTACAACGACACTCTCAAACTCTCGAAACCAATAAGCCCTTTCAATTAACATATCTATTGAAACCACAAATGGACCCTCAATCACCTCCTTAGATTCGAAGGTAGCCGAAAAATCAAAGCTCTCTCCACTCTTACACCATAGATCATCAGGCTTGAACCTAAACTCAGCAAAAACTTTCTCTCCCTCCTCGCTACTTCTCCTCAGCATAAAACCTAAGAGAGTAGGATTCATCACTTCTGCTCCAAAATACCAATCCAAAGAACCGATATTTTTAACCCGCCCCTCCATCAACAGATATTTACCAAGCTTAATTTGATAAGAGCTCACATTAATCTGAGCTCGATGGTCTGACTGCGCCCCGCTAAAATACAGACAGCAACTCTCTGTATTTAATGAAGAAAAAGGCACTTCCTCTTTATTAATAAGAGGTTGAAGTATAAACTCGTAAACACCTCCAATATTAGGTCTGCGACTAGATGTAAGAGTAACTTCTGCTACTTGCCCCGATCCTAAAGCTAAAGAATTCGGTAGATCAATCCTTATTGGCAAGGAAGAACTCTCAGCATTCCTAGGAATAAACAAAAAAGAAAGATCCACTAAAGGGCTATCATCTCCCCAACCACTACGACCCAAGTTCTTAATCAAAGCTTTACACTCAAGCCCCTTTTTATCAGACGCTGCAAGTGAAAGTATTTCAAAATCAAAAAGAAAATCCATCATAGGATCTACTTCCAAAACAATCTCCACAGGGAATGAATTGGCATCAAGTACCTTGTTACTTAAAGAATCTTTAAGGCATAATGCAAAAACATAAGGGCCACTTTCTAGGCCACTAAGAGGTATTTTATCGACGATATTCTGAAGACCTGCTTCTTTAAACTCATAACGAATAACGTTTCTTTTTTCAGGGTCTAAAACAGAATCTAAGGAAAGTTCAAGGAATGCATCCTTCTTATCGGAAAACAGTTCCAAATCGAAATGAAAATAAAATCGACTGCTAAGAGTGCTAATTAATGTAATCTGGTTTAAGGGCATGATCTAATGAAGTTTATTATAGCAAACACCTATACTAAGAATTAGGCTTACTCGCTATGACATTTTGCATTCTATCAAGCTATTTAAAACAATGGCGAAATCTAACCGTCTATGGCATTCGCTAGAGCTATCCTGCATTATTCATGAGGCTTGATTTTTTTCCTTAGCCTCAACAATTTATCATGAAAAAACTCTACACTATAAAATAAAGTCCAAGGCCATAATATACCAGTCTTTCATTAAAAAACTGACCTTGCGGAGAGCTCCCTCGATAAAAAGTCGCCATCAGCCTTATCTCCCGAGCTTCCGATTTTAAAAGAGTAAATCCTGCCATTACCGAGGTGTTATATCTCCAATTAGCCCGCTGTAAAGACTCCATATCAAGAGCAATCAAAAGAGCAGTCTGCTCATAGCCAGGAAGTAAATGCGAATACTCAGCCCCGCCCTTTAAATGAAGTGGGTCTAACTTAATGTCATTATTACTGCGAATAATATAACCGCCACCAGCATAAATGCGAAAGGTATCAACTTGATAACTAAGAGTATAATCCAAATCTTCATAGCTTGAATTACCGCGCTCAAAGTCTGGATTATCAATTAGAAATTCATCTCCAAGATGTGAACTACCATGATAAATACGTAATCTAGAAGCGATAGTTTCAGACCATTCATGAGATAGAGATAAGCCAAAGTAGTAATCTGTATTTATTAAATCATAGGAAGGCTTATCTAAATTAAACAAGGCATAAAGAGACCCATCAATGGAAAATTGAAATACATTTTCCTCATCAAGAATATAATCTACGATAGGCAAATAATCTCCAAATGATACAACCGCAGCATTGTAATCTTCGGCTTGCGTATCGTAATATTCACGCCTTAGGGAAAATTGTGATTCCCTAGGTGAGGCGATAAGTGGTCTAAAAAGATCTTTATTAGAGAGAGTTCTAAACGAAGCGACACTTGATGCATCGCTTTGGTCATCTTCGATTTCTTCCCCATAAACCAAAGGATTAAGGAGACTAACTAAGAGTGTTATAGAAAGAAACAGAAGTATTCGATTCACTGTATGAGGCAATGGTATGAAATGTAAAAAAGAAAAATTCTACTTAAAATCATTTAAACTATAGCTAGTTATTCTAAATTAAGCCAGTTAACAAGCAATAAACACTACTGATATCCAGTCAAATTTCTCCTTTTTTATCTTTAAACGTTCAACTCTCTTTTCCTCAATAGAAGCCAACTTCTCTTCTCGGCTCATAGTTTTCCACTTCTCCTTTAAGGCTTTAAACTCTTCCTTCTTTTCCGCTCTTACTGCTTCACTCAAATCCTCATGATGTCCACGAAAACCACCCTCGAAAGGCTCTGCCCATGTATTGTAAAGACCTCTTAGAGCATTAAAAAGTAGGCTTAGTCTAAAAATCCAACTCATGGTAATATATATAAATGAAAAAAGATTCTAAAACTTGGTTTAATGATTGGCAGAAAGGCCTCAGGGAAGTCAATAGGTTCGTAGCTGAAGAACAAAAGTTGCGATCTAAGGCGGACAAAATATTAGCTCTAGAAGGCAACCTCCAACACGCTTTAATAAGTAAAAAAGGGTCCTTCAAAAGCAGTGGTTTAGTAGATATGCATAAAATTTTTGCTAAATCCAAATCATGAAAACTCTTATTGAGTCTGCTAATAGGATACAGAATTGGGCTGATGTTGAGGGCATTTTGGAAAACAATATTGACACCTTAGATTTTGCTCATATCGAAAAACACTTATCTCCCCTCTCAGAATTGAAGGAAGATCCCGAGATAATGGACAAATATTATAAATTAGTTAAAAAAATACGAGAAGCGCTTATTTCATTACAATATTATTATTACAAACAAATTAGGAGACTTAGATACACCTCGTAGTAATGATATAATCCTATCAATTCATGTTTATTGACTTAATCATACACTATTGCTACCAAGTATTCCGAGTAGAAGAGTTAGATTAAGGTTTTTTTATAGGAAACGATGACTTAAGTCTGCGCCCTTGGGAGAGAAGTAAATAGGTTGCCGTGTTGAAGTTCAGGATAAAACGGATTTCATCACGGCAACTTTACCATTTCACTTCCCAGCAGGCCAGCCGTACCTGCCTATTTTCAGGAGAAAACTAATGAGCTTGTTTGATGGAGACCGCCTGGACATATTTGGTGGTCGATCCCATTATTGGGA
Source organism: uncultured Bdellovibrionales bacterium (assembly GCA_964353175.1). Taxonomy (GTDB): domain Bacteria; phylum Bdellovibrionota_C; class UBA2361; order SZUA-149; family DAOLCO01; genus JAIYCX01. Next base: position 24,166 of record CAYGUX010000023.1, on the reverse strand, counting down.
GGAACCGACACCAGCGCCCGTTCAACAATCAACGAAGGCAACGAAAGTCGCCGCGGATCGCACAACCAAACTTGCTAGTCAGTGGTTAAAAGAAGGGCAAAGAACAACCCACAACGGCCAAACCAAAGCCGCACCGCGAGAAGGCTGGTACGATTGCTGGATCAATCATAGAGGTAGGTTCTGCATAGCAATAAGCAGCACTTACCTGGTCCAGCAGAAGAAAAAAAAATCCGCTGCAGCCGCTTAAGGCAAAAAAAGACTCCGGTTACACAAGCGACCAGCGATGAAATTTCATCGCTGGTCGCTCTATCCTAACTCTCTACTTTCTCAACTAAGCATCAACCTAGCATCGACCCAAATTCCACTTTTAAACATACGAATCAGAAGAAGCTTAAATAACATTTTCGCTGTTCAATCTCGTAATACAGGTTAGTAAAGTTAAAATTTTGTTGATACATTTTTTCTACAAGTTTCCCTATAACTGTGATAGATCAATCAAAATTTTATTTTAAGGATATTGTGACAAAGTTAGAAAATAAAGAATTCGTACCAACTGGCCACTTCTACTCGGCAGTACCCTCCGTAGAAACGAAAGAAAACTTTTCTTTTCCAAATTACCCAGAGAATACCCTAGGTGGCATTACACTGAATGAAGATAAGCAACTTTTCCTACTGAAAACTTTCAAAAGGTATCACGATGAATGTCCATTTTCGGTCGACAAAGTAGAGGGTGCTAGATACTACTTCAATAACTCAGCATATTCTTATGGCGATGCAATAGTATTGCAAAGCATGATCAGAAACTTACAACCGAAAAGATACATTGAAGTTGGCTCTGGCTTTTCATCTGCGGCAGTCTTGGACACCTTAAATGACTTTAACATCGATTGCAGTTGTACGTTCATTGAACCTTACCCTGAATTGCCTGAATCATTACTGCTAAAAAATGACAATGAAAAAGTGAGAATTGTTAGTTCGGGCATACAGGATATAGAACTACAATTATTTCAAGAGCTGGAAGAAGACGATATTCTATTTATTGATTCAACTCATGTATCTAAGCTTTCAAGTGATGTGAACTATATCATTCACGAAATTCTACCGATTCTAAATTCAGGCGTAATGATTCATTTCCATGACATTATTTGGCCCTTCGAATATCCAGAAGAATGGGTTAAAGAAGGCAGAGCCTGGAATGAAAGCTATATACTCAGAGCTTTTTTACAGTACAACTCAGCGTTTGAAATAAAATTTTTCAGCACATACCTATATGCGAAGCATCAAGATTGGATCAAAATGAATTTGCCCAAAATCGCAATAAATCCAGGTGGGAATATCTGGTTAAGAAAGAACTGATTTAACTCCTCTCCACATCACCTTCCAGCAGAACCTCTAAAAACCCCTCCCCATACCTTGCAAGTTTGGCGTCTCCAATCCCTGGCACTTGGCGCATTTCCTCTAAGGTACTAGGTTTCATTTCTATCATGGCATTCAATACAGTATCGTGAAAAATAATATAGGGCGCAATTTTTTGAGTTTTAGCGAGTTTCATTCTGTAGGCTCGGAGTTTCTCAAATAGACTCAGCTCCTCACTAGTGTGCTCACGTAAAAGCTCTTGTTTGCTACGTTTAGGTTTCTTAATTGCGCCCTTTGGAACCTTACCGATGCTATCTTTTCTTAGATTAAAAATAACTTCACCACTTAATATCCTTTTACTCTCCTCTGTTAGAAGGATAGAACCAAAGCCCTCAAGATCAACATCAAGAAAACCACTAGCTAAAAGTTGTCTAAAAACCGTATGCCAGTCAGAATCAGAGAACTCTTTGCCGATACCATAAGTCGATGTAGTTTGATGATTAAATTGTCTTACCTTCTCAGTTTCCCTGGCCAATAAAACATCAATCAAATGATTTACTCCAAAGCGTTGGCCCGTTCTAAACACGACTGATAGGGCCTTTTTAGCGGACTCGCTAGCTTCCACTGTCTCTGTTGGATGTAAACAATTGTCACAATTACCACAAGGAATCGTGTGACTCTCTCCAAAATATTTTAACAACACCTGCCTTCTACAAGCACTAGATTCACAAAAGCCAAGTAAGGCATTCATCCTTCTGGATTCAAAATGTTTTCTCTCCACGGAAAGATCTGAACTCATAATCATCTGTCGGATCTGAACAATATCACCCAAGCCATAAACCATCCAAGCAGTACTTGCGATACCATCACGCCCCGCTCTCCCCGTTTCCTGATAATAAGCTTCAATACTTTTAGGCAAATCAAGATGTGCCACAAATCTTACATTTGGTTTATCGATTCCCATACCAAAGGCAATTGTGGCGCATATTATTACACCCTCTTCCTTTATGAATGTATCCTGATTACGACTTCTCACTTCAGAACTTAGACCAGCATGATAGGGCAAGGCCTTAAACCCTTCCTTTGAAAGGAAAGAAGCAAGCTTTTCGACCTTAGACCGAGACATACAATAAACTATACCTGAGTCATTACTATGTTCTTCTTTAATGAATCGAAGCAATTGTTTCTGAGGAGAATCTTTAATACCAATACGATACTGAATGTTCGGCCGATCGAATCCAGAGACAAACACCTCCGCATCTTTTAGCCCCAGCTGATTTAGTATCTCGGTTCTTGTAACTTCATCAGCCGTAGCTGTAAGTCCAATTATAGGAATAGAAGGAAAATGCTCTTTAATTTTACCAAGCTTAAGGTATTCCGGCCTAAAGTCATGCCCCCACTGAGAAACGCAATGAGCTTCATCAATCGCGAACAAAGATAGACGTAATGTTCCAAGATAATCAAGAAAACCATCCAACAACAATCTCTCAGGGGATACATAAAGTAACTTTACAATCCCCTGTCGTAAATCTCTATAAACTTGTTGCCCCTCTGATTCTCCAAGACTAGAATTTAAAAATTCAGCCTTTATACCGTACTCTCGCAATGCCCCAACCTGATTCTGCATAAGAGCTATAAGAGGTGAAACCACTACGGTTAAACCATCTAAAACTAAAGCAGGAATTTGATAACAAAGTGATTTACCACCGCCCGTAGGCATCAAGACTAAAGTATCTTTAGATTCAAGTACTCTATTGATTACCTTTTCTTGAATACCTCTATAGTCACTAAATCCAAAAGTGTGATTAAGCTCCTCTCGAGCACGTATGGTTAAATCTGTATGTTGCAATGGATTTCTAAAAGTAGTTAGCGATAGAGACTCATATTTATAAATGGAGATCAGATATTTAGCAATTCTTCAATCTTCGAAAACAAAAGTTATTATTCAGTCATCATAGTTAATTGTTTTAAATTAAAAAACAGGAAGAATGGGAGGGCGACCGCCATAACTCAAAGTCACCAAGCACACTAAGCAACACCCCCTCTCAACTACTTCCTGTTGACACTCCCCAAAAACCTGAAAACAACACTCACGCCAAACAAGCCCCTATAATCAATCACTCTTTATACTATGGGTCATTTTGTTTGGAAAAACGATAACAATTTAAGTAAAAAAATCTTGTAAACTGTATCGCTATATGGAATAATGACACATGGCAATTAGAAGCTATAGAGATAAGGCGACAGCCGATATCGCAAATCAAATTAGCTCTAGAATAGCAATAAAAAAACTACCTTCACATTTGCATAACATTGCATATCGGAAATTAGTTTTCTTAGATAATGCTATTGTTCTAAGTGATCTGACAAACTGGAAAAGTCTTAGATTAGAGAAATTGAAAGGATCAGAAAAACTGCTTTATAGCATCCGTATTAACGTACAATACAGAATTTGTTTTCGTTGGTCAGGTAAGGATGCTTTTGATGTAGAAATTTTAGATTATCATTAGGTGCATATGTTAAAGAACAAAATTCATCCCGGATCATATTTAAAAGAAGAGCTAGAAGTTCGCGGTATCAATCAGTCTATACTAGCGAGGCACATCAAGGTTCAACCTAATGTGATAAATCAAATCTGTAACGAAAAAAGAGGAATCTCCCCAGAAATGGCCAAGAAATTAGCCGCAGCACTCGGAACCACTGCTCAGTTATGGATGAATCTACAAGGAACATATGATTTAGCTGGTGCCGAAGAGCCTGATTTTGGTAAATTAAGAGCATAAAGTTAGTCCGAGACAAACTGAGAATAGTATGTCAATCCGAAGATATTGCTAACGCTATTCTTTTCCTAGCGTCCTCTATGAGCAAAGTGATGACGGGACAAACAATAGGTGCCAGCGCTGGCGCGTTTATAAGTTTTTAGGAAACATATAGCGACTACGGTGCCTTCTCTCCCAAAATCCCTCCTGCTCACACCTCCAGAATAATCTTAGCCCATCATAGTGGTTGATTTTTTATATTTTAAAAACAGGAAGAATGGGAGGGCGACCGCCATAACTCAAAGTCACCAAGCACACTAAGCAACACCCTCTACACTAACAGAAACCCAGGTCGTCCAAAAATCTAGCTTCCGTATAACCAAACTCAGCATTTAAATGCCCACCACCTTCTATTACCTCAATAGACGCCCCTAACTTACTAGCAACAAAATTTGAAGCCTCGCTACTCACATAAGGATCATTTGAACCCGCAAAACAATAAAAATTCTCACAACGTTCTTTTATCAACTCCCACTTAAAATCACCCTCTATAAAACTAGAATTTAGCTCGTCGTACAATTCTAATCCCAACTTAGACAAAAAGGGACAAACCAATACGCAGGTCTTAGCCTCGACTAAATTAAATTCGAGTAATTTTAAAGCAAAGGCACAACCAAGACTATGCCCGATTAAGACAGTTGGGCCTTCAATGGAATTCTTAATTTTTTCAAAAATCTCTAGCCAAGATGATAAACTATGATTCTCAGGAGTAGGGAATCTAGGACAAAAAACTTTTGCGCCCTGAGTTTCCAATTCTAACTTAAGCCAAGGGAACCAATTCCCATCTGGAGATCCGCCTGTACCGTGAAGAATAAGATAATTTATGGGCATGAAATACAATATATCAAAGACTAAGAAGGAAGCCTAACAAAAAAATATAAGGATAGAATAGAAATTACCTGAATCTCTCCGATTCATTAGCGCTAGCGCCATAACAATAGATCTTTTCGTTTCCTCATCCATAGTAAGTCCAATTCCTGCCCCTGCGTGTCGATCCCGTTGAATTTCATTCTCAAGCTAATCCAATAACTCAAGCTAGAACTTAGAATAATTCCAGGTCATTAAGCGTTCCATTCTTAGACCACGACATACCCAATAAAGCCACCCCAACCACTTCCTGTTCCACACTTCAGTTCTTCCTGTGTACTTTCCCGAAAAAATCACTAACCCCCACCTAAAGCTGCCCCCACTCACCTAAGTCCGCATCAACAAAACCTTGCAAACCAAGCCCTGTAAACGTACTCCCCAATCGATGTCCAAAATCGCTGGTCTTTAAAATTGGAAAAGACTTCTTCTCCGTAGCCTCCAACAATAAATCCTCAAAATAAACTCTCCCCCCATTCGCATCATACTGCCCCTCTCTATCGAATGCATAAAAATCACCAAGCACTAAGCCCGAGATCTGATCAAAGACGCCCAACGTTCTATAATGACTAATGAGAGTAATCGCCTCTTCGAGATTGGTACTAAAGCCTTCCAAAATCAATACTCTACCATCCAAAGATGGCATATAAGGAGTACCAAATAATTTCCTAAAACACTGAAAATTACCACCAACTAAAGCCCCCTCAGCTCTCCCGCTCCTTATCGACTTCCGTAAAGCTTGTGGAGGCACAACTCCATTAGCTCCCTGACAAATTACTCTATCAAACTCAGATAAAGTATAATCAGAATTAAGATACCATTCTTCGATAGGCAACTTAGGATCTGAACCATGAAAAGTTACTAAACCTGTTTTAGCTAGAATCGCATTCAAAAGAACAGTGACGTCACTAAGCCCGATAATTATCTTCGGATGTTTCTGAAAAAGAGAAAAATCAAGATGATCTAAAAGTTCATTAGAAGTATCTCCCCCTTGAGCGAACCAAATCGCCTGAACATCATCATCCTTTAACATCCTATGGAAATCTCCAACTCTTTCTTCAATAGTACCGGCTGAAATGCCATACCTATCATTAGTCCAAACATACTCCCCCTCCTTAACTAAAAACCCAAGCTCCCGAAGCCTGACAATACCACCCTTTACAGCATCTATCTTATCTCCTGATAGACAATGAGAAGGAGTGATTAAACCTATCGTATCGTTTTTTCTCAAATTCTTTGCTTGCATAATTTGAATCATATCCAATATTTCTAAAGGCTAAATAACTTTAGGAAAACACCACTAACAATGAAGTGAAAGTAAGTAATCCATAAACTCAAGTACTTCGCCATCCTCACTCGCCGCTACTTCCTCGGAAAAAGAAAATTCGATTTTAGTCTCCGACTTTTTTAACAAACAAACAAAACCGAATGCAACCTCAGGCTTACTTACAAACTGATGAAACTCATCAGGCATCTTTTCATCTGCATGAACGTATAAAACCTCGTCCATTTCGGAACTTGAATACAGTTGAATCACGGCCTCAGTTAGTCCAGCACTAACAGAACGACTGCCACCCGCCACTGAAGAACTAAGAGTATAATTAGAGCTTGCGATAGAGAAAACACCCAATGCGCTATTATGAACAGATCTTGAAAAAGCCATCGGACTACTAGGTTCCTCGTCTCTAATAGCCCTTGACAGCTGAATAGTATTATCTGCCTCACCGTATCTAGATGAAAAAACAAAACGAATCTTAGTCGCATCCAAATTTAGCCGAACAATCAAATCATTTAGTAAAAAACAAGAAACTTTAGTCAATGGGCTTAACTTTTTTCGAAGAGATACTGGTAAAAAGCTCGCAGAAGGTAAATCCCCTGCTTTAAAAACCGCTCCAAAATTCGCCCTATCAGGCATACACTCTTCAATCCCACTAGCAATAGGAGACCAAATAGAACAGCCCGCAATAGTAAAGGCTGGAAGTTCACTTAACTGCATAAAAACGTCCCTTGTTCTACCCTAAAAAATAAAGTATTTTTATAAAATCTAAATTTCAAAATTTTTTACTCTCATGATAAAAATCATAGCTAGCTTATTTATCATTAGCTTACTTTTTGTATCCTGTAAAAAAGGATCTCTACACTCTCTTACAAAGTATTTATAATATTGGCACCTATTCTCATAAAGAGGCTGTATTTCTTTTTAGCAATAAAGTTCTTCTTTATTCTACTCTGGGTTGTCTCTGCGGCACTAGGGCCCTTACTACTTGGCATACGCATCTTCAACCCTAAATGTGGTACACTAAAAGTGCGAAGATTTATATCTAAAGCGGTAAAAATATACCTATACCTACTAAATAGGACTCGACTACACACATTAAGTACAAATTTGGAAACGTGCAAATTAGAAAAGGGGTCAATTTTCATTTCTAACCACACCTCCCTACTAGATGCCTTATACTATATGGCTTTATTTCCAGAAATTTGTGCGATAATAAAACAAAACCTCTTCTACCTCTCCCCCTTCTCTCTAATCTCATATAGCGCGGGATACATATCTAACAGTCCCAAAGAAAATACGGTGAATAAAGTCATCTCTGTATTAGAAAAAGGAGAAAATATTTTTATCTTTCCCGAAGGAACCAGGAAACCCATCAATCAAGCTATGAGAATAAAAAGGGGAGCTTGTATGATCGCAATACGATCAGGTGCCACTATGTATTTTGGCCATATCAAACACTCTGAAGAAATTCTCAGCAAAAATACTCCCATATTCTATGCCCCAAGGAATTCAATCCAAGCAAACATACACTTCTCAGAAATACCCACTGAATTGATCCGTGTGAATAAGGAAGAAACACCTTGGGTTGCATCTAGAAGGATCTCTAAGTTACTTGAAACGCGATTAAATTCGACTCTTGGCTTAAAGGCCTAGTTAAAAGAATCTATTTCCTATGGATTTTTTACTCTTTTATCTATAGAACAATGAAGTGCAAATTAAACAAAAAGTATGGATAGAACAGAAGAAATCAAAAGCATTATTATTGACTGCCTAGGCTTGGAAGACGTTAGCATCTCAGACATAGATTCAGATGCTCCTCTCTTTGGAGAAGGTCTCAGCCTAGACTCGATAGATGCACTAGAAATTGGAATTGCTATCTCTAAAAAATACGACGTAGTCCTAGATCCCAACTCCGAAAATATGAAAGAGCATTTCCACTCAGTATCCTCGCTTAATAATTATATTCAAAAAACAATCTCTAATAAATAAAAATATGCCCCTATCTAATATTTCAAGCAGAGCAAACACTCTATTAGTAGAGATGTTTGGTATTCAAGCTGATTTACTAAGTGTAGATAAGTCATTAACAGAAGACTTAGGCCTAGATAGTATAGATGTTATTGATTTGCTGACAACCTTAAACGATGAATTTAGTTTAGATCTCAACCCTTTTGATTTTGAAGGTTGCACACTATTAGGTGATTTCCTTGAAAGACTGGAGATCAAGAGCGTAGAGCGAAAATTGAAATCAACTGCGAATGATTAGGCTAGTAGAGGCAGACACCAGCACTAAGAACAGCACTGAAAATAATGCTGAGCAGACCACTTTCCAACTAGACCTAAACCCCAATCTACCAGACGTACAAGCACATTTCCCCAATCAAATGTTGATTCCAGCCTATATGCAAATCTCCTGGATAGAAAAGTCCTATGCACTAATCAACAAAGAAAGCATTATCTCTGAGTTTAAAAATATAAAGTTCTTAAAAAAAATTGAGCCAACAGGGGCATGTGAGATAAACATTACCATCAAGGCTAATGCTCTTAATAAATTTACAATTACGAAAGAAGGGATACTCGTAACTTCTGGTAATTTTATCGCACCTCATCTTCCTTCATGAGCAATCTATTTAACCCTTGCATCATTATCCCCTGTTATAATCATGTTGAACTACTATTAAATAAGCTCCCTGAAATAGAGAAACATAAAATTCCAATCATAATCGTTGATGATGCGAGCGAGCATCTAGGCTCAATAGAGAGTACGCTTAAAGGCTATCCTACAATCTTCCTGATTAGACATACAGAAAACCAAGGGAAAGGTGGAGCGATCATTAGTGGTATAAACCACGCCTTAGAAAAAGGTTATACTCACGCAGTTCAAGTAGATGCAGACGGCCAACACAACTACGAAGACTTACCTAAGTTCATCGAATCCGCCAAGAATAACCCCAATAAACTAATTCTAGGCACACCTATCTTCGATCAAAGCGCCCCAAAAGTAAGAATATACGGCAGAAAAATAAGCACAGCTTTGGTTGCCCTAGAAACTCTGTCTATCTCCGCGCATGATGTACTTTTTGGTTTTAGGGTTTACCCGCTTACCACCACTCTGACTGTTATTAACAAATTTCGACTAAACACTAGAATGGGCTTTGATGTACAAATTATCGTGTATCATCTATGGAATGGAGTCAGAATAAAAAACATAAAAAGCAAAGTTAAGTATCACGATGAGATTAATTCAAACTTCAGGTATCTCCAGGACAACCTCTCTTTTATTGGCATGCATGTTAAATTACTTATCTTAGCACTTTATTTCACTCCGGTGAGGGTGATAAGAAAAGCTTATGCTCACTGAACTGCTGAAGCTACTTCATTAAATCTATACCAGCTAATATCCCTAAATAGGCATGCCGTATTTTTTCGACTATTTCTCTACATAGGTGGGTAGAATGATTCTGAGCAGAAGATTCTAACTTCGAAGTCAAACTCTCCAATTCTACGAATCCGTAGAGTCCTGAGCTTCCACAAAACTTATGAGCCTCATCTTTCAACTTTAAAAAATCTAAGGAATTCATTGCGCTTTCTATTCTTTGAATTCGTGGTGAAATTCCTTCTATGAAATCTAATATAAGATCTAAAGTGCCAGGATCCTCTTCAAATTTACTACTAATAATTAGAGTAACTATGTTTGTTTGATCATTTAACATTTTGTCGAGCAATCTCCTAACTTACGAGATACTTATTCCCTAGCACCTTTCTCAATTTTTTTTCTATGGTGTCACTGCAAAAAGGTTTAATGATGTAGTCTGTTACACCCGAGGAAATCGCTTCCACGACCTTCTCTTTATGGGATTCTGTAGTTAAAAAAAGAAATGGAACTCTGCTTGCTTTTGAATGATTTTTTAAATGTTGGAACAATTCCATTCCATTCCATTCATTCTTGGCATGTTCCAATCCGAAAGAATACAAACCAATCCTTTCGTATCAAGTAGATGAATTGCCTCTTTACCATCTTGAGCGGATATAATCCGATTATACCCTATACTTTTTAGAACGTAGGATAACATTTTAGAAGTATCCATATCATCTTCTACGATCAATATTTTGGGCTCTATTTTATTATTTTGACTTCTCATACTACAACTTTAAGAGACGCTTTAATTCCCCCTAAATTTATCGTCACAAACCCCCGTAAAGATTACAAATTGCCCTAAATAAATTTAAGGCCTGCCTAAGAACTCTTTCAACAGAGAGGCAGATTACTATTTTACAGTAAATATTCAGGTACTTATCTACGAGTTCATCACCCTTTGGACTGAGTTGTTGCAACGATATTTTTGCAAAGAAATTGATGTTTTTCCTAAATAAGAACAGTGCTACATCTTGAAATAATTAATTAAGAAGCCCACTAAGACTTTTGTAGCCAAAACAACCTTAAAAGAGATTGACCCCATGAAGGCCTGAGTTAATGGTTTATTAACATTTATACAATTTCGAAACTCCTAACACATGACCCCTTGGGAAAAAAAGAAAGAAAGAGGTAGTATCATCGCACTCAAGCTAGTGCTATTGATCTATAAAGCGCTGGGTAAAAAGATTGTCTCGGCGTTACTCTACCCTGTTGTCCTTTATTTCTTTCTCACTGACGCTACTGCAAGACGTGCATCTTTACAATATTTAAAAATAGTCCATGAAAACAAAAACGCAGATATTAGTTCTCCTAAACTAGCTCTTTGTTCTTATCGGCATTTTCTGAGCTTTGGAAGGAAAATATTACACTCCATTAGCGCTTGGCTTGGTGAATTTAGCGCCGATGACATTATCTTTAATAATAAGGACCAAGTATTTGCAATGGCAGATAAAGGTGAAGGAGGCTTGATCTTAAGCGCGCACATCGGTTGCCTAGAAGTATGTCGAGCAGCCAAACGTAGCAATGAGAAGATAAAAATAGTCCCCTTAATGTATATAGAGAATGGATTAAAATATAGAACTTTTTTAAAAACTCTAGATCCCGAATCAGAACAAGAAGTAATTACAATAGAAGAAGGGAAATTGGACGTCCCTATGCAAGTCCTTTCAAGAATACAAAAAGGTGAATTTGTATCCATCCTTGCCGACAGGCTTTCACCCTTCTCTAAGGACAGGTCCATTGAGTTAGAATTTCTTGGGAAACCAGCTAAATTTCCAGAAGGGCCTTTTGCAATGGCCTACGCTCTGAATTGCCCTATTTTAACGTTTTTCACGGTCTATGATGAAACCCTAAAACAATATAAAGCTTTTTGGAATACAATAGACACCTCAGATATAGTAAGATCGAGGAAAAATAGAGAAGAGAATTTAAAAAAAATTGCTATAAGATATTTAACACAACTAGAAGCTCAAACCATGAAATATCCTTACCAATGGTTTAATTTTTTTGATTTTTGGGAATAGTTAACTGTTCTTATAAAACTTGGTTGGTTTCTAGAACAAAAGCTTCCTTACTAGAGTTATGTTTGATGATTTGCCACTTGCTCTGAACCTTTAGATCTTGGCCTTCTTTACTTTTGGATTGCAAGATACCGCTCCAAGAACCGGTCTTTTCAAGCTGTTTGTTTATCTCACCAAGTTCCTTAGGGAAGCTTGTAGAAAACAATGTATGTGCATTTGCACCTACCGCCTGTTCCTTGTTCCAGCCATAAGCCTTTTTAGCGCAATCACACCAAGAAAGTATTTTACCGTCCAAGTCTCTTAGAACAGCTACAGGTTTTTTTAACTTACTACCATCAATCGCACCGCTTTTGATGTATGAAGATATGATATCGATAAGCTCCTGAACAAGAGCTTGAGAAGGCTTAAAACCTAAAAGTTTATGCGCCTTAGTAGAATCAAATGCTCTATTTTTAGTGAAAAAATCTACTCTTCTTCGATACAAAGGTGGGTTAATTTTTAAAGGAGTACAAATTGCTTCGCATATATCTCCCATTATTTGCATTGGCTTAACTGGTAAATGTAACCATGGCTTAGAAACACCAAATAAAGAAGCTAAAATACTTGCAACCTCATTAAGAGGTAAACATGTTTCACCAGAAATTATAAATATTTCGCCATTTACGGTTTCTGATTCCGCTGCTAATCTAAATGAAGCTGCGAGATCTCTTACGTCGATAAAGTGAACTAAAGCATTTCCTTCTCCAACATAGAAAAACTTCTTCTCAGCAATTCCCTTAAAAAGCTTTAATGTTCTTGTATCATTAGGGCCATAGATCATGGCAGGACGAATGACTGATCCTTTAATCTTTCCTTCATTAACATAAGAAAGAAAAAGCTTCTCCCCTTCCATCTTACTAATCTGATAATGATCTCCAGGACTATAAGGAGTGCTTTCATCTGCTGGTGGATTTTCGACATCCCCCATCACTCCCACTGTAGAACAATGAATTACTTTTTTAACATTTTCTTTGATTGCGATATCAAGGACATTCTTGAGGCCATCAACATTAACCTTATAGTACTCTGAACTTGGAAGGCCAGCTTGTCTAAACAAGGCTGCGATATGAAAAATTTGCTCTACGCCAGAGATCGCCTTTGTTAGGGATTCAATATCATTTAAATCGGCCACTACCGCCTCAGCACCTAAGCGAGTGACTCTCTCGACATACTCAGGTCTCCGAACCATTGCCCTAACTGAATACCCTCTAGATATTAAATGCTCAGTTAAAGCATTTCCGACAAAGCCCCCGGCCCCTGTAACCAATACCATCATAGTTTTATGCGTAAATTAGTTTGTTAATGAATTTCTCTAAAGAATAGCTTGAAATACCCTCTTTTACAATTCTTTAGAGTATTTACTTAAAAGAACCTTTCAACCAAGCTCTGAGATTCCAAAGAGATGGGCACATCCATACTACACTCAGATAATCGAATAAAAGTAAGAGATTCACTCACCTTTTCTGGGCTAATAATACACCCCCTGGCTCTTAAAAAAGGAAGGTAGTTAAACTTTAAAAGGGCTGAGCTTGTCTTAAGTTTAACTACAAGCTCAGCTCCATTCTGCTTTAGTACTTCACCCTCACCTTCTAAGAAGTAATTGGATTTAAAGTTCTTTCTTCTAAAAAGATGGAATCTATTCTCTCCCCATACTCTTTCAAATAAACTAGGATGAGCCAATAGCCATTTTCTCCAGAAACGATCATGGGCAATCACTGTAGAAACATTCATAAGATCAAAAAACTCTATCACCCCTTTTGTCTTCCTGGACCGAAATTCCACGGGGATCACATCCTTATATTTCCAACTATCATGCTGAAAACTAGAGGCAATAAGTGGTCTCCCTGTCCAGGCCGCTAATGGAGCCACATGCCCTCCATCTAATTCATGAAGAATAAATCCAGTAAAAAGTGCCCTGCCCTCAGCCGTATTATCATGAATAGCCTTAGCAAGGTTTTCAACTAATCCGGTAGCAAATAAAGGTTTTTCACTTGTTTCTCCAGACATCACTCTCCAACTCCACAAAGGAGTTAAGGCAAGAAGGCCTACTAAACTTGGAGCAATTAGAGATCTAGCACATTTATCAAGATACTCACTAATTAAACGAGCGGCTGGAATAGCTAGAACCATAAAAAATATTACAATCATTCTCTCTAGTTCCAACTGAGGCTTAAATAGTGGACCAATAAAACCTAAAAATGCTAAAGATAATAGCCCACAAAAAATAAGCTTGCTCTCTTCCTTCTTAAGTAGAAACAAACCACCAAAACCAAAAAATACAATTAAAGGATTGAAAAAAGTAATTTGCTTTTGAAGAGCACTATTTAATCTTGAAATATAGCTTTCCTTAGCATTCTCTATAGATGGGCCTTTAAACTTTGAGGCATCATGAACCACGCCACTTTCTTCTATACCGCCAACCTTACTAGCTTCGATACTCGCATTATTTGCTCCACTCAAAAATCTAGAAACTCCCGAAGCCTGATAAAACACAGTAGCCCAAGGAGCATTGAATATAATAATTAAAATTAGAGTTACCCAAGCTCCTTTCTTTGAAAAAGTAGATTTCAGCTTAAATATTGAAAGCAACGCAATTAAAGAAAATATTAAAACTGATGGAGACCAAAGAAACATTAATGTAACAGAGATCGCAGACAACACACTAAAAGTAAGTTTAATTGTATGCTTCGATTCAATATGTTTACCAAATAAGGCCAAATTAAGCGGGACTAAAATACTTGATAACACAAAGCCTAGAGTCCCATAAGCAAAGGACCAACGATACCACATAATTGAAGAACTCAAGCTTAAGATTATATAAATTAATTTTTCTCGTTTAGTTAAGTTCAGAAGCCCTCCAGTAAAATAACAGGATAAGGGCATTAGTCCAAACAAAACCGCTAGCACTAAAATATTATAGATAGACTCAACCTTAAACAAATAAATTATAGGTGAGAACAATAAAAATACATTCAAAATTCCAGAGGCGAAAAACTCCCTGGCTTCAACACCTGCGTTCCACAATGGATTGTAAAAGGGAATATTAGGAAAATTATCTTTAAGCTGAATTAATCTATACAAAAAACAAGGATGATCATCTGTAAATAACAACATCCCATTAGACTCTAGATAAAACGCAACGATAGAGCTTAGGATGGTTAAACCCGCTACAATGCCTAAGCACTTAGTAAGATTATTTCTAAATAAAATAAAAACTAAGCTACTAAAAAGTATCCAAGTTAAAATTGGAAACTGAATTTGAAAGAATCCAAAATTACGTATAGTTAAATCTGTTAATGAATAAAAAAGCACGAGAATAAAGGCAGAATTACCGAATGACTCTAGGTAAGATTTTTTAGATTCAAAAAAAGAACCTACGAAAAAGAGTAGTCCAATTCCTAGTAAAACTTTTCTAGGTACGCCAACATGAAATCCAATATTCGGAAAAAGAACTACTGGTCCATAAGAGACAGCAAAAAATACAAAAAAAGCTGCCATACATATACTAATGTTTGGCAGCTTTTTTAAAATATTTCTGACTATGTTCACTGGCCCCTAGGTTTTAGGCTGATAGTGGTCTGAAAAGAAACGTTCGGCAAGTTGTTTTGAAGCTTTTCTAGCGCCTTCGGAGATAGTACGCACTATTTTCTGTTGTCTTTCTTGAAGTGCAGTCCTTTCAAGCCAAGCGCTTGATAAAGTTTTACCTAGTACTTCTGGTGAAATTGTGTTTAATTCTACGCTATACTCTTCACACTCTAAGTACCTCATATAACCTCTAACCTTAGGAGCATATACAAGCCCAACTATCGGCGTACCCACCCCTGAAGACAATACAAGTGAATGAAATCTCATTCCCATCAAAAGCCCACATAACTTCATCACTGCTTGCATATCATGGCTTAAATACTTTGTATTATCAATTACCTTAGCATCAATCATCGCCGCAATCTTATGAGTAAACTCTTCATCCATAGGTGAACATGAAAATAGTACACACTGAGGATCTTCTGAATTACTTTCCTTAATAATTCTTTTAGCTTCTAAGATTGAATCAGCAAGATTCTCTAAATAAGTCTGCGGGCTACTAACTCGCTCTGAACTCTTCAGCCATGAATCAAGATATGGGGTTACGTTTAAACCTAACAATGGACGACTTAAATCAATTCCTTCTTTTACAGCGATTTCTCTAGCTCTTTCTTCGGAAGATATATAGTTTAGAAATGCAGCGTCACCTGTTACCTGAATAGGCCTAGTAACTCCAATATCTTCTGCCAACTTTTTACTATCATTCTCCCGCATAATCACGAGATCACAAAGATTAATAACCCACTTTGCAAAGATCTTACTAAGCTTACTTGGAAAAGGACCGATTCCACAACTAAAACAAACAACCTTACATCCAAGTAAACGAGCAAGTGGAACAACAAAAATAAGAGTGATTAAAAAATTGTGCGGACTGAAAAGTTTATAACCAAAAATGATTCCATCACAGATTAAAGCGACATCACTTTTTTTTAATGCCATTAAAGTTGGAAGTCCTAAAAGTCTTAGGCTTAAAGTCCTAGGTCTAACATCAACACCCTTAGCATTAAATTTATCCGAATAGTTGTCATCAATAAACTTAGGGGCAATACTAGGAACTAAAAACTCAGCGTCTGGAAGTTCCTTAGTTACACTATCAAAGATAGCGGACATGATAGCAGCGTCTCCTAAATTCCTTCCTGAGTTATTTCCAAGTAGAGTGATTACTGGGTGTTTGCCTTTCATGGATTTAGTGGTTTTAAGAGTATTAATTTTGGTGCTTTAGTTAGCATTTATGGGGTGGAGGGACAAGTTGTTGATACTTCAATAGAATGTTAGAATTCGCGCCAATGAAACTTGAGATAACAAATGTATTAGAAAGAGCGCCTTTGGAATTTAGCGAGGCGCTTCATATGATGTATTCTTTAGCTCAAGCTCTTAGCGAACTACATGCTGCTGGCGAATTGTGGGATCATTGCGAAGTTGGCATTGAAATATTTCCAAATGGAATAAGCACTATCCGCGGAACTATTTCTGATAGAAACGCCCGACTTGCTGAGGGAGACGTTGATCCTAATCGAGCAATTGTCCCTCCAGAATATCTCACTTCTGGAATTCACGATCAAAGAAGCGACATATTTGCTTGGGGAGTGATTGTT
Source organism: uncultured Bdellovibrionales bacterium (assembly GCA_964353175.1). Taxonomy (GTDB): domain Bacteria; phylum Bdellovibrionota_C; class UBA2361; order SZUA-149; family DAOLCO01; genus JAIYCX01. The sequence goes on along the minus strand of CAYGUX010000023.1, from coordinate 7,193 downwards.
TACGAGCTAATTACCGGCATGTGCCCTCTTCAAGGAGAAACTATAGTAGAACTCCTAAAGGCCGCTGAAGAATGTAACTTCACACCTCCGCACCACATCATAGAAGAATGGCCTGAACGATTAAGCCTTATAGTTATAAAAGCACTATCTAAAGATCCTCTTGATAGGTTTCAGACAGCGAATGAATTGTTGCTGGCTTTGAATACTCGGTAACAATGGCCGTTGGGCTATGAAAAATTTGGCTGAGATGCCCCGCTCCCTATTTACCCACTTCTTCGAAATGCTTTATGCTGGTACTTTCGTATAACAATTATCTCTGTAAGATTATTTTTTATGGGCTTCACTTCTCTATTTATAGATACTTTATTTGAATTTATCCTTCGTCTACCAAGGCATAAAATTAGCATTTTTATACTTTTGTTTGCTTTAAATTGGCTTATTTTTTCCTTGTTATTGTGGGGATATTTTCATTTTTCTACTGGTTCTAGCCTAGACTCATTGTTTTCAGTATTATTTCCCATTGGACCAATGATGCTAATTGGCCTTATAACTATATGGCCTAGGATGTATTTTGAACTTAAGGTTCTTTTTGGATTTTTGCCTGCCGATAAAATTTTTAAGCCAGTGGAAGCTTTCATTTTTCCAAACTATCCGGTTGTATTAGTCCTCGTTCTACTTTCTATGTTGTTAATAAAGTGGTTTAAGAAAGTAGATAGCTTAAAGGGATTTTTACTAAGTGAGCTTAGTTTGTTTCTTTTAACTTCAGCTATGTTTATAAGCCTAATTGGATTAGATTAAAGGGAATCCGTCTACTGAGTTATATAAGATCTGAAAGCCACTAACTCCCAATCTTAGGCCCAAAGGCCTGTTCGACTGCTTTTTCAAATACTTTTTTTACGAATTCTTTTCTTTCGTAGTATTCTCTTTTTTGTCTAGCTAGCCTCTTTGGCATGTCTTTTAACTTCTCTACTAGCTTTCTTATAACAGGGTCTTCTATTAGATGTTCATTTTTCATTTAACTAAAGCTCCTTAAAAATTTTAGAGAAGATTGCTTGATCCAAAACCTTCATACCCTTTCCGTTCTCTCTTACTGCTATTAAATTCGCGGAACCATTCGAGTTGTCAAAAATAAAAACTGAATCAACCAATTTATCGTATCGTATAAGCGAAAAAGTAAAATTTTTCCATCTGTAATTTCTCCACCCTTAATGTTTGATGAATCAAACCTTTTTCAATGATATCCGCATTTACAAAGTTTAATAATCTACCTTCATCAATAAGATACTCAGAAAGGGTAGTCTTGCCACATCCATTGGGGCCAGCAAGTATTTCTAGTTTTTTTGCATATATCAAGGAATATTTTAGTTTGGGATAGCCTATAACATATTTTTTGTGGTTTTGGGTATTATCGCATGCATTTCCCCTACTGCTTCATATGCACAGTCATCTGATTAAACGGGATCTCCCACTTATTAATATTACATACATCGACACAATGTTTTACAATTAATCTTTGTAAACTTAAATACTGAGAACCTAGTTCCCCTACACAATCAAGAATAATTACTAAATCAAGACTTGAGCTGCCTGCCTCTGCCAATTCAACCGTTAGCCTAAATTCATCTTCTTTAAGTTTTTCTAATAATTTTTCAAGTAAATATGCTTTAATGGTTTCTGGTATTGAAGTAGTAATTTCCCTTTGTACAGAATAGTCTAATCCAAAAGTTTTTGAGATTCTAAAGCCACCTGAGAGATTTAAGGGATTAGCGCCTATATAGCTTGGGATGTCGTAAGTTATTCTACTGCCACCAAGCTTAACAAGCACAACTTGGCTTGGAGTTTGATTAATAACTCTGGCTAGTGCGTTATCCCCCACTAGCACCCAATCTCCTTCCTTTGAAGGGAACCAAGGTTCTTTAGGTGCTTCCTTTCTTGATCTAAGAGGAAGTAAGTCTGAAAGAGGAACTCTTAAAGTAGAAGGATTGATATAAGGATTTTTAAGAATGGAATATAAATTTAAACTATTCACCTCCCAAAGAATATCATTATAATAAATTCTTTCCTTCTCTCTAACTGGTCCAATATTTAAGAGCATTGCTCCTTGGGACCAAAACTGAGGTAGGGCCTGCTTGCTACTCCAAACAATTCCTAAAACTAAAAGAAGAGATAAAATTAATAGAACCCAATCACCTAAAATAAATAAAACTAAAATAAAGATTAATAAAGATCCTGATCCTGAAAAAGATAAATAAAGTAGGTTTAATGCCCTTCTAAAAGCCGCGCTATCTCTTTTTGTTATAACTTCTAAATGAGTAAATTTATTATACGCTCTTCTTACTCCCCACCAAAATATCAAAGTAGCTAAAAAAGCCAATAATAGATTCTTACCCCTACTTCTAAAAAATATATTAGGAAGTTCTCTAATAGATTTACCTAAGTCAGTCTTTTCACTATCAAGTTGAATTAACTTTTGATCAGTTATGCTTAGCTCTGTTTTAGTTTCTGTCTTTTTACTATTCCAATCTTCTAATAGATCTTCTAAAGCCAGCTTAACTTTCGTATTCTTACTTTCTTTTAATAATTCAGAAATATTATTAATTGCTATAGTTTCTTTTTTTCCTTGATCTATTAGGGCTGCTTTTTTCCGATGTAAACGATCAAGTTCACGAGGGCGGCTAGTTAGTTTTTTAATTTCGCTAATTAAAGGAGACAAAAGTTCTTCTAACTCATTTGCCCAATCAATTTTTGCCCCTGAGCTTGAATCTTCACTAATGTCAGAATCTACTCCAGTAACAATTATGTTAAAGTTATTTTTTAAGCTTGCAACCTGATTACTTTCTTCTTTAATTTTATTTTCTAAGTCTTCTTTAATTCTTTTAGATTCTGAATTCTTAAGAGACTCGCTGTGCTCTGATATTTTCTTTTCACTCAAATTAATGGATTTTACGATCTGGGATAGACTTGAGATCTTACTTTGAGATTCCGATTTAAGACTAATAGGGCTTGCATGCACACTAGGAGCCTCTGTCTGCGCTAAAACATTTACTGAAAAAATTAGTAATAAGAGATAAAGAATAAGAGATCGTAAGGGCATAAAAAATAAAAAGTTGAAGAATTTCTAAGAAGAATGAAGCTAAATAAACCTACAGCAAAAACTAGCCTATCTCAAGCACTATAGAAGTAAAAGCGTGTAATAAAGAATTATATAGAAAATTAAAGGAAACGAGAGAAGAGCTTACCTTTAAAAAAACAGACAGTTTGGCTGGTGTATCAAGCCTCTCAAACTACACCACAGCGCAAACGGGGCACATAAACGCTGCTGCCAAACTGTCCGTCTATCAAAACCTGGAACTCATCCGACTCCCCTATGTTGACTCCGTCAACATAATCAGATGAGCCCAGGAAGACAAAAAGTCACTGAATACTATTAACGACTTCCGTTTCGGTGTCTTGGCTTTCTAGGTTTCTTTTCACATGGTTTTCTGATTTCCCTCTGATCTTCAACAAAGAAGGTATCATCACCACCTCGACGATTAGGTCGACCAATTTTTCGAGATGGATAATTCTTACTAGTGCTCATGCCTTTTCCTTGAAACTCTCATTTTCATGAGAATGCCTAAAAAATCCCTGTCACTTAAACAACCTCCAATTAGTTGTTAAGCCGGGAGTTTAAACATCCACAAATATCTAAACTCCCAACTCAACATAAAACCTTATTTCTTCTCTCGCTTCAATAAAACAACACTCAAGAATGCCACTCTATTAAAGCGATTTAATATCTTCTACCCGAAATTCAAAATGTAAGAACCTAGAGAATTAAGACTCCTTATAAAACACAAAACCTAATATCTGTTTTAAAATGAACATCCCGTGTATTTAATCATTAATTAGCGTATGTATCAAGAAGACAGACTAAATTTATCCATTAATTATGACTATAGTAGTATAGGGCCGGCGTATAGTTAGGGTAAGTATCTATAAATACTAATAAATTATACTAATAGAAAAGAGGGCGATCGCAAGGATCGCCCTCCCCTGCTATCTCTTTTCATACACTAAGAATTAAGGCAGTAGTTTAATACTTAACGAAAATACCTTAGTCCAAAAACCCAAAACTTACATTGATATACATGGCACAAGCTGTGAACAAATCACTTAAGTCATGTTTATAACCTTGCTACAACTACTAGGATATCAACAGTTTATAAAACCACTTTATCTAATGATAACTTTATCCAAGACTTATAAACAAACCACCAAGCCTATTCCAATAACTTAATAACAAGCTAAAAACTCCCCTATCCTGAAGATTCTTAGTCACTTAAAATAGATACCAACAAAGTTAGCTTACTCTACATCTACTATAACTATTTTTATTTAATAAATTAGTTAAGAAGAAGATAGAAAGAAATCAATATAACGTTTAGTTTACTGCTTTAAAGTAAACTATCTTACAAATTATTTTTTACAAATTGATTTACTTTTATCAAAACTTATAGGACTATCTAAAACCTATCGTAACACTATCAGGAGTTTAGATTATGCAAGTCACAGTACCTAAAGAAACTTTATCACAATGTTGTTTTCTTGCATCATCGATTGCTCAAGATAAAAATACTCAGAAAGTATTAAAAAATGTTTTGATACGAGCAGATAAGGTTGGCAACAGTGGAGTACTAACCGTACTAGCTTCTGATGCAGACGTAAGCATGCTTTCGACAATTCAAGCAGATGTGATTACCGCTGGTACTGTAATGCTTGATGCTAAGATGTTTTATGAAATTATCAAAGAACTTCCAAATTTCCCAATTGATCTAAGCGTTAAAACAAACTCTAGATTGGAAATATCTTGTGGAAAAGCTTCTTTTAAAATCAACGGATCTTCTGGTGATGAATATCCAGTTATTGCTGGAATAGAATTAGATAATCCTTACGAGTTAGAACGAACAACATTAATAAACATGATTGATTCTTGTTTATTTTCAGCTTGTACAGATGAAACAAGATTTGCAATTAGTAGTCTATTTTTAGAAATTATAGAAGGTCCCTTAGGCCCAAATAAACAAGTTCTAAGAGCTGTTGCAACTGATGGAAACAGAATGTCAATTCTTGATAGGTTGGTTGAAAGCAATTTTATGGACTCTGCAGTTCTACTACCTAGAAAGGGTCTTCAAGATCTAAAAAAAGCATTAGAAGACACTAAGAGCGAAACTATCAAGGTTAGCGTACAGAAAGGATACTTTACTGTTTTAATTGATGGGGTGACTCTAGGATTAAGACTTAAAGAAGGAACATACCCAGATTATAGAAAAGTTATTCCTGCTAATACATCAACAGTAATTACGGTTGATAGACAAGAATTTCACTCGGCAGTTAAAAGAGTTTCTTTAGTAACAAGTGATAAGGCTAGAGCTTTAAAACTACAATTTAAAGACTCAGCACTAGAACTTTCATCAGCTTCATCGGAAGTAGGGGAAGCATTAGAAAATGTTGAGATAGAACAAGATGGCCCAGATGTTACATTGGGGTTCAGTTCTAAGTTCTTACTAGACATGCTAGGAGCTATGAGTTCATGTAAAGTTCTTACAATTAAGCTCGACGGTGAAACAGTACCAGGCGTATTTATTGGTGATAACGATGATTTATATGAAAACATTATTATGCCAATGCGTTTTGATAATGCATAACGTAATACATATTTTAATTTATCCGAGTGTTTATTAAAAACTTAAGCCTTTATGGGCTTAGGAACTTAGAACCACAATCAATTGATTTTAAAGACTCTCTTAATTTATTCTTAGGAGAAAATGGCCAAGGCAAGACTTCAATTCTAGAAGCAATCTTTCTTCTTTCACACGCTAAATCTTTTAGAACATCTATTCTTAAAAACATATTAAGAGATGATTATAAAGAGAAGCATGCAAGCTCTAAGGCTATAGTCAGAACTGATCTAGGAGAGTTATCTTTAGAAATGAAGATAAATGGAAGTAAAAGAGAATTATTTCTAAATGATAAAAGAGTTAATGGAGCAGAAAGTTTTATAGGTAATTTAAAAACAGTTCTATTTACACCAGATGATTTAGAAATAGTTAAAGGCGCTCCTCAAATAAGAAGACAGTTCTTAGATCGAACATTAGTAATGATTGATAGAAATTATACTAAAGTTCTACTTGAATATTCAAAGATAGTTAAAATGAGAAACACTCTTTTACATCAAGAGAGTTTTAAGGAAGCAGATCTATTTATAGAAAATTTAGTTTATCTTAACCTAGAAATTAGTAAAAAAAGATCTAATTTAATTAGTGAAATAAGAGAGTATATTGAAAAAGCATACTTAGAAATTTCGGAAAAAAATTATGAAAAACTTAGCTTAGAATATAAAGGAAGTTTTTCTAAATTAGAAATTACTGAAGAAAATATAAGAGATGCGTTAATTAAAAACTTAGAAAGAGATAGAGTAAATAGAAGAACTGGAGTTGGAATTCACAAGGATGATATTAAAATTAATTTTTCATCAAGTACTGCTAATGGAAACTCAAGAGAACTAAGCTCTCAAGGTCAAGCAAGGACAATAGCCTTGAGTTTTAAGTTAGGAGCCTTCTACTTAATAGAAAAAATTACTCAAGATAAGCCAGTTTTGTTATTTGATGATTTTGAAGGCGAGTTAGATGAAACTAGAAGTAAGGCATTTTATGAAGTTTTAATGAGGACTGGAGCACAAGTATTTTTAAGTTCTACTCATAGTCGTAGTGAAGTGTTAGGAGAATTGAACATTAGAAACGTTAGATTAGGGTTACTTGAGTAGTATAATGACGCCATCAGGACTATTCATATTATTTTCTAGGTCTCATTCTCGCTGAACGGCTTTGCCGTTCAAGCTCCGAGGCTTCAGGCCTGATTTGAATCAGCAATTTAACTTGCCAAATCAGGCCTTCAAATCCGACCTACGAAATAATATGAATGATCCTGATTTTTAGAATACATAAAATTAAATGGTAATTTTGTCGATTAATTTTTATTCATCAAAATTTTAAGTTCTATCCCACTCTTTAATATTTTTAGGGTCAAATTTTCAGGATCTATTTTTAATCCTTTTTCTGCTTCTTCTAGCGCACTTTGGTGTTCATTCTTTAATGTAAATGCCCTAGTTTTAAGTATATTTAATTCTATAGGGTTAGAATCAACTTCTACAT
>CAYGUX010000022.1:0-45936 GCA_964353175.1 uncultured Bdellovibrionales bacterium | reverse complement strand
GTTTTGGTGGGGCGAGGGAGAAGTGGGGATTGGTTAGTCGTTTGGCAGGGCCACGTACTTCAGTTCTAGATAGTGTCGTAAAAGGACTTAAGGGTGGATTTGTTGAAGTAGGGACTGAAGCAGCGGAAATCGTTTTAGATACTTATAATGGTCTATATGTTCAGGCTACTTGGGTGCCATGGTTGTATGGTTATGAGTATAAGCCTAAGGATAATCGAGAACTAGAGCAAACTATTACATCAACTATTGCGGGCGCTGTATCTGGTAGGTTAAATGCAACTTTAAATAATCAAGTAGATGTTAGAAATAGGGCTAAGTTGGCAGATGCTCAAGGTAGAGTTCAAGCGGTTGGAGCAGAGTTAGAAGGGGCTGTAGGTGTTCTTGCTCCTGATGTCACTTTAACGGCTTCGAATCAACCTTTATACTTAGAGGGCGATCCAGGGCGAGCGGTTGCAGGCAATCTAAACCAAAACGGAGCACTTATAGAGCGCTCAGGGAAGTTGCAGGAGCATAGAATGGCTGGGAAGCAAGCTTCTTTTATGGATAGGAGGAAGGGAGGATACTTAGATCGAATTAATGATAACTTGAGTGCTGCCCTTAAAGGCTTGCAAGCCAAATTTGCTCTAGTAGGCGATAAATCTATCACTGGAAAAGGTAGGGAAGTGGCTATGCAGGTAGCGGTTGAATCACTTCAAAGACGACTCCAGGCTTTTGGGCAGTCTGAAGTGGATGATAGTTATGTAACTAGGGTCCTAAATGAACGAAAATTGGAACCAAGCTCTACTCCTAAAAGTTGGTCTGAGAGGCTAATAGGGGGATTAGATGGATTGGCAAATCCTTATGGACATATATTGCGTGCAGACTCAGTCATTGGTCCTGCCAATAAATTTGAAACGGATACTAGTAAAGCTAGGGCCCAACGTAGAGAGAAGTTTTTTAATACAGACGTAGCCACGATTAAGTTTTTAGGCTATCCGATTAAATTTACACGAGGTGGCATTAAGGCAGGTACATCTGACTATAAAGTTCTACAATTTGATGGTAGTAAGTTGTATTTTCGTAATAAAGAGAGAATAGATTTCGCGAGTATAGCTGATGCGGTAAAACAAAGTGGGAAGAGAGTTTTAGAGTATAAGCCCGTGCAGACCGTGATGAAGCCACTAAAATTTGCTGGTGAGGTTGGATTTGAGTTGGCGAAGCCGCTAGTTGGATTTGCTGTAGGTGCTATGATCTTGCCAACTCCTACTGCTGCGCAGGGTCCAGGTGTCTGGCGATTAGTGATGCATGATGGGTTGAGTGCAGGGTTTTCGCAAGGTATCTTCGGTAAGATCGTATTGACTGGATGGGAAAGAGTGATAAGGCCCCTTCGACTTTTCCCTCCTGGAGAACCCTATGCAACTGGTGAGATGTTAGCGAGGAAGTATGAGTTGGAGCATGTGAGAGATGCATACACTCGTGGATTGTCGGCAACTCCTACGCCCAAGCAGACACAATATTTGAAACTATTGGATAACGAAATAGCTTATACTCAGAAATTATTTAATAGAGTTAATAATGTAGGATGGTTCTTTCGAAAAATATATAAGCCTCAGGGTTTAGACAGGCAAAAACTCTTTTCACCAGAAGTTCTAAGTGAAATGGATGTTCATATTAAACAATCTTTTCAGAGCGTCTTAGGTAAAACTGCTTTTATGAGTCAGTCTTTTGATGCCGTTAATCGTGGTCTAAGTAAGCAGCTATCTAATCGTGGTATGTTTAAGGGGCCTAAAGGCGAAAGCAATTTCAAACAATACATGGCAGAAGTTGATTATTTGATTGGGAAAGAATCTATCTTAACTTCTGCTAGAAGAGCTGAAGTTAGAGATGGCTTATTGAGACGTATTGATACTCTCTTACTGGGAGCACCAGCAGAGATAGCAAAGGCAAGAGCTAAGCCTGATTCAGTAGATAAGATAAAAGAAATTGCTGAAAGTTATAAGAGATTGGAGGAAATTAAGGGTCATATTAGGGCTGGAGATACGGATTCTTTTAAGGAATTTCTAAAAGACAAAACGAGCATCAAAAGTCTCCATGATAGGCAAAATACTAGTGAGAGGAACTCAAGAGTTAGGCGAATAATTTCAGATGTAGAGAAGGGTACTATTGACGCTGCTGGCGCAGTTCAAGCCTTCAGGGCGCTCCTATCTTCTCCAGAACTCGGTCGAGCGAGTATGGCAAATGGTGCTTATGAAAAGTTTAAGCTAGAAATTGAAGACCAAATTAGGTTGCTTTCTAGGAGGCAAGGAGTTGTGAATGGTAGCGATTTGCTCGCTTCTCCTGAATATAGCGAGCTTTTATTAAAGGCTTCTTCTGGTGATAAAGATGCTAGGGATAGGTTTGAGGACGTGTTTGAGAGTCAACTAAAAAAAGTTGCCCCAACATTTTTTGATAGAGCGATATTAGACTGTGGAAATCAAAGTATTGGAACACGTTTAGAGGGAGTGCTTTCTGCTTGGGCTACTCTAGGTCATAATGCACGATTAAAAGCTGTTTCAGTTGCGGAAGTAGAAGTAGCTCGTATGGAAGCTGAATTACTTGCAAATCCAAGTGTATTCCCTGTAGCTGATCTAGTGAAATGTAAGGATGTTTTAGACGCAGTAAAAGAGTATAAAGCTTTTAGTTTAGGTATAATTACAAGTCCAGTGAAGAATCAAAGTCTAAATCGATTACTGCGTTCAAGTGATTATTATAAGACGGCTAGGTTAGATCCTAATTATAACGGAATTCTAGCTTACGCTAAACGTTTCCAAGATCCTTCTGAGACTATAGTTGCAAAAATTGATAGATATGCTGAGTTGGGCCGTAAAGATAAGCATAGTTTGACATCAGCAGAAAACGCGGAGCTCACAGCTATAGCATTAGAATATCAATCTTTAAGAGATCATATCGGTCCAGAGCTATTTAACGCAACTTTGTCTAGAATGGCGCATATTCAGAAAAGAGATAGATTCCTTAATACTTTAAGAAGAAGGCATGAGGCGTTTCTTAGTCCGATGTTAGGGGTTGATAAATTACTTAGTGTACTAAGTAAGTCTTCCGACCCTAAGAATAAGGAACATAAAGAAAATATGACTATGTTGGGGGAGTTTGTTAGAGAGATCGGGGGAAGTGATTCACCCGATAACCTAAAGGCGATAATCGAAAGTCAAGGACTGGAATTAAAAGAGTTTTATTCTGTAGTTCGAGATCTGAGAGATCCGGCCACCGCAGCTACAGCTGAAGCGACATTAGTCTCAGCATTGGGTAAACTTGGATTGAAATTAGATCCTATAAATGACATCATAGCAAGACTTTCGCGACCAATTGACCCAGTGAGTATAGCTACAGCAGCCTCCAAATTGGGACTTAGTGTATCTGAGTATCGAATGACTTTAGGAGAGTCTTCGGGGGGAAGATCGGATTTGGTGAATGATTTTGGTTCATTTAGTGGCACTGCTAAGCAGAGCAAGAAAGGGACGGAAAGGTTAAGTAATTTAGTTGAGGAAGGAAATGCTGCTGATCAGGAGCAGATATTAAGTAGGGCAAGAGCAATAGATCATATCTTTTCAATATAGGAGGTTTATGAGTGAGAGTGGGGAATTGTTTGAATCAATGTCGGTAGATGTTAGTCATTTATTAGACTGGGTGGAGCTTAGAAGATCAACGCATGTTGAGTTAAGGGAGTTTGAAAATGACTTTGGAGATCATGTTTCTCAGTTTAAATTCTCAGAGGAACAGTTCCCTGAGGAATTAAAGGCTTCCATTCGTTCTTATGTGGATACTTTGGATGAGTCTAGTCATCGGGCGATGATTCTAAGTCAGTTGTGCCTTAGTGGCTTGGTATTCTCAAGCGCTAGTGAAAGAGAAAAGCATATTTCACAGATTGCCTTAGCCTTGTTTCAGTCCTTAGGTATGGAGTTGTGTTCAGCGAAAACGACTAAAGAACGTGCAAAAATAATACATAGACTTATATTCTATTCCTCTCCTACTGAAATGTTGTTATCTTTTCTAAATATCTTTTCTATGAAAGACAAGGATGTTGCAAAACAAATAGTGACTTGCTTGATTGGAACTGTTCAGCAAAAGTGTCCTGTTAAGTATTCGAGGAAATTAAATCAAAAGGAACTATTTGAAGTTAGTACTCCATTCTTACGCTCAGTTATATTCTCTGAGCAGATGCAGCTGTTAATAGTATTTGCAGATGCAGTTTATAAGTATCTAATTCAAAGAGACCCAGAACTATGGCTAGAGATTGGCCCTCTATTTAGGCAGAGCCTAGATATTAGAGGAGAGGAAATGAACTTATCTTTACTTAGTAAGAATGATCAGCTTCATTCTGTCCGTACTTCTGAGTCAGACTATTTACTCGGTCATGAAGATATCTTACTTGATAGAAGTTTAGCGCTTCGTTCCGTTCCTGCTGTGATGTTTAGGAGATATCAAGAAAGAGTGTCTGAGAGAGTTTCAAAGCAGTATCTTAGCTTTTTTGCCGAGTATTATGCAGATCTTCCAAGGGTTAGGGATGCTTCGCTTTTTGCTCAGATGACTCGATATATTCAAGACTATTTAGTAGGTGAGTTTGCTCATTTAAATACGAATTGTTTAATGTCATCTGAATTAATGAAAAGACCTTTTGTTGAATTGTTAGTGGTTACTTTGGATATGATTCGAGAGAGACTTGTACTTTTAGTAGGTCAAGGGATAGAGTTAGAAACTTATGATAATTTAGCATATGTAGTTTTACTACCTAGTATCCTGAAGAATGAGAACTTAGTTGAGGCCTTGGATAGTCTGGAAACTGAGATTAATGCAAAACAGACCAGTTTATTAGAGAAGTTGCTTAAAGTTTCTTTGGTCGAAAATTCTAAACAGAATCTATTTATTGCTAAGTCTGCCTGTTGTTCCCCATATCGTTTTATATCCTCTTTAAATTGGATTTTTTGGAAGGATATTAAAGGTGATATAGAATTTGATCAAAGTTTAATTAAGGATTCTCTATTCGCACCTTCCGTTATGCTGTCATGGGTGTTGTATAAGGAACAGCAAAGTACTTAAGGTTCTAAAATATCTTTTCCTCGTTACTCCTCTATGGTAGTAGTGCATACTTCTTTGAAGTAAGTATCTTATGAGCATTAAATAAATTAAGTTTAAATGGCACGTAGAAAATTAAATCAAGTAGCATCAGATTTTATCCAGAGCTCTAAATGGTTAAGTGACTCTTCTAATTTATATTTAGTGGATTATTTTTTCCCTAGCTTGGGTGTTCTGGATTTAATCACTGCCCATATGCGCGCTAATTTCACATTGACTGATGCAGATAAGAAGCTTCTATCAGAGGCATCTTCTTTTCTATTGGAATATGTTGTTCGTTGTTGGGAGGAGTGCGGACTAACCTGTGAGATTGTTTACGATGAGAATGGCTCACTTGTGGCTATTCAAGGCTTGGAATCTAAGCCTATCCATTTTCAAAGTATTTTTTCTATGTTCTTAGCAAATGCTTCCTCTCAAGTCTTTATTGATAGAAAGATTCAAATTCCTTTAGCTCCGAAAGGGGATATAATTTGTTCCTTTATTCAAGGTTTCTTAAGGGGTGCTTATTTTGAAGAATCTGCAGAGGTCGATAATCTTTTTACGATTGAATTCGGCGAGAGTCTTGATCGAGTTATCGCTAGGCAGTATGGAAAGTGGCATGAATTATTATTCCCTCAAGTCACTTTGGCTCATTTACCTGAATTATATTTATATTCTTTAAAAAGCCGTCATTTTTTAGCCTCGGATCAACCTCCACTTTTAAAGGAGGTTACTGCATTCGTAGAGTACTTTAAAACACTAGGTATAGACCCAGGGATGGCTGGGGTGAAGCTGGGTTCTTTATTCTTGCAGTCGCCTAGTGAATATTTATCTTTGTTAGGAGTTGTTTTATTGGCGGCAACAGATTCTAATGAAGCTATTAGCGATGGTGCACTGTCTAATGTTAAGGTTCGTTCCTATGCAGTCCCTTTAGTTAGAGCTGCTTTCTATAAATATAGAGAGTTATTAGGAATTGGATTGGACTGGGCGACAAAAGATTTGTTGGACGTTTCAGATAGATTGCTAATAGAGCGTGAGCAGATGTTGGGACTTACCCCTTGGGTTATTTTAGATCCAAAGTATATTGTTGAAGAGTTCAATAAGAGTGAGGCCCTTAGAAGCTTTTTTAACTTAATAAAAGAGGGTGATTTTTTCGAGTCTCAACGACTACTTGATACTATGTTGGAAGAGAATCCTGCAGACTTAATGTTGAGGGTGCAGAAGGCTCACTACCTTTACGTTACAGGTGAGTTTGAAAGTGGACATGAATACTCTAAGCAATTGTTAAGTGAGCCGAATATTGAAAGGTCTTATTTGTTTTTTAATACTTGGGGGATGATTTTGTTAGCGATGAAACAGATTGAGCTAGCAATTCGTTATTTAAAGCTATCTTATACCGCTGGCTCCATGCCTTTGTTTAAGAAGGTTGAGATAGGGAATAATCTTGCATGGTGTTATCTGTTGAGTGGAGAGAATAGTTTGGCGGAGGCTATTTTGGAAGAAATTAGAGGGAATACTAGTTTGGAAGCAGTTAGTGTTTTATTGAACCATCTGTTTATTTCTGAGCCTGCTGATGGGCTACCTGATGATCTAAAAAAAGCATTACAATTAGCTCCAATGGATAAAAGAGTGTTTAATAATCTGATATTAAACGGACGGGCTAGAATCGTAGCTGGGGAACTTAAGATTTAGTTTGTTTTTTTACATTTATAAAACAGGAAGAATGGGAGGAGGGAAGACGAACAGGAAGTATTTTTTGGGGGGGGTAAGTTGAAGTCCAACTCCAAACTCTAGAGACGCTTACAATTGTGGCCTAAGGAAACTATTCACCCCACCTCCCAACTACTTCCTGTTCCCCCTTCCATACTTCAGTTCTTCCTGTTTAACCTCCGGAAAGAAAAAGCTCAAAGGCTGTCATAAAAGCAATCTGACCCTACTCTTAATGCCTATCCCCTTGATATTACTACATAAGCCCACCACCCTGAAGCATTTCTCCCTAATCTCTGAATAGATAGCAGTCGCTTGGTCTATATAGTCACCGCACGCATTGAGTGGATAAGGGTAATAACTATTATAGATTATTAGTAGTTTAGGAGCTTTTTGGACAATATGAGTCTTTTTAGGAGTAAGAAATTCAACTGGGGAGTAGTTGCCATTTTAAGTGGTTTATTTCTAGTTTTATCTTCTTCAAGGGCTTTTGCAGAGAGATCGGATATTGCAAATGGGAATATTATTCCAGATGGGTTTAGTGGTAAGCCAACAGATCCATTAAAAAAATTCTTTCCATCATCTTATGCTGGTTCCATTTTCTCAAAAAAATTGGGAGTAATAGAAGAGGTTCAGGATGAAGCTAAGTTAGCAGTTAGGAATGAGAATAAGCCGATTCAATCTGAGAGTGCTAAAGAAAAAGTATTAGAATTCGCAACGGATGATGTAAGTAAAAAAACATTTTTACCGCCAGATCAAACACCTCAAGTGGCAGTTAATCCAAATGCTCCTAGTTCAATTATATCGATGATTGAAAGTAGTCGTAGGGGAGATGGTGTTACTGCTAAGGGTTATGCAAAACAATTTGTTCGTATGCTTCAAAATTACTTCTTTGAAGTAAGGCAAATTAGTAGCCTGATTGGGGAAGCTTTGATTGAAGAGAAAGTAATTAAGGACGATGATTGGGTCGGAGCTGCTCAAGCGATGGATATAGAGTTTGCAAAAACAAGATTAGAAAAAGGGATTGCAATTAAGCCTACTCACGATGTTGCCATGAAGCGTATTATACCTGACCCGAAGTCTGAGCTAGAAGTCTTTTTTATGTTCTCTAGGTCATGTTCTTACTGTCGTTTGATGGCACCTGATGTGGAGAGGCTCTATAGAGTGTTTAAAGATGATTCTAGAGTTAAGTTCACGGGACTTGTTATTGGAGAGACGGATCAACTTTGGTTAAAAGAATTTAGAAATTATACCGGACTTTCTATGGAAGTTTTCGACGGTACTGAATTATCAAAACAAGTAAATGTGAGATTCTTGCCTGTGTTGTTGATCGTTAGTCCTAATGGTCAGCGTTCTTATATTAAGAGTGGACAGCAAACGTTTGATAGAATGTATGAGTTTGTCAGAGTAGCGCAAGGCTTGCCCGTTGAGGATAGCTCTAAATTGCAATCAATTGTTCGTACGCCTATGGGTGAAGGCGATAAGTTGCTTTTAGCTCAAGCTAAGGGAGGAAATGGTACTCGGGTGGTGAGCTTTAGAAAAAGTAAACAAACTGTGTCAATTCCAGATGCGCTTGAACGCAAGGTTCAGGTAGATAAATTTTAAAAGGAGGAAGTATTATGAATAATAACTCACTTGCTAAAGTACTTTTAGTTCTGAGCCTTATGTTGATAGGGAGAGTAGAAGCTCAAAATACGCTTGAGGCTATGAATATTAAGGAAGCTAAAGCTGAACCAAATAAGCCTGGGCAACTAGCAATACTATCGACAAAGACTAATCTAGCCAATGGTCAGTTAAATGGCGGATTAGCGCCTAGGGAGATTATAGCTTCTGAATTGAAAAGTTCGAGTACTCTAATGAAGAGAGAATTTGGAATATTAAATGATACTTATGATGCTAAGAACGGAACTTTGCAGGCGGTTCTGGAGCAGTCGGAACTTAGACCTTCTATTCCAAAAATCTTAGGCTATCAAACTTATGGAACCTTACCTGCACCTAGTGAAATGGGAGTGGACGATGAGATTTTAAAGACTTCTATGGCTATGTATCAACCTATACATAGATTACAGTTAGATTTTTTAAACGACAAGCAGGCTAGAGATCGCTACTTGGCGCAAGGTTTGACGACCAGAGGTGTCTTGTTGTTAGCGATGGGATTTTTGGATTTGACATTAGGTTCTGGTTTAAAAGATGGCCAGCAGCAAACAGATATGAATGCTACTCAAGAACTGCTTCAACAGGTAAACTGGTCATTAGAGCGTCTAGCTAGCCCGGATAGGGCACAAGTATTTAAGGATACGGATGAGAAGTTAGAAGCTTGCTTAGAAATTGCGATTAATCAGAACGTAGCTAAGGAACAGATTACTGGTTTAACGAGAAAAAGAGTTAACTTTACTTGCGATAAAAATAAGTGTGGAGATAAACCTAGTGGAAGTGATCCTTATGCAACTTATAACACGAGTAATCCCGAGGAAATGGGCAATGGTAGTTATGCTTATTGCGTATGTTGTGCCACGTCGGAGACGAAACTCAATGGTTTAGGTGAGGACAATAGCGTTACTCCTCAGGGAATTAATGGAGCTGATGCAAATACTTGGTCATTGGTTGATAGAGCATTCTATGGTGTTTCTAAGCAAGATCAAAGGACTAGAGGTCAAAGTGGAGATGCTCTCAAGGAATTTGTTGATATTTTTAAAGATTTGTTTGGCGACTATCTTTTGAAAGAGGAAACCGATGGAGGGGAAAAGTTTATTTCAAGTAGGTACGCTACACCTCAAGTTTCTATCCAAAAGTTTGTCGCTTTACATAAAAATAGATGTCACAATACTGGAGGATTTGAACCCAAGAGTGATTTGTCAGGTAGTAGTTCCGCCGATTGTCAGTTGAAAGATGAAGACAGGTTTGGAATAAAGTATGGAATTTGCCCATCTATAATGAAAATTGCAGCTAAATGGGATCAAACATTAGAGGGTAACCCAGATGGTGAGTTTCCTCGTTATATGGCAGAGGCGTCAATGGGTCAGCCAATATATGGTGCAGTTATGGATTCTATAATGACCATGGTTAGTAATAGTACTAATAAGATCGAAGAAAATAAAGAATCTCTAAAAGTCGCATCTACGATAGAAGCATTTTGTAACACTTCCGCTGTGTCCGCAGTCGTTCGTCATATCGCGTTTTACAAAAACATTGTGAATGATGTTTTAGTTTACAACACGGTCATAAGTCAGCGAGATAAGGCTTTAGTAGGTCAGTTGATTGATAGATACTTTGAGGCTGTTCGTTTAGCAGATCTTGATGAGCAGTCAAAGTTTAGAGCGTATGCGATTACTCAAGGGCTTAACATGAATAGGGATAGGCAGAACTTACAAGCTCTATCTAGTGCCTCACAGGCGCAGTCCAATTTAATAGCGAACACAACTAATGCAACTTCTTTAACCGGTTTCACATCTTCGGGACTATTTACTGGGAATGGTGGAGCAGGTGGTGGAACAGGTGGTGGAACAGGTGGGCTTGCTCGTACTAATGGTTTAGGTTTCGCTTCTAACCTTGATGGTAAAGCTAGAGAGCTCATGGAAAAGTCTGAACGAGAAGCTCTAAAGCGGGATCCCTTAAAAAATGGTGCATTAGCTAGATATGCTAAATCAATTGGTAAGTCTCTAGAATAGAGATTAAGGAGTAACAGTGGCGGGAGATGTAGCAGTAGCAGGAACTTATGTAGCGGCGGTTCTAGAACAGGCTGGTTACTTGACTCAAGGCGAATTTATTGTCGCCTTTAAGTCCTTCTTTCGCGATGCTGGAGCTTTAGTCTATTTTATCGGTGCTGTAGGTGGACTTCTCTCTTTAGTCCTATTTGGTAGTTTTAGAGCGCCCCGATATTTGATTATTGGCCCTGCTTTATTTTGGTTTTTAGTAGGCCCCACAAAGGATGTGGGAGGAGTGGTTGCAAAGTTAGGAGGAGGAGAGGCTAGAGGTTTTATCGGAGTGAAGGGAGAGGCAGGAGCGCAGGAAAATGTTGAAGAAGTATTGAAAAAGTCGGGTCGTGATGCACCAAAGGATATTAAGGTGGCGGAAGGATTTTGGCTTTTTGCATATCCGATCAATGAGTTTGTAAATGAGTTTGTTGATGTGATGCTAAAGCATGAGGATGGCGCAGACTTGATGGTAGAGCAAAAGGTTCGTGGTTTGGAATTGATAGCCAGAACCCTTCCAACTTCTCCCAAGGAAATTAATATACTTGAACAGGAACTATTAGTTCAATGTCCACGTCTATATCAATCAGCTCTTGGAATTGCACAAAATTATATTAAGGCTAGGGCAGTAGAAGGAATTTCATCTAATTCTGTTTCGGCGGGTACGAAATATACCACAACAGCGAATCAGCAATGGGATAACTATTTAAAAGCTGGCGAGATGGAATACATGACTTTAACTTCAGATGCTAAGGGTACGCCTAAGCTGTATGAATTTCTAATGGAACAAAAGGGTAAAACTCCAGCAACAAGTAAGGCCTGGGCAGGAGAAGTCCCAAAGACTCCAATTTCTTGTGGTGAAGCTTGGGATGTGTTTTTAGAGATGATATGGGATCAGGCGGCTAAAAGAATTCCTAATTTACTTAGACTCTCCGTAGGAGCATGGACTGAGCCTGAGGGATTTGATACAGCCTGCAAGTTGCTTACAAGCAAGCTGTATGATGATGCTCCAGTTGATGGCAATGGTGGAGGAGTATGTGATCTGCAGCCAGGGGTAGCAATGGCATTACTGGCAAATCATTTAGCCTATATGGATACTTTTCAGAGTGCCCTGAAAAGGCATGAAAATAGCCAAGATCCAATGAATCCTAAGGCTCACTCTTCTATAGTGGCTTCTACAACTCTAATGGCGCAGGAATCTCAAGATATACAAAATGCATTGTTAGCCAGTAATCAGCTTGGTATGGGGATATCTGTAGGGATGATGCCAAGTGTTGCAACGGCGGTGTCTCAGGTGGGTATGGGCGTTGCCGTGATTGATTATGCTCCAGCTATTACCATGAACCTAATGCAGGGGATTACTAATACTGAGCAAGTTGGCTTGCCGATTTATATCATGACTTCCGCTAGAAGAGAGCTATATGCGAAAGCTATGAATATGCCTTACTATCAAGGGATATGCCTGTATTTGATTGCTGTATCCTATCCGTTCTTAGCATTGCTGGTACTCTTGCCTGGTAAAGCTCAGGTATTTCTTAATGTTCCTTTAGCTTGGTTGTGGATAAAAAGTTGGGATATCGGATTTGCAGCAGTCATTTTACTTGAAAGAGTAATGTATAATTTACTTCCTAACTTTAGTCTATCTGAGGAGTTAAGAACTAAGGAGGCATGGGATTGGACGAAGCTGCCGATAGTATTAGGGGAGGGGTTTAATTTTAACCATGTTCAGAATGTCGCTCACTACTATACGATATTAGCAATGGCTACTGCGGGGATTCCGATAATTACAGGGGTAATTGTTCTTAAAGCTAAAAAAGCTATACTGGGAAGTTTTGTTGGAGCAATAGAAAGTAACTCTAAGGCTGCTGCTATGAGGGAAGCAGGTGAGTATTCTATCACAGCTTCTAACGAGAGATCAGATTTAAGAGCGAGAATTGAGGGGGCGGCTAAGCAATTACCACACATGGGAGCTGGTGGGGTAGATGCCGGTTTGAGACATGGGAAAGGGTTTTTCTACGGAGCTATTAGAACTATGGCAACTTCTCCTGAATATTTAGCAGGTAAAGGTGCTGCAAGTTTGGTTAAAAAAGGAACGGATTCTGCAGGAAAATTTATGAGCGTCTATACTAATATGGTTGGGAGTGAATTAAAATACGAATCTGGGCAAAGGGGTGCTTTTGATCAGATGTTCGGTCGTTGGGGGATGTTACAAATGTCAGCGGATTCTTATGCTGCTGCCTTAGATGGAGCAGGTACTAGGTTAAGTGGAGGTTTCGAAACAAATGCTCCAAAAGGTAATAATATGAAAGATCATATTGATATGGTCACTAATACTATGTTCGCAGTCGTAAGTGCGGATATTGCTAGGGGAGAGCTAATCGGTAAGACCATGGGGGAAGCTGTAAGTGATCCTAGTGCGGCAAAGGCGCTATTAGGAGGATATTTCCTCAAAGAGGGAATTGGTTTACTTCAGGACGGATCCGTCAGTAAGGATTTAAAAGAGGCTATGGCGGCTGGCGAGGGTCGGTATGAAGAGATGATGGCTAAAGTTAGCGAACGTTTAAGCGAAGATAATCGAGAGCCCGGAACCTTTAATTATTTCAGTGTTGCGTCCAACCTTATAAATCAAGGAGGTTTTAATGGGTATGAGTCTGCTGTTCAGCATCAGAGAAACCTTGGCCTTAGTGCTGAAACTATTTTGGAAATGAGAAATGAATTATTCCATGCAGACGGTACTGAGGAAGAGAAAAATAATGCGAAAGCTAGAATTGATGCATTGATGAGCCAGAAGGGAGTGGTTGGAGATTATTTCCAGTTTATGTTTGCGGATAGTACTGCTAAGGAATTGGCGACCATTCCAGGGGGAGCGTCAGAGCAACCAACTTATGGATTTGGAGGTAATCGAGCTGTATATCAAATTAATGTAGATGAAAATGGTCAGATGCAGAGAGGAGATTTAATCGGTGGCTCAGAGTATCAAAAAGGAGGTTTCTTTTCAGAGAAGCAAGCATCAATTGCAAGTTTTGCCCCTTTAGCTCAGTTAGGAATAGTCTGGGATCAGGAAGCAGTGTTCATGAATCAGAGGCAGTCAAGTGACTTGGCCATCTTAGAATCTCGCCCACTAGAGTATAAAAATAATTTTTTTCAAATCGCTAACTTTCTAAGTGAAAGTAATGTATTTCAACCGGTCCAATTAGATGCTGGTGCTTCTAACTTAGATCAGATGAGGGCAAATGTTTCTGCCATGATAGATTCTGCGCAAGCGAAGAGTGATATGCTTAGTGGTGATGGCAATAGATTTAAATTGCCAGGTACTATAAGTGAGATAGGGCACGCTAATCCACTTTTCGCCGCACAAATAGTAGCGAACTTTTATGAGACTTATAATCAAGCAGAAAAAGCTGAGAATAATGCCAAAGACTTTTTTAATGCCACTGAAAAACAAGCCATGCCGTTTTATTCTACCCCAGGTCAGGCTACTAGAGGTACTAGGGAAGGCAAGGTTCACGATAAGGCTTTGAAGAGGCAGCTTGAAAATGACTAGATTCTTTCTTAAACCATTTATAGGCCTGTTTGTTGTCTTGTCTTGTCTTAGTTCTTCTGTGTATGCTGTTGATGGAAGTAGTGCTTCCTCAGGTACAGTGGTAGTTGCTGCGATGGAATCGGTTGGATATCATGCTCAAAATCAACTTTTAACAAGTTTAAATACTATGTTTGGAGATCTTGGTGCTTTGATTTATTTAGGTGTAGTCGTTAGTGCGCTACTTACTGTGGGTTTAATGGGTAGATATCAGGCGGCGCTTTGGTTATTACTTGGCCCCCCTATTTTCATCTATGTATCAGGGGTGGAGTTGAATGGTTTGAAGAATCGAATTAGTGCTCAAGGCCCAGAGTGGCAAATGGGACCATTTAAGGGTCCAGATGGAGTAAAAGAGCAAGTTATGGGGCGTCAAGATACTCCCACGGAGGTTTCCTTCGTTTTTCATAAATATAATGAATTGATTTCTGAGATCTATCAGTTGTTGATTGAGAAAATCATGGCAGAGGATGCTAAGAAAGCAATTTTATTTATGGCTAGGCAGAGAATGGTGGAAGGCATATTCTCCTTTGATCTTACTACTCCCGGTGGAAAGTCCATGGGGGCATACTTTTTTCAAAGATGCGCTCAGCAGATACACTACGCAAGATTGATAGGGAAAGGTAAAAGAGATACGGCCTATCAAGGAACTGCTCCATATAATAAAGCCAAGCAAGAGTACTGTGATAATTTTGACACAAAGAAGTTTAATTTAGAAACTGAGAATGTTGATTTAGCTGAATATGCAAGAGGTCTAACTCCACCCTATGAGCACGGACCTGTGAGCTGTTTGCAGTTATGGAATTGGTTTAGGCAGAGTGCGACTAGAGATTTTGCTGCTCAGTCAGAGAATCTGACTAATAATATCGTAGGGGCTGAGGCTGCCTCAGTAGAAGGTGCAGCTTCAATTGAGAAGATTCATGATGATGCAAAGGATAAGATCACAACACCAGCGGATGGAGCTGGGACTAGTGGAGACGATCCTTGCCCTTTCCCATCTGACTCCTCTGATGATGCTATGGGGGGAGCTGGAGAATCAATGAAGGTCCTTGGGAATATTTTTAGTGCTTTGATGATTCGTAAAAATAGCACGATAGATTCTGCTTCAACATCTTTTCAAGGGATCTTGGGTGGGGATATGTCGGGAGTAGTACCTTCAAGTGATGCTTCAAGTAATAGAAGAGCAACTAGCTTACAAGGAATGGATGATGTACTGCGATCTCAAAATGCGCAAACAATGGCTGTTTCTAAACAATTTGAAGCTTTTACCCTACTGATGTTGATACCATATTTTCAGGGTATGATTCTGTATGTTCTTTCTGTTACCTATCCATTTTTTGCACTAACAATATTGGTGCCTGGTCAAGCAAGTAGTTTTTTTAATTGGATGGCTTTGTGGGCTTGGGCAAAGAGTTGGGATGTGGGTTTTGCGATGGTGATGGTAATAGATAATTTATTATGGGAAATACTACCTAAAACAACTTTTTTTGAAACTAATGCAGTAGGTAAATATACACCAGTAGATTTACTAGCAATGCATTACAGTGGGGATTATTCATATTCTATAAGTATGTATTGGCTAATAGTATCTGCATTGATAGGAGCAGTGCCTTTTATTACAGCGGAAGCAATTTTGGGTTCAAAAAAAGCCGTTGCGGGAGCTTTCATGGGAGGCCTGTCTGATATCAGTTCTAAGCTGACTAAAACAGTTGAAGATTATCATTCTACTCAAAAAGTTGGTCAGATTCTAATTGGTAGAGCTCAGGGTGATATGTTTAGTTTGCGTGGGCATGGAGTGGCAGCATTTCAAGGCCTTGATAAATTAGATAAGGGCGTGAAGAATGCGAGTTCGGAAGATGCTTATCAGCATAACCTCAATCACCTTACTAATGCTGCTAGCGCTGCAAAAACCGCTATTAGTAACGTTACAGGTATTGGTGAAAGCCAAGACAATAGTGGCGCTTTGGAGGCAACTAAAAATACAGCTGCAGATCAATTTCCAGCAACTAAACCTAAGGAATAATTGTAGTATACGTATTCACATAAACTACCTGTAGTATCCTGGAATTACAAAGCTTTTAAGCCTTTAGAGCATGGTTTCTTTATCTCTTTGCATAATATAAGTAGAGTAAGAGATACAAAAGAATATTTAAGAATTTAATACTTAAGGATGAGTATGGTAAGAGGAATGAAATTTGACGCCGAGGAATTTAAGTCCCATGGCAATATGGTTAATTTGCAGTCGGAGCAAATTAGAAAATCCATAGCGGCAAGTAGTGGCCTATCAGAGGAGAGGCAACGTGCTATTCAACGGTATCGGGATGCCTACGCTCCACAGAAGCCTGGGATACAGCCTACCAATCCAATATTTGATGCAGAGTTAGAGAGAAATTTTAATGGTATTGTAGAACTTAGGGTAGAAGCTTCGAAGATCGGCCGAGATATCGGCTTAATAGCGCCTTTTTCCATGACGAGAGATCTATTGGATACATTTAATGGAGATAGACATCCTGTAATATCAGTTCTAAGACTATTGGGTGGTGTCTCGGACGCACTATCAGAGGGTGATTATGCAAGAGTCAAAATGATGCAGACTTACTATAAACAATGTAGTGAGTATATCCAGCTTTCTAACTCTATCTATATGGAAGAGAAAAGAGATTCTTCTTATTTCCGTCAATCAGAGATGGCAAGAGCCTATGTTTCTTTTAATCGTTATGAACATTTTAGTATGGGTAATGGAATGGCTAGTATTCATAGTGATGTTTCTTTTAAATTAGCTGAGATGGAGAAAGCTTGGATGGGAGAAAAGGCTAAATTGGCCGGCCGTCAAACTAGACGGGCATACGGAGCTTTTGGGGAAGTGGTTGAGTCGATTGTGCCTATCGGTAGGATTGCAGGGTCAGTGAAGGATGTTGGCAAGGGTTTACTGTCTTCAGCTTATAATAAGGCTACGGGGTGGTGGAGTGGAGAGTCGTAGAGGACGGATAGAACGCCTATTCTAGCGTTAGCCTTGATCGTATGAGCCTAAGTGAAGCAAAACGCTAATAATATAGATAAGTATTAGGGTATTAGATAATTAAGAAGCTTAGAGTGTGTTCTTTAAGTTCTTAGGACTTATCCCTATGATTTATCAATTATTGCTCAGTTTGCTACGTGTTAGAAGTTATAAAAATTTTATTGGATTTTCAAGGATTCTCTTTTGGAAGATGGATGCCCTCTATGTCTGTACAGCTAGAGGGTGGAGTCGGTCATATTGTAGCGGCTACTCTACAAACAAAAGGCATAATTGATCAAGCTAAAATTTTAGAAAATTTAACAGAGTTAAATAGTATCGCAAGTCTCTTCTATCTATTTGCAGTTGCCATGGCTATAGGTTCGGTTGCGATGTTTGGCAATTATCGTCAAGGAATTTACCTTCTAATAGGCCCTACTCTATATACCTTTATGGTTACCACTACTGTTGAAACAAACGGTAGTGTTGCAAAAATGGGTTCTTATGAAATACCCAATTCGATAGGTCGTCAGACTGAATTTTTAAAACATATTAGAAGTGTCGATGATAATGGTGGTACTAAGAAGGTTTCTTTAGCTTATGCTCTAGTTGATGGAATCGCAACCGAAGTGGTTCAAGAGATTACGCAGTTATTAGTAAATACAGATAATCGAGATCATTTACGTTTTGTTGCAAGGGAGCGAGCGTTATCATATTTATTATTGGATATGCCAATGGATGGAGTACTACCACTTTTAGTAAGTCGTCATCAAGCAGAATGTTCCTATGCTATACAGAATTATATTCAGTCTGGTGTTGATACCAAGAAGCTATTGAACTCTGGTTCTCAAGTTAGAAGTGATGGAGATGTAGCTAAGATTAAGGCTGAAGGAGATAAGGCCTGGGGTGATGATTTTGGAATGTTTTTTAGCTCGGGAGCTGATTATGAGATTAAGAGATATTTGAAGTCAATGGCTGGAGAACCTGGATTTGATGGAATAAATATCAATGATCCGAAACAGGGCTATTGGGCAAGTTGTAAGAATGTTTGGAAATGGATTGGGGCTAGTTTTCAGGCGAGAGCTAAGAGAGCTTATCAGACTGATTATCATAAGGGAGAAAATGAGAGTGCTCCTGAGTCTAGTAAGGAAGAAGTATTGAATGATACTAAGGAAGCAATCCCAGTAGACTACCTTGCAGTCCACATGTATAAAAATGTTTTAGGCCATTCCTCGAACTCTCAGTTGCAATCACAACTATTCGGTACTAACGTTATTAATCAACAAGATTTATCTGTTGCGATGAGAGATGCTCCTGGAGCTTATGCTAGAGGAGGGTATTTTGCTATGAAGTATTTTGCAGCTTCCATTCCGTACATTCAAGGCTTATTACTTTATATATTATCAATAGCGTTTCCTTTTTTTGCGATACTGTTGGTGGTCCCAGGTAAGGCAATGCAATTTATGATGTGGGTCTCTCTCTGGGTATGGGTTAAGAGTTGGGATGTTGGTTTTGCTTTGGTCTTAGTCTGTAAGGATATGTTTTGGCATATTTTAAAGCATAGGAATAATACATTTGATGAAACAATAGATTGGGGTGATCCTTCCTCTGTTTTTAGCGTTATTTTGAATAACGATCCGTTAGCTACACAGAATTTATATTTCGAGTTAAGTTCATTCTTAACAGTCTCAGTACCTTTTCTTACTGCTCATTTTTGCCTAGGGGCAACTGGAATGTTTGAGATGTTTAGAAATAGTATAGATCAGACTTCACAAAGATTTAAGACTTGGGAAAATAAATCATCCATGAGAGAGATTTTGAATACTGTTGAGCGAGATATTCCGAGATTGCAAGCTGGCTTGGGGCAAATGGCTGGTAATATGGCTCTGGGTTCAGAAGCAACAGGACAATCTGCAAGTGGTTTTAATCCTAGAAGAGGTGCCCAAGATATGGCCGGTAGGGCGATTGCTCAAGATACTCGGAAAGCACTATTTTCTCGTGAGAATGCTGGTATGATAGTTGGTGGACGTGCTTTGCATACGATGGCTGTTTATAAATGGATGGAGTCGATGGTGGCAGTAGGCAACCAAGAATATCGCGGCCAATATAAACGAGAAATGTCTCAGTTAGATAACTTTGAGAGAAGTGCGAACATGATGGTGGATCCAAAGAATCCAAACAGGGAAATTCCTCTTCCTGCAAACGCTAAGATGTATGCTCTTCCTGAAGGCGCCCCACATATTGGGCCAACAGTTGATCCAAATAAGACTTCACTAGATGAAGCTGTACCTGCCAAAGTATTAGAAAAGTATGCTGAAGATTCAGCCGTATATAATGATAAAAACTCAAATGAGGAAGGATTTAAACGAAGAGGAGCAATCGATGTAAATAGGGAATGGACTTGGGGTGAGTTTATGAAAGCAGATGCTAGGGAAAAAGGCGAAAGAATTGTTTTGCCCCATGTGTTCAGGGGAATGCCACGTTTAGAAGCGGAAGTATCTTTAGCTCAGATGAAAGAGTTAGATGGATTTGTAGGTAGTTTAGGTAGTATCCCCGGTGGCTCTAAATTGAAAACATTAATAAAAGACGCTGAGAAAAGTGGTGAGCCTGTAATTCTTGACAAGCTGATAGAGGCAGCACATTCGGACTATACTCATTTAATTAGTTACACGGGGGGCCTTAGTGGCCGACATTATGGACCGCCATATAACAATGCTGTGGGAAATGCTAAATCTGCGATGGAGCTATCAATGCAAGTTTCAATGGAGGGCCGTGTTCTTGAAGTTGGTACTGCTAAGGATAGTAGTGAGAATCTATCAAACCCATTTTTAAATATGATCTATGAAAAATTATTTGATGCTGATACGGATACTATCAATAGGCCAGGAGTAAGGGGTGATGGTAAAGGAGTGGAGTAATTTATGGCAGATGTAATGGTAGGAAAAGCTTCCACCCTAGTCTCCGCTGCGATGGAGACTGCTGGGGCTGCGATACAGTCTGATATGTTAGATTGGGTAGCAGGTGCAGATGGTCAAAGTTTAGCCGCAGTTCTATATCTTATTGCTATTGCTACTGCAGTGATAGTATTTGCTTCCGGTGGAAATTATAAGTGGGGGAGATATTTACTAATTGGGCCTACCTTATTTATGTTTCTTACAACGGTTCGTAGCCAGTCTGATGGAACTGAGTGGGCTTTTGGTACGGAAACTTTTGAGCCAGCGGCTTTAAAGAAGGCTTTGGTCGGGGTCGTTGATGATGGCACAGGTACTGGTATTCGGGTCAGTACATTCTTTATGTTCTGGAACGCTTTTACCTCGGAAGTTTCACAAAAACTTATAGCTGGGATTGGCTTAGAGGAATCGCAATCTGAGTATAATTTTGTAAACAAAGTAGAAAAGTATATGAATACTTGGAACTTCTTAGGTAGGATTAATGATCCAAATCTTAGGGCTGTAATTAAGCTTACTCTTGGTAATCAATGTCGAGAATTCTTTGATGCGGAGAGAAAAGTATATACACCTGGTAGTTTGCCGACGGATGTTCAAAGAGCGAAAGAAATTGTTGCTGATTATGATAAGAAGAAATCTATTTTGTTTCAAGGAGGTCAACAAGTTGGAGGTTGGCCAGATGAAGTAACTCAGTACATAAGGGAAAAAAAGCTAGAAGGTAAGGCATTTACTTGTAGAGAGCTTTGGGAGGAGCTATTGCCAGATGTTTCCGAGGAAATAGTGGAAGCCATTGATCTTCAAATTAAACATGCCCTTCAACCTGGAGAGAGCTTAGATAAGGCGAGAGAAACTTATTTTTTAAAGATTGGTGAATATACAGGTAAGTATGAAGGACGTTTAGAAGCGCCAGGAGTTTCCAGTAATGCGAAACAACATGCCATAAACTGGTTAATGACAAAGGCTTTATGGAATGAAATCTGGGAGCAGAACTCTCATATCGCTAGAAATTCTATGACAGGTGGAAGTCCCTTGATAAATAATGGGGTGGAGCCAGAACCTGGAGCTGGAACAGGAAATAACGAAGATGTAGCAGGTGCAATTGCCCAATTTAATACAACTGAATCTTATGGCCAGAGATCTGAATTTGTCACTGCGGCATTAAGTCTTCCGCATTACCAAGGGGTTGGTTTATTAATTCTGTCAGCAGCATATCCATTCTTTGCGATGATGACGATTATTCCAGGACGGGCTTTGAATTTCTTGTCATGGATGGGGCTTTGGGCTTGGTTGAAGTTGTGGGACCTTGGTTTTGCTGTAGTAATGTTGATTGACAATATGTTGTATTCTCTATTCCCAAGAGGAATGAATATTGAAGATAGTGAAGTGCTTAAGCCAGGTCAGGCTTTTGTTAAGATGATGGAGATCGATCCAATGCACTCCGAAGCGGTATATTATAATCTTATAGCCACATGTTTATTTGCTGTTCCTATGGTTACAGCCGTTTTTGTAAAAGGTGGCGGTGGTGAGCTTGGAAATATTATGACCTCTAACTGGCAACAGTATTCTGCAAAAATAGCTGGTGGAGCTTCCTCTTACTCTCGCTCTCAACAAGCTCAAGGTCATATGAAAAGACTTCAGGAGATGTCTTACAAAAATGGTGATAAGGCGATGTTGTCAACTATGGTTGAGTCGGTATTTTCTGGCGAAGTCGGAAGAATTGTTAAATTAAATGCTACTATAGGCTTTCTTGAAGGAGTTATGGGTAAGTCTGGGGATTTTAAACTCGCAGGAGTACCTCTTTCTGTATTGAAATCAGAAGCGAGTCAGGCTGAGACAGCTTTGAAAAATAAGATCAGTACTGCGGGTTATAATGCATACTATGAAACTTCTGTAAGCGGAGCTGGTCAATATGCTTCTAATAGAGCAGTTGCAGTCGGTTACTATTCTCATGATCTGCAAGGAAGTCAACCATACGAGATGGCTTATAAGAATAAACTTGCTTCAGAATATTATGACAACGCGGCTGTATATGACCAAATTATACAAATTATACCAAATGCATTTAAAAGCATTACTAAATGAGGGGATTTAAACAGGGAAAAGTGAAGCAAGGAAGGGAAATAGTAGATTAGAGCTATATTATGGCAGTAAATAGTGCAGGCACATTAGTCGGGGCGGTTCTAGAGTCCGCTGGATATATCTATCAGGCAAGTTTGTTAGATTCTTTAGCTGCGCCTTTAAAAGAAGAAGTAGGGGCTCTTATCTATTTACTAGGCGTTACTATCGCCTTGGTTCAGTTTACTGTTCTAAAGTCATCTCGTATGGCTCCATGGCTATTGATTGGTCCAGCGGTATTCTTTGCAGTAATCCTTGATCGCTCACCTATTCCGCAAGCAAAGTGGAGTTTTGGGTCTAATGAGAGAAGTGTTGAGCAGGTAACTAAACATACCGAAGCTGTTACGGAGGGTGTGTCAGGCCCTGCAAATGTTTCAACTGTATTCCGTAAGTTTGTTACTATGACTAGCGACGTAACTCGTTCAATGGTGGATACCATTAATGGTGTACAGATAAAGAATGATCTATGGTTTATCGCTAAAGGGCAGTTGTTTGGATCAATGACTAATTTTAAAGAGGATGATGTCGGTTTACAAGAATTGATTCATTTAGGATTAACTGGATATTGCTATGAAGTAATTCAAGCAGGAAAGGCAGTTACTAATCCACTGGATCGACTTACCGCTGCTCAGTTAGGTGAGATGCCTGGAAGTGTTCAATCTGCTGTTCAGAAATCGGCAGACTACAATGTTGAAACTCAAGCTGCTGCACTAGAACGTTATAATAGATTGTTAGATCTTCCTAAATATTCCTTTGCGAATAATAAGGTGATACGTAAGTATATGGAAGCGGCTAATGCTCAAGCAGTATTTTATAAATATACACTTCCGTTAATAGGAGGTGTTTTTGGTGGTATTGGTGGAGTAGTTACAGCTATTCTCGGTCAAGTATTGGGTCAGGTCGCAGATGCGAATATTAATCAATCTGGAATATACTCCTGTAAGGATATCTGGGGCTTCGTTTTATATGGAATAAAAGAACAGGCTGCAGTTATTGAAACTGATTTAGGAAAAAGTGCTAAAGATTTAGGGATAGAAAAGGATGCGATTAATAATCTTCTAGGCCAGGCTTCAGGTCTCGCTGGTGGTCAGTTGTTAAGTGACGATACAAGTGGAGCTATCGCTTCTCAGGATATCGCTCGTATTATTTCTAAGTATTATTTGCGAAATGTGATGCGTTCTAATGATACAGGTTCTCGAATAGCTAGATTTGCTGGAAATGCGGATATTCGTAGTTTATCTACAAGATTGGAGGGAGATTTTTCTAACGCTGAAAGACAACGTTTAGGTGTACAGGAATTTGCTGAAAAAGAACGTTTGGCCCATGCCGCATATAGTATGCCTGTTTATCAAGGACTAATACTATATTTTTTAGGAGTAACTTTTCCATTTTTTGCTCTATTGCTTTTAATTCCAGGAAAGGCTTCAGGTTTCTTTATGTGGTTTTGGATCTGGATATGGGCTAAGAGTTGGGATGTAGCAATGGCTATCGTGATGCAGTTAGATACTATTTTTTGGTCGATTTACGCGGTGCAAAAGCAAAAGATAGGAGAGAATGAATTTATACCAGATGATTTAGCAACGGCGATGGTTGCCTTAGAACAAATGGACCCTACGTTTCAGATGCATGGATATTATGCGATGTTGTCTGTGTGTGTATTAGCAATTCCTCCTGTAACCGCTAATTTGATTCTTGGAAGTATGAGGGCTGGAGCTGGGATTGTCTCTCAAGGAGTAAATCATTTCTCCAGTTTCTTCGGTGACAACATGGGTGGTAAGGTTCAGCAGGGTGCTATTTCTGCATTAAAGAGTGATGCTATTGCATTGCAAAGTATTCGAGGTCTAGCTTATAGTTTGGGAGGATCTGGGGGTGGGCAGGATCTATTGCAAGGTAGGGAAGAACGAGGGTTGTCTCCACAAGGGGCGCAAGCTCGGTCAAGGTTAGCAGCGGGGTATGGTGATCAGGCAAATATTGCTGATGCGGTACGCTACTCAAATACAAGTAGATCAAAGCATTTCGAGCAACAGAACCTGAACGCTAATGCAAAAGCACATGCTGGTTTGGAGCAGATTGGCGGTGAAGTAGCTCCAAGCAATATAATGGGCCGAGCCTATGGTAATATTCCGAGTAGCTTATTGAAACTACATTATTCAAATGCTCTAACTGTGCAAACAGCTGCTAACAAAAAAGATTTTGAAATATTGCAAAAGCAAGCTAAGAGCGAAGCAGCTCAAGCTAGTTATGAAGGAACTGTAGATGCTTTAGCTTATGAACTCCATGAAATGATAGGTAATCTTGGTGCTATCCCTGTTCCTTGGGTTACTGAGGGTGATGATGGTTCGGCTCAGGAAGTTGAGCGCCATTTAGCTGAGTTCAACTTAAGAATGGGTATGTTGAAGGCTTATGCTGATCAAGTTAGTATGGTCGTAGGAGAGGGTAAAAGTACTTATGAGGGAGTGTTCGGTAAATCACAAGAGGCTCAAGAAGCGGTTAGGACCAATCCACTGGCTAATTCTGCTTTTGCTGCTGCGGTAGGATTTGGTGTTAGCTTATATGATGATGATGTATTGCGTGAATATTTTAGGCCTATTCTAGGTACCTCTTCTGGGGGAGGTGTTCTGTCTGAGGAGGAGTTCAAGCTTAGGTTAGAGGAATTTGAAGCTAAGAAACCAGAATTTTTGAAGGACTATTTAAGAAAAGCGCTTACAACTCCTTCTATGAGAATTACTCCTAATGGAGTTATTAATTCTCATCAGTTTATTGATACTACTTTTGGTGGAGATTTAAATGATTTGGTTCAGGGTTCTGGTGGGGGGAGGAGAGCCTTAAGAGAAACAAGCGTAAAGAAAAATAATCGTCGTAAGAATAGTCTATATCATTTAGATGAAGATGATGAATAGTTTTGATAGAATTCAAGGGAGGGTTGTAAGTGAGGAAGGGGAAGTTCTACTTTGCTTTTTTTGCTATCTTTACGGCCTCTAGCCAATAATTAAAGGGTGTGGAGGATAGTTTAAATGCTTGATTTCTTTTTGTTTTGGAGAATAGAAGTAGAGAATAATATTCAGACATGCTTGATAGACCTTCTTCCTCTATTGTTGGAAGTATCTCAATATTCAAAGGCAGTTGATACTTAATTCTATCTTCTAAAAATACTTTTGTATAAATATAGTTAAGATTCCATAATGTAGGTAATCTTACGGGTGAAAAGTTATGTTCTTCAATTTTTTTTCTATTCGAGAGAAGCGAATGTAGTATGTAGTTAAGGCAATTTTCTAGTTCTAGTGCAGTTTGTTTTTCTTCTATTTTTGGGAAAACTGCTTTAATTAATTCTCCCGATTTTTCGGTGTCGTTTAATAATAGTGAGTTTAGGGCTAAGTTCAGTAAAAGACTTGCAGTCTTGTTTTCTTCAGGAAGGACCGCAGAGATATCCATGGCTTCTTGGATTTTCCCTATAGAAAGCATTTGGTAGAATGCGAGATGTTCTGGGATGAGTATGTCTTCAATTTTTATGGCGTATATGAATGGAAGTAGGCCACAACTATGTTCCGCATCAAGCTCTGCCCAAGCGTCGTGGAATTTTTTCTTTGAAGCGAGGGTCTCCCAGCTTGATCCACCAGATTTTTTTCTTAGAAATTGATACATCGCTCTTAGTTTAGAGCATAAGATGGGGTAGTTCATTGCGAATTCTCCGAGCTCTTTGAGGGAACCTAACCTATTAGGGCTGTTAGCTAGGAAAATATACCCTAAAGAACTACAATGAAGATCTGGCATCCTAAGGAGAGCACGAAAGAATTGTTCTTGAGTTGCTTCATCTAACTTAGATTCTGATAATTTGCTGGCGAGAGTCGTAATTGCTCTGCTACCTAAGGACTCCTCTTGATATCCTAATGCTGGACCAATTAGGGCTGGATTAATCAATGGGAGAATCTCTACCTTTTCTAGTAATGGATTATTTAGTTTGATAATATTTTCAAGATTAATTGCTAAGAACTTAAAAACTTCATGAAAATGGATTAGTAAATCAGACTCTTTGGCGTCTTTTAAGGATCCTTCGTAGTATGAACTGTAGCCTAGAACTAAACCAAGTGCGATTTGTTCCATTGGCCTTGTGCTTAGCGCAGAATTGATTATGGTTTTACCTAGAGAGCGAGGCCTATCCTTACGTTCTAAGTATATAGATCTTAGAAGTCTTGATAGTTTTACTACTGATGGTTTGCTGTCGCCAATTTTGAGTTGTGAAATACTTAATTTAACTTCTTTTGTGGATAGATCTGACAGGCTTAAGTCTGCTTGAATTAATGAATTGGTGTGGATGAGCGTGTAGTGAAGAGAGATACCTAGATATGCAGAAGCTTCTAGGATTTCTACTTCTATGTCTGTAACTCTACCTGGGAGAAATTCAAAATTTAGAATATAGTCAATTAGATTGCAGGAGTACAGAGTTAAATCTAGCTTGTAATGATTCTGTATCTCTTGAGGTAGAGAATATTTGTTAATGAAATTTTTCGCTAGTTTTTCAACTTCAATATCGATCATAGTAGGTTAAGAGTAGAGATTTAGTAAGAAGAGGTCTTCTTGGTTGGTGTTGCCATCCAAGAGAGATTTACGCTTTAATAGTTTACAAGAGGAGTTTTGTTTGAAATAGTCTGGTGCATCCTCCCCTCCTAGGGCATGTGTTATATTTAGTCCGGCAAGAGTATCCAAAGTATTTCTATTGTAAACGTCAAATGGAAGACTAACAGTTGTTGGTATTGGTAGTTCGTAGGATTGAAACATTGCCATGCTTAATTCTATTTCCTTTTCTAGTTCTTTAATTTTTAAGAAATTAGAGGGCAATGCGGTGTGAAGTTTCGAAATAATAGAATAGTTAGCTTTTCGTAAGTCTAAAAGTTGTTCCCAATCCATGAAGTCTTGCCAAGTAGGTAGATTTAGACTGTTCTCTCGCAGTATACTTTCTATATCTTGAAAGAACAACATTCTTTCATTTGGTTTTAAGCTTAGAAATAGATAGATCATGGACTCTAGGGTCGTTGAGCCTGGGAGTTTGTCCTCGTTGTAGGTCCCTTCCAGTAGGTCATTTAAATCTTTAGGTAGGCTAGGGAATTCTGAATAGACTATCTTATTGTCCAATAAAATTTTAACAAAGTTTTCTATTAAGGTATCCCACATTAGAACCTTGTTGCCGATGTAGGCTGTGGGGATAGAGAATGTTGCTGGAATTTCGAAGTCCAATAAGGCTGGTAGGGCTTTATAGTAAGCCGAGTTGTATCCCTCATCGATAGTAATCACAATTGAACCTAAGGGAGGTTGATCATTGTTTCTTAGATAGTTAATGAGTGTGTCTAGGGGGATTACGTTTGTAGTTCTACTTAGTGTGTCTAGGTGTAGCCTAAAACTTTGCTCCGTTATGTAGGTAGTTATGGGGATGTAAAAAGGGATATCGCTTGGATCGCATATTCGTGAATATTTTAGAATAGTCCAAGTTTGTCCGTATTTTTTGTAGAAGGAGTTTTTTAAATTTACTAAGTTGTTTTTGGAAGTTGTTTTTTTAGCAAAGTATCTTGTCTTTATATATGAATAATATTTATAAGCGGCAGAGTTTAATATCTCATTTTGTCTTTTTTTATACAGCTTCTCAATGAATTTATTCTCTTTATTTCCCATCTTTATACCCCTAGAGTTAAAGAGAAGAGAGAGTTATTTGAACTAATATCTTCATGTATGCCTATTCGAGTGTAGGCGAAGTTAGAAGGCTCATCTAAGATGCCAAGGGCACTTGAAAAGCCTAAAGAGCTAAGAGTTTGATCAGTTTCATTGTTTCTATTTTGATTAGGGTAACAAAATGTCTGACTTAATTCGATTGAATGTTTGTTAAATTCAGATTGAGAGAGCGTGACATCTGACTCAAATTCTTGATTGGTGATTTGAGTTGAAATGTGATGGGAGTGGGAGTGTGATCCGAACGAGATTAAGCCATTTTTACTTATGTTTTGAATGTCTTCCCAAGATAAAAATTGAGACGGGATAGATTTTAGTTCCTTTGATAGTTTAGACTTCAAGAGCCTTACTAAATTTTCTCTTTTTGTCCTATCCAGTTTTAGTTCTTCTATGACTTTAGTTAGGTCTTGCGGTTTACTTGATTCTGGAGAGCACTCTATTGGGGTTCCATTATGTATGGCCAATTGCACGATGTCATTCCAGAAAAATTCTCCTGTATCTATGAACTTGGTGGGAACAAATACAGTGGCAGGTGCATTAAATTCTTGTAGTATTGGAAGGGCATTGGTTTTAAAGTCTATCCAAGCATCGTCAAAAGTTAGGGCAATGTATTTTTCTTTTGTTGTTAGTTTATTAGAGTACATCTTTATAATCTCCTCTAAGGGAATTATCTTAAAATGTTTGCTTAGGTATTCTAAGTGAGATCTGAATGTTTTAGGCCTTACGTACATTCCGGGAAGTTGTGGAATAGGTTCTTCCTCTGGATTGGTAATTCTATGGTACATCAGAATACGGCACTCTTTAGTCGGTAGCCATGCATGCCACTTGGTCATGTTAAAGAGGAGACTCGCAATTTGCCTCTTTATGGAGATAGTATCAGGGCGCATTAATTTTTAATAATGGAAGAGTTAAATAATCTAATACCTTAGTCGGCTTAAAGGTGCTTCCATCTTTAGTAACTTTCACCAAGGCATGAGTTGTCTCGGCTTTAGAATATGTGGTGTTATCAGGCGCTTGGAGTTCTTGAGTGCATAGTATCCGTGTTTGTCCAATAAGTTCTAATTTTAAGTGCCCGATTACGGTATCTCCGTATCTTATTGGTTTTATGTACTTTATTTTTGCATCAACTAGGGGAAGGTGTAATCCGCGCTCAACTAAGCTTTGATAAGCTTGCCCACTGTGGATGAAATATTCCTCCCTTAGCTCCTCTAAGAGATGAAAGTACCTCGCATGGTATAGCACTCCTCCCATATCGAATTCACCAAGGCGAATCCGATTTAATTCTTTAGAGAAGTGCCATGTCATTGTTGTTTGTAGTCTTATGGAGTTCTATTCATGTCCCAGTTCTCAAGGTAGTCAGTGACATACTTTAAGAAGTGGCCAGAAAGTGAACCATCAATTGCTCTATGATCATAAGCTAGAGTTAAGTAGCAGATGTCACGAATCGCGATAGCGTCACCAATAACAACTGGACGTTTTTTAATCGCCCCTAATGCAAGTATCGCCAACTGTGGTTGACTGATAATTGGGTATCCTAGGATATTTCCAAATACACCTACGTTAGTAACAGTAAAGGTTCCACCTTGTACGTCATCTGGCTTTAATTTTTTACTTCTTGCTCTTGTTGCAACGTCGTTTAAGCCACGAGCAATACCTGTAAAGTTAAGTGAGCCAGCATTTTTGATGTTAGGAACAATTAATCCGCCTAGCCCACCTTCACCAAGTGCAACAGCGCAACCTAAGTTAATGTCTCTTTTTACAATTAAGTTATCGCCTTCAATTGAAGCGTTTATACTTGGGTATTCAGTTAATCCTTTAACTACTGCTTCTAGGAAGAAGGGAGTAAAGCTAAGGTTAAATCCTTCACGTGCTTTAAATGCAGACTTTTCTCTTGCTCTCCACTTCGCGATATTGGTTACGTCAATTTCACATACGGAGTAAACATGAGGGCTGGTATGTTTAGATCTGACCATGTGTTCTGCGATAGCTTTTCTCATAGAGTCAAAAGGCTCAACCTTTGTGCCTGGTCCATAAGAGGATGGGGCGCTAGCTGGCTCTGGAATCCTTGCTGGTACAGGAGCTGCCTGTGGAGCAGCTTGTTGCGGTGCACTAGCTTGGGGAGCTTGTTGTTGAGTGCTTGAACCTGATTTTGAGTCTATGTAGTGAAGTAAATCTTCTTTGGTTACTCTACCATGCGTGCCACTACCTTCAATCGAATCAAGTTCTGATTCAGATACATTATTCTGTGAAGCGATGTTTCTTACTAAGGGTGAATAAGATTTATTTGAGCTAGGTGTTTGAGCTGGCGCTTCTGTTGCGGGAGCTGCTTGTTGTGGAGGAGAAAACACTTCAACTACTTCTCTCGGTGCTTCTTTCTTAGGAGTTGTTGCAGCCCCTTCTTGTTCTGAATCTATGATTGCTATAATGGATTTTACCGCTACAACTTCACCTTCCTTAGCAAGGATTTCTTTCAAGTATCCAGATTCTGGGCTAGGAATTTCTGAGTCCACCTTGTCTGTCGATATTTCAAGAATAGTCTCATCTCTTTTTACGTAGTCGCCAATGTGTTTGTGCCATTTGACAACAGTTGCTTCTGCGATTGATTCTCCCATTTGGGGCATAAGCATTTCGGTCTTCATGAGTCTCCTAATTTTGAAGTTATTCTCGCACGAGAATAGTCGGTAACAAGTTTAATATTATTAATATTGGCTTACTATAGCAATTTGCCCCCAGCTCGGAAAGGGAACGATCTTAAGAATTTTACGATAAGAAACTCATGGATAGAAAGATATATAATCATAGTCCTCTTCTGCCTAGGGAACGCCTAGAATCGGAGGGGGTAGGGGTGCTCAGTGATGTTGAGTTATTGAGTGTTATTTTAGGCTCAGGGATCAAGGGCGTTAGTGTGGGGAGGCTTGCGGCTGATATTTTGCCTATTATTGATTCTAGGAATGGCTCGCTAAAGTTGGATGACTTAAAAAGTGTAGCTGGAATGGGTTCGGCTAAGGCTTGTTTGATTATTTCAGCTTTGGAGTTTGCTAGAAGGAGGATACGCCCAGAAGGTATAAAAGTGCGCTCTAGTGCCGATGTTATGCCGTTGCTTACTCATTTATCAGATAGGAAGCAGGAACATTTTATTTGCATTTCTCTAAACGGAGCGCATGAAGTTTTGTCTAGTCGTATTGTTAGCATTGGATTGTTGAATTATTGTCAAGTTCATCCACGGGAAGTTTATGCGGAACCTTTAGCTGAAAGGTCCGCCTCAGTGATAGTGGCACATAATCATCCTAGCGGAGTTTTACATCCGAGTAAGGAGGATGTGCTTGTAACAAAACGATTGGTGCAAGCTGGAGAGATATTAGGAATTCAGCTTTTAGATCATTTAGTTTTTAGTCGAACAGGTTTTTATAGTATGAGAGATCATGGTGATATGTAGGGAGGGCGGCCTTGTTTTTCTCTAATAACTAAGTAATTCTTGTACCGCGACTTTAATATCATTTCTGTTCGGTAGTACGTCCATTTCTAGGTTCGGGGCTTGTCCTACCATGGCGAATTTAGATGCCACTCTCTTGATTGGTGCATCGAGGTATTCAAAAGCTTCATCCGCTACCATCGCAGCAATCTCAGCACCGAAACCAACAAATTCAACATCCTCATGAGCGATTAGTAGCCTGTTAGTTTTTTTAACGCTATTTAAGATACTCTCCTTGTCAAGAGGGGAGATCGTCCTAATATCTATAACTTCAATCTGATGACCCGACTCCTCTTCTATCTCTGCTGCGACCATCATAGACCGATGAACAAGAGCACCCCATGTTACAATCGTTGCACTTGTGCCTTCTCTTGTTACTTTAGCTTTTCCAATTGGAATTAAGGAGTCTTCATCACCGATCTTACCTTTTGAAAATACTTGCCTATACAATCCTTTATGCTCTAAGAAAAGCACAGGATCGTTCCCTCGAATAGCGCTTTTTAAAAGGCCTTTAGCGTCACTTGCATTTGAAGGGTAAATTACAACTAAGCCAGGGAAGTGGGCGAAGGTCGATTCTATGTTTTGAGAATGATAAAGTGCACCACGAATATATCCACCAACAGCTACTCGTATCACTGCAGGACAAAGGAAGTCACCCTTACTTCTGTAGTACATGCTAGCTAGCTCATTTCTGATCTGCATCATTCCAGTCCAGATATAATCTCCGAATTGAATTTCAACCACAGGCTTATATCCAACTGTCGCAAGACCAACCGCCGTTCCACAAATACTATCTTCGGCTAGAGGTGAGTTAAAACATCTATCAGGTCCAAAGGCATCGGTTAGTCCAGCAGTTACAGAGAACACTCCGCCCTTGCCATAACCAACATCTTGGCCGAATACGACCATCTTCGGTTCGCGTTTCATCTCTTCATGTAGTGCTTTATTTATTGCATCAACTAAGAACTCTTCAGGCCCCGTAGGCTCTTGTTCTAGAATTGGACTTGGGTAGCTGTCATGAAGTACGAAGTCTAGTGCAGATTCCGCTGTTGGTTCAGCTTGTGTCTCCGCCCATATTGTAGCTTGATTCACTTCCTCTATAATGTTTTCTTTAATGTTAGCTAGAGATGCTTTCGTGGCGATCTTTTTCGCGAGTATTTTCTTTTCTAAGAGTAGAATCGGATCTTTTTTCTTCTCAGCTTCTATTTCTTTAGTTTTTCTATATTTAAGCTGATTGTCTGAGATAGAATGACTTTGTAGTCTAACTACATCTGCAATAAATAGCGTCGGCCCTTGGCCTTTTTTTGCTCGATCTGAAGCTTTTTTCATTGCTTTAAAGGAGGCATCAAAGTCTAAACCATTTAATTTTTCAACGGTGAGTCCTTCATAGCCGGAAGATATTTTTTCGATACTACCACCAGCGATATGTTCACTAATATGGACTGAGATCGCAAATTGGTTATCTTGAATTACAAAGATGATCGGCAGCTTTTCTCTAGCAGCCCAGTTTAAGGCTTCGTGATACGCTCCTTGGGCAGTGGTACCTTCTCCAGATGAAACATAAATGACTTCATCAGTTTTGTTATACTTCGCACCCATCGCAGCTCCAACGGCTTGGAGGAATTGCGTGCCAGTAGGGGAGCTTTGAGATACTATTCTTAAGTCCTTATGCCCGTAGTGCATAGGCATTTGTCTCCCACCTGAGTTTGGGTCATCGGCCTTGCTGAGGATGTTTAACATTAAGTCTTTGGTCGTCATGCCTAGAGCGCATACTAGTCCCATATCTCTATAATATGGATAGAACCAGTCTTTGGAAGGCCGTAGTGCAAAGCCCGCAGCGACAGTCACTGCCTCATGCCCAGCGCAACCAATCTGAAAGTGGCATTTATTTTGTTTATAAAGAGTAATTGCTTTTTCGTCTATGATTCTCGCGCGAAGCATCTCTCTGTAGCCAGTTATGAACTGGTGTTCTGTTTGTTGTTTGGGTGTTTTTTTAGAGATGGTTTTGGGGGAGCTGGATCCTGCTTTTTTTGTAGTTTTAGAAGACTTTTTTTTCGCAGTGGCTACAGCTTTTTTCGCAGCTTTTTTAGTTGTACTTAAAACGCTTGTCTTTGCTGGGACTTTTTTTGTTGAGGTTTTTTTCTTCATTGAAGGCTAGAGTCCTTTTTGCTTTCCACTTTTAATCATAAGTTCTACTAAAAAGAATCCCATGGTTTTTAACCTTAGGCAAGAGAAAGAAGACGTAAAAAGCCCCTTTGATAAAAAAGGGGCTTTAATAAAACTACTGTTACGTAAATGTTTAGATGTGAATTGCTTTATCTAAAGCATCAGCCATTGCTTCCATTACCGCCTCTGAAAGAGTAGGGTGAGCATGGATAGTGTTTGCGACACTTGAAGCAGTACCTTCATGTGATTTTACAATGGAAGCTTCTGCGATCAGTTCAGTTGCCTCAGGATGTATGATGTGAACACCTAGTACTTCCTCAGTTTTAGCGTCTATAATGACTTTAGTAAAACCATCAGTCTCATTCGTTGCTACCGCTTTACCGCTAGCAGTGAATGGGAACTTACCGATTTTAATATCAAAGCCTTCAGCTCTTGCTTTTTCCTCTGTGTAACCTACTGAGGCTACTTGAGGTTGGCAATATGTGCACCCTGGAATGCTCTTATAGTCAATCGGATGAGGATGAGCGTTATTCATGTGTTCTGCAGCAATAATACCTTCATGGCTAGCTACGTGAGCTAATAATGGAGGCCCATTAACGTCACCAATAGCATAAACACCATCTAATCCTGTCCTGTAATATTCATCTACTGGGATAAAGGATCTATCAGTTTTAACGCCGATTTCTTCAAGCCCAAGTCCTTCAATGTTTCCTTGGAACCCGATTGCTACTAAACAATGATCTCCAGTCCACTCTTCTTTACCTTCTGAAGAAGAAAGAGTGGCTGAAATTGTGTTGCCTTTTCTACTAAGCTTCTCAACTGTAGTATTTAGCTTTAGCTTCATGCCATTTCTTGAGAATATTTTAGCTAGAGTTTTTGATATTTCTTTATCTTCTACTGGCAATACTGTGTCCGCCATTTCTACTACAGTTACCTCGGTGCCGAATGTGCTATAGAAATATGCAAACTCAATACCAATCGCCCCAGCTCCAATAACAAGAAGTTTGTTTGGTCTTTCTTTAAGCTCTAGTGCTTTTCTGTACGTTATGATTCTTTCGTTATCTACAGGTAGATGTGGGAGAGTTCTTGCTCGGCCACCAGTTGCTATGATTACATTTTTATATCCAATAGTGGACTTTGCACCCGAAGAATCGGTAACCTCTACCTTTTTCCCTTTTTTAAGAGAACCATGCCCCATGATTAGTTCAACTTTATTCTTTTTCAAAAGAAATTGAACCCCTTTGGTCATTTTATCTACGACTTGTCTTGATCTATCGATTACCGCTGGAAAGTGGTAGCCCACGCCTTGAACTGATAATCCAAAATCAGCAGCATGTCTGAGTGTGTGAAATACTTCAGCACTTTTTAGAAGGGCTTTCGTTGGAATACAACCCCAGTTTAGGCAAACACCACCTGGAGATTCCATTTCTACGACAGCCACTTTCATTCCAAGTTGAGCCGCTCTAATCGCAGCAACATATCCACCTGGGCCGGCACCAATAACAACGCAGTCAAAATTCTTATCGCTCATAAGTAATAGATCTATAAATTAATGTATTTTTAAAATATTATTAACTTTTATTACCCTGTAATGAATTAGTTTTAAAGTGCCATAAGGAGAGTAAAACAGTCGCTATTTGGAGATGCTCTAAAAACAAGCCGTTTAGCGGGGATCTATTAAGTAGGGTCAAGCTGAACTAAATGCTGAGTAGTTTAG
This sequence comes from uncultured Bdellovibrionales bacterium, assembly GCA_964353175.1. Classification (GTDB taxonomy): domain Bacteria; phylum Bdellovibrionota_C; class UBA2361; order SZUA-149; family DAOLCO01; genus JAIYCX01. The sequence goes on along the minus strand of CAYGUX010000022.1, from coordinate 10,741 downwards.
AGCTTAAAAATTCTTCTTCGCCGTAGTTTCTACCCTTGAGGCCAGAATCCAGCTCAGCTAAGATTTTTAGTCCATTAACAACTCTAGCTTCAGAGAAAAGGTTGATGGGGAGTTTTTTTAACATCCAAGGATTAGAAATATCACTTGAAGTTTCTGTGGTTCTACTTAGTGCTCCAGCCACCGACCTAAGGCTTTTGCTTATTAGAGCTACCACTTGTAGGGGATGGGAACCTTCGTTTAGGACTCTATCAAGAATTAGAGAGGTGAGAAGTCTATCTTTTTTAGCAATGGCATTAAAGAGATCAAATATGTCTTTATGCATGCCTTTTTGAAGGATTGTTTTTAGGGAATCTAGTTGGAGAGGAGCTCCTATTGGTAGGAGTAGGGATGCTTTGTCCAGGGTGGTATGAATTTTCTCAGGGTTACTCTCGTGCTCTTGAATTAGGTAGTTTGTTGCTTCAGCATCTATGGATTCTAATCCCAAAGTTTGTGCTTGTTTAGCTATCCATTTCCTGAGCCTATCGCCTGTTGGGTTTTCTAATGAAAAAGTTCCTTGTCCGCTAAAGAGGGACTTCCATAGTTTGTTTTGTGGGATCGAGTCCACACTAATAATGCACCAAGAATTTTCACTCGTCTTCCCAGCTGCGATTAGTTTTTCTATAGACTTGTCTTTTAACTTCTTACCATCGGCAATTAAGTAAAGTATGTCAGATGCAAAAAAAGTTTGAGTACAAATATTTATGCATAGTTCGTCTAGTGCTTTATCTGAATTAAGAGTATCGCCTTGGATTCGAACAAGCTGAACCTCTGGCAGTTTGTTTTTTAAAGCTGAAAACAGCGAATCAAAAGTTTGTTTTAAAATTAAAAAACTCTCATACTCAACTGCAATAACAGGATTTATATCAGAAGCAGTTAGAAGGGCTTTTAGAGAACTTGCTTGGTCTGTTGCCTTCCTAATTTTAGGAATAAGACTAAGGAAGTCTGTAAAACTAGGGGACTTAGATTTAGAGTAACTTGGTTTGGCCATAGATAATGATTATGCTAGCAGGAAGGAAAAAAGAATGGAAGTGTCTAGGGTGGAGTGTTCGTCCGAAGCCTTTGGTGGCTCATCACCCTTTAGAGTGGGTTGTCGCTACGACATTATAGCAAATAAATTACAGGTTGTTTGTTGTTAAAAATAGAAGAATGGCTTCCGTAGGGGCAATCCCTTGCGGTTGCCCTCCCCTAAGTCGCTGTATTGATTCAGTTCATGGGCGACCGCAAGGGATCGCCCCTACAAATTAGATGGCCAGGTAATTAAGGCTAAATAGAGTGTTCCGAATGAAAATGCTATCACCTTCTGTTAGTACCCACTCTAAAGGTCGAAGTGCCCCTTTGGCTGTGGATCCAAAAAGATGTATTGATTTTGGGCGCTTACCATTTATTTAGAAGCAATGAGACTATTTTTGAGGATAAGTCATAACTAGTTTGATAACTTAATAGGGTTTTAGGAGGAGGTATTTATTATGAGAAAATGTAAAATTGCGCTAATCAGCTTATCGTTATTGGCTTCAGCATGTGTTCAAGGTAGTTCTTATAGAGAAGAATTTGCTGGTATGGGAGTTGGTAATGTGGGTAGAACTGATGTCGCAGGCATGTCTAAGGGTGATATTAAGAATGCTATTGATAGAGCTTATTTAGAAGGAGAGCTAACATCTGAGCAGGCTAGAAAGGCCCATATTCAATTGGATGTTAAGGGTCATTTAACTGCAGAACAAATTGCTATCATCAATAGAGATCGTCTTGCTGCTCGTCATGAATATGAAAGCAAGAAAGAGGTTCTAGACGTTTATAGAGATGTTACTAGAACTGGGTCTTCTATGGTTGGAGATGTAAGAGACGTTAAGAATACTATTAGTTCAATCTTTAGATAGATTTGTTAGGAGAAAGTATGAAAAATAAATTGTTTTTAGCGGGTTCGCTATTGGTAATGTTTGGGACAAATGCTGTGGCCGAGGAAGAGGTATTATTACCTTCAAAAGAGCCAAGTAAATTAGCCCTTCAACAAGATGATGATTTTAAGGTGGATCGAAGTCAAAGATCAAATCCTTATGCAAATACGCCATCTTATGCTCAAGGAGGGGATACTAGTAGGTATTCAACTTCCCAAGGCTGGTCTAGGGGTAGGAACAACGGATATTGGTGGGGTGGGAGAGCCGCAAGCGATATACCAACTACAGGATATACTACTCCTTCCAGCAGGTAGTAGCTTCATTGCAAAGAAGTCCTAATGAAAATAGGGGCTTGAGTCGTCTTTTAAGGCGCTCAAGCCCTTTTTTTGTGTTTTTAAGAATAGGTAAAATACTCATTCTTCACTAAATTAATATTTTTGCCGACTATAGCTGTTATTAGGCATCCTAATTATGCTATATGAAAGTGCGGGAATATTTTATGAAATACATCTTATTCACATTAGCCATTATCTTTTATCTTTCACCCTTGACTGCTGATACTCGGGTCGATGGTTTTTTCCCTGAAAGCCTAGTGCAGAAAGGCTATTTCGCAGATCGAGAAGAATCTACACCTGAAAAAATTACCGTTCGACCAAAGTTCTTTATAAGTCGAGAAGAACGTCGCCTACACCCTGATAAGGCACCTAGCAATAGTATTCAGATTCCCCGTCATGTAGTGAGAGTCTCTAATCGTCCTTTTATCTCATCTAATGGAGCCATAGGAAGTATTTGGGCTTCAGGTATCTTCAATCAATAATCTGAAATCTATTTAGAGCTGTCATTAGGCATATTTTAGCTCTATTTGTTTACACTCAAGCTAGATTTTCATATCTTATCTTTAGATATTAAATTAAAAGCTTGGTAATCATGAAACTCAATTTTGGTAGTGAAGGTGTGTTTGAATCCTCTAATCAGTCGATCCCTGTAAGGGAGATATTGGCTGAATTAACTTTGAAAAATAAGTTAGCGATAGGTATCGCCGTTCAAGGCTCCACCCTTTTAGATATCGAGACAGATTTAAATTTAGAAATTTCTACGGAAGTTCCAGCGAAAGTCTTATACTTAGAAGACGACACAAAGGAAGTAAAGTTACTTTATCGACACAGTATGTCGCACGTCTTAGCTCAAGCAGTTAGAAGACTTTATCCTCAAGCTAAATTTGCCATTGGTCCTGCGATAGATGAAGGATTTTATTATGACTTCGATGTTCCCGAGCCATTTAAGGAAGAGGACCTAGCGAAGATCTCTGATGAGATGAAAAAAATCATCAAAGAGGGATGTGAATTTAAAAGAAGTACTCTAAGCGTGGAAGAAGCAGAAGCTTATATGGCTGAGCGCGGAGAGATCTATAAGGTTGAGTTAATTAAGGAGCTTGGTGAGAAGGGACAGAAGATTTCCTTTTATCAAGATGGGGATTTCACAGACCTTTGTGCAGGCCCACATATTCCTAAGACAAGTCTTGTTAAACATTTTAAACTTCTAGACTTGGCTGGTGCGTATTGGAGAGGGAATGAAAAAAATAAGATGCTCCAGCGTATATACGGAACAGCGTATTATAAAAAAGATGATCTTAAAGATTATCTAAAACAACTTGAGGAAGCAAAAAAACGAGATCATAGACGAGTAGGTAAGGACTTAGATCTTTTTAGTACTAAGCCAGAAACCGTCGGGGCGGGTTTGATTCTTTGGCACCCTAAGGGTGGATTAATGAGGTATATTATAGAGGAGCATTGCAAGAAAAAGCACCTCAAGGGAGGATATGATTTTGTAGTGACTCCTCACATTGGTAAGTCCTCTCTTTGGGAGACAAGTGGGCATTTAGAATTCTATAAAGACGGAATGTATGCTCCTATCGATATCGAAGGCCAAGAATATTATTTAAAACCCATGAACTGCCCATTCCATGTGCAGATTTTTGATTCTAAAATGCGATCATATAGAGATCTACCACTTAGGTTTGCAGAGTGGGGGACAGTTTATCGATTTGAAAGAAGTGGCACACTTCACGGATTAACAAGAGTAAGAGGTTTTACTCAAGATGACGCTCATTTATTCTGTAGGCCAGATCAAATGCCTGCGGAGATTGATAGAGTGCTAAATTTTAGTTTAGATTTGCTTAGAGACTTTGGGTTTAGTGATTTTAATATTAAGTTAAGTACAAGGCCATTGGAGCGAGTGGGGGAAGAGGAGAGATGGGACGATGCGGAGAACGCGCTAAGGGAAGCTTTAATTAGAAGCGGAATAGAATATTCTGTCAATGAAGGCGATGGAGCTTTCTATGGTCCTAAAATAGATCTTTGTGTAAAGGATGCAATCGGAAGAGAATGGCAACTAAGTACTATTCAGTTTGATTTTAATTTACCAGAAAGATTCGACATCTCCTATGTAGGCGAAGATGGAAAACCTCAGAGACCATACATGCTCCATCGGGCATTGTTAGGTTCTTTAGAGAGATTTTTCGGAGTACTAATAGAACATTACGGAGGGGCATTCCCATTCTGGTTATCACCGGAGCAAGTAAGAGTAATACCAGTTTCAGAAAAGTATAAAGAATATGCTGAAAGCGTGGTTAAGAGTGTTGAAGGCTTAGAGGTTAGAGTAAAGATTGATGATAGCAATAATACCCTAGGCTATAAAATCCGAAACGCACAAACAGAAAAGATCCCTTATGTGTTTGTCGTAGGAGAAAAAGAAATAGAAGCCAATACCGTATCCGTTAGAAAAAGAGGCGGTGAGGATTTAGGAAGTAAGAGCCTTGAGTCATTGTCAGCTTTTTTTAATGGGATTAGTGAGTGATTTTTCCTAAGTGGTAGCTTTCATGCCCAGATGCTGGAAATTGCCATCAAAAAACAGCACCTCAGCATGGTTTTTGCCACTTTAGGGTACTATTAGGCTTATTGGGAGTCGTTAAAGTTTTTTATCCTCGCTTTAAACTCTCGTTAATTAGTGCTATTATCTCAATATGCAACATCATCCTGGACATGAATTTATTGAACAAGGTTTATTGGACATATCCCAAGCTAAGAGCACTATTTATTCAGCCTTACTTTTCTCAGCCAAGTCAAGACTGGAAAACTTAGGGATTGTTCTCAATGGGGTTTCTCCCATTGACCCATCAATGGAGCTATATCAAAGTTTATATTTACAATATGGAGATGCGGCCCACTCGAAATTTAATGCTTTAAACAGGCGATTGATAAGCTTTATGAGATCTGTAGAAGGCGAATTGAGCAATGCGTAGGGAGCTTAACATAGATTTGCTCAAAGAGTTTTTTAAGGAGTTTGCAAAACCCTTTAAATCTCAGTGCTCAGTGTATATTCTTGGAGGTGCATCTGCCTTAGTTTATGGTTGGCGAGCTTCGACGCATGATATAGATTTAAAAATTATTCCAGATGGTGAGGCATTCAATATTATTGCAAAGTTAAAAGACACTCTCTCGGTAAACATTGAGTTAGCTTCTCCCGATGATTTCATACCAGAACTTCCGCAGTGGCAGGAACGTTCAGTTTTTATAGATAGATATGCTAAGGTGGATTTTCTCCACTTTGATTTCTATTCGCAAGCCTTATCTAAGATAGAGAGGGGATTTGAAAGGGACCTTATAGACGTTAGATCAATGTATGATTATGGATTGATAGGAATAGAAAAGTTATTAATACTATTTCATCAAATCGAACCAAATTTAATTAAGTATCCAGCGATTGACCCCAAGAGCTTTAAAAAGAAGGTAATTGAGTTTGTTGCGAACTTAGAACCGCTATAAGTACACCGTCCCTCCCCACATTGAATAACCACTTGAGAATAGACTGAATAGGCCTCAGAGCCCTGTACAAATTCAAATACTGAACCTGTTCCAAAGGATGGTACATACTTTTTAACAGCTTCTGCTGTTCTTGCTCCTAAGTCTCTGTAAAAGTGAGATTTAGTTTTGGGTTTAAAGTCATTCAGTGAATGATCATGGCTAGCAAATAGCGTAAAGGCATAGATTTTCACTTCGTACTTATGAATATATTTACCTAAGGATCCCAGTACTCTGGATTCTAGGTTCTTATTATTGGCGTAGAGGAACTGTGAGTTTCTAAATCTCCTCGTCACAAAAGAGCTCGTACCTTCGGGATAGTCTATCCTTAGGGGTTAAGACATTTTGATGGCCTTTTTTTTCTTATTTTTTAGGGATGTTTCCATTTTAACTTTATCGTAGAAAAAATGGAGATGGTGCGGATTTGTGGGAAGGGCTTACTTTAGTGGGCTTAAAGTTGGGATTTGCGGAGGGCTCTGAGGCCTGTTGGAGTATTGCAGAAATAGATTATGTTATAGATAGGGCAGACCAAGTCCTAAATATCTGTGAAATTAAATTTACCAAAAACCCTATTGTTATAGATAAATCATACTCCGATACACTTAAGGAACGTTTAGCGATTTTCAAAGCAGTTACAAAAACTAAAAAATCACTAATGCCCATTCTTATCTCGGCTTCAGGAGCCCTAGAGAATATGCTCTTTAAAGAGAACTTTCAGAAGCTTGTTACTTTGGAAGATATGTTTGGTTGAGAAGGGGAAGGGTTATCTTGTCCTCAGTACAAACTGTTACCTATCTCTCGAGTTGTTCAGCTCAAATGCGCACCCCCTAAGCCCTTAATATCACAACATATAATCAATTTAAGTCTTTTTCTTACAGATTAGTCATCTTAACCTAAGCTATAATACAATAACTCATGAAATCTCTACATACAAACAATCCAATAAAAGATGAACGTGGCACCACGATGATGGAGGCTATGATGGTGCTTCCTATTCTTTTGAGTACTGTGTTTTTTATTGTTTGGTATTCTCGTACGATGCATGAAAGCAATATGATTAATGAGGCTATGTATAGAGCTGGGAAAATTGCTAGTACAGTGCCGAATTTAGATATTGATCTTAGTAGTCCTGGTGAGGGGCCTGATGTTGCTAATCCTAGTACAGGCGTCCGACGAGATTTAAAAGAATTTAATAGAGCTAGAAAAGCTAATGAGTTTGTTATGGAGGGGGGTGTGAGGTTTCTTGAGTCTGTTGGCTATTTACAGCCTTCTGGAGAAAGACCGCTTCTTACTTTAACCAAAGAATTAAGTAGAGAAAAGCCTGAGGGTGGTCAGTTTACTTATACTGTGCAAGGTGAAATGTTGTCCTTACTTCCTGCTGAATGTGTTACCTATACGGGAAAGGATGGTGATGGAGTTGTTCAAAAATTTAATTGTAACAATAAAATACTTAATCTAGGCTATTCAGACGATACTCCAATACCAGCAGCTGATAAATCTGAACTTCAATCAGTGAAAGTTTTATTAAAGCGGTATCCAATAAAAATAATTTCCATAGCTAATGTAAAAAGTAGTTTATTTCATAGCGGTGTGAACGAAAAAGAATTTAATTTTTACGTAGTCAGAGAACCAATCCCAGCAGGGCCATTTACGCAAGCGGTAGAAGATGAGCTTGGTAATGGGGATGTTGGTGGGAGTGGGGGGAATGAAGGTATTGATGAGCCTTTGGCTTATGGGGTGGGGCCTGATGAGGTGCCTGTGGCGGCGCCTTGTGCTAAGCCTGTGGGGTATTTAATTGGGCAGGCCCAGAGGTTGAATACGAAGCGGATTTATTTAAATACGCAAGATCCCCAAAATCCTAGTTTGTGCAGAATGAATTAAGACGGCTAAGAACAAATACTGCCTTTAGATGAAACTGTTTAAAGTTAATGAAACAGAATCTATAGCATGCTGCATTGTATGAGTATTCCTTAAAGTCATAGTTTCGCTGAGCCATTGGTAGTCTTTTTTGTTTTAATAAGATGTTAAATTATAAAAAGTGCAGAGAAGAAACCCTGACCGCGGACAAAATTGTCTGCGGTCAGGTGAGAGAACCTTTCTTGCTTAATTGTTAAATTCAAGTAGCTGCTTTCGGCTCCAAAGTCCTTGGAATAGGCCATCTGCAGAAATTGCTCTTACCCAGAAACGGTAATTTCCATTTCCGAGATGGGAACTTAAGTCCACTTCAGTCCCTACAATTAGATTGTCGCCGATATCAACCCGTTGATTGTTTTCATCATACACCCAGACTTCATATTGATTGGTATCAACATAGGATGTCCAGGATATGATTTTGTTAGAGCGCACTTCTACGATCGGAACTCCGAAAGTGGTCGGTGTGCTCCATCGAGTTGTGGGAATCACTCTTTCTTCTGTTGACTGTGGATCAATTCCTCTGACCCACGCCCTGTATTCTCCCAGTGGTAATTCGGAGACTACAAGACTTGTTCCTGTGACAGATTTTCTCAGCAGTGCTCTGTTTGAGCTGGGTCCTGCTACCCAAACATCATAAAGTAGTTCTGGATCTCCGGTCCAACTAATGACATTTTGGTTCTCTACGGTGGAGGTGACAGTCACCGCCACTGGGGCAGTTTCAAGCGTAATTGTCGCTGGTGGCGACCATGGCTGTGAAACTGCTGTTCCTAGCGGTTTAACCCAGACCCAGTAGCGACCTGCGGGTAGTTCAACCCTTAGCTCTGTACTAGAGACTATTTCGCTCACTACTCGCATCCTTCGAGCACTGGAAGTTACCCATACTTCGTATGAATTTGCTCCTTCCACCGCCGTCCATGTAATAGTTGAGCTTGTCCCTTCCGTGTCCTTGAATGAGATCAAAGGACCTCTTTCAGAGACGGTGAACGTAGTAGTATCTGACCATTCGGAGAGAATTCCATTTTCTCCGAATGCTTGGACTGATATTTCGTATTCACCAGCCAGACCCAAGACCATACTAATCTGACTTGTTTCTACTCCTTCGCTGAGTAAAAATGTTCCGTTTAGTCCTGTGGTTAGAACGTTGTAGCCCAACGCTCTTTCCACAGGCGCCCAATTAACAACTTTTGATTGTCGAACCTGAGTAGGCAGGTTCTGGAAATCCCCAGTGGGTTTTTCCAAAGTCGCTTGCTCCGCAGTGACGGAGATACTGATAATCCAATTTTCAGATACTCCCCCTTCTTTTATGCAGGTCCCCTGTACGTAGAGTACAGAGCTGCTTTCATCGAAGGTTGCGTGCCTCACTACTACATCCAGAACTCCTTCGAGATTCGGGATGTAGTCAGAAACCATGAGGGCTTCTGGGAAGTCTGGGAGGGTTGCCGATGGATCCGCGACACGGATCATTCCATCATTCGGCACATTTGGAAGATCAGTAACGAAATAATATGACTCTCCGATTGCCTCCGTTGCTTGGATCGTGAAGTGATCAAACAAGGAAGAAATTGGGGTGATCATATACCCATCGCTTGAGGGAGTCCCAGAGAAGAGAATTTCCCCTTGAACCCCTTCGTCATTCGTAACGAATGCAACTCCGATCAGTCCTTGCTCACTCTCATCCAGTCGAATTATGTCATCGATCGTAAATTCGGTGGAATTAAAGTAAGTTGGAATGAATTCCCCTTGAGAGTTCCACAGTTGCGCAGTTAATTCGAAGGATTCTGATGCGGTAAAACCACCGAGAGTGGTTCCTTCGGAAGATACTGCAGCACTACTTGATACGAATCCTTCCAACGTTCTTGTAGTTCCGTCTTTGAACAAGGTGGTGGCACCAGTATCTAGTACTATCTCCCCAAGTTCAGTAACCCCGATGAGCCTGATTGGACCATCGATGTCACTTCGAGTCAAAGTGAGTTGATCGTCCTGATAAGAGAAGACTCGAAATTTGTCTGCATCCTCCCCCTCTGCTCCCTCGATGAGGTACCGAAATCGATCCTGTCCCTCCGCTGGATTCTCAACAGGAATAACAGCACCCACACTTGCGTATGAGCTATTTCCTGTTTCGTGTTCGTAGGGCGAAAGAATGGTCTTGGATGACGTTGTGTCACTAAAGAGACCATCAATTGCTTCGATTTCCAAGGCTCGTCCATGGCCTGACTCATTACCTCCGAATACTATAACGGTGTTTCCGAATACATCAAGTCCTCGGACGTCAACATCCGAAGGTAGCGGCGTGTAGCCTACTCCCTCGAATTCGTAGCCACCGAAAAGTGTAGCGGCGAGCAGTGCTCGGTTTTCCAGAACTTCTGCAACTTGTGGCGCACGCGATTTGTTTCGTCGTGACGGACGATCGCATGAACCAAAAATACCTTTTACTGCTGTAACGAAAGTTGAAATTTTCATCGCAAGTTCTCCTTTGCCTGTGTCCAGGCAAAAAACCAAAGAAATTAAATCAATCCCACTCCCAACGAGGAAGCAAGACATGTTCCTTGGGGAAGTCTCCCCTCATAGTTAAGGCCAATTAGGCGACATGACTATGGAGGAATATCCCTCATAAATTATTCCATGAAATAATTTAGTGAAGGATATTCCTTTTGGGATTTTTCCAAACTTGAAATGGTGATTCAACTTTTGATTTTCAGTGAAAGAGAGTTTCGATCTTGTAACAATTTAAAAAATCAAAAAAACCACAATATATAAATATAAAAAAAATTTTGTGTTTCTTCTCAGCACAGTTTCTAAAGCGTGGGTTTGGGGAGCCACCGCAAAGGCGCAAAGAACGCTAAGCATTCGCAAAGGGGGGTGGGTGTATAGTTTGCATCCCCAACTTGTCATCCCGAGGAGCGAAGCGACGTGGGGATCTCATGAGATTGCCACGTCGCTTCGCTCCTCGCAATGACAAGGTTAGTGCATCGCTCTTCGCAATGACGGGGGGGGGGGGGGGGGGGGGGGGGGGGGGGGGGGGGGGGGGGGGGGGGG
>CAYGUX010000021.1:29200-49342 GCA_964353175.1 uncultured Bdellovibrionales bacterium | reverse complement strand
AGGGACATCTTCCTTCACCGTTTCTCATCACGAGGCTCCTGAGCTAGTGAGTCTCTAACAAGGTTCTACAATCGACGGAGGAGACCTGCCATTTTCATAATGGCAGGTCTCTCACCTTTACAATGGCCAACCTAAGTAGCTTCTTGCATACCAATGAGACTGAATATCATTGGTTCTAAATTGTCCAGCTTGTTTGTCTTCGAATCTTAGTTCACTTCCAAGTGTTCTTCCACCCTCGAAGGTTAAACTAAGTTTATTAAATATCCAGAATCTCAGTCCTAAACCTGCTCGTTCGTCGTGGGCGGCTACTTTTAGGTCTAGGCCGTTTATATTCGCTTGATATCGGTCACCGCTAACTACTAACTGCGTAAACAACTCTATCTCAGGTGAGATGTAATATCCTGCCCTTATATGGAAGGGTAGATCTACTGAAAGACTAAACTTACCTGTGTCTGACATTAACCTCAAGCCAATAAATGGTAAAAATCTTTGATCTAAATAATCATTCGAATAGCTTGCACCTAGTACTATTTGCGCTCCAGGATTAATGTTAAATACGAAACTTACCTTTCCTAGCAACTGATAATCATCTAAGTCTGTTATACCTCCCTCAAGATCACTATAATTCCCTAGAGTTCCTTGTGCCCACACTAAAACGTCATTGTTAAGAAAATAGCCTAAGCCGGGAGAGAAATCGATTGCATATAGATTTTCCGATCCCGCTCTTGTCGCGGCGCCATCAACTGGTTTAAAAATATATCGCCTTAACTCAAACTCTCCTCCTAACGAAAAAAAAGCATCTTCTCCCAAAGGCATTTGAACTAAAAACTCAGCATAGGGATTATTTAGACTAAATTCACCTGGCCCATCACTTTCTTTTGCATCTAGCTCGTGGAGATAACCTACACGAATATCCGTTCTCTCTGGATTATATAATTTAAAGAATGCGCCGTGTGCATTTTTAAATGCATCTTCTGCTTCTGCGCATACTGCACTTGAAAAAAATAGCATTGCTAAACAACACATTAAAGCTCTCATAATCTATCCTATCTCCTGCAACAACATTTGGCTAAGGACTTTCTCCCCTGCCTCGCCTTTGGTCTTTTCTTTAAAAGCAATTAAATTCGTTCTTATGCTTTTTAGATACTCTGAATCCTCTAGTGATTTTACTATCAAGTCTATTAACTGCTGGCTTGATTCCTCTCCCCGACTTTGATCAAGCACAAGCGCTCCGCCTGCCATGCTTAAATGGGAGACATTATAGTATTGATGACCTCTAGATATTATGAGCGGAATAAATATGCAGGGTTTTTCCACTGCCAGTATTTCGCCGTAAGTTCCAGCTCCTGCCCTAGAGATAATTAGATCTGCTTTTTGGTATTCCCCCGCCATATCTTCGATAAAGGACACACAATCTACCTTACTTGCTATTCCTTTATAGGTAGTTTTCATCCTACCTATGTCCCTTTCACCGGTTTGATGCACTACGGAAATATCTGAGCGATTTAAAGAAATCAGCGTTTCAGATACTAAAGTATTCATACTGACCGCGCCTTGGCTTCCTCCTAGGATTAGAATATTCAAATTCTTCTCCTTGCCTTCTACTGTACTTAAGAAGTTTTGAGTTTTATCTAAGTTCCTAATTTCTTCTCTTACTGGATTAAAGATATAGGTAATCTTAGAACTAAGTAGCCCTTCAGCATAAGGTACTGAATAGCACTTCCTGACGAATAGGGAGGCGAGCTTATTGGCGAGGCCTGCTTTTCCATTTTGTTCAAATAGGAATGTTTTTAGACCCATAGTCCTTGCAGCAAGTAAGGGCATAAATGATGGGTACCCTCCAAAACCTAACACTGCACTTACACTATTATTTCTTAATATGTTTTTTAGAGTCTTAAAATTTTTTATATGAGAATAAAGTGCGGATACCTTCGATATCAAGCCCTTCCCCACGATTCCCCTTGAATCCAAAATAATGTGTTCAAAACTAGTGTCCGCTAATAGCTTCTTCTCTATGGGTGTCCCTACTCCTAGAATTATGACTCTTTGATTGGGGCTGGTTTTTTGTATCTCCTTAGCGACTAAGATAGCTGGTAAGACATGGCCACCCGTACCACCAGCAGATAGCATTATTGCTTTCAATTTACATGTCCTGATTTTGATTGGCTAATTGCTCTGCATCTTTAGACAATCTAAGGAGTAAACCTAGTGCACAACAAGATGCGATCATTGCCGTTCCTCCAAAAGAGATAAATGGCAGCACCAAGCCTTTTGTAGGCAATAGTCCCAATACTACCCCCATATTCAATAGAGCAGGCAACACGATTAAAGCGGTCAATCCAAGGGCCATTAAGGATAAGAAAATATCTTCTGCCAATATAAATGTCACCCTAAGCCCTCTAAATAAAATCGCTAAAAATAAGGCAACTACAAACATGGCTCCAATCATTCCAAATTCTTCAGATACGACCGCAAAGATAAAGTCTGTGTGCGCTGCGGGAAGATAAAATAGCTTTTGTTTACTGACTCCAAGCCCCTGACCTAAAAATCCTCCAGAACCTACCGCGATTAAAGACTGTATTAGTTGATAACCTGAGCTGGTAGGGTCACTAAAAGGATCTAAGAATGCAACAAATCTTCTCATTCTATATGGGCTTACTGCAACTAAGACCCCCGCCATCAATCCCGCGACTAATCCAACAGATAAAAAATGACTTAATCCTACTACTAAAAATAGCTGGCAACCTGCGACTAAACATATCACCGCAGTTGATCCAAAATCTGGCTGCATTAAAAACAATACTGCAAAACATGATAGAAATATTCCAGGATAGAGTACTCCATAGGTGAAGCTTCCCATTCTATCTCTATATCTATTTGCATAGGAAGCAATTGCAATTACTGTTACTAGTTTTACAAACTCACCTGGCTGTAATCTCATTGGGCCAAACTGGATCCACCTAGTCGCTCCACCTGCATGAGAACCAAAAAGCACTACCAGAGCAAGTATTAAAAATGAACTTATAACTAATGGCAAAGAATACTCCTTCCATGTCTTAGGACTGATCTTATAACAGGCATATGCTCCTATCACGCCTAAAAAAATGGAGAGTAAATGCTTACCAAGGTAAGAAGTAGAACCGCTTCCCGCATCTAAGGACAACATCGCGGTACTTGAATAAACCATTAATGCGCCGAAGGCTACTAATAGCAAGGCGGAGAATAGGATAACAAAATCTGGCTTAGCATCGAAGGCAGGAGCAAGAGCCACCTCTCGATAACGAGACTTGACCATTTCCCTACCTGAATAAAATGAACTTATAGACATCCTTGTCTAATCGCACAGACTTGAATTAGACGCATTAATAAAAATGGCTATTATGACCAAGATAAAACTTCATCAAACTTAAAGTTTCTCTGTATGCGGAAATTTAGATTTCAATATGCCTTGCTTCAACTAACTTAAAGTAAGAGTGAGCGCCTTCCTTAGTTATTATAAACTATATCTACCCCCTTGGGCACCTTATAATAGAAGTGCGAATCATCTACTTGATCGCTAACATTGACTTCCTGAAAAACAAACTGCGTAAGCGTATCACCTTGATCTAATATCTTAGCTCCATGGGGCATAAAGTCCTTATCAGATACGAGTAGTGAGAATAACTTAAAGCTAGAAGTCTCACTCTTAGGCTTCAATTCAAAAAGATACCCCGCCGCAGTCTTACAAGTAGAGATTAAATCAAAACTTGAAGATAGGTCACCTAATCCTAATAAAAAGGATACGGGCACGTCCGAGCTAAAGCTTTTGGTAAGCTGACCTACAGTGACTTGATTTACTCTTGGCTCATGAAACCATACAGTCTCGCCATCACTGATAAACCTTTGGGCATCTGGTTCTTTATAATTCCAGTCCATCTTACCAGGCTTTTTAAATATTATTTCTCCACCACTTCTTATGTCCTCGGTCATTCCCAATATTTTCGAATACTGAACAAAGGATGCTTTGAGGCTACCTACTGCCTTATATGAGGATTGAGTTTTTAATAGATACTCAATTCCCTTGGTAGGCTCAACAACAGAATTACATGTAAATGCTCTGATCCTTAAATCAACCTCATCAGCCTGAACGCTACTTGGTATAAAACAAAAGACTACAAACTGTAACAATACAATGAGTGGGGTTAATGTCTGAATTCTCATATTGTGATGTCCTTTTCTGCATTGGTATAGCTACGGTCTCTTCTCCGACCTTTTTTCTCTGGCCTTTCTTAGCATTTCTTCGAGTAGCTCTCCCAAATAACTATCATAATTTAATACACTTAGGTACCAAAGCTTGACTATTTTTCTATTTTTTAATACACACTTCAGGCTATTTTCTAATTAATTAGGAGTTCTTAGAATACTATGTCTTTTGAAATGTTCAAATCAGGTAAGCTTCATTTTTCCAAAGTAGAAGTTTCAGTTATGCGTGCTCTTGTTGAAAAGAAAAACAGGCCACAATCTACTTCTTTAGTTGATCTTAGCGAAATCACCGCTCACTCTGGTCTGAGAGATCAGGATGAAGTTCTTAGAGCTTTATACACTCTTGAAGGAAAGGGTTTAGTTTCTCCTGACCCTGTCGGTGACTTTACTTCGACTAAATGGAGAGTTACTGATGTTGGATTAAAGGCACTTGAAGTAGTAGAAATTGCCGTACAGCAAAACGCCAACCAAAAAGCAGCGTAAAAAATCTCAGATAGTTTTTATGCTATCTGAATAGTAGCAGTCAATAATTCGCTGACTGTCTGAATTACTTGTGACCCTGCTCTATAGCCTTGCTGGATTTGAATCATTTTAACAAAAGCCTCTGCTGGATCGACTGTAGAAGACTCCAATGCACCGCCCGTAATTGACCCCAGACCTTCTGTCCCAGCTCTATCTATGGAAGCTTCGCCAGAATAAGATGTTTCTCTAAAAAAATTGTTTCCTATTCTTTCTAAGCCATCAGAAGAATTGAAGTTCGCTAAGGCCAATTGACCCACTATGACATCCTCACCCGTATCTAAGGTTGCTGTTAACTCACCTGAAGCAGAGAACCCTACGGAGGTGAATGTACCGCCCCGAACTCCATCCACTGAGATACCAGAAAATGATGATGGACCAGCTGCAGCAGTAATGCCACTTAAATCGAATGTGACATTCCCAGGAGCGGCACCTCCTGCCCAAGGAGCTACGATATCTAAGTTAGTTTGGTTCCCTTCAATCTGTTTTCCATTCTCATCAACAGCAATCTGACCTTGACCAACCAAAACTGGAGTTCCAGGTTCCCCACCGGTATCAGCAGCATCTACGTATGCTCTAACATCCCAAGTAAGATTTCCTGTCTTATAAAAGTAAAGTGAGATTCCTCTATCTTGACCTAAGGAATCAATTACGCTCACGCTATTCACAAATGCAGCATCTTCATTTAACTGATCGAACGTTGCAGCTTGAGGTTGCCCTTGAATTGGCGCTCGACTGGAATCAAGTTTTCCTAATATGCTGACCTCAGACGAAGCTACGGCTTCTCCAACCAAATTTCTTGCATTTAAAGGAACAGGAGTATTTGGGCTTTCAGCAGTATATCCCAAAACTTTTTCACCTGAATTCGTCACGATAAAGCCATCAGCATCGGTGGTAAAGTTCCCTGCCCTTGAATAAACTTGTTCAGTTCCATTCTTTTGAAGAACAAACCAGCCTGTCCCAGTAATTCCTGCATCTAAACTTCTGGAAGTGACTTCCATTGTTCCTTGTTGTAAATGATTAACAGAGACAGCGGCAGCCTTCACTCCACTTCCAGTATCCATAGTAGAGCCGTAGAGACTATTACCCCCACCTGCCATAAGATCAGCAAACTCCACTCTCCCAGATTTAAATCCTGGAGTATTAGAATTTGCGATATTATCACCAATTGTATTAAGTGCAGTACCGTGAGTCAGTAAAGATTCTCGACCCGCATAAAGACCGGTTTCTAGTCTCATACCCTTATTCTACCTAGTGCTTAAAAAGGGAATCGGTGGAGTGGCATATACAAAACACATAATATGTGTCGCAGTTATGTTCACTGTTCGATTCCTTACGAAAGCAAGTTATTGTTTGTTCTTGATTTAAGAGATGCTTACCACCATTGGTTTCCCTAATACCTCTTGGGAGAACCTACCAAAACCCCACGGGGGGATATCCTATTAAGATACCCCCCTGTCACCACAACCACATCCACTTAAGCCAAGAGCCACCACAACCTCTCCACCGCTTCAACTCTGTAAGTAATTCAACTATTGTGCCAAGGATGGATTGAGCGATTTAGACGATTCCGCTTTCAAACTTCCTAAATTAAGTCCCCGTAATAGAAGGGATAAAAAACCAAGCGATAAAACCCCAGCAAATTGAAGGAAATGACCGATTATGGAATAGGCTATAGAAAATTCCTCCGAGTAGGCAAATACTCCCACTAGGCTCAACTTACAGCCCAATTGAAAAGTTCCTATAAAACCAGGCGCACTGGGAGCTGCTACGCATAAAGAAATAAAAACACATATTATTCCTGCCTTCACTAAATTACTAGAACTGGGATCAAGAGAGCTTAGGACTAAATAGAACCCAACTAAATAAGTCATCCATATTAAACAGGTTAGAACTAATATTAATACCAAGGTAGCCAAGGACTTAATATTAGAAAGGCCTACGATTAATTCTTCGCCCATGGATTGAGCCTTTTTCCCTATAAAATCTGGAACAAAAGAAAGATTACATAGTTTAGATAGAAGCTGTCTAGACTTCCCTGGCGATAGGTAGCAAATCAAACTAGCTATCGCGATAACAATCGCGACTCCTCCCAAGCCCCTCGCACCGATTTTTAATAACTCAGGGATACTAGCAGTAGATGGGACAAAAACTAAGAATACAAAGAATAATCCAGAAACATCAAAGACCCGCTCTAACACAACACTGGCGAATCCTCTTGAGAAGGTTTCCCCACTAAACTTCCCCCACAAATAGGGCCGTATAAACTCCCCTGCTCTGAGGGGCAGTACCATATTGCAAAAATTGCCAATATTTAAGGAATCAAAGAGATCCATAAATTTACAATCCGAATTGAGCAATAATCTCCATCTTAATGCTCGAATAAGGGTGCCAACAAGAAAGACTAGACACCATAGGATTAAAGGACTGATATTGGCTGAGCTTAAAACGGTATATACGCTGGCCCAATCTAGACCCTTTAAAAGGTATAAAAGCAATAAAATACTTATACTTATTGCAAGCAGTCCGCCCAATTGCTTGCCTTTTACCCCATTTGGGCGCATAGATTTTATTTCTTTATTCACTTTTCTTCTCAATTATTATAGGAGATATTCCGACTAATACCCTAGGTGGTTATTTATGTCACCTGTAGTATTAGCAGTAAAACATATATTGGAGCAGACCATGGAGCAGTATTTGGGTCAATTCCTTAACAACATTTTAACATCGATTGAGGGGACATCTCTTTCAAACACCCTGTTTTCTGGGTTCATGATGTTAATCGCATTTACAATCGTTTCCTATCTTGTCTTTAGAATCGCATTAATCGCTTTGAAAGTCGGGACCATTGTTGCCGTACTGTCTCTAGTAGCAGGGATTGGTTTTCCTTCCGGGATAAATCCAGGATCATCCAACAATTCAAACCCTCAGAATCTAGCTCCGAATAGTCAAACACAAAGTACTCCATCAAGAGGTACGAACTTCTCTATGCCTGATCTTAGCCAATATCTTTCAGAAGAAGCGCTTAGGGAACAATTTCTAGCCTTCATAAAAGGACTGAGGTAATAGGAAACTCTATGAAAATCCATTAGAGTTTCTACTTGCACGATCAGCTAAAACATGAAAAATAAGAGCTACGTCCTGTTTCCTTTAATCTTAAAACACAATGCCTGACCAATCATTAATCTTTGATACCATCCTAAGTTCTATAAGCAGTCTTGTCAGCGGAGGTGCTTCTACGACTACTTACATACTACTTGCTCTAATTCCCGTTTGTATCGCGGTAGCAATAAGAGAAATCTATTGCTGGTTTCTTAAACAGAATAAAATTGTAAGCAAACTAGAAAGAGTTGAGAAACAACTTATTAAATCCAATCAACAGCTAGACAAACAAACAGAAGTTCTAGGTGAGATTCTAAAAGTTCAAAAATCAGCACTTGAAAAATCCTCTAGCACAGGCTTTGTTGCAAATACACCTGGAGATTACAGTAAACAAGAGATACAAAACAATTCAGAAGAAAGAGCAGAACCAAAGTCACTAGGAGATCGAAAATTTAGCTTATAACTTCATTGCGATATTGAGAAACAACTAGGATTTAACCAAAGACTAAATCCTTTCTCTCCCTCAAAGCTTGAATCACATTCCCGATATGAGTATCAATCTCCAAGCCCGTCTCTTCTAGACCTAAACGAATGTCGTCGCGTGAAACACCTCTTGCAAAAGCTTTGTCTTTTAACTTTTTCTTAACTGATTTTACTTCTAAATTATTGATATCTCTATCTGGTCTAACTAAAACAGAAGCATAAACAAGTCCGCTAAGCTCATCCACAGCAAACAAAGTCTTAGCCAACTCAGTCACCCTAGGAACTCCACTATATAGAGCATGACCCATAATCGCTTCTATCATTTCCGCTGGATAGGCGAGATCTCCCAATATCTGACAACCCACATAAGGATGTCCTTCTGGAGTTGGATCCGGGTATTCTTCATAATCAAAATCGTGTAACAATCCCGTATTCCCCCACAATATAGGATCATGGCCTCCCAACTTAGCATAATAGAGCATACTCGCTTCAACCGCATAAGAATGGCGAAGTAGGCTATCTGATTTAGTGTGTTGAGTTAATAAACTAAGAGCATGATCACGGGTATTGTTATAGGGGAGCATAATTTATTCCTTTAAATTTGTAGCAATTAGTTAAGCATTAACACATCTAAATTCAAGTCCTCTTGTATGCAGAGAATAGACAAGTGTTTAATAATCAGACAATTGCCATAAAAATGACTCCGTACTTAAAAATCATAAGAGACTATAATTCATATATATTATTTTTCGATATACCCAAAAACATCCTTGGCAAAGAAATTGCTAATATTTGCCTACTGATGGGAAGAATATTCCTACCAGAGGCTAACGATGGCCTGGATTGTAAATCAAGGATGAGTGAGTAGTACTTGGGAACTCTAAGTGTCATTACTTTAGATTACTGCCATAACTAAAGTATAGAATCGATGCTGAGAGCGCCCAGAAAAGCCATAGGTAAAATAGAAGACTATGTGGCTGTTGGTGTTGTGGTTGAGGCGTCTGGATTCATTGGCTTTTTTGCTGTGAGGTCTGGGATTAGGAACTACGACTAATTTTTTCGTAAATTCTTAAACCCCGACAAGATACTTTATAAACACACTTCGTGGGGGATACATCGTGAAACCAATCATTATACAAAAATTATTACAATCCATTGCTGAACTTGAGAACGCTATAACTAAAGCAAAAGTTTCTTTTGTAGAGAAAGGAGAAGCTGGAGTAGAATTATTAGAAAGAATAGCTCATTATGAGGATATTCTAAATAAACAGAAGCAACTCACTACTGCTCTCTGTGGTCACGCCGCAACTGGTAATTGGGAAGAAGTGAATAGGCACGTTAAATTGATTAATGCTTATTCGTTAATGATAAGAGATGATGCTAGAGAATTACTACAACCACAACTAGCAACTCATGTACAAACTTATCATGCTGAGTACGTTTCGTAAGGTGATTTAAAAAACTTAGAAAAAACAAAGCCGCACACGCACACTTAAGAGAACTATCGGGTACGGGAGGACATGAGTCCTCCCGTTTTTTTCATGGGGAGTAACCGCAGAGGCGCAGAGAACGCAGAGGTCGGGTAAAAAATGTCATTGCGAGGAGCGTAGCGACGTGGGGATCTCATTCTTCATGAGATTGCCACAGCCCTTTCAGGGCTTCGCAATGACAAATCATCGAATATTTTTGTGGGTAGTAGTACCTACAACACCCCATCAACAATAGCCTGTGCCTCTTCCACTATCTGCCTTAAATGCTCGTCCCCTTTAAAACTTTCTGCATAGATCTTATAAATATCTTCAGTACCTGATGGCCGTGCCGCGAACCAAGCATTCTCAGTCACAACCTTCAAGCCTCCAATAGATGCTCCATTACCTGGTGCACGAGTTAGGGTATTCAAAATTTTCTCACCAGCTAACGTCGTCGCTTTTATACTATCAGGTGATAGCTTCGAAAAATTCTTTTTCTGTTCTGCACTAGCTGGCGCCTCTACTCTATCATAGATAGGCTCACCTAAATGTTTAGTAATTTCTTGATAAAGCTCTCCAGGATCTTTTCCCACACGGGCAGTCATCTCAGCAGAAAGCAAGGCTGGTGCTATACCATCCTTATCCGTAGTCCATACCGAAGCATCTTTTCTTAAAAATGATGCGCCAGCACTTTCTTCACCCACAAAAGCCAACGAGCCATCGATCAATCCATCAACAAACCACTTAAATCCAACAGGCACCTCATATACCTCCCGCCCCAAGTCTCCTGCGACCCTATCAATCATCTGGCTACTAACAAGAGTTTTACCAATTGCTGATGCTCCACCCCATTGTGGACGATTCTTAAATAGATACTGAATAGCTACAGATAGATAATGATTTGGTTGTAACAATCCAATACTTGGTGCCACAATACCATGTCGATCATGATCTGGATCACAGGCAAATGCAATATCATAAGTATCTTTTAAACTAATCAAACTCTGCATCGCAAAAGACGAAGAAGGATCCATACGAATCTTCCCATCCCAATCTACTGACATAAAACGAAAAGTGGGATCTACCTCCTTATTCACTACAGTAAGATTAAGTTTATAATGCTCCGCAATCCTTCCCCAATAATGAACCCCTGCCCCACCTAAAGGATCAACTCCCATCTTGATTTTAGAATCTCTAATTAAAGACATATCTAGAACATTTTCAAGATCCTTAACATAGGCATCTATATAGCTGTGTTCATGGGTAGTATCTGCTTTTAGAGCACGATCAAATGAAATTCTCTTCACGCCTTCTAAATTATTTTTAAGATACTCATTCGCTTTGTTTTCAATCCAAGAAGTAACAGAAGTATCAGCAGGACCACCATTCGGAGGATTATATTTAAATCCTCCATCTGTAGGTGGGTTATGGGAAGGAGTGATAACAATCCCATCCGCAAGTCCACTTGTCCTACCCTTGTTATAAACTAGAATCGCATGAGACAAAGCAGGAGTCGGAGTATATTCATTATCCGCCGCAACCATTATTTCCACACCATTCGCAGCCAATACTTCTAGGGCGCTAGTGTATGCAGGAATAGAAAGCGCATGAGTATCATAACCCAAAAACAAAGGGCCATTAATATCGTTTACCTTCCGAGAATCACAAATAGCCTGACTAATCGCTAAAACATGAAGCTCATTAAAGCTATATTTAAAAGCATTCCCCCGATGACCAGAAGTTCCAAAAGAAACTCTCTGCTCCACGATAGAAGTATCAGGGACATTAGAATAATAACTACTTACAAGCCTAGGCACATCGACTAACAACTCATAAGGAGGAAGTTTCCCAGCTAGGGGATTTAGTTTTTTTGTTTTCATGGGTTTGGATATTAGCAAAAATGGGGTTGAGTGGCTAGGGAGAGATTCCCCATAAATAGAAAACGAAAAACAGCGTTCAAATAAAACAAAATGATCCTCACTCAGGAAACAGATCCTGAGTGAGGACTTAAATACCTCAGACAATGCAGCTTGCCTGCTCAGCTACTCGTCTCAATTCCAGGATATCTCCGTTCGGAGAGGGATACTCAATCTTTCTCATCGCAGAGCCTTCGATAATTAATCCGTCAAGGAAAGCACACGGCACTCCATGAGAATCGATAATATTACTCCCAGGCCGAATGGAGATCGTGTCGGCGCGATCCAAATTTGAAGGACAATAAACCGCTTCCGCCCTTTCCTCGCCATCCACATAAACTAAGAACTTATCGCCGGGCTTCCAGGTCCTTACCACTTCACTTTCATTGGTAAGAATAAACCGGAGATTGCCAAAGTTATCTGCACCACCAAATATGACCATTGGTGGAGCCTTAAACTCAAACTCCCCAGGACCTCCCATAAAGGAGTTCTTCATTCCAGGATTCCGTGACCAAGCACCTATCACCCGGGTAAAATCACCTCTGAGCACTCGTGCAATTGCCTGGGGGAAGTTCCACCAAGATCGAAATTGACCCTGATGTCCCTGAGGATGTGGACAGTCTTCCCCCTCGAAATCAAGCTTCAAGATAGCCACGGTATACGGCAAAAGATACGAGATATTACAACCAGCATTTGGCGAGAATACCACCGTTCCATTGTCGAGCAAGAGCATGAGAAAATCATGCTCACCGTTTCCACCCTGTTCAGGCCCATAAATTGGGGCGACGTTTATGTAACCAACTGTCGCAGGCGGAATATGGGAACTGGGCTGCTTCAACAAACACAAAGCCGAAAAACCGGCTTGGATCGTGTCAAAGTTCGGCACGGTAACATGATCAAACGAACAGATCTGCCGGCACCAACTTCTCAAGGCCATCCTGACCTTCGCTTCCGCCGGATCGCCTGCGGCGTAATCCATAATATTCAGGAAATGCAAATTCCTCGCACCAACATAGGGGGCCAAGGCATTAGCAACAACATTCAGCGCGATGTGCGCATTCCTGTCCCCACCCCTGACCTTCAGTGGATCAACTTGAATAGAAATCTCGAAAATCAAGCGACGAAACCAACTATACATTTGAGCTCTCCTAAAGAAGAAAAACAATGAGGTGGTCAACACTAAACCTTCCTTGAACACTGTTTCTCTTTTTATTCTTTCAGATTTGTTTTACAAAAATTAAAAGAGAAACGTGTAATTCTTCTACCCAGATTTGAATGTGATGCCTAAAGATTCTTCAGGCTAAATTGAAAAACAAACAGGTTGCGCACTCTTTGCATAACCTGTTTGCGTCTGGGATTACCACACAACGCCTTTGGGAACTTGAAAGCCGACATGGTCCGGACTCAGAAATGTGGACTCCGGCTCGAGATCCAAATCGGAGAACTGTGCCATCACCCCATGACATTGCCCTTTCTCGTCAAACGTAGGCATGATCTTG
This sequence comes from uncultured Bdellovibrionales bacterium, assembly GCA_964353175.1. Lineage (GTDB taxonomy): Bacteria > Bdellovibrionota_C > UBA2361 > SZUA-149 > DAOLCO01 > JAIYCX01. The sequence goes on along the minus strand of CAYGUX010000021.1, from coordinate 36,112 downwards.
CAACGTGCTCCAGATTGGCTCGTGATCGTCACATTCCATCGATTGACACCTCCACTCTTACGAGCATCGCATCTTGACTGGATGACCATGTTCGCACCGTTACCACGGCAATGCGAATCTGACCTCATACAGTCAACGACCAATGGCAGTGATCCCGCCCCGACGCCAATGACAAAATCAAAAAGGTTCGCACCCTCCGAAGAAACAACACTAGGGTGTATATTTGCCCATTCTTTCCATCGGGCGAAAAACTGGCTTCTGTTCAGAACTGCCTCAACATCGCTTCCCGAAACTGAATTCTTCATCTCTAAATCTCCCGTCAACTACACCTCAAACTTCAACAGGACCTCCCTGCCGCAAGATTTAGTTATAGTCTTTTTAAAGTATCTCTGCGTACACCCTAAAAAGACTATAACCAATTCACTCAAAGAAAGTAGGAGTAGTTTAGACAAGAATAAAAAATGAAGATTAAAATACAAAAAAAACCCTATTAAGTGCGCACCTGTTGTTTTATAGTGTTGGAATTTTTTTGGGGACTTACCGCAAAGGCCCTGCGACAAGCTCAGGGTAGATAGAAAAATGCGCTAAGCTTTTGCAAAGGGGGATATGGTATGGATGGGAGTTTGGAACTTGCCTTTGTAAAGCAACTTCTCTATTGAAATTATCGGATACTTAACAATATGCCCCTTAGTTTATCACCCTCGCAAGCATAGCTTCTCACGTATTTCAACCATTCAAACACCCCTACTAATCCCTTTGCGAAAGCTTTGCGTTCTTTGCGCCTTTGCGGTGGAACATTAATGAAAATGAAATACGAAGAAAAACAAGGAAAAAACCAAAACTACAAAACAACAGATACATGCTGAGGCCTTTAGCCACTGAGCCCGCTCATTAGAAAGATCTAACGCGCACAGTAAAAAGTCGATCAGCTACCATCTACCCAGATTTAAAATGTGGGAGATCATATAACCGCTTTTTAAAAGTTTTTCAAGTCATTAAATACCTCAGTAATTCTAAGACATTACAATCCCGACAAAGAGCTTCCCCACCTGAAAGCATCTCACCAGAAAACTCATCCTCGCCTCGTATAGGAGTGCAAGTCCTCCACTAAAATGCCTTAATGCTATTCATGTAAAATCCTATTTATTCCCTCCCTCCAAGGCAAGCACAAGACTCCATTAACTTCTTTCATTAATGTGTCTTGAGAGATACATAAAGTTTCAACATCCCCAAAATCTTTGCGATAGTGAATCAATGCCTTCAAATCTTCCTCCATAACATTAATTGCAGATTTAATTTCTATAAGTATCGTACTTCGCCCTGGCCTTTCAACAATCAGATCTATCTCCATTTGCTCTGTAAATTTTAAATAAGAGAATGTATCCTCACAGTCCCAGTAGAAGATAATAAAAGGGGGGTTCGAGAAAAAGAAACCATCCACCCCCCAGTCTTCTGTCCAGGTCACACTTCCTTGTCCACTCGACGTTTTCCGCGATTGCTGCGAAAGCGACGACAGACGACGGAGCCGGGAAGTGGTCGTTGAGACCACCCACACAGTGACCTGATGAACTCCCTGTCAGCCTCTTCGACAGAGACTTTCCTCTGGGTGTTGTTGACAGAAGCGGGTTTGTTGTTGTCACGCATTTTCAACTCCTTGAGATACCCTTGCAAACCTAACACTACCACTATGGCCATGTTAGAAAAGCCTGCAATAGCTCCTCTCCAAATATTCTGGAAGTTAACCAGAGTTCATACTGCGATCCACATTGATCGTCAGCTGGAGCTACATTGGTCTCAATTAGTTAACGTATTCAACTTGCCCATGCTTAAGCCATTAGCCTTACCATGGACAAGTCGATATGCATTTGTCATCACAAAAAACATTCTAAAACCTTACTTTCTCGAACTTCCCTTTACTAGAAGCGCTATAAAAACACCCCTAATAAAGCAGTTTGAGCTGGGGAACTGTATAAGTAGTAAATTCTAAAGGGAACGAGGGAGCATAAAAAACCATTATGTTTTCTTCTACACCATTTAAATTTTCAAAGATCCAAATGAAAAATGGCTTATAGAAAGTAATCTTTCTTTCAATTAATTCCAAAATATCGGCCCATTAATACTATGAGCCATTTTAACAAAACCCTTTCCTGCCACTAATCCGCATTATTAGCTTCGGTATAAATATGAATTGAATTAAAAAGAATCCTTGAAATGGTAAAACATACGGGCACTTCAATCGTGATTGAAGTGCCCGTACTGAACCTTGTTGTTGCTACTGCCCCATCTCATTTCGGGGTGGTCCCGAATTTCCGAGGGACCAGACGTACCTGCCGACATGAACTGTCGTTCCTTCGACAGTTTGGACTTCGATAGCAACAATGCGGGTACCCGCCACTGTTACCAGGAAGGCAGAGGCCACGTACAATGACCACTTGACCCGACAAAGCCTCTGTTTACTGCCGACATACGCTGCAAACAGCCCCATGCCGAACAGTCCCCATCGGACGAGCTCGCTTTCAATCGTAAAGCGAGCGATCAACAGGATCGCAAGAAGGGCCAAAGACAACACGAGTGACGTTCTTCTACTCATCTAATACTCCTCTTGGGGGGTGAAAGAACCTCTGACCATTTCAGGGATTCTTGCTAAAGCATTGCCTTAGCAAGAATCCCTCATTTAACTATTATGCTGTCTCTTTCTCCTAAAGATAATGTAATATAAATTATTCTAGAACCTCATACTTTTGTTTTAAGTTAATCTCTAAATATCCATTTTCTAAAAAATACTTACTTCACTTGAAAAGCAAATAGGAAGTACATTCCCCCTCAAACCACCCCTCCAACATTAAAATGCAGTATTTAATCTCGTAGCATTGCGCTACTCTGGGTAGATACACGCGATGGGGATTTTTAATGTGTGAGGAGTGGGGTGAAGGGGGTTGGACTTCACCATAATATTAAAAAACTAAGCAACACTTCCTAAATTTTAAAAAATAGTCTCTCCCGTACAAGAGACTATGACAAAATCGGGTAAATTACGGACCCAATAACCTTGCTTGACTTCACAACTCCTGCAGAGGAAGTAGGCGAATCTCAGTCCCGCTGAGCTCCGCCGCAATCTTCTCCGCCAAATCGACCAACTGACGCACCTCGGATTCAGTCCAAGCTGGTTGCGTCCCTAGAACTTCCATCGTGAGGGAGAATCCATCAGCTGCAGAGAATCCACAGGGCGCGACTTCCCAGTCCATCTGTTCAGCGCTGCAGCCAATGCCCATGGAAGTATCTTTCAAACCATCCACAGAGCTACCTGTCATGGGCAATCCTGAAATCGCTGTGACCAATTCAAAACCGGCCATTTCCTTAAACTGGTCCCTCGTAGAATAGAGCGCATCTTCAACTTCCTGATATTTCCGTATCTCAGGAAACTGAATTTTAAATGAAAGCATCTTCACGTCGGCATACCCTGCCTCACGTGGATGTTGCGCGCATGTAGCATCCATAACAAATGGACCCATCTTTGCTTCATCTCCGAAAAGACAAAGATGAACGGCCAGTTGACCAGCATGAAAATTTCCGTACCGATAGTCTCGGCACTGTCCATCATCGGTGAATTGATTGTTTGAATGTGTCATCAGAACCTCTCCTAAAACCAAAAAGCCAAAAAGATAAGCTAATTAATAGACTAGCTTATAAACAAAGCATCAATTCCTCGACGCCCAATTAGCCAAACATAGCTAATTAGTAGTTGAGGACATATTTAGTGCTTTTTTATCGCACTCTATTAAGATTTACTTCCAAGGCTCTGAATCAATACCTAGTGACACGATATAAATAATTCAACTCTTGTGGTAGGCTGATTCCTTCAGATTACACCTAAAGAATAGAAAGACCGGCAATTGTGCAATAACCTTTCGGCATTTTGCATAAAAGCCGGTTCGTACTAGAACTACTAGTGGGCGGACAGAAACCGATGTCACAGACTGATTAGAGTCCGGAGGTCTGATTTTCTCGCCCATTAGTAGTTCGTGATTTACGACATTTTTGCCCAATCAATTGGGAGACGAGCTAGCAATATTCAGACAGATCCATAAATAAACAAATTGGGAAAGAGGCGCTAGGACATCCTAACACCCCTCCCCCATTGCCAAGCTGATTACGCTCAACAATAGTGATTTTGTATTAGCAGTTCACCAACTGCTTGGCCCTTCTTTGATTTTAACGATGGGTAAACTCTCTAGAGATGGACATGCCATATCATAGTCGCTCCAGCACCATCGAGGGTTTTCTTCAAGCCCGTAAGCCTAAAGTGGGTCACTATCCCAGGTGTTTTTGCAAAGGAGATACCTCTCCCCGTAGGTAACACTTGCTTCAGATGAACCCCCTACCTAGGTTCTATCCTGATGAGTTAGGCCGAGGGTGGCCCTCTCGCAGATGCCATATAGACACCTCCTTTCATTGCTTTCCTAAAGACTGAGCTCAGACACTGCGTCCGAGTGAATCCCTGAAGATACTTCCTCAGGGATTCACTCGAACATCTAAGTCACTTGCAAAATCAATTTAACAAAACAAAGATACTCATCAAAATTTGTTTACATATTTAGAACTGTAAAACCTTACTCAGATAACCTTGATTTAAACCTTCCCTATTAAACTAAACCTTATTCTAGATTACTGCTACAGCTGTCTCCCATCGACTAGACCATTTAAGACTATTCGATGCGATACAACTTTGTTTTGTAATAATGTAAAGAGGAGTAGTGGTATTGCTGACTTCAAATTGTTTACATCAGCTTTACTTGCAAAAGATAATTAGAAAAGCAAGGAAGGGTAAGATTTATCAAACCCTCCCTTGTTTCTAATCGGCAGGTTTTTTTATTCCGGGGACCTGCCTCGACAGAATATTGTTCCGTCATTAACCACGGTTAGCCCTTTCTTTGCGACGTTATGAGCTTACGTCGTGCACCGTCTTTTTGTGATGGAGCGTGTGCATATTCTCCGGCCAGGTGTTTTCTTAACCAGGCGGTGGTCTTGGTCTGACCATTTTTCCTCTCCTTTCTAAAGAGAAAGTCGGGAGTGCGGCATCTCCCTAGAACTTGTCTAAACCCAGTCCACCGCAAGACTGAGCCCACCTTACAAGCCCCGGATTCGCCACTTCCATGGCGAAAGCGTGCACGGTTGTACCGCGCACGTCCGAGGGCTTGCAGCCACTGAAAGAAGTGTCCTCATCCGTGAGGACAACTATCTCGGGACGCCAAAGCGCCGCGCCCGATGCGATTTCTTTCTCAAGAAACGCATGGGCAGCCTTTGTTCCGCCCGAGATGTCTGTGCCCCCGCCCAAGTAGTTCCCGGTGAGGAACTTCTTGATGAGGGCCTGTGCCTCTTCCGGGGTTTCGGCCTTTTCCGTCTTCGACAATGAAGTGTCGAAGACGGAAAGCCAAACCACGCAGTCCCCCTTGGCCGCAGCCTTGAGGAAGTGCATGACTACCCCGGAAGCCTTCCAGTGCTTCCGACCGTTCATACTGCCCGATCCATCGAGCAGTATGAAGACGGCCTGCTTTTTGCGCTTGCGGGTGACCTTTTCCCGCACCTGCAGTTCGCCTCGAACTGCCTTGAGCCAGAAGAGATCTTCATCGATCTCATTCAAGGCCCATCCATTCGAGACGAGCCGAGGCAACTCGGCCACCGACTCAATTGGCCGAGTCCGTCGCTCCGCGCCGGTCGGATCAGGAACCAACTTGCGTTGGCGTCTGACCTGAAGTTTAGTAAACTTCAGGCAGACTCGGCTGATTTCAAGCATCAGCCGTTCCTTCTCCGGGTCGGCCAGCTTCTCAGCGATCTTTAGGGCGCTAAGCCCCTTAGAACCGTTAGGCTGGCCGTCCTGCTCGGACTCGTCCTCGGCTTCGCCATCCGGGTCGAGCATATCCTGCTCTTCCTCAGTCAGCGAATCGACCTGATCCATCAGGTCGTGGAGAGCCGAAGCCTCTTTCTCAGGATTATCGTTCTCCTGAAAAATTGGCAGAGGCTCTCCGCCTTCCCCACCACCCTCCCCGCCGGTTTTCGCCGACAGAAGCTTGAGCAGGCTCATCGCCTGCTCAAGGGGTGAATTTCCCGGGAAGCGGGACAAGTCCACACTCCCCAAGAAGTCACCTACTGAGCGGTGGTAGCGCATCATCTCTGATGCGCTAGCGTCGAGGGCCACTTGCCTCGACTGGGTGGTCGTTGAGACCACCTTACCTTGGCCATCCTTGACCTTAATCCTCCAGTTACCACTGGAGTCGGGAGCAGCGAGCTTACGCTCCGCTGACTCCCGAACCTGATCTCGGTAAGCCGAGGGAGCCTTGAGCTCTCCCCCGGCTCCGAGATTACAAAGGTCCGCGACCAGGTCGCGGCTGAACGATTTCAGCCCGACCTGGTCGGCCACCACCCGCATCTCCTCCTTGGTAGGAGGAATGTAATGCGGGGGTGGACTTGTGCGAAAAGTAAGCATGAAAACTCCTTTCTTTTCGCCGACCAAAAAAGCAAGTCATGGGGATGTAAACGTTACACCCTACGTCCAGTTGACTTGCATCCCCCGCATCATCAGATGCGGACGAGCTCCTCCGCCCGGGCGCCTGCCCAGGCGGATTTCGCGTCGACCGCGTCGCGCAATTTCTTGCGCCGGTCGACGAGGCCATCCGTGACCTTGAGACTGCTCACGCGGTCGCCGAAGGCCACCAGGCGCTTCTTCGATTTAAGCGCCTTGATGGGGCTGTCTGCCCCATCGGCCTCTGCAACCAAACGCCGAAGCTCAGCTTCGGCTTCAACGAGCAGACACTCCGCGTCCGCTCGGGCCAAAGCGGCGTCGAGCTCGCCTTTGATGTTTTCTGCGAGGCTTTCCATGCCTGGCAGAAATTCGAGAACGAGAAGATCCTCTTT
>CAYGUX010000021.1:0-29190 GCA_964353175.1 uncultured Bdellovibrionales bacterium | reverse complement strand
CCGCCGTCCTTGGCGAGATCTCAGCTTGAGTTCTCGCTTTGGCGATTAGCTCCGCCAAGACAGGCATCATGCCCTCGACCTTGACTTGCGCGAAGCGCTCCTGAGCTTCGCGCAAAAATCCTCGGACCTGCTCTGGATCCGCTGTGGCCTTACGGCCACTGCCCCGAACAGTTTGAAAGAGCGACAAGAAGTCGCTACTTTCATAACTGTCCCAGGCGACCCTGAGCTGAATCGGGAAACGCTGAACCAGCGCCTCCACATCCGGCCCAGCTTCCGAGACCTGAGCCGGCTCCATGTTCGTGAGAGCCACGATACACTTCGTGTGCATCGTGTAACACTCATCCTGCCGGTCAGCCTCATACCGACCCGCTGTCAGAGTGTTTTTAAGAGATGTGAGCACCCTCGCGGGTGCGTCAAACAGCTCCTCCCAGATGGACTCTTCCTTGTCCATCCAAGTGCCCTCGAACAAGAACTTCTGCCGACCGCTCGTCCTGAGCTCGGCGATATCCATCCCTCCATAGAGGGACTCTTCGGTGGTTCCACCACCGAAGGACTTCACCGGGGCATCCAGCCCCAAGAGGTCGCGAATCAAAGAGCGAGCAAGCTCGCTCTTTGCGTGACCTCCTGGGCCAAAAAAAATCACATTCTTCCTGGCAACAAGCCCGAGAAGAATGGCGCGAGCCATCTTCTCAGACTTGATGAACCTGGTCGACAAAAAAGCTGCGATCAAAGTTGAAAGGTCCATGTGGACCTCCTTTCTCCCGGCATTTACCGGAAAATCCCCTTTAGCGCCTAAGATCTCCTTCATTGAGGGGAGAAATTAGCCTTGCGGGGCCCGCGAATTGGCTCGCGGATCACCTTTAAGGTCTGGGTCCTATTACCCAAACCTCATGAATACAAAAAATCCGAATAGGCGGATATCACATTGAGTTATTTTTGCTTTCGCAATGGGACTCACACCAAGTTGATATTGGTCGCGCCTCAACAAAGGCCGAAGGTCCTAAGACCGCGCTTCGAAGCTTCCCCGAAGTATTACTGCACAGTTTAACGAGATGTTTTACTCGCGACAATTCACCTCTCCACCGCCTCGAAGCGGAGCTCCAAGCCGGTCACCCGGCGGAACTCCACGAAGCGGTTTCCGTCCATCACACCCTGCAAAGGGTGGATGCCCTGTTTGCACAGAGCATCAAAGATGGACAGTGGAGCGACGAGCACGAAATCTGTGGCTTGGATGCTTTTCAGCGCATACGCCACATCCGCACTCCCCCGCTCACCATAACGGGCGTGAACAATTTCAACGTCCGGCCCATAAAGAGCCTGAAGCGCTGACATTTGCCCAACCTCACAATGGTGGCGGGTGAACCATGCCACCCGCACAGGGCGAGTGACAACTTCGAGAGCCTTTGGCACCTCGGTCTTGAGATCAAGCGCCACGAGGCGCTTGAAACCCAAGTGCCGAAAGTGCCGACCCCTGACCTCCCACTCCCTTTCGGGGTGGGAGGCATCGACCACCTCAGCATCCGCCCAAAGGGGCTGAAGCCCCTCGCGGAGGAGGTGATCACAGACAGCGAGCGGTGCCACCACCACCGCCTCATCAGCGCCTGAGCGCCGAAAAGCGGTGACAGTGACAGCCGCATTGCGGACCTGTCCGCAAAAATCCACAGCGACATCGTCGCCGTAAATTTCGCGGAGGCCCGCAAGCTGCCTGGGGCTTGGTTGGCCAGGGCCGTACCATGCAATTTGCATGCTTCTCCTTTCAAAAAAAGGCGGAGAAGATGAGAATTCGATTTCAATCGGTCTCATCTTCTCCTGGGAAAATCTAGTTCTGAACTGGCAAAGCCAATGCATGGCTTTGCCAAAACTCTTGCGACTCGAAAGTCGCCCTAGGGTCCCAGGGCACTGGGGGTGTTATCCACCCCCAGTGAGCATCGACGATGCAATATGCATCGCCGATGCGCCGGAGGACCAGCGTGAAGCTGGTCGTGTTCCGAGGCCTTCGCCTCGGTACCACCACCGGTACGCGATAGGTCCTCCCAAGGGGGACGGCGATCCTTGCCTTCTCCCCTGGCCTCAGGTTAACCAAGGCCGTCTCCCCATAGAGACGGAAGTCCCCGAGATCCGTCTCGGAGATGACTTCGTCTTGGCCTTCCTTGGCCGACGTCAGGGCCAGTGCGACTCGCACTGGCTGAAACAGATTTGCGGGACATCGTCCCGCAAAATTATAGACCGTCTGGCCGGTAGCCAGACGTCCTAAGGGCTTGGCCTTTTGGCCAGTGCCCTGTTTTTTCCGACCCGAAAGCCGGACTCCGACGATCCGCTGGACGTTGCCCAGCGGATCCATGGAGAGTGGCATGATGCCACTCTCCATGATCGCCAACTTGGTACGCTCGTGGAGGGATTCCTCCACGAGCGTGTCCGAGAATTCCGATGGCCCCCTTTCCCTCGGCATTTCCACGGGGATAACCATACGGCCATCCCCGTGGAGCCGCCTGACGACGTCAATCGCCATTCCTAAGGTTTGCCGATGGATCCGCCCTCTTCCTAATAGGCGGATTGGAGACTGCCCTCGTCCTGGGTAGGCTCTGGCATAGCTCCAGGAAAATCCCCGGACCTGCCCCCATCCCTTGGCAAAGAGTCGATAAACTTTTGCGCCCTCTTCCAAGAGAGCTGAAATTTCACTCAGGGGCGTTTCCGCCCCCACAACAACGACGTCCCCCTTGCGGGGGCGAGCGAAAGGCCCTGCCGGCAAAAGCCGGCCCACGATCGCCACCAAGGTGGCGATCGTTGAGGCCTGAATTTCAGTTTTTACAAACAATTTTCGTGAGGATTGACGCATGGCAAACTCCTTCCAGACTTCTTGCCCTTTTACTCACCACAACATAGTAGTAGTATCAAGGCATTGATGGTTCCTTCAAAACGTTATCAATACGCTTTGAAGGAACCACCAAACCAATCTACTTCAACTATTTTAAGTCAAAAATTTCTAATTATATTTGCAAGCTAACAGATGGTTTTAATTTAGAACAAAAACCTCAAAATATTTAACCACTAAAAGAACCTTTAAAATAAACCACTGTTGCAATACCACTACTGTTCCTCTAGTTGCTGCACCTAATAGTCAAAGCTTAAACCAGCTAAGACCTAGTATGCAGCGTTTAGAGAACAGCAGTAAAATCCTTCTACCCGAACTCGATTATCAAAGTTCAATTCCCCCTTCGATGCAGTGTTAGATTCTCTAACACCTTACTCAGGGCAGTCTCTCGCTACAACTTCGCTTTCGCTCAGTTTGCGTGAGACTGGAGGTTCCTTCCCCGATAGAAGAGAGAGTTTTTTATTGGTCTCCCCTCTAGCAGGGAGAAAGGCGGGTTGTTGAGTTCTTGTTCCTCTTTAAAAACCTGTTAGCCTGTAGAACCCTAAATTTGCCTACCTGCCTTAGAACATTTTGGTTATATAACCACCTGCTCAATCTCGCCTTTCTCTACCCTGATTGTCTGTACTGCAATTTCCCCATCGCGCACCGACGATCTACTAGTGTTATTGCAGTACCGAACTGTTTTGTTGCATTAATATTGTAAAATATTAATATCTGTGGTAGTTACGGCTAGTTACAGTCCTTTATTAGCTACTTGTTTTGCAATTATCATTAGAAATATAGCCGTTCCTACTTGCTTATTCAAATATTTCTAGGAGTTTCTTAGCCTTTTTAAACTATCTGCCGACGAATATAGTTAGATTATATGTCTTTCTTTCATTAGTTATGTAGGCAATAACAAACCTTCTAGAAAACTATGCTTGATCTCGGCCCAAATACATGTAATTATGACTTACTGCTTCTGATTTACATGCAATATGGACTTTAAATGACTAAGTATAAGAGATTATTAGATATCCCTACTACGGATGAGAATTCCTATTTCTTATGGGGTCCTCGGGGGTCAGGTAAGAGCACTTGGTTAAAAGACAAGTTCCCCGATTCCCCTAAAATCGATCTATTAAAGAGTGACGTCTTTAGTGAGTACAATATAAGCCCCCACCTATTAAGGGAAAGGTACGCAGAACTCCCCGTAAAGGGCCCTATCGTGATCGATGAAATTCAAAAGTGCCCCGCCCTACTAGATGAAGTTCATTGGCTTATTGAGAACACATCTAAAACTTTTATATTAACCGGATCAAGTGCTCGAAAACTAAAAACGGTCTCAGCAAATCTCCTTGGTGGAAGGGCTAGAAGGAGAGAGATGCGACCTCTTAGTTATGCTGAGATTAGATCCCTAGATATTGATAAAGCTGTTGTCTCTGGGCTTTTACCTAGACACTACCTGTCTACTGAGCCAGTAGAAGAAATTAGAGCATACGTAGGTGACTACCTTAAAGAAGAAATAGCGGGAGAAGCGGTAACTAGAAATCTTTCAGCGTTTTCTGAGTTTCTAAGAGTTGCATCAATTACTAATGGGGAAATTCTTAACTACGCTAACATCTCTAGAGAATCAGGTATTGGCGCGAAAGTAGTAAAATCATATTTTGATATCCTAGAAGACACCTTATTGGGTTACAGGATCTATCCTTGGACAAAATCAGAAAAAAGAAGACTTACGGAAAGTCCGAAGTTCTATTTCTTTGATAGTGGAATTACCAACTATCTCTCTAAAAGAGCTCCAGTCAAAGGCACTCCCGAATACGGGAAAAGCTTTGAACAGTTTATTTTAATGGAACTCATGGCCTACAAGTCATACAGATCCCCTGAAATGGAAATCAAATTCTGGCGCACATCTAATGACAATGAAGTTGATTTTATTATCAATGAAATGGAAGTGGCCATAGAGGTCAAGTCAGGAACACGTGTTCATAGTAAGGATTTTAAAAATCTTGGGCTTGTTTCGGAAGAATACGAGATAAAACATCAATACATTGTATGTGATGAAAAAGAGCCTAGAATTAGTAATGGAGTAAAAGTATATCCCTGGAATGTATTCTTAGATGAGCTCTGGTCTGGGGAGATAGTTAAATAGATATGTCCACACGCACTCAAAAACTAAAGTCCCTCTCAGAGAACATCCTTCTCCTCCAGCGCACAATGCGTTTTGCTCGCCTTAATCTTGTTCCTCCTAAAGAGCTTGACCCAATAGAGACTATTATCTTAACAATTATCGATGCTCTTAAAACTCCTAAGGCAAGTGACCTTCAGAAAATTTTAGGTCTTAATAAATCTTCAGTCTCTGCACTCATAAGAAACTTAATAGATAGAGGACTCATAGATGCTAAGCTTGGAGTGATAGATCATAGGAGCAAGTATTTAGAAATTACAAAATCCTCATCCGACTTACTACAAGGCCTAAGAGAATTTAATGTAGAAGTTGCTAGGAAAGCTACAGTCCGCTTAACAGATCAACAGAGACTACAGCTAGCCGCCACAATGGAAAGGTTCAATATTGGACTCGGCAATAAGCTGGAGGATTCTTGGAGTTATACAGAACCTATGATTTCCGCTCAATACAGACTTGCACTTGCCATGAACATGCTCAACAAGAACTACATGGACACGAAGTATGACTTAGTTACCTTCCATTCGTTTCTAGAACTTAGCAAAGCACCGGATGGCTTGGAATTTTCCTTCCTTTCTAACATCCTACCCTTTCATATTAGCAAGATCTCCAGAGCAATTACTTCTCTTCAGAAAAATAAATTTGTAAAAAAAGCTATCAGCGAAAGAGACGGGAGACAGATTATAATTACCTTTACTGATTCAGGGAAAAAAGCCTTCGAGCAGGCGGAAGCGCCGATCCTAAAAAAGTTCGAAAAGGCGTGTCGGGATTTTACTGATAAAGAGTTGGAAGAATTTAATTCTCTTTTAAAACTTGTAGGCGACGAGGTAGAGACTTATACAAATAAATCTATTAGTAGCTTCGCAATCTGCAAAACGGATAGTGATTATAGGCTAGCAAGAGCACTTTTAGTAGAGTATTTGGTTAAAGAGAAAAAACATCAATATCTTGACGAGCAACTCGTGCCAAAAACAAGCCTAGTCATACTAGAAACAAAGGAAGGGAAAGCCTTATCCATGCTAGAGATTAGATTTTTAGATGGGGATGTCAAAATTGAAAATTTAATTGAAAAAGAGGGCTCAGAGGGGGAGGTTCGAAAGATTTTACTTAGCGAGGCTAGAAGGGTGTTGATGCGGGGGGTTGAGCAGTAAATTCTCTTAAATAGCTAGCTCTCTACCTTAGGAACTTCCCTAAACACACCATGAGAAATAATGTGTTCATCTTCATCATTTGTACTTTGCGCTAATTTGAACCAAAAAGCCCAGTAGGCTGAGAGTTCTTCATCTGAGAGTTTCCCTGTTTCTATATCTTCTTCGGATAAAAACTCATAAGGGTTTTGGGGAATGAATGTCATAGTAACACTCTCTTGGGTAAAGACTTTTCAGCTTCAGTCACCATTGTTTTATGCGCATCCATGAGAGATAAGCCATTCACCTTTAATAGAACCTGTGGCCATGCTCTTGCCCATTCAGATGAAGCCTCTTTATATTTTAATAATCTTTCGGTATTTATTCTCATCAGAGTCCTTCTTTCAGCATCGAGGCCTACCTCTAAAGCTTCCCTGCCCTTCTCACTTAACTTCAGCACTGGGCGCGCTTCAAATAAAGATTCTACTATGTCAGGTTTAAGTTCCCAAGTATTTATTATGTCTATAGCACTACGGGAATACTTTAACATTTCTTTAAGATCAGAAATTTTTCTAGCAATCTCGCCTAATATGACATAATCCTTTTCTCTGTCAGTATGCTTTAAAAGTGCTAAAGTCTCAAGATCTACAAATTCTGGCGCTCCCGCTGCTACTTTTGCCCAAAGATTATTCAACCTAGCCTCATCTATTCTAGGTGGCTTGGTAAAAAAATCTGTTCTAATCCTCAGTCCATCATGTTCAAATTCTAAATGACTACTCCATCCCCCTTCGAGCCAATCACGGGATAAAGGCGCACCGTACCTATAAACAGCTCCCTTTGATTCTAAAATGTTCAGGATAAAATCTAAACTCTCTTGATCAGGCTTAACAATCCAATCTCCGTCTTTGCTCATCATAGCAAGACCATGCAGAACCACCGCTTGGCCAGAACATAAAATAGCTCTAACTTTGCCTTGGTTAAATTCTTTAGTTAGCTCAGTGTAAAGATTCTTAATCATGTATTTCTTAATATTTATTCTTATTCTAACAAATTCTCATAGTGTCTGCCAATAATTAGTTTAGACGTAATAACTCCCCCTCAAACCACCCCTCCAACATTAAAATGCAGTATTTAACTCTACCCTTTTTGCCCAGTTCGTTTTTAAAGATACAAAGCTGGTGGCCTTTAGCTCAAGTAATCTTGATATAAGGTTCTTTGCAAAAAGGGTAGAGGGGTAGATACACGCGATGGGGATTTTTAATGTGTGAGGAGTGGGGTGAAGGGGAATTAAGAAAACAGAGACAGCTAACAAACCACAAGAAAACAGCCAGTGGATAAAATCCTTATCCACTGGCCTCGTGTCATCGATTCAATTTCTGAAAAAATGCTCGGGCATTTGCTCGAGCATTTTGAGTCCTAGTCTTCTCCTCAGTACTCTGAGCCTTGCTCTTTTTAGGAGCAGAGAAAACGGGTACTTCAGGTGTGCCGCCAGCGGTACCGAACTCCGATCGCAGGAATGCGATCGTTCTGACGAGAATACGCATTTTCCGTGAGCGTTCCTCGTCTTCTTCCTTGAAACCTCCAGCGAGCCACTCTCCAAGAATCGCGATCGATTCGATCGCTTCTGGAGAGTAGAGAACTTCGTCCTCTCCTTCTCCTCGCCTGAAGGCAACAGCCCCGGAATCTGGTTCGCCTGTGAGATCCATACTCACAGGGAATTTCACTGAGATCATTTCCATGATCTCATCAAGCCGGGAACTGAACCAAGTCTGCAGAGCCTCATCTACAGAATAACAATCTTCAAACTCTCTTCGAGCAAAGATGTCATTCTTCCGAACCAGGCCCCAGATTTCTCCGGTTTTAGCCTTCCGGAAACTGGCTCCCCCATTGGAGAGCTTGTCAGATGCCATCACAGCGCACCAGGTTACAAAGTAACCATGGATCGCAATGTGCACGGCCTCCTGACCGTCAGATTCAGACGCCTCTTGTCCCGCCTCGATCAAAAGATCTACAAGGCTGGAATCAAAAAGCAAGTGCGGCGCCCAATGTGTCAGGTATTCCTGAACCTTGAGCGTCAGTTGAGAACGTTCCATCTTTTTCTCCTTTTTTTCGTCGCTCAAAGGTTTAAAATGTAAATGAGACAGCATGTAACCTTTAAAAAACCATCTGCTGTCTCTGTTTTCCATTAAAAAGTTTTTTAAACTCCTTAATGGAAAACAAATATTAGAAACAAACGACAGGTGAAATTATCCTTCTATAAAAACCTCAAAAAAATGAAAGTAAGAAACGAGCAGGCATTCATCGTGAATGTCTGCTCGCATTGGTCAGCTAAAAACAATCTCGTTTCCGTCTTGGAGCACCTTGACGGGGTGTTCTTCAGATACAATGGCAATTAGCGAGCAAGCACTATCACTGCTCATCCTCGACCGAGAGCCAATTTCGGTACTCCAAAGAGCATCGTCTTCCAACAATGCCCCTCTATGTTCTCTATCCCAATGCCAGTCAGCAAACACGAGCTTTCCTTCCGGTGCTCGTCCTGCGTCTGCTGGATTCAGAGGCTCAAGCACAAGGTACTTAAACTCTGGATCATCAAAAGTTCCAGCAGAATGCCTCACCCGCATCACTCGCACCAGTGCGAGTGATCCTTTTCCTCTATTCCCGTCTAACCGAAAATCATACACCAGCAGTGCTCCTTGCTTTACTGGATACTTGTAATTTCGGAGTATAGTCTTTGCCGCTGGCCTTCCTGACACCCCATAGTTTGGAAGCTTTTCGGCTGCTTCCAAATCTATTTCAATTCTTACCACGCGGAAATTGAAGAGACACTCCCTCTCCTCTACAACATCCCTTGGAGCCTTTCCCGCCTGCCTATCATGACAAGTGGGACAACGCAGGCGGATTCCAGCGAATGCGCCGATCTTACGCAAAAACTGTGGGTACTCTTTAAAAGTTCCTTCACAGTCTTGACAAAGTCTATCCACAGACTCTGCTGTGGAAGCACAATTACGACAAAGGCCACCGGCGGTTTCAATGAACCTCTTGGTGGCTACAAACTCGCGCCCGCACGCGGGATTGGTGCAATTTGTTCTCATTTTTTCCTCTCCCAATTCTGTGTAAATTTCGAAAGACCTGAAACATATCAGGCCTAGTCCTATTCGAAGCGACCTTCCATCTGATCGACAGTTGTCGCTTCTCTCTTCCTTCTCCTCGCCTCCCTACCCAGAAAAGCTAATACTCCAAATTTCGCTGTTGCAATCCTCCATTTCTTCACAGCAAACTCCGGGTAGCCCGATCTTTGTCTTAGATGTTCAAGGGCCTCTGACAATAGATCGTCTTGGTCATAGCCTTTCATCTTTACTTTCCAGACTCCGCCAAAGTACTTCCTCAAGGCTATGGTGACCCCTTTCTTTGCGTCCACCAAAACCTCAGAAAGAAGTGATTCGAAGAGGACCTCGTCAACTTGCGGCTCAAAGGGAATTGCGACATTTGGGCAAAAATACCCAGACACCTTCGCATCTTTAGCCTGATGGAGTGACATACCCCAAAAACTATACAACTCAACCAGCTTATTAGCTGGAAGGTTGAGCTCCTCTGTTGCTAAATTAACCCGAAAGAATTTTCTCTTTGGGTCATAGTTAGCAGGCGTTGCCGGTCGCCACTTCTCCGGACCCTTAAAGGTTGGGCTTCCATTCACAATGAAAAACCCATCGATCAGAGCCTTACGGGCCTTTTCCTTGCCAATCTTGTAGCGACGGCAGAGACCTTTCTGAGTAAGGGCCATCTCCAATGCAGATAGCACGACTTTCTCTCCAGGTTCTAGCAAGCGAACAAGAGGCTCCAACTCAGCTCTAACGTCCCTCCTTTTTCCTTGGTTTTTCTTTGAGTTATGGTGATTCGGACAGAACCACCCTTGCTTCCTTGCTTTCCAAGCTGAAGCACGGCCTAAGCCTAAGTGAGATTGCAAGTCTCGGGGCGCCATGGCCAGTTCTTCTTCGGTAAGATAGCGCCTTCCCGATATTTTCATGTCTTCTCTTTCTAATAGAACCTCTTTCACCTGCCGTTCAGAGAGATACTGAAACATTTAAGCACCTCTCTGAATCTCAGTATAAACATATCCCCCCTCAAACCACCCCTCCAACATTAAAATGCAGTATTTAATCTCGTAGCATTGCGCTACTCTGGGTAGATACACGCGATGGGGATTTTTAATGTGTGAGGAGTGGTGTGAAGGGGGCGTTCTTATAACCTCTTCATAAAACCTAAGAAGAAAAGACAGGCCGGAGAGGTGGGATATCTCTCCGGCCTGAATGGAAATATCTCACCTTAAGGAGAGCGGCTCGAGAAATACTTCGAGTCCAATCACTCTCTGGAATTTAACGAATCGTCCTTGATTCATAACTCCTTTGAGCGCCGGAAAGCCTTCCCTTGCGCAATCTGCATAAACTGGCAGAGGGGCAACAAGAACCAGATCCGTCCAATTCCTGCTTCTTGCAATTCTTGCAAGATCCTTCCCCGAGGCTCGGCCTTCTGGGAGACGCTGAAAATCAATCTGGACATCCCGCCCATAAAGATTTCGAAGTGCATTCCTTTGCACATCATCCAGACAATGCCGCATGACCCAGCCGATCACCAGCTTCTGGCCAATGATCTTCCTCGGCTGAGGCTCTTCCGTGTTGAGCACTACATCCCGCAGGATAGAATACTCAGTGAACCGAAATCCACGACGGTCTGGCGTGAACCACTCAGCTTGGTCAGGTTCAACCTGTTCAGCTCCCATCCAAAGGAGCGTGGTTGCTGGCTTCAAAGCGCAAAGTACCTGACAGCCAGCAAGTGGTGCAACCACCACAACCGCGTCAGGCTGTTCACGCTCAATACGAGCTACGACAACCTGGCATTTGCCAAGTCCTCCCTCGTAGCTCACAACCGCATCCTCTCCAGCCCAATCTTTTAGGGCTTGAAGAGCACGACCCGAAGTTGGATCTGGGCTATAAACCCAAATTGTTTTTTTCATCTTGTTCACTTTCTTTTCAAAACATTGCCCTACCTTAGGGCGAAAACATAGAAAACCCCTTCTTAAGTGACTCTGTGAGTTTTATAAGAAAAGTATTTCTAAAGCTACCTATAAACAAAGCTTCCCAACCATCACTAAATCTCCGCCACGCACACTTAGTATTTTTAATTGTCAATTTTGCAAATTCTGTCTTGTGTTCTTAAACTGGTAGTTTGCTGGAAGAATGGAGAGAGTGAGTCCTTTCCAACCTCTCTCGTAAAACCCTGTACCTATTTTCATCGCTCTGGACACTAATTCCAGTCAGGCGTCCAGCCCGTTGACGGCCCTTGCCAGCCTTGCTCTAGTGCAATTTCATCCTCCGGGTCGTCATCGAAGGTTTGACCTTCCATTTCTTCCCAGCATCTGAAATGTACCTCAAGAAGCGGCCCGAAGATGAGCCCGTCTTCTCGATTGAGCTCCCGGAAAAGTCTGTCGAAAGTCCAAACTGTCTGAGACAAGGCTTCAATCGCCACATACTCTCGGACTGATGGACCACCGTACCCACCTGAGATGTCAATTGAGACCATTAGACTGGCCATCACGTTTGCAAAAGTAGCTCGCAAATATGGACTCGATTCTGGTCGAATTTGGTCGATCTTTTCCTTGCTTGCCCAGAGGTATTCTGAATACCTGTAGGTCTCCTCGTCCTCATCAGGCACATCTAACACATCGAACTTTTTCATTAGTGCATCCGTGATAATACGAATTTGGCCCAGTTCCGATTGAAAATCGAAATATTCTTCATGCGCAATACGCATGAGAGCTAATTCCTTTTCTCTAACCAAAAGCCGAAATCGCGGATTTTCCTGATCTCCCTTCTCTTTCATCATGGATTGGCTTACAATCACACTTAGAAGAGAAGCAAGAAATGCTGAAGGCCCATCGATCGGCATGGCAGGATGAACCAATACCTGGGTCTCGTTCTGCACGTAAAAGTAGAGCTTTGTCCATTGTGATCCATCATGCTGCTGAAACACCCCTTCCTCTTTAGGAAAAGGGATATCTCCCCGATATTCGCCATAGGTAATCAATTGATCTCCATCAAGAACAAAAGTTCCATCTGGGAGAGCTGAAACCTTGAGCCGTCGGAGCCACTCCACGAGTTCTGGGGCTTTCTTTGCCAGAAATTTATCAAAGGAAAAAATCAGATCATTTACAGATTCAATCCAGCTCATTTTAAAACCTTTCAAAAAACGGGGTTGAACTCACTCAAGAGAACAGTAAAAAACCAGTCTCTTGAATCAATCTCTTACAAAATCATAATAAGAAAAGCGGTGGATATAATAACCTTAGATTTTCAAAACCTAAAATAAAGAGGTTGCGGACCCTGTATTCATAACGCCAAAGCAATTATAAACACAGGGTCTCGCAGTTCCTATGACGAGCGTGGTTTCAGGCTCTCTACTTCTCGTTTGAGAGCCTCCACCAGTTCGCCTACTGCAAGTGGGCTACCAGTTGGGAACTCGACCTTGCAAAGGTCATCTCCCCAGTTTGATACCACCACGTGGCCCATGTAACCAGGGACTCCAAAGAGCCACCGGCCGACAGAATTTATCGGAATAAGCTGGCCAATATCTGACCTACCACTTATCCCACATTCAATCGGCCTGTGAAACAGCGTTGATAGCTGCTCTTTTGCGACGGTTCGCAAGAACACTTTGGCGCTCCCGCCCATGGGCTCGGGCAATCTGATAGCCACTACTGTTTTTGCTCCATGCAAACGGACCGGAAACTGCATCATGGCTACCTCCTTCGTATCGGCCCTATGCACCGATACTGAATTCAGAAGTTCCTGCATCGGAGGAACCCAGGTTACAAGAATATTTTCATCGTTAGTGGTAACGACTAATCATTTTCCCCGAACCCTTCATTGTTACTTTTTTTCAGGTGAACAAACCTGCTAGTATATTTTACGGTTAACTAGCACCGTAGCTTGCAGATGGATTAGTGCCCCTAAGGGTTTGGCCCGCCGGTCTGCCCCGTAAGTGCCCTCATAAGGATATCAGCTCTTACCCTATGAAGATTTGCCGACTTGCACGGCCTTTTTAGTGTGATCGAAAATCAGCCAGAAACGACTACTGCACCAGCCTTCGCTGTAGGGGCCTCCCCCTAAGTATGCTTCTCCCGGTAGTAATTCCTGCCCACACGAAATAATCACTGACCCTCCGGCCAGTGACCTGCTAGGATCATATGGGGTAGTTTACTACTGACATCCTGTTCGACACAGGTTTCAATAGGCCAATGTATGCTAACCCTTTAGAATTAGCGCTTCCTAGTCCTATTTAAGCTTCCATTACTCAGTGCTCCACTTGGCACTTTTCACTTGACCCTTTCGGAAAGGAATCGGGGGACACCTAAAACTTACCCGAAGGCAGCCTTGTAGGCGTAGTCACCCTAACTTGTAGTTTTGCCTTCGATATAAAAATTACAAGCTGAATTTCTATATCTAGCTAATACCAACTCATACAATCAGGTCCCTCATTTGGGACACCTCCTTTCAGAGAACAAAATTGACAGATATGCCTTTCTTTGAAAAATTTCCTCTTCAAAGAAAGGCATACAAATTCAAAATTGCTATTTTTTACCTTTTAAAACCTCAATAAAAACATTATAATCCACCGCTATTCTTCTTTCTTGCTATTATTTTGAATAACAAGAAAGGAAATCAGCACTGGGAATTGAAAAAGAACGTAGTGGTAAGCATCTCCTATTTAGTAAAACAGGATAGGGCCGGGAGTTTCATAAGCTACGCACTTATTACTCCTCCACGGCTTTCTCCCTTTTGTTCACGGCCCTCGGATCATGATTTTCATCACCTCCTCTCCAGGACCTAATTTCAGCTCATTCATTCCTTGGCGATCGGAACTCCTTTGCTGTTTATCCTTGGGTGTTTTAACGAGCATCCTTAGACTCGAGTTGTGCTATGTCAAACACAATAGCAATGGGCTTATCAATACAGATTTATCAACTGTTGTCTGAATTGAGTTTGGAAACCTTTCGATCTCCCTCAGAAGCTTGAGTTGCACAACTCAAGTTCCTTCGTGGTCAATTCCACTTCGTAGCCAGTCTACTTCGGTTGCCTTATGACGAGGATACCCTACCTCGTATCAACCATGCGCATGCTGGATTCGCGACTCGCGTCGCCGGAATACGGATAGACCTTTTGTGCCTATATTTCAGTACCTACTAATCGAAGCTTTCGCGCCGATACTCCTTTTCCTATTCAAGCCTTCGCTACTTCACTGTTCGCTAAACAGCACTTCGCTAAGCCCTTTCGGAAAGGAATCAGGGGAGATTTTTATACTCACCTGTACTTCAGTCTGAAATCTAGCCTATCTTCTTCCTTTAGGCCTGGGGGGCCACGGATTGAGGTCATACATGACCTCCTTTCGAAAACGGGGTAGGAAAATTTACCAAGAGTGCCCCGACTCACTCATGGTTTATTATCACTGAGAATCCGGCGGGACTACCATCTTGAGTCCCGGCCGGATTCTCGACAACCTTCGGACCGCCCAGGCGAAGGCCCGCGCTGATCGTATGTTATATACGATCGGCAACTGGGCTTCAATCGCTTTGGGCAAATCGTCCGTGTGAGTATAATGTCCTGGCCCATCTGTGAAGAGCCAAAGACATTTCACCTCACGGACGATTTCCCGAAGGTCCGGAGTGTTGAAATGGACACCCTGCATGTCTCCAAAAAACACGCAGGTCGTGTCCGGCCCCCAGAGCCCTTTGTCCTGGAGGAATTGCTTCACTCCTGGCTCAAAGGGTTGATCGTAGGGCCGAGTCCAGCCACCCGTCCTAGGTGCTGGACATTCTCCCATCGGGTGATCCTCATCCTGATGGTTTAGCACCCTGCAAAAGTACTCCACAGCTTCCTCCACCTTCTTAAAAGGTTTCGGAACTGCTATCTCATACTCCGCATGTGCCTCAGATCCGACCACGATCCACACCCCTGGGATCCCTGCCGCCCCACCCATTAGAGCCATGAAAAGCTCTGCTAGGTAGGAGACTGAGCCTGATACGTCCATGAAAAAAACAATTTTGTTGTTCTTCGGACGATCGAACTTTGCGGTTGGAATCCGCGGGTGCTGATACTTCGCAGCCTTCATAGCCAGCTGCCTGGCATCCCAGCGGGAGCTACCATCCTCACGCTGAGTGAGATCCTCTTCGTTAACAAGCTTTTTTATCAGCTCGCGAACTGTTAAGAAGATCTTCCTTTTTTCCGCATCATCAATGACACGGGGAGCATTGCGGTAGTCAACCGCAGCTCCACCCCCACCTGCCTCCAATGGCTTCTCGAGGGTTGGATTTGCAAGCATCTGGTATGAGACAGATGCTGCGCCCAAGGACTCCCAATCCTCGGACTCATCCAAATCTGAGCCAAATGGCGATCCCTCGCCGTCCGACTCCGATTCGTTTTCTTCATCCTCTCCCTGACCATCTCCGGAGTCGCCACCTTCTCCAGACTCCGCCCCTTGGTTATCCGGGTTTTGTCCGTCGTTGGCCGCGTTAGTCGAGTCTTCAATGTCCTTAGTAGCTTCATCGCCACCATGAACATCTTCCGAGGTTTTAGAAGTCGCTTCCGCAACCTCCTCAATCCCCTCAGACTCCTTCTGAATCGGCTTTTCAGCCCCTTCGGCTTCTTCAGCCTCTGGAGTTTCATCCGATTCATCAGAGCCTTGAGACTCACCACCCTCTTTGGCATCCTTTGCCTCTGAGGGCTCTCCGGCATCAGAGTCTTCCTCTTTGCCGGAAGTCTGATTCTCGCTTTCGCGAGCCTCAGTCTCCCAGTCTTCTTCCTCGAAGGGATTAGCTTCTCCCGACTCTGCACCTTCCGATGCTTCGCCTGGATCAGCTTCTCCTTCCTTAGAATCAAAAGACTCTGAGGACGACTCACCAGAAGAACTTTCGTCCCCTGACTCCGCCGGCTCTGAAGAGCTTTCGCTCGACTCAGATCCAGAATCATCAGAAGCATCCTGCTCTTCTGTCCGAAGATCCTCTTCCTTGTCGGCCTTGACATCTCTGTCATCAGCCGACCCAGAACCGTCTCCTTCCATCTCATAGAGATGGTCTTCATGGTTCTTTTCTGGAGAGGACTCCGTATAGGAGTCTCCATCCTGTGGCGGGCCAGCATCCGAGCCAGCCGGTGGTGGGCTTCCCTGCTCACCAGGATCTTCTTGATCAACCTTATTCAGGTTAACTTTGTCAATCTTGGTGAGCTTATTTGTATGCAAGCGGTCGGGGAAGAGCGACCGGGCATCATAATCCTCCCAGATTTCCTGGGAGAAATTCTCGGTGGGCATCGGATTCTCCTCCGCTTGCACCGCCACTCGGGATGAATCAAACATGTAGGGAGTGGCACCTACTTGCTTAAGACGCTACCTGGCAGTTTTTAGTCATGCCAAGGACGGCTCCACCTAGTTGCCAAGCTTCAAACTCGGCGACTTGCTTGAAAGCCGGTGAAACACCGACTTCCACAGAGCCTTTAAGCCCTGCGCATTCGGGTGGCGGAGGACTAACTGCAAGGAGTCCTCCGCAGGAACCAGCCTGACCGTTCCGTGACCTTGCTTCACGGAACGTCGCCTTCGCTTGAGCGCTCCGACGGTTTCACCCGTCTCGGCGTCAAGCTTTACGATCCGGTCGCACAAGGCGAGCCGGATCTTTGAGACGGCGCCGTATCGGCTAATCGGCGCCGCCCATTTCAAAACCCACTCCCCACTCTCCTTAGTGGGAGCATAGCAGTCGAGCAATCGCTCGAACTGCTCCGCAAAGTGAGTAAGCGAGACTGATGCAGTCACGCTTACGACCGCCGATGAAATCGGCGCATCGCTTTCGAACCGGACATCCATGTCCGGGAAGGAAACGAGGAGGGTTTCAACCCTCGCCCGAGTGTCCTTCAACGCTCGGGCCAAAAATAGATCCCGCTGTACAGCTGGTAGCTGCCCGACAGGGATCATTTTTGTTTCAACAGTCATGTAACACCTCCTTTCAAAGGAGTTGACCCACTCGCCTACATGACGAAAAATGCGAGGGGGTGGAACAAATCTGTTAAAAATTTATGCGACATGAGAACAGATACTCATGGCACATTTTTTAGGTGAAGCCGTGCCCTCACCTTTTGCCGTACCCATACACGGTGGGTTGGTGAAAAGTTTATTTCCCAAAGGAAACGAACTCCCCGTTCACTGCGGGGAGTTCTTGACTGGACGGCACAAACTTTGCACCGCGACATGCGGTGCAAAGCATCTCTCCTAATTTCTCTGGAGAGATGATGCCCTTGAGAACCTCACGGTCCTCTCGGAATCCGGCCAACCAGCCAAAACAGATTTGGCCAACGAGTTCGTTTGCCTTCCAGCAAACAAGTCGCATGGCATCCCTGCCAGCGGCCAGCAGTTCCTGCGTGGCAGGAGGCTTTATCAAGTCCTCCTGCTTCGCTCGGAGCTGATTGGCCACAGTCACCAGTACACGGGCCACGGACTCTGGCAAAGAGTCCATGGTCTCTTCCTTGACTACGATTGGCTTGTCCATGCCAATCGTCCGGCATCCGCCGGTGAGAATCGAGAGCTCCAAGCTTTCGCTCGGAAACCCAAGATACTCACGGCGACACCGCCGCATCAGGGGTTCGGAAATTTCTCGCTCGTTGTTCTTCGTGAAGAACAGAACGAGATTTTCCAGTCGCGCCTTGATACGGCCAAGGCCCTTCACATTTACCTCACCCTCCTGAAGGGCACTCAAGAAGAGGGAGTCCGTTTTCGGGCTTGCCTTGTCGAGTTCATCGACAAAGCAAACTACTTGGCCTTGGTGAGAGGCCCGAAAAACAGCCGGCAAAAAGCCGAGGTCTACCACATCCTCGGCAGTGCGAACGGCCTCTCGGTCGCCCGCAACCCCCCGGAGGATCTGCACGATGTTCGCATCGTACAAAAAATCCTCAGGGGCACTACCCGGATGAGCCTGGGTGTAGATGTAATCTACTCCCAACATCCGAGCGACCGATTTTGCCAATGCGGTCTTTCCGGCGCCTGGGGGACCATCGAGCAACATGCTCGAGACCCCCTCCTGACCACGCGAAGCGAGCAGGAGTCCGACTTGCCCGGCCAGCAAGTCGGACGCGGCGTAGCCACACTTCTTCAGTGCGGCTTTGATCACAGGAACCATAGGGCTCCTCCTTTCTGGCTTAGTGAAGTTTTTCTCTCACATGTCAACCAGAGAACATGGGAGAGAATTGGAAATTGTCCCACTAGTGTGCAGTCGACCCACATACTAATGGAACAATCCCAAAACACTTCACTATTTTGGATAAACAATACTATTTGAACAAATAATTACTTTTAAGAGCAAATAACCTCTGTAAAAACATTTGAAAAAACATTGCTAAAAACCTTAATTGCAATACCACTACTGTTCCTCTAGTTGCTGCACCTATTAATCAAAGCTTAAACCAGCTAAGACCTAGTATGCAGCGTTTAGAGAACAGCAGTAAAATCCTTCTACCCGTACTCAATTGTCAAAGTTCATGAGATCCCCACGTCCCCTTCGACTCACTGCGTTCGCTCAGGGTCCTCGGGATGACAAGGAGTAGTACATTGCGCCTCAGTTCAGTCTGTCCTGATTCACTGCACCTTAATTCAACTTGTCATTGCGAGGAGCCCATACTCGGTATGGGCGACGTGGCAATCTAATTCTTCTTGAGATTGCCACAGCCCCTTCGGGCCTTCGCAATGACAAGTTTTTTATTCCGAGGTTCCTTCCCCGATAGAAGAGAGAGTTTTTATTGGCCTCCCCTCTAGCAGGGAGAAAGGCGGGTTGTTGAGTTCTTGTTCCTCTAAGAAACCTGTTAGCTATCTAGGACCTAAATTTACCTACCTAGCCTTAGAACATTCTGGTAATTAACCAATTGCTCAATCTCGCCTTTCTCTACCCTTCAGACTTTCAGTACTGCAATTTCCCCATCGCGCACCGACGATCTACCAGTATTATGGTAGGACATTACGGTAATGTTGCATGACGATACTATTTTTCTGCGAAAAACATTTTCAGGAATAAAGGCTCTTTAGTTTACAGACACTTATGGTTATACATTTGTAAATAGTAAGACGGGCTATTTGCTCTAATGAGTGTCTATTATACTTATTCTATTATTTAGTAGACTGGCTATGCACAATCTTTCTGAATCTTTCCACCAAATCTACTTTCATCATACTTTCAGGATTGAATTCAAAGTACTCTTCTTTGCCTTCAGCTGAGAAGACTGCTAGTCCAACTGGCGACCCTGAGGCATAAGCCATAGCTACAAACCTATCTTCTGGTATTAGCTCGGACACTAGAGAATGATGAGCATTTTTTGCTACTAAAATTTCGACTAAAAGGCTTCTAGCTATTTTATAATCATCTGCACTTTCACAAACCTTTATATCAAATTCTCTCGCTGGAGGATCGGGGATAGGAACTCCCTCCAAAGTCTCCATAAATTTTATAAATGCCTTTATATCCTTACTATCTATATCATTTAATGCTTTCAGATATTTCTGCTCTATCCCCTCAAATAACTTATTATAAAACTGTTTCCCCTCCCTAGTAATCTGACAAGCCAAAGTTCTTTTGTCATCCAAAAGACCCTCTTTGCGTACAAAACCTCTTTCAGCAAAATACTTTATCACTCGAGACAATTTACTCTTATGAATTGGCAAGATTTCATTTAAATAGGAAAACTTCAGCTCACTCCCTGCCCTATAAAGTTCAAATAATACATGGACCTGATCTATATCCAAACCCGTATCCATATAATTAGATCCTATCATCCCACTACCTACTGCAAGTCTTCTCTGTTGCAATACTAATGAATCTTCCTCTGAGTCTGAAATCAAATTATCATACCCGAGACCATCATTGAGACTCTTAAATAATTTTGTAAACTTATCTCTTTCAACTCTACTCGCTGTAGATATACCTCTCATAGAAACTTCATTATTCAGACTTATAAGAGATTTAAGGATTTCGATACCTTTATCAGTGTAATTTAAAACCTTCACTCTCCTATCCCCCTGAACACTCTTAGCCTCGACATAGCCATCAGACTCTAGGGCTATAAACATTCTAGACACTTTTGTTTTAGGAACTTTGAGTAGAGAAGCAAGAGAAACACCGGATAAAGAGGAATTCTTAGTAAGCATCGACAATAAAAGGGCGGAATCACTACTTATAGGGAAATCGTAATCTCTACGAGCCATCCTCATTCTCCTCTGAAAGAATAAAATAGCACTATGAAAATCTCTAGCTGTGACTAAATTAACTTCCATTTTCACTTCTCTCATAACGATAGAAAGTAAGCCCCGAATCCATAAAGTTTTCATCTACCCCAATACGATCAAAACTTAAAGATTCGTAGAATCCTTTTGCATATAAGCCATCCCAAACATCAAGCTGGATAGGCTTGATGCGAGAAAGATCATCAAATATAGTGGCAACAAAAGGCCTAGCTACACCTAGCTTTTGTGCTTCCCCACGTCCGTTCATAGAGCCAATATCAAAATAACTGCCTTTGTCATTTACTGAAAAGAAATATAACACCTCTCCTCCCATCGAGATAACATAGAATTCATAATTAGGATCCGCTAATGAGGACACTAACTTTTGAAAAGATGCATTTTCTATGTCTTTTTCAGGGTACAATTTTGCATTACTCAGCGCAATGGATTTCATTTGTTCTTTGAACTTTGCTGTTAGATCTTCACTGGATACACTCCGAAGAATCTCGACCTCAGGAATAGCGTTAAGAGCATCTCCATTGTCTAAAGCTTTAGAAGCTCTAAATAGTTGATATGCGCCTAACTTAAGTACTATTTCTGCTTTTACTTGATCTAATGGTGCCAATACATCTGTTGTCAAACCATCACCAACGAAGTTAAGGCTCACAGCTTCTAGACGGCCACTAAAGTCAGTTAAAATATCATTTGCTTTCCCTACTATTTTATTCGTAACATCTCTTAATTGATCCCTACTAAGGGCTCTGAATTCATATCGGCTTAACTCTTCTTTAACTAGATCTACCTGATCCAAAATTTCCTTATACTTATTGAGGACTGCCATTACTACAGGCCTATCTGACCTTTTTGCTAAATTGATAATTTTGTTTGTAACGCCACTATCAGATGACACGCCAAAAAAACACTCAAGAAATAGAACTCTAAACTGGTCATCCTTAGGTAAACTAGAAACTATATCACGTAGCTCCGCGTATCTACTTGAATCTAAAAGGATAGGTAGTAAATGGGCCTGAGATCTAAATGACAATTCTCTGAAATCAACTCCCAATTCATTAGCAAGTTCTTCTCTACAATCCGCCTGAGCTAACATTTTATAAACAGCTAGTTCGTCACTATGCCTAACTGGGAAAATGGTAGCATCGCTAGATAAGGAATCAAACGATGCGAAGGCACCCCTAGCAATTTCTCTTCGCTCGGCGAGACTTTTAACAAAACTTCTAAATCTATTATTAATAGCAATGGAATTCTCAATCCCTAAACCTTCTTCATAGCTACGCAAATCAACGGAAAAGATGCCAGTATGCAAGTCAATAGCGTTCGAAAAATCACCAAAAACATCAGAGAAAAGATCTATATCGTCCTCGCTAAGATCAGATAAGGCTCTACGGAAAGCAGGTAAGTCGCTACTAGGATCATAATCTCTTTCCTTACCTATCGCATAATTGAAATTCTTTAAGTTACTCTGGCTATTTGACTGCGCTTGCATTCTTAGCTGAATATTATTCTCTAAAGCACTACAAAACTCTCTGTTTGTTTCTTCTTCAAATAGATCTCCTCCAAATATCTCGCTCATTATTTCGCTAACAGGCAAATCAGTATATCTACTAAGCTTTAATTGAGTAATTAACTCCACAACATCGCTTAACTCATAGTATTCAGAAAAACCACTTTCCAATCGTTCCAAAACACTCTTAGGGATTTTGAGAGCCGGATCAATTTCGCCTATTCCTTTCGATCTGCGGTAAGCTGTAGGAGTTCCACCTTTACCACTTACAAACACCATATCACTAGCTAACTGCCTAAGGACGACTCCTTCATCACTAGCTCTATCAGGATAGAAAGGAGATGGCTTGAATGCTATATCCATATCCCCCTTCCTATTGAATTTCACCCCAACATATGAGCCGAAATGGCTCTCGCACATTCCCCTAATTAGAATGCCCCTAATAGCTAATCTAACGATTGGGCCTACTTCTGAACTAGAGGACAGTGCCTTCAAATACTTATAAATACATTCTGACTCATGACACCAATAGCCCCCATCACCATCACTCCCACGCTTACCATACTCTAAAGCTACGACTAAAAGTGACTTTGCTACCAGTAGCTGCTGTTCTGGCGACAATGCTAGAAAGTTCTCTTGATTTTGAGGCAAGGAGCTAAAGCCAGCAAAAGTCTCTAACTGCCAAGGCTTTAAACTACGCAAAAACCTTCCATCGCTTACCAATTCAGGATTAGTAACTATGTTGGCAATAACCTCATTGATTCCATTGAACGCCCTATTAGGAACACTTGATACCGTTTTTGAACCACTAGGTTCCGCTGGAAGTACCGCTGTAGCCTCCCGCACCATCCCCAACAACAACCATCTAGCATGGCCTGGAAATAGATCTGACCCGTTAACATTATACTTGGAATTTAACTCAAAACCCAAAGCTTTATATAATCCGATTGCATTTGCATTACCCTCATAGACATCGAGAATAAATTTTGTCTCAGAACCTTCTCGATCAATAATTTGTTGGAGGAAAGCTTTCATCAGGCCGGTGCCTTGATTCCACGTGTTAGTATTAACTGAGCTAAAACTTACCACTCGCTGGCCTTCTACGAAGTTTTCCGTAGTAAACGCAAAGCATACTGGTTCACCAGCCATAGTTAATACGTTTAATCTAGACCCTTGTGGCCAAGATGTATTTCTGCCTATAAACTTATATAGCTTACCCTTAGCAAATCTAGACAAATTATCAGGGTACGTTGCCTCTGAGTTAACTCCAGATATGGCTATCAGTTTTTCTCTGAAATCATTCTCCATTTGATGCCGCGAATCAAAGCTTTGCAGATTATATTGAACTACCTCCGAAGAACTCTCTTCTCCAGACCTTATCCTATCTTTAACTAATTCTGATAACCCAATTGCATCCGCTACTCCCGATCCAAGCATCATAACTAATCTTCTTCGATCCCTAGTACTAGCATCCGCAATTCTTTCTAGCATAGCTTTTGTTCTATATGTAAGCCGTTCTACATAAGCGGTCCTTTCATCTGCGCTTACTACGTTGTCCAGGCTCTTAGAAAGACTTTCTAAGCCTGTACCAATATAGCCAATTAAATCTAAGTAACTTGACAAGACCTGCACGGCATTCTGAGAACTAACGTTTACCAAGACCTTAGCTAGTAGCTCTGGGCTGATCGCACCTTCCAACTCTACATCTATTTTTCTTTCACCTCCCCTTGCATTAGGGGCATCAACACTCTCTTGAGAAAATATGGTATCATCCATCAAAGTCCGATAAAAGTTAAGTTTTCTATCAAAATCAGATCTCCGATCCATACCTGGACCCTGGGCATCTTCCAAAATACCTTGAAGCACCCTATCTAATGCCTGAATAAGTGGGCTATGCCCTTTACCCTGCATTCTCTTAGAAATAATTTTGCGAATTGGAAGTTCTAGTAATTGACTAGGGCTTATATAACCTAGCGCTTTTGCCCTTATTCCATCCCCTCTTGTAATATGATATTTTTTTGCGAGGTAGGCCGCCGAAGATTTTTTTTCATTTGCCGATAGTTCTAAAGGAAGATATGAACTAGCTTGCATTGAAAAATGTCTTACTCGCGCTCTACCACGCCTATCTATAGTAACAAAACCTTTCTCTAGAGCATCTACTGCTGTAGCTTCTGTCAATGCCAATCGGTAAGCTAACTCAGGAGCAGTCAAATTCCTCTCAACTGCAGATAATAGAATTTTGAAATTTCTAGTATGCATATCATAAACTTTTAGTTTGCCTGTTTCCCTTGCACGCCTCAGAGTAGTTCGATCAGTTACTCCGAATCTGCGCATCAGCGCATCTAAAGTTAATTTTCGTTCTTCTGAAGTCAAAGAATATTCACCTCGTTTATATTCTTCTGGCGAAATAAATACGTCTGGAAGATTCTCTTCATGCCTTTTATGATAGCCTAAGCGAATAACTCCATTTTGATGATTTATCCCCCTCCAGATTTTCAAGCGACTCGTTTCCTTCCTATTGAGACTGGGGTTTGCTTGTAGTTCTTCATACTTCTCAACTATTGCTGTTGGGCCTATTCTACCTTCCTTGTATGCCCTTACATCTTCTTCTGATATAACAACTACTACTCCTTTCTTTAATTTTAATCTACCTGTATCCTTCACCGTCTTGGCATAATAGAAGTCAGTCAAATCGAATAGACGCATCAACGCACTAATTGGCAATGCTTGCTCTTCTGCTGTTAATAAATATTCTCCTTTTCTATAGGCCTCAAGGGGTATCGTTGGGGGTGGCAAATCCTGTTCTTTTCTTTTGCGTACACCAACATTTAAAATACCATCTCCTCTTTTGACTATGGCTCTCCATATGGTCACTCGCTTAACGTTTGTTCCATACTTGCTATTTATGCCCTTCCAATTAATCTCTCCGTTTTTGTAGGCCTGCATATCTTCAGGCGAAATTATCACTTCGTCACTAGTAGCCACGCTAGTACCGACTTCTTCCCTTCCTTTGGAGTATGGACTCTCCTGCTCCACTCTATCCCCCACCGACAACAAAGCATCACCAAACTCCCCACCTCTAAGTTCCCCTTTAACAGGCGGATGATCTAGATAGTCCGTCCCTTTAATATCACCCTTCGTTGCGATTGCCCCAGCTATAGAACTAAAGGCTTTTGCATATATCTTATCACTGGTCGCTTTTAGGGTTTCCTGGAGCTTCACATGAAATTCTTCAGTAGAATTCCATTTAACATGCTTCGATAATTGATTTACTTCCTTAATTAAAGGCATCATCTCGTTTCTAAAGTCAATTAGCTCTTGAAGCCTATTCAAAATATACTCATGTTCTAAAGTAAAGTCAGGCCCATTATCAGAATTTTTTCTAAACCTGCTTGCATAAGGGAACACAATAGTGCCATCAGAAATTCTTAAACCTTGATAGAATTTACCCTCACTAGAGCCTGAGAATGTTTCCAGTTGATCTTTATCAATCCTTTTTGGCAATTGGGTTAAAAGTAATTCCAAGATCCTAATATTTGAATTAAAAGCCCTTACGTCCCTGCCTCCCTCCAACGCCCGCTTTATTCCTAGGGAGTAAGTAAGCAATTCCTGTAATGACCATCCTTTCCGATAGGCATTTTGCAAAGGAAAATCTCCTTGAACTATCCCTTCAGCGAAATGGGGCAATCCGGAAGCAAGCATGCGAACTAAATGCCAATGATCTTTCTCATGGGCCTCAGTATTCCCAAGCACTCCATTTTGAATTGCGCTATCAGAAATAAAATATGCAGCCCCCCCTACTAGCTCACTATATGCATTAAAAGCTCCCGCTCCGCCTTCCATCACTAGATAGGCAGGATGATAAATCATTGTGGTATTAGTTTGCGCTAGCCTTTGTGCAAAAACATCTATACCCATTGCATCTCTATCAGAAATCTTGTCCCTCGCTCCAGGCTTAATAACTAAATATGGATATCCTTGACTATCAATCCTTTGTTCAGATTCTATCCCCATCGCCATAAGGCGAGTTGAAACTCTAGAAATATACTCTCGTAGTAAAGGTGTCTCTAGGATAACAGTCTTGTTATATGCAAATTTTAAAGGTTTAAATCTTTCTCTTAGAATCTCTCTAGATAGATTATTAACATCTAACCCTAGTTCATCTCCCACCAATTGTTTTAAATTAGCAAAGATAGCCATACTAATCCATGTTTGTTCAGCTCTGTCTACAGCCCCATATTCCCTAATCAGATCTAATATATTTTGAACAAAGTTAGCTACTGGGATACTAGAACCATCGCTACCTCGCAAAGTCCCCAATTGACCTCGCGCATCAAAGCGTTTCAATTTATTAAGCTCTGCATCTATCTCTAAAAGATAATTCTCTTTAACTAGATCTAAATGAAAATATCTATCAGAGAATTCCTGTATCTGAATGGACAAGTCATTTAATGCAACCAATGCATAGCAATATGTATATAGACTGCTTAATGCCTCGCCATAAACGCTACTCTCTGCTAAGGCCGTTAGACGATTCGCTACTCCCGACATACGAGCGTGAGCAATTTTAGCCTGCTCTCTTAAAGCAAGCATAGAAGGATAAACTCTATCATAGAATAAATCCGATGTATCTATCACCTTATTATTTGAATCTACATCACCGTCTATAGAAATTTCACTCTGAACATCAACTACTAGTCGCTGGCCCGCTGCATCTAAATACCAAGCGACCATTCCCATAGGACTCGCTTCATCTGGAACAATCTGAAGATACTCATGCCTATCCTCACGCATATCCACAGTCCTGCTTTTAACCCTTTGAACCCTAAGAATTAACTTCACTACTTCTAGATAAATATAATGCTCTATCGACTCTCCAGGCCTTACAGGGAAATTCTTATGTAATTGCTTTAAGAGATCAGATGCATACATAGACAAAGCTTCGTAGTCCGCATCTGATAATCTTGATACAGGAACTTTGCTAAAAAACTCCATCAAAGCAGCTTGATGAATGCTAGTTAAATAATCCCTAGACGCTACTAACAACAGCCCACTCTCCTGATCTGTTAATTCTAAGTCCTGCGTAATCGTTTGTAAAAGAGATATAAGTCGCTTAAAGTGCATGCCTTCTAGAATTGAAAGACCTTGCCAATTCTGCCAAAAATTCACCTTGACATCCTGACTACTATAACTGCCTAACTCATCTATTGCATGTTTTAGAATACGAGCGCAGCTTTCAACAAAGTCCAATACCCTTACTGCTATTCGACTAATCTCACGTCGCTCTACTGCAAAAACATCTAACTCATCTAGATTTCTAACAAACTTTGATCTAGCATCGTTTACTTCACTTGCATCAAATATCTTATAATAGTCTATCTCTTCTCTATCATCTTTATACTCTGTGCTTTTAACATAAATCAGCTCCCTTCTAGCTAAGGGTGAAGCATTGATCTTATTAACAATAGAATCCAAAGTAACTTCCATAATCATTCCACTAGAAGGCTCTCTCACTCTAGCGGCTAAAACATCTAAACCATGATTAAAGTAAATTTTATCAATTAGAATGTCGTATTCCGAGACGTCATAATGGCTTGTTCTACTCTCTTCGACTGAATACAACCTGATACCTATAGTACCAAACTTAGAGTTCAAGCGTTGCAATTCCCCTAACGTCAAATCTCGATACAGAATTGGCCTTTGGGATATTTTCTTACCAACTGCTGCCAACTCCCGATTAGCTTCTAACATAAGGCCAGAACTATCCATCTTACAATACTTGCTTATAAAAAAGGAATTACTAAAATCACCGACAGGCTTAGGTATTAACCCAATAATGGAACTTGAAAGTATCCTCGTCCATAGACCAATAGGGTTGTTTTTCAGTGTATCAAAAAACATCATACCTAAGCATGCATCTAGTTGCAGTTCATAACTAGGAGCTTGCATAATATGAAATGATTGTCCATCGTACTCGGTACGAGCTACTCTTAATACCGTATCACCCGAGGAGTTCTTAACAAGGGACTCCCCTAAAGGTAAGTCCGTTAAAGTTTTTTGACTTGATACAATCTTAGGCTCTGAACTACTGTCTCTTGAAACATCTAATATCTGAATGATTTCACTATCTACAAAAGGCACTTTGTATCTATTTAAGCTACTGAGTGCACTTTGTATTGCAGTATTTGATGAACTAGATAAATCACTCCGGACTGCTAGCTCTGTTTCACTTAGAAATACTTTACTTAAATAATTTATTTGTGACCTATTACCTTTTCCTAAATATTCAATTCCACCGTGAGGGCTTTCAATTCTGATCTGGTTCTGACTGAGGTTTTCAATCTCAAAAATAGGTGGACTGCCAACTTTCTCCTGCAAACGTATGATTTTAACATGTGCTCTACTAACAGTATCATCTACACTAGCTTGATCCACAAAAACACCCTTAGAAAAACGCCCGACAGTTAGGCTCTCTCCTACAGCGAGATTACCTAGCCATTGCGAGTATCTTTGTATATACTCCTGAGGACCATCACGCACTGCTGCAAGAGAGAGGTGCTCCGCTCCTACATAACTATTAGAGTCATATTGACTCTCAGATTTATAACGCTGAATCCTTTGCTGAGCTTTATACGCTCTAACTTCATCAATCTCCCTACCTTCTCTTAAATCTTTTAAATGCTCTATTTCATGTACTAGATACTCATTACGTTTAATAATTCTATCTTTAAGCTCTTTCTCTCCTTGACTCTCTTCCACCCCGTCTCTAACCTCAGGCATATAGGAAAAGACTAAATGATTTTTCTTATCGATAAAGGATCTAACCGAACTTGAAGCAACAGGATCAACTTCTCCTCGAGAACGCAATAAACTATCGTACAGATTTCCAATATCAGAAACATCTCTCAAATAGAAAATCTCTCTATTGGCGCTAAAATACCCAAGATACTCAGCACCTTCAATCTTCAAAGAAACCAAGGGAATATTTCTCCCACCAAAAGTATCAACGAACTCCCCCGTTTCCCTAAACTCTAAGGCACTATTGATATTAATTTCTTCCTGATTATTCTCTTCTACTACGGATTCAGTAGACACTTGTTCCGTAGCACTCACTGGCTCCGTTAACTTAGGAGACTTAGGCATAACAGCGCTTTCCCACTCAGCGACCCTCTCCCTAGCCACCATCTTCGTTAAAGCCTCTATA
>CAYGUX010000020.1:0-53147 GCA_964353175.1 uncultured Bdellovibrionales bacterium | reverse complement strand
AGACACATGAGAATTACCTTGATTTACAACCTTAGCGCACACTCAAAAAACCTTTTACTTAAACCTAAAAATATATAACCTACTAAAATTACTACATTGGAATCCGTGTTCTATAGAACACAAGGATCCATCGTCTCTCTACTATCTCGGATTGGGGAAGTTTGCTTCAGGGGAGGCTATTTTTTTTGTAAATGGATTTAATAAAAACTCTTGACTTCAAGTCCACTATTCGTGTATGATTCATGCATGGCTACAAAAACAATCTCAATAGAACTAGATGTTTACGACAGGCTAAGTTCTTTAAAAAAAACTACTCGAGAATCATTTTCTCAAGTACTCCGTCGGGGGAAATGGGACTCTGAAGTTTCCACTGGGGGTAGCATTTTAGATTTCTACAAGAAAAAAATTGCTTCAAAGCACTTAATAAAAGAAGAAGATCTCACCAAGCTTGAAGATATGCAGACATCTGACCTGCCAGCTAAGGACAAATGGCTTTCATCCTAGATACCACCTTCATAATTGATTTAGAAAAAGAGGCGAGGTCACAGAATCCATTAGCAAACAATACTTCCTCCTTTCTAGAGAAGCACAAAGAAGATTCTTTCAACATAAGCATAATTACCATGGGTGAACTCTCTCCTGGATTTAAAGAAAAAAGCAAAGATTCCTACCTGTCATACGCTTCCCACTTTCAAATTCTACCTATAGACATAGAAGTTTCATGGCTCTTTGGACAACTCTTCAACACTCTTAAGAAAAAGGGGATCACTATAGGAAGCAACGACCTATGGATCGCATCTACGGCACTGAGATTCAATAGAATTGTAGTAACTAGAAATGTTAAAGACTTCAACAACATTCCCAATCTTAATACAGCAACTTACTAACAATTCACCTACAACAAACTACTAGCAGCCTCTGCCAAATCACTTCTAACAATATCTTCAAGGTGAATATGTACTGCTTGAGGCCATGATCTAAAAGAATTTATCGCATGAAGTAGTCCATTGTTTCTTCTACTTAAGAATTGATTATCAATTTGACTTTCATCTCCGCAGATTACAACGACGCTTCCCTCTCCAAGCCTTGTTAATAAAACTTTTAATGGGCCCCTTTCTAGGTTTTGCGCTTCTTCTAGAACTACAAAAGTATTTCTAAATGTACGGCCTCTAATATAAGTTAAAGGTACTAGCTCAAGCCTATCTTCCATTTCTAACCAAGTTTTAGCATCGAAATGTTTACCACCTCTCTGCACACCTCTTTTACTTGCTCCCCCTCCACCTCTACCTTCATCCGGAGATGGCACTTGTACTATTGCTCTTAAATTATCCTCTACTGGACCTCCCCAAGGCTTTAACTTTTCATCCAAAGTTCCAGGTAAGAAACCTAAAGATGTACCCACATCAACCATCGGACGAGTAATTACTATCCTCTCAAAATGTCCTCTCTCTAACCTTTCCCAAGCTGCCGCCAGTGTTAGAAATGATTTACCACTTCCAGCTGGCCCAGAAACGATAATTAGCCTAACTCCATTAGGAGAATTCGGATCAGGCTCACCACATCCCATTAAAGCCCAAAGTAAAAGTTTCTGTCTAACATTTCGACCGGAAACTTCACCCGCAATTTTTAAAAAATCAACTTTAGATCTATCAATTAGTTCAACTGTTTTCTCTTTTGTATCTCTACAAATTCCGTAACAATAATGATAAAGAGGGTTTTCCTGATTTACAATATGAACCAACTGATTCAAGTGAAGAGGACTTGGTGAAGTAAATGTTCCACTGTCTAAAGCTTCATCGACTTCCTTCTCTCCAGTTAAAATAGTTATCAATCCTCTTTTAAATTCATACTCAGGAGCGCACACACTCTTTAACTCTTCAGCCTTAACTCTATAAACACTTCGAGCTAAAATTCTAAGGATTCTATCTTGAGTAATTAAAATCACCTCGGGACGAGTCTGTCCATCTTCCTCTGACACATCAAAATCCTTTATTCTAGACTTTAAAGCATCTTCTTCTTCTATTGCTGTACACAAGATCTCATGATCCGCGACAGTTGATTTAAGATCCATTGCTTCAAACTTTTCAAGGCTAGGTCTAGGAGCCATTCTAAGCAAACCACCTTTCTCGGTCTCTACTCCTTCAAGTAAAAATCCGTGTGCCGTATATGCTTCAATCTGCCTAGATGCCTCAGAAGCAGTCCAAGCCCTTTCATCCTTCCCCTTTCTTAATCCATCAAGCTCTTCTAAAACAACTCTGGGAATGACAATCTCATTATCTCCTAATACCCCAGCAAATGCTGGAGAACTCTTATCTCTAGTTGTTGTTATATCTTGAACAAGGGTCATGATAGCGGATGTATCTAGGACAAAAATCTTACTTCTTAATTCTGGCACTTTATCTATCTCCATGATTAAACTATTATATAAACAAGATACCAGCAGAATAGAATTACGCACTATAAATTATTACAAAGCGCAGTTATTTAATAGGAATTAAGATGCTATCCAAGAAGATCGAGCCTAGAGTATTAAAAGGCTTTAGAGATTATTTACCAAAAGAGGCCTCTATTAGGAGGTCACTATTTTCTAAAATTTCCTCTATCTTTGAAACCCATGGCTTTAGTCCTATCGAAACTCCAGCTCTTGAATACTCGGAGATACTCCTAGGTAAGGGATCAGATGAAACAGATAAACAGATGTTTCGTTTTAATGACCAAGGTGGCAGGGACGTATCCTTGCGATTCGACCTAACAGTTCCACTCGCACGATTTGTATCAGAGCACCAGAATGATCTGATATTTCCCTTCAAAAGATCTCACATCGGAACAGTATGGAGAGCTGAAAAACCTCAAAAAGGTCGTTACAGAGAATTTACTCAATGTGATTTTGACATCATAGGAAGTCAATCAAGCATGGCTGATTCTGAAGTACTGTTAGTCGCAGCGAGTTTTTTCAAGTCTCTCAATGTACCTTTTCTAATTAAGATAAACCACCGAGTTATCTTAAGCGAGATTATTAATTATTTCAATATCTCTAATAAAAGAACTGAAGCACTTAGAGCGATAGATAAGCTTGAGAAAATCGGGAAAGATGGTGTCCTCACTGAACTCATAAAAGAAACAGGAATAGAATCTGACAAAGCCATCAAGCTCGTTGACTTACTAATTAAAATCAGTCAAGGAAAGACCTCCTCTGAAGTTTTCAACCTCATAACTAGCGAGATAAAACCAACGGAAGAGCTAACCAAAGCTATCGATGGCCTAGGATCTGTATTTAAAGCCATGCTAGACTCAGGCCACAAAGAAGATGATATCAAGCTAGATATTACCATCGCTAGAGGATTGGATTACTACACAGGCATAGTTTTTGAAACTCAACTAAAACAAATTCCTAAACTAGGTTCAGTTTGCTCTGGAGGTAGATATGATGACCTAGCCAACCTTTATACTTCAAGAAAACTACCTGGGGTTGGTGGATCAATCGGCATAGACCGATTACTAGTAGGCCTAGATGAGATTGGAGAACTTGCACATATTAAGAATGAACGAAAAGGAATCCTAATTGCTAACATGAATGACCCAGAGTCATTCAAACTACTTCACGATCTAAGAAATGTTAATATACAATCTGAAATCTATCCGGACGATTCTAAGCTAGGAGTTCAATTTAAATATGCAGATAAACGTGGAATTCGTTTTGTTCTCATAAAAGGAGAGAGCGAAAAAGAAAAAGGAGTCGTAACTATTAAGGACCTTCTAGCAACAGATGATAATTCTAAACAATTTGAAGTAAATGATAATGATTTAGTTAATAAGGTCATTGAACTTGTTGGATAAAAAACCAAAACTAAAAAGGACTGAACTTGATGGGCAAACAACAAAGTGGCGATGGCTGGAATTCTAAAATTGGAATGATTCTGGCTGTAGCTGGATCCGCTGTTGGATTAGGAAACTTCTTAAGATTCCCTGGAGTAATCTCTCAAAATGGTGGCGGGATATGCATGATCCCCTACCTAGTATCCTTCCTTATATTAGGTCTTCCTGTGTGTTGGGCAGAGTGGATAATGGGGAAATGGTCAGGATCAGAAAGGAATTACCACTCAACTCCAGCAATTTTCTATCAAATCACTAAAAGTAAATTTATATCTTGCTTTGGAGCTTTGGGCCTTCTGGTCCCATTGGGAGTCTATACATACTACATACTTATTGAATCTTGGTGTTTGGCATATGCCTATAACTACCTGACTGGGGATTTTTCTCTTGGGAATGACCCTATGCAATATTCCGCAGTAAGCGCTAGCAACTTCTCTGAATATACTGGATCGGAACAGAATGGATTTCTTCTAAACGGCGGCATACATCAAAGCGTTGTTTGGTGGGCAATCGTATTCGCTCTAAACTTTTACTTAATTGGCAAAGGTCTTTCTAAGGGTATTGAAAAATTCTGCAAAGTTGCAATGCCACTAATGGGACTTTGCGCGATAATTGTATTAATTAGAGTACTGACACTAGGAACACCTAACCCAGAGTTACCAGATCAGAATGTAATTAACGGCTTAGGTTTCATGTGGAATCCAAAACCAATTGAAGGGAAAAGCTTATTCGAGAGTTTACTTAACCCTCAAATCTGGATCGCATCGGCAGGTCAAATTTTTTTCAGTCTCTCTATCGGTTTTGGAGTTATCATTAACTACGCTAGTTATTTGAAGAAAAAAGATGATGTTGTACTTTCAAGCCTTACAGCAAATTCTACAAACGAATTCTTTGAAGTATGCCTAGGTGGATTAATCACGATACCTGCTACATTTATTTTCCTTGGCGCTGCCGCTACCCAAGGATCGACATTTAGCCTAGGATTTGTAACTTTACCTGTCGTTTTTCAACACATGCCTTTAGGTAGGATGTTTGCATGCCTATGGTTTTTTATGCTTTTCCTAGCTGCAATAACCAGCTCACTCTCTATGCTTCAACCAGTAATCGCTTTTTTCTCCGAAGCATTTTCATGGTCAAGAAAAGTCTCTTCGATTGTTCTTTCTCTGATCTCCGCTTTT
This sequence comes from uncultured Bdellovibrionales bacterium, assembly GCA_964353175.1. Taxonomy (GTDB): domain Bacteria; phylum Bdellovibrionota_C; class UBA2361; order SZUA-149; family DAOLCO01; genus JAIYCX01. The sequence goes on along the minus strand of CAYGUX010000020.1, from coordinate 48,096 downwards.
GGATCACTATTTATAATGTTTTTTAGTAAGGACCTTCTAGCTCTTGATGTTGTAGATTTTTGGATTGGAACCCTAGGCATCTACCTTTTGGCGGTAATTCAAGTTTTTATATTTATTATATACTTTGGTAGCGAAAGAGGCCTAGCCTATGCAAATAGTACAGGGACAATTAAAATCCCTAAAATATTTATTTTCACTATAAAGTATATTACTCCTACCTACCTTATAATAATATTTGCAAGCTGGATCTATACTAGTCTCGGAGAACAGCTAGAAAAGTTTTCTCATGGAGGAGTTCCTCTTTACTCTATTATATGGGTAATCACTTTACTATCCGCCCTTTTGATATTAACTAAAATCTCACTCGCTAAATGGGAAGCTGCTTCAACTAAGGAGAATTCATAATGACTACTGCAGGTTGGATACTGCTAATTAGCTCAACAACAGGAATAATTTCACTCCTTGTTTTTTGTTACTACCTCTGCCTAAAGAAATAATGGATAGAGCAAATTTCAAGTACAGGAAGAACGTAGCTGGAATTCTCATCAATCAAGAGGGCTTGGTTCTCACTTGTAAAAGATTTGATGAACATGCAGACTGGCAACTCCCCCAAGGTGGAATAGATGAGGACGAAGAAGAGGATACTGCCATCATCAGGGAATTAGAAGAGGAGATATGCTTAATAGGTGCTAAGATTATAGATAAGACACCAGAATTTTATCAATACGAATGGCCTGACAATCTTCTCGCTAGAGGCTACAGAGGACAAGAACAGAAATTATTCTTAATTGAGGCTCCTACCGATTTCATTCCAGACCTAGAAAAAGCTGCCACAAAAGAATTTAAAGAATTTCAGTGGGTTACAAGATCTGAGTTTATCAATCTAACTAAAGAAACCTTTCGCTTCCTTTCCTACTCTAAAGGACTAGAATACTTTCAGCTTAAAAATCCACACTTATTTAAAGCATAATGACAGATTTAAAATCACACTTAAATATCTACTTTCACGAAAACAAGGATGCCCTACTTGAAGACTTCTTTAGGTTATTATCCTTTAAATCCATTAGTACTGATCCCAGCTTTAAATCGGATATTATAGCCTGCGCAGATTGGCTAAAAAACTATTTAGTCGAATTAGATTTTAATACAGAAATCATAACATCAAGTGGCCATCCTTGCGTATTTGCGGAACGTTTAGTGGATCCTAAGGCTCCAACAGTACTAATCTATACACATTACGACGTACAACCTGTTGATCCTATTGAACTGTGGGAAAGCGACCCATTCACACCGACTATTAGGGATGGTGAAATTTACGCAAGAGGAGCAATCGACGATAAAGGCCAACTCTTCTACGTGCTAGCAACCCTTAAAGGCCTAAAAGATAAACTTCCTAAAATCAACATAAAGCTAGTAATAGAAGGTGAAGAAGAAATAGGAAGCGAATCTCTACCGAATATCCTAAAATTGAATCAAGAAAAATTCAAAGCAGACTATCTACTTATAGCTGATTGCGGGTTTCACTCCTTAGAACATCCAGCAGTAACCCTTGGTTGCAGAGGCATGATCTCTATGGAACTTGCTTTAAGTGAGTCCAATTCCGACCTACACTCTGGCGAACATGGAGGCATAGCCTATAACCCGATTCATGCACTAGTGGAGATGCTCTCGAGCTTACGGTGCAAGCAAACAGGAAAGATTCTAATCCCAGGGTTCTACGACAGTGTAGCCGAATTGAGTAAAGAAGAAAAAAATGCCTTACAAATGCTTCTCGATGAAACTCAATATGAAACTATGTTTGGCGCCCCTCCGATAGGTGGGGAAAAGGATCTACCGTTTTTTGAATCAGCTTGGCTTAGACCAACTATAGAAATCAACGGAATTAACGGAGGCTATACAGGACAAGGCTTTAAGACTGTCATTCCTAAAATGGCAACCTGTAAAGTTTCAAGCAGACTGGTTCCAGATCAGAATCCAGAAGAGGTAGCTAACATGATAAAAAGCTACCTAGAATTGAAAGTTCCCAATGGGTTAAAGTTAGAATTAAATATAATTTCGGATACAGGTTGGCCAGTTAGGCTCAGTCCCACCTCTAAGTTAGCTCAAATTACTAAAGCCGCCTATGAAGAAGCAATGGATAAACCATGTGGATTTATACTTTGCGGTGGATCTATCCCTATCTCCAAAGAGCTTGCTGAATTTAGCGGAGCAGAACCAATATTTTTAGGATTTGGGCTTCCTGGAGATAATTTACACGCGCCAAATGAACACTTTGGAATAGATAGAATTCGCCTAGGAATGCTCACAATAGGCACTCTACTTAAAAAGCTTGCATAAAAAAGCAATTTTTATGCAAGCTTCGACTTTCAAGCTCTTCCTTCTTCTTGCAACTACGCCTACCATACTAAAAAATAGTAGGGTTGCTTCAACAAACTCACTACATACTTCCTACACTAAAAACTAAACGTCGATTTCTAGATTATCTGCATTATCCTGAATGAGCTTATATCTTTCACTAGAGTCAGAACCCATTAGGCTTTCAAATCCTGCCAATACGCTCTTCATATCGCCTGCAGATATTTGAAGTAATGTACGTTTTTTAGGATCAAGAGTCGTATCCCAAAGAGTATCGGCATTCATTTCCCCTAGCCCTTTATATCTTACTATTCTAGGCTTACCCTTAATTCCTTTTAAAACTTTTTGAAGTTCCGAATCAGAATAGGCCCAATTTTCTTGATCCTTTTTCTTAACACCTGGACTAAACACACCATATAACGGTGGTTTCCCTAAATACAGTCGCCCTTCATCTATTAGTGGCTTCATTTGAGTATAGAAAAAGGCTAAAAGCAATGTTCCAATATGCATTCCATCAGCGTCCGCATCTGTTAAGATTACAACCTTACCGTAACGCAATTTTTTAATATTAAACTCTTTACCAATTCCACAACCTAGAGCAGAAACAATATTACCAAGTTCTTTATTTTCTAAGATTTTTTTATCGTTACTGTTGATGGTGTTTAAAACCTTACCTCGTAAAGCCAAAACAGCCTGACAATGCCTATCCCTGCCTTGCTTCGTACTACCACCAGCACTATCTCCCTCAACCAAAAACAATTCAGTATCCGCAAGATTATTTGAGCTACAATCTGCAAGTTTTCCTGGCAAAGTCATTCTCTGATTTAAACCGACCTTTCTTCTGACTTGCTGTACAGCGCTTCTTGATGCTTGTCTTGCTCTTGCAGCAAGAAATATTCTATCAGTTACCTTCTCCGCTACAGAAGGTTTTTGATTTAGCTCTATCTCTAAAGACTTTAGAGAATTTTCAACAATCGGAGTGATTTCAGGATTATTTAACTTACTCTTAGTCTGTCCTTGAAACTGAGGTTGATAAGAACCGGAAGGCATTTTAATTGAGAGGACACATAAAAGCCCCTCTCTAATATCTTCAGCTCCAATTTTTAATCCCTTAGGAATACCACCATGAGTTGTTAAATAATTTCTTACGGCTTTAACAATTCCGTTCTTCACTCCTTGCTCATGAGTACCACCATCAGGAGTATAAATTCCATTTACATAAGAATAAAATACTTCCTTAGTATCCTCTGTCCAAGCCAATGCTATAGACACAGGAATTAGATCTTCAGTGTATAGAATAAAAGGCTCTCCCACTTGCGAAGATCCACATTTCTCTAAACTTTCTTGCAAGAACTCTTTTAATCCATCCTTATAACAAAAGTCCTCCTCTGTGCTCGCAGACTCGTCTATATACTTTATAGTAAGGCCTGGATTAAGAAATGCTTTAATCTTAATCTTCTCACGCATATAATCTGATGAGAATTTCTTAATTTTAAACAGACTATAATCTGGAGTAAACTCTATCTTAGTACCAGTAGTCTTAACTCCTGACTTGATTTTCTTAACGTTTGCATAAGGCACACCATGTTTATAAGCTTGATAATACTGACCGCCATCTCTTGAGATGGTCGCTTCTAAATTATCACTCAAGGCATTGACCACTGAGCTACCAACACCATGAAGCCCACCAGATGCGGTATAATTCTTATCTGAGAATTTTCCACCGGCGTGCAAAGTAGTAAGTATAAGTTCTAAGGCTGATTTTTTGAACTTTGGATGAAGATCAACAGGAATTCCACGACCATTATCTTCAACTGAGATACTTCTCTCATCTTCTTTCAGAACAATAGTAATTAATGAAGCATGGCCATTCATAGCTTCATCGATACTATTATCAAGTACTTCTAAAAACAACTGATGTAAGCCTTCGATAGTATCGGTACCAGCGATATACATCCCTGGTCTCTTCCTAACTGCTTCTAACCCCTCAAGTACTTCGATACTCTGAGCATTGTACTCACTCTTTTTCACAGCATTACCCATTTATTATCCTATCAACTTCGCCAATTTTCTTTTGTGACAATTTATCACCCTTAATAGCACGCTTACCTATCGTAAAGGATGACAAGGCTACTTTCAATTCACCCTTAGCATGAGCGACTGTTAAGCTACTCTTTCGATCATCAAAACATGCATCAACCACCTGATCACCACCTGTAACCTTCATTAACTGGACGCCCTTAGAGCCGATTCCTAGTTGAGGAACTTCGTCCTTATGAAGGCAGAGACAATAGCCAGCCTTAGAAACCAAGACCAATAAAGACTTAGTAACAGGTACTAACTTTAAGAAACTGTCCCCATCCTTTAGTTTAATAAACCGTTTTCCGTTCTTCTTTGAAGAAAGCAGGTCATTTAAATCACCCTGATATCCTAATCCTAATTGAGATAACATTAGCACTGACTTACTCGATCCAGAAGCTTTTACAACGACACCCTGAACAATCACTTCATCATCCTTACATTTACATAACTTCTGATAAGGCTCACCATAACCAGAAGTAGCGAAAATGGAGTGAACATCTAAGGAGAATGCTGTACCCTGATTACTTAACAATAACAAAGTATCCTTAGTTGTGCATAAAGCAGAAAAAATAACTTGATCCCCTTCTCTTAACCTTGTCACACTTGGATCATTAGTTGACTTAATTCGTTTCAACCAACCATCCTTAGTTAAAAGTACGTACACTTCTTCTTCTGCGATTAAATCAGATTCAGATACTTCCAAAGTTTCAAATTGAGAGACGACCTTACTTCTTCTCTTATCACCATAGGTGGTCTTAATTCTTAGAATATCTTCAGCAATCTCTGAATTTAGCAACTTACTATTGGCAAGTAGTTTTTGAATCGCTCTGATTCTAGCTTGTTTCTCTGAGAGTTCAGATAATATTTCTTCCAAGTTCGTCTTAGTAAGCTGATAGATCCTAAGATCAACAACAAATTCTGCTTGTTTTTCAGTTAGCTTAAATGCTTTTACGATTCTTGCGATTGCATCTGCACGAGAAGCGCTCTTTCTAACTTCTTGCAATACAGCATCCAATACATCGAGAATTACTTGAATACCCTCTAAAACATGCACTCTAGCTTCGAGTTTTCTTAACTCGAATTGCAAACTTCTTGTATAAGTCTCACGTCTAAAATCAAGAAAATGTCCTAAGGTCTGCTTTAAATCCAGAACCGCAGGTTTTAAATGTGTCTCACTACGGCCAGGTATTAATAAGGTGAAATTGATATTGAAGTTAGTCTGCAATGGAGTTGATTTAAATAGGTATGCTAACAACTTATCTTCCTCAGCATCCCTAGCGATCTCAACCACAATTCTAACGATCTCAGTGGATTCATCCCGAACATCTTCAACTTGAGTTAGCTTTTTCTGAACAACGACATCTGCAATCTTTTCTACGATAGTAGATTTATCAACTCCATAAGGAATAGAATCAAAAACAATATACTTCCTTTCTTGCTTAGCTCCCTTAGGTTTATCTAACTCGATTCTATAAGTTGACCTCATTCGAATCGAACCCTTACCCGTATGGTAGATCTCAGATATTTCTGCTTTAGAATTTAAAATCTCACAGCCCGTTGGAAAATCAGGGCCTTTAATACTTTTAAGGAGACCTGCATTATCTATCTCTGGTTTTTCAATTAACTGAACCAAAGCATCGCACAGTTCTGTTAAATTGTGTGGAGGAATTGAAGTTGCCATTCCTACGGCAATTCCGGAAACTCCATTCATTAACAAATTAGGAATCTTACTAGGTAAAACTATAGGCTCAGTTGTAGTTTGATCAAAGTTATCCCGAAAAGGCACTGTCTCATCATCAATATCACCAAGTAGCTCTAATGCTAATGGCCTTAACTTGGCCTCAGTATATCTATAGGCTGCGGCACTATCTCCATCCAAAGATCCAAAGTTCCCTTGCCCTTCAACTAGCGGGTATCTAAGGCTAAAATCTTGTGCCATTCTAACCATAGCTTCATAACAAGCTGCATCACCATGAGGATGATACCTACCTAAGACTTCTCCGACTACGGCTGCCGACTTTCTGAAGTTTTTAGTAGGTAATAGATTTAAGTTCTGAAGCATCGCGTAGATAATTCTTCTTTGCACTGGCTTTAAGCCATCTCTTACGTCGGGAATTGCCCTACTAGTAACTACGCTCATCGCGTATGTTAGATAACGAGTTCTAGATTCTTCAATAATATTAACAACTTCTGTAGCCAATTGAGCCCCTTCGAATTAAGAATATGTTGTGCGTAAACAAATTTATGCGTATGCCTAACATGGCTACTGGCTCAAGGTAAAGTATATCTTAAAATGATAACCTCACCAATTCACGGCCACAACACGAGGATTTCCACCTAATTCACTAGAGATAAAGGCTCTCTAAGGCCACAAATTTAAGAAAAATAACTAAGAAAAATAACGGGGTGAAATCGTGCGACAAATTGAAAGTAATTCCATCTCGTAATTTTTATCAACTTGCACAACTCCTTCACTCCCTGGAGCTAGCCAAGAAGTCGCACTCTTTTGAGGGGGTAAAATATTTAGTTTTTTATCCGCTCCAAAAACACCTGTCTCAAGCAATTCCACTGAAAGAGCCTCCAGAGTAGCTGGTGATTTAGCATTCTTATTTATCAATACTGACTCCCACTTAGAAAAATCAAATTCCAAAGGGTCATCAGATTCACTAGCCATCCTTTGTATAAATTGCAGATCAGATTGTAATCTTAAAGAATCATCAGGAAAAGCAAATATCACCTTACTACTTAATGAAAGAGCTGTTAAAGCACCGATCCCCCATAAGTTACCGACATCAATAACCACGGAGTCATACGCGCTAACAAGTTCTAATAACAAAGATTCAAATCTCTCCACACCCTCAGATCCATAACCAACTCCACTACCTAAAAAAGTACTCGATTTAACAAAACTATCCAATAGCCCAATAAACCCAAACTGAGTATTCGCAGTCTGTCCTTCGATATTGGGAACTTGCTGAATGATTGCTTTAATTTTCTCTAGGGTGATGTTTACATTAGAATCGACTAAGGCACCGAACTCTCTTCTTTCTAAAACTCCATACCTTGCCCAATTAGATAAGGACTGCCGGACATAATCTATATCTATCAATAAAGTAGAGGCCTTTCTATCTGAAAATCGCTGGGCCAAAGATAAGGCCATAGAGCTAGCTCCAACACCACCACTCACATGAACCACACTAATCAACTTTCCACTCGGACCACCAAATAAGCCACTTCTAGAACCTTCGATATCTAAAAATATTTGTGCTATCTGAGGTATGTCCCCTGTTGCGACAACTCTATATAAAGTTTTTCTTCTTAGCTCAACCGCCTCCTCTACGTACTGCTCACTAGGCACAATCAAAACGATTTCAGCCTCAGGGAACATACCCTTAACACGTCCCACCACTTCAGTATAATCAACTTCATCCAGAAAACTCAAAAAAATCAAATCTGGACTTTCAGACCCTGCCTCAAGCAAAGACCTAGCTACGATAGAGATACCTCTTACCAAGCTAAGCTTTACAGCTTCCTCTATTCTTAAAAGAAGATCTTCTCTAAAATCATCATCTTGTTCTAACACTAAAACTTTCATCTGCTAGTAAACCCTATAGACTCAATACACTTTGCTAATTTATCTACTTGAAAAGGTTTGGTTATAAAAGCATCCGCACCCTGCAATTCTGCAAATTCTTTTGCACTACTATCATTCTCAGCCGTGATCACAATAATCTTTATCTCAGGCTGAAGACTTTTAAGTTCTGCACAGACCTGAAAACCATCTGCGATAGCATTTCCATCTTCATCCACAAGTAATAAATCTAACAAAACCAATCCAATCTCATGCTTTTGAATAATTGGATTCAATGAAATTTGAAAATCTTCTACCGCGATAGGCTCGTAGCCTAATTCCTTTACGATATTAACAATCACAGCCCTTTGAATGGGTGAATCTTCTACTATTAAAACTTTTTCCATAAAATAATCTCTACATTCCAAAACCGATAGATACCAATGAATCAGAAGAAGCTACCTCTGTTAATTGCCAAGAAACGCCTGCCCCTTGAATCTGTCTTTTTATAACAGGAACTAAATGAAAGTTTTTTCCTGCGGAAGTTGACTCATATATACAAGAAACTCCACGCAAATCATTTTCCTTTGAAAGCGCCATGACGTAGGGGAACGCATCGATAAGATGACTCACGTCCGTTTCATCAACATCGCCTCCCAAATTCTTTAACTGTCGCACATCTTCTAATAGATACTTTAAATAGTGCTTAGGATTGATGCTAGGGATAGTCGCAACTATCGGAATATCATAGACCAACCGCATCCGCAGTAAAAACAAATATAAACTTGGATTTAGATCATCTACAAACAAGAATTGAGCACCGATCCTAAAGATACTATCCTCAATGAACCTAGAAGTAGAATGCGACAATGAACTTGTAATCTCATCATGACTTAATATTTCAGCATGAGGATGGCAAGATTTAAGTTCTTCATTATCTGCTATAATAAGTGGGACAGCATTACTTGAGACAGAAGAAATCAAGGCAGACAGTAACCCACTCTTCCCAGAATCAAGACCACCACTAATTAAAAAACCCTTCCCCGAATTAAGCATACTCTTTGAAACATTTCTGGCTAATTGAGGACTTAATACCTTTGCTTTAATTAAATCCAACATAGACTTTTTCCTTGAGCGCATAGGAGCTACGACAATACTTCCCTTGTGGTAGTCACTACTTCTCAAACTTGAGATACTAGCGTACAAATCATTTGATAATAAAATATCAGGTTTTCCACCCTGTAAAAGCTTAGACAAGACCATTTTAAGAAGCTTTGATTCCTCATCTGAAACAAACCAATTCAAAGTAGAAATAGAACCATTATTATTGTGGACTCTAAAATAGCTTCGCCCTGATACTGTTATCCCAACGACCAAGGGATCCTGAAGAATCTCTTTCAGGGGATCAAAATTAATTAACAAACTAATTAATCGACTAACCATTCTCCTCCTGACATATCGAGAGGCTAAGTGATCATGGCCATTACTCATCACTTGACGGGAACATTTAATAATTAGGGCCTTAAAATCGCTCTCGTCATTCTTAGTTAGTTGATCTAAAATTGCCTGAACTAACCTTACATATAGTTCACTTGCATCTTGGGAATACTCATTGGGGAGTGCGAATCTTTGCTCCCAAGTTACATAATTAGCTATAGTTGAAAGAATATCCTCTGGCAGCTGATAGGTTTCCTCGGCAAGAATTATCACTTTAGTCTCACGTAGAGAGCTAGACCTACTAATAGACCTAGGTACTAATTGATGTCTAATTCCTTTTCCCATCTAAGTTAATTCGCTATAATTTATATTTTGATAAATATCTTCTCTTTTTATATCGACAAGAGTATGAATGGGGTTAAAGAAAAAATTAAGAATGACGAAATAGCAATCCTAAGTATTTCAGGGCGTTAAATGAGTGATTTCAAACTAGAATTAAGCAAAAGAGAGGTCTTTGACCTCTGGATGGAGAATGATCACGTATTAGTTCATTTAAATCCCACTCTTAAAAATGTGATAGTTCCTAATAACTTAAAAGAGAATGGGACCTTAACCCTTAAACTAAGTCATCTTTTCCAAGGAAGAACTGAGTCTAGTGAGGAAGGGGTAAGCACTTACTTAAAATTCAGTGGTGACTATTTTGAATGCATTCTTCCCTGGGAGTCTATTTTTGCCATGACGAACCATGAAGGAGAGCAAAAAGTTTGGCCAACATCCATTCTAAGCAAACTAAGTTCCATAATTTCAGATGTAAAAGGTGCGAAAGCCAAACTTGAGAGGCCTGCACTACAACCACTCGAAACTAAAGAAGTCGCATCAGAAGATTCGGAAGATATTAGCACCAAAAGAAAGAGACCTACGCTACAAAGAATTAAATAGTGCCAATACCTACCTTAAAGTACGCAAACCTCTATTATTTCATTCCTCTCTTTTTCTTATTCCTTCTACTATTCCCCTTCCCCGAAGGTCAAACCACTTTTAACCTAGACACTACATTTGATGCATTTCACCTGCCCTTATTCTTCATTCTTAACATTATACTTATAAAAATATCCTCCACAAAGTTCTCGAAGAATATACATATTGCTCTAATATGCTCTCTCGCTCTTTTTTTCGCTGGTCTATTAATTGAGATAATTCAACCATACTTCGATAGAAGCTTTTCTTACAAAGATATAACTACAAACTTCTTAGGTGTTCTACTTTCATACCTTACCCTAAGTAAGACACCTAAAAAATCCATGTTAATTAAAATCACCTCTATTTTCGCATTAGCATTTATCACTATCCCCATTTACTATAGCTACTCTCTATATAACGAACGAATTCAAAGCTTCCCTAAATTATTTGACCCAGCAAGTGAATTAGCTCAAATTGCAAAACCTACCTACAAAAGCACCCTAAAAGAAAATCAAAGTTGTGGACTTCTAGTTATTCCTTCCAGTCAAAATTGGTCTGGAGTAGAAATTAACTTTGGATACTCAGACTGGTCGAAGTACAGCCTCCTTAGAATCCAGTTACAAAACCCTAATGACTCACCAATAAGCTTGGCCCTAAGAATAGATGACAATGGGGACAATACAGCTTACGAATCAAGGTTTAATGAAACCGTTAACATAGCAGCAAATGAATCAATAAAAGTAGAGATCCCCCTTAGTTACATTATAAATTCCATAAAAACTCGAAGTTTTAATTTAAAAAGCATGGATCGTGCCTTGATATTCCCTTTAAATTCATCTAATCCCTTCTGCTTAGGAACCATAGATTTAAAATAGCAAATCCTAAATAAGGCAAAAACCGAAATGCAAATATTAGGACACCACTCTCAAAGGCAATTCTTAAGTCTCCTGTTATCCGAGGACAGACTACCTCATGCGCTCCTATTCTGTGGTATCCCTGGTGTGGGTAAAAGATTACTCGCATTAGAACTTGCTGAAAAAATCCTTACTCGATCCCTAGACGATGATTCCCTCATAAGCAAAGATGCTGGCATAAATTTAATTCACAAGGGTGATCATCCTGACCTCTACTTCTTAACCACCAAACAAAATAAAAAATCAATCGGCGTAGAAGAAGTAAGAGACTTACAAGAAAGACTTGCGCTAACTCCCTATTATAGGACGGGAGCCTGTATAATCATTGAAGACGCTGAAAAACTATCAATTCAAGCATCCAACAGTTTACTAAAGACACTAGAGGAGCCTATAGCCAATCGTTATTTTATTCTAATAAGCTCCTGTCCACATCTACTGCCACCGACTATCCTATCAAGAAGTCAAAAAATTCTAGTAGGCTCGCTTAAACCTCAAGAAATTTTGGACATCTTAAATCAGCTCTCTGGTGTGAATATAAATAGCGAAACCCTTCAGGACATTCTGCCCATTTTAAATGGATCCCTTGAACTGCTATCCCTAGAAACGACAGAACGACATACTAGAATGAATACGCCGAATCAGGAAAACATTGAAAAGGCATTAGTTCGAGCGGGTGAAATGAAAGAACTCATAAGAAGATTCTCCAATATTTACGACCAATTCGATAACTCAAAAAGATTTATAAGTGAAATCTCCCATTTACTCTCCTCGCTAGAAAAAAATAACAACATCAGCAATAATCAAATTATTTTTGCCTTGAATACTTCTCTACTATCAAAAGTAAAAAATGAAAAAGAAAGATCTAAAAGGCTAGCCCTAGCTGATACTATCCTAGAACTTTCTAAAAAGTGGGACGAAGTAAAAAGCCGAAATTTAAATATAAACCTACAACTGACTAGCGCAATACTACACGACTAAACATCTCAGCTACAAACATCACCAGCATCGGCATATAGATTAAGAACTGCTAACCCAGAATGAAATAAGGAATAATTTTTGCTTAGCTAAGCGGTACCATTACTCCAACATTTTAAATAAAGGCTCACCTTTAATTAGGGGCTTTCCAGGTGTAACTTCACTAGGAATAAATCGATCTTTAACCTCAAAGTCCTTATTAGTTAAAATTTCATGAATATCAGAACCACTTCCAACATTTTTTATTTCAGCCTCAGGAAATAAGCTATCACCAGAACCCAATAGATCCTCTATCTTTTGGGCGGAAAACGGTAGAATCGGTGCTAAAAGAGTATTTGCAGATAAGATCATATCAAATGCAACAGATATTACATGTTCGGTAGCAATTCGGTCAGTTTTAATTAAAGTCCAAGGAGCGGTGTCATCAAGGTATTTATTAATATCCCGAACAAAGTTCATTGCTTCCTTTAAAGCTTCTCGCAAATTCACTTTCTCGAAATTGCTGGAAACGATGCTAAAGGCTTCCTTTTGTCTCTCGAGTAACTGCTTGTCTCTATCAGAATACTCCCTCTTTTGTGGCGTTACTCCATCCAATTTAGCCGCACAGAATCCAATAACCCGCTGAACCAAGTTCCCCCACGCAGAGGCCAGCTCACCATTATTTCTAAGCTTTAACTCTTCCTTAGAATAGTTCGCATCCTTTGTCTCAGGCAATATTGATGCAAGATAATACCGCAAAGCATCTGCATCCAATGACTCCAAGATCTCTCGCAACCACACAGCATAACCACGACTTGTAGAAAACTTCTCACCCTCTATATTTAAAAATTGATTAGCAGGTACGTCGTAAGGCAAATTTAGATCAGAATCATAAGCCATCAATTCAATCGGCCAAATAATAGTATGAAATGGTATATTATCCTTTCCAATAAAATAGAAACTCTTCGCATCCTTATTACACCACCAATCCTTCCATTTATCAGGAGTTCCCTTAACTTTTGCAAACTCTTTAGATGCGCTGAGATAACCAATAACAGCGTCGAACCATACATAAATTACTTTTGACTCCCAGCCGGCAATCGGCACCGGTATCCCCCAATCAATATCTCTGGTTACAGCTCTTGGTCTAAGACCATCCTGAATCCAAGCATTGGTTAAACTCTCTACATGATTTCTAAAATGTGATTTGCCTGTCAACCACTCAGACAAACGATCCTGGTATCTTTCCATATGAAGATAAAAATGATCGGTCTCTTTTAGGATAGGAGTAGTATTGCTTAAAGTTGAAATAGGATTTTTAATATCTACCGATTCGAATGTTTTACCGCAGTTTTCACATTCATCCCCTCTTGCTCTATCATAACCACAGTGAGGACATTCCCCTTTAACATATCTATCTGCCAAGAACATCTGCTCTTGTTCATCAAAGAACTGCTCCTTAGTATGTACTTCGAGATCTCCTTTCTTAACTAAAGTTTTAAACACCTCGCTTACAACTTCAGCGTGATTCTCTGTAAGTGTCGTGGTGAATAAATCAAATTGAATTCCCAAAGACTTAAAGTCCTGTAAAAATCTAGAGTGAAACTCTTCAACTACTTGTTTGGGTGTACATCCCTTTTCTTTAGCCTTTAAAGTGATCGGTGTACCATGAGAATCTGAGCCAGACACCATCATCACATCATTTCCTCTAAGTCTGTGATACCTCGCAAAAATGTCTGCGGGTAAATACGCTCCTGCAATATGACCTAAATGAAGATCTCCATTTGCATAAGGCCAAGCTACATAAACTGCTATTTTCTCGTTCACGGTTAATCCCTAATAATTAGTTAAGTTAGACTTACAATATAGCCTCTTATAAAAATTAAGACAATCCAACACTAACTTGCTATTGAAAACTTATCGATAACGATATATTGTTTGGTCAACTAAAAATCACCAGAAAAGCGAAAAATCACATGACTGAAGAAACACCTACTCTACCCACAGAAGCGCAAACTACTCCAATTGAAGTTCCTAAAGTTGAGCCAAAAATTAATTATGAAGACTTTGCTAAGGTTGAACTTAAAGTCGGTATCATTAAAGAGGCTGAAAAACTTGTAAAGTCTAACAAATTAATGAAACTTCAAGTTGATTTAGGAGAAGAGTCCGGACCCCGTCAAGTAATTGCAGGAATAGCAAAAAGATATTCTAGCGAAGAACTGATTGGTAGAAGAATCGTGGTAGTAGCTAATCTTAATCCAGCAAAGCTTATGGGCGAAGAAAGCAATGGAATGCTCTTAGCTGCCTCTGATACTGAAGGGAATCTTGAATTATTGAGTATCCCAGACAATCTCCCTGCAGGATCATCTGTAAAATAAAAGTGATGCTAATAGATACACACTGTCACCTTACTGACCTTAGCGACGAAGAGGTACTCGCAACCATTTCTCGTGCGAAAGAAAAAGGCGTGAATCAATATATATGTATCGGTGCCTCCAGAGGAAAAACTTCTAATTTAAGAGCTAGAGAGTTACTAAACCTAAGTAGCGATATATTTATTTCTATTGGCATTCATCCACACGATGTTGACGATACAATATGGGACGAGGAACTACTAGAGCTTGCCGCAGACCCTAGAACACTCGCTATAGGAGAGACGGGACTTGACTACTTTAAAAACTGGTCAGATTTCTCAAAGCAAAAAGAGGTTTTTATTCAAAGCATAGAAATAGCTAAAGAACTAGATAAACCCTTAGTGATTCACTGCAGAGACGCCCTAGAAGATACTTTAGAGATTTTAAAACTGCAAGAAGCACGCAAAGTAGGTGGAGTATTTCATTGCTACTCAGGATCAAAAGAAACTGCCAAAGAATTAGCCGCTATTAATTTTAGAATAAGTTATACAGGCATTCTGACCTTTAAAAATAGCAAAGGTGTAAAAGAAGGCGCGGAACAAATTCCCTTGAATCAGATTCTACTTGAGACAGACTCTCCCTATATGGCACCAGAACCATATAGAGGGAAACAGAGTGAACCGGCCCACATATTAGAAATTGCTAAATGCCTAGCTAAAATTAAAAATATCTCTCTCGAAGAAATTGCTAAAACAACAAGTGAAAATGCAAAACAACTCTTCAAAATCCCCTAACATCATTCTAATTGGCTTTATGGGGAGCGGCAAGTCTTCCGTGGGCAGAGTACTATCTTCACTCCTAAGTCGCCGATTTATTGACCTCGATGAACATATCCTAGAAACAAGCGGTGCACCTAGCATTAATTCACTCTTCTCCTATTTAGGTGAATCTGGTTTCAGAAAGATAGAACAACAATCACTATTGGAAATACTAAAGTTAGATAATCAAGTCATCGCTAGTGGCGGTGGAACATTAGTTAGTGAATTTGGTGGTGACCTTAATAGAAACTTGAATGTTACAGATTCAACTATCGTATATCTTGAGACTGACTTTGAAATATGTAAAAGCCGCGCATCAAAAAACAATCGACGCCCCCTATTCAAAGATTCAGAAAAAGCTGAGGCGCTCTTCATACAAAGAAAACCACTGTACGAAAGATTGGCTACAATAACTGTTAAAAGTGATGGAAGTTCTGCAAAAGTAGTTGCAAATAATATTTTAAAAAAACTCTACCCAGATACTTTTTAATCTAACTAAGTTTAATTAACTACTAGTTATTTTACTCACCAAACCAACCAACTTTTCCCCCGCATAAGGCTTTTCTAAAAAGTATAAATTTGGATCGCCCTCTAATGGCAATGTAAAGGTTTCTTTTGAAAATCCACTAGAGATAATTACTGGCAAATCCGGGTAGCGCTCTCTGATTTTTTGATACACTACTTCACCACTCATATCAGGCATAGTCAAATCAACTATCACCGCTGAAACATTACCCTCTTCATATTCTAACCTATCAAAACCAAGTACCCCTCCTTCAACACAAATTGGCATAAAACCAGCGTGCGTTAGCAAAGCCTCCGCCACATCTAAAACCAACTTCTCATCATCAATAATTAGAACTCTACCAAAACCATTTTCTCCAACTACATTCACATTCTTTTCGACTACCTTCGGCGCATCTGACAAAGGAAAATACAATCGGAATGTCGTGCCATGACCCACCTCAGAATCCACTTCCAAAAGCCCATTATGATTTTTAACAATACCCAATACCGCAGAAAGACCAAGTCCTCTCCCAACACCCTTACTACTATAGAATGGATCAAATGCTTTCCGAACATCCTCCTCGCTCATCCCGCACCCATTATCAATGACCTCCAAAACTGCATACTGTCCAACTCCGTGACTCTCTCCAAATAGAATTTTTGATATGTCTTCTTCATTTAAATAGGTCTGACGAGTACTAACAAGAATACTACCATCCACCATCTTATAAGAATCAGCTGCATTCACTACTAAATTTAGTAGTACTTGCTTCAACTGAGTAGGCTCCATTAAAACCCACAACGAATCGACTACCAGATCAAATGTTAAATTGACCTTTCTGGACACAGCCGTCTCTAAAAGTCCTCTCATCACAGAGACCACAGTAGTTAAGGACTCTCTTTCTAAGTCCTTCGCTGGACTTAAGCCTGCATATATCAAGAGCTGCCTAGTTAAATCCGCTAACTGACTACCAGCTTCTTGAATTTGCATTAAACGACGTCGAGAAGGAGAGGCAATAGCCTCTGTCTGCAATAATACACTAGCATTCCCCAATACACCCACTAGTAAGTTATTAAAGTCATGCGCAATACCTCCAGCTAAGACACCAAGGCTTTCCATCTTCTGGCTATGTAATAATCTAGCTTCTAACTTATTTTTATCTTCTCTTTCCTTCTCAAGCTCGGTCGTGTCATAAAACACCACAACTCCCCCTAGTAAATTACCATTAGAATCATACATGCCACTTCCAGTTGACTCTAAGGGCACGCCTTTTTCTAAACCAGGCCGGTCGATATAAAGTGGTACTCGTTCAAACTCCTCGCCCCTAATTGCCCTTGATAGCGGAAGGTCTTCAAATGGATAAGGAGTAACTTTATCTGGGAGGAAATTTCCAAATCTTCTAATTCTCTCCGCATAGGGCAATGGACTCGCAGAAAGTCCCATTATCTTAGTTGCTTCCTTATTAAAATAAACCATATTCCCATAGCTATCGCCCGCGACAATTCCAATAGGGACACTATCAAGTATGGACTCTAATAAATTCGGTAGATTGGTTGGAAAGTTATGAATCTTCCCTTTACTAATACTAGTTCTATCCAATGTCTGAGATAAAAAAACTTCAAAAGGCAAATCGTTCTCTCCGACAGTATCAGGAGCAATAAAAAGAGGATTCGGCATAACCTCACCCCGATACATTATTCTAGGATGGTAGAAAAAACGACTCCCTCTAACGTCACCTTCTAAACTTACCGTACGAGCTATCGAAAGAGAACCCTTCATTAACATTGTTAATAAAGCATCCATTAGTTTGGGACTTGTAAAAAACTGATTAACTATAGGATCATCAATAAATACGATTCTAACTCCAGATGATCCAGAATTAATTGCATTTTCTCTTAAATCAGAAATAATTGTTAGCAAATTATCGTTTGGACCTATCGAAAGTTCTTTGTGACTAGGAGATATTTGCACCAACTTCTTAGCGGCATAGACAATATAATTCTCCTCATCTCTAGCAATACCTTCCGCTAGTAGGTACTCAATAGTTGCCCTCTCCTCATCTGGACTAACAACCACAGCCATTAAATCTCCATCAGCTAAAGTAGGTACTTGAGGATTAAGATATTTTTTTACCATTAAGAAATGAAAATTATTTTACTACTACTGATAGCATACATGGCTATGTCAACTTATAGTAGCTAAACTTTATCTTTAGAATACCAATTCTATAATTCAAAAGAATTGAATTATAGAAAAAGGGAGAGGACTATAAGCAGGATTCTGTAATCTTGTCTTAGCGACAAAAAAGATAATCATTCATCTAAGCGACACAACCCGATCACAAACATAGCGAGCAACTATGGGCTTCATTAAAGAAACACTGTTTTCTGTTTGGTCTTGCTCCAGCTGAGGTTTACCTAGCCAAAAGAATTACTTCCCTTGCTGGTAGGCTCTTACCCTACCGTTTCACCCTTACCAAAGTTGCCCTTGGCGGTTTACTTTCTGTTGCACTTTCTTTGGGTCACCCCAAGCTTATTAAGGCCAGCTTGCTCTATGGAGTCCTGACTTTCCTCTATACAAACATACATTACTGCATATTTATTAGCGATTATCCGACCCTCTCCCCTAAAGCTTCTTACCAGACAAATAAGAATTGTAAACAGCTCTATAATCGCCTTTAAATACAGTGCATTATCCCGCCTCCCCTCATTTTGCATAATACTACTTAAGACTATCCGCTATTAAGTCGAAAATGAATAGTAATAAGAACTTAGATACTAGGGAAAATTGGCCACAGCCGCATCTAAAAAATTCTCAACCGATAGAAACCAATATACGGTTTTAGTTGTTTGTGCCCAAGGTACAACATCTAGTCAGATTAGACAGGCTATGAAGTCACTTGGCTTCACCCAGTTAAGTACAGCCACCACACATATACAAGCTATAGAAAAAACTAAAGTCAGAAATTTTTCGCATATTGTCTTTGATGCAAAATCAACTGACATGCCAGTTGAAGACTTCGTTAAGCAAATGTTAGAAATGGATGAAAAATCTATTTTAATCCCTATTTCAGAACAACCAAGAATTGACGATGTATTCAGCTTGTTAAAAGCTGGAGCCAGAGGATTTGTAGTGCCCCCTTTCACTACTGAAATGATGGAAATGGTTTTAGAGAGAGCCACTGAAGGTCCAGCATTGAGTGAGGCAGTTCTAAACGCTCCAGATAGGAACGGAGCATTTACGGCTATTGTCCTAAACAACCTATATAGACTTTCTGTTGCGATGAGGCAGGCTAAAGAATTTTCAACCGCCGCTAGGGACGTAAAAACATACGATTACCAATTTAAAGAATCAGTGGAGATGGCTCAACTTTTCTGCGAAGGTACGGAAGATCAATTAAGAGAAAAAATCATAGATGGTTGCATAAATCGAGCAAAAGACGCGGCAACTAGACTTGGGCGGCTTAGAAAGAAACTCAAAAAAGATCGGGTTTTCGATGAAGATGGTAACGAAATCTTCGATAATGCTTAGTCCGGGCTAGACTCGCGTTTAGTTAAGCATCCATGCTATAATTCAACCATTAAAATCATTTAATCGTAAATTACTAAATGTTTGGTCTTGGTGGATCTGAAATCCTTGTTATTCTAATTGTTGCGCTGATCTTTGTTAGCCCTGACAAAATCCCTGAAATCGCTCAGTGGTTGGGCCGTACGATATGGCGTATTAAACATACTGCGGAGGAATTTAAGAAAGAAGTGGCCATTCCCTCCTTAGGTCTAGACAAAGTAAACTTCAAAGAAGAGTTTAAAGAATTGAAAGACATTAATAAAAGCATTCGAGATGGAATTGATGCGCCTCTAAAAACCCTTGGTAGTAAAATGTTACTAGAAGATGAGGAAGAAAAAGAAGACTTAAAAAACGAAAATAAGTTAATAGAAAAGGTATAGAAGATGCCCTCCACGAAAGATCTTCAAGAAATGAGTTTTATGGAGCACGTTGTCGCTCTTAGAACGTCTCTGACTCGTGGCATTGTCGCAATATTCATAGGATCAGGAATATCTTTGTACTGGTCTCCTCATATTTTTACTTTTATCATCAGCCCACTCAAAGAAAACTTTGATAAGTTTGAGATCATTGGAACTGGCCCAGCAGAAGCCTTTATTATCAAATTTCAACTCTCTATCGTAGCAGGAATCCTACTAGCTTCGCCTTATTGTTTCTACCAACTCTGGAAGTTCATTTCTCCTGGCCTCTATTCGAACGAAAAAAGGATAGCAATTCCCTTTGTACTAGTATCTTCTCTTCTATTTCTTGGTGGAGTTTCTTTTTGTTTCAAAATGATGTTTCCTTATGCCTTCCAATACTTCTATGCAGAATATCAAGCTTTTGGTATTCATCCGAGCATTAAAGTAGATGAATATATGAACTTCATCATACGGATGATGTTGGTTTTCGGAATAGTTTTTGAAACACCAGTCTTATGTTTTTTCTTAGCAAGGATGGGATTAATAACACCACAATTTTTAATTAAAAATGGTCGCTACTCTGTCATCATAATCTTCGTACTGGCCGCCATCCTAACCCCACCTGACGTAGTCTCTCAACTACTACTCGCAGCTCCACTCTTAGTTATCTATGGTTTATGCATAGGGATATGTTACGTAGTAAAGCCGCAAATAAAACCATCACCTGAGTAAAAAATAAGACTGGTGTTTCCAGAGATTAAACAGGAAGAGAAGAACTGTTAAACCAGATACTTATTTTTTTGAACTAAACCCATCAATCTCCTCTCCACATCCCCCTCATTTAAAATCTCCAGTACCTCCATATCTGGATCTTCAAAATTCGCCCTAATAATTCTAGCATAATCTTCGCTAATCCCTAACCCGTCGCGCATTCTAATTCTTTCTACTAAAACCTTATCAGAAGCCTGAACCCATACCAGTTCTAGATTAGGTATTCTTTCCAAAAGATATTTTCTGTGAATATTTTTATATGCAGCTTGCGATACAGCCAATCTTTTATGTACTTTTTGTAATTCTAAAACTCGATTTGCCACTATTTGAAAAAACTCATCGCGTACTTCCTCTGTAAAATGAGTCTTATCTCTTATGGCTTTTTTCATTGCAGGCGTGAGATCATCGTCTGCCTCATATTGATAAAAACCATGATTCATAGAAAGATAGTTAGTCAAAAATGACTTACCAACCCCCGAGAGACCAAATAGAAATAAAGTTCTTTCATTTAACTCCTCCCCTTCCTGCACGTCTTCCATCTTTCCTTTATTCCTGTCCAATACTTTCTCAATTAGTTAAAATCCGGGGACCGTCATACTTTCCCCATTATGCCTTCTACTTAGAGATAATATAAATGGGCCTGCCTTTTCAGCCCATTCATCGCTCCCAGGATAATCATGAGAATGTTCTCCAAAACATCCATGTAACATTTCAGTATCTATGATTCCAGGATTTAAAGGTACAGAAAACATAGGAGCATCGAGCTCTAATGCTAAAGACTGACAAATCCCCTCTACTGCAAATTTACTGGCGCAATATGGCACGACTTTTTTTGCCCCTTCCCTTCCCCAGTATGAGCTAAGGCCGATTATGCCACCTTTGTTCTTGGCCTTCATTGAAGGGAGTAAGACTGATGTTAAGTTAAGAATTCCTGTAACATTAACATCAATTAATGCTCTATATTCTGCGGGAGGTATGTCTTCTAGAATTTTCATCTCATTAATTAATGCCGCGTTATGAATAACTAAATCTGGAGCACCTGCATTTTGAACTAAATTATCTCCCCACTTTTTCACCTCACTACAATCACAGATGTCTAAAGCACTATAATTATATGTCTGCTCAAAATCTAATTTTTCAGTTCTTCCAAACGCATAGACTGCATGACCTTCTTTCACTAAAAACTCTGACAGAGACCTACCTAAGCCCCTACTCCCACCACTTATTACAATTATTTTATTTTTCATATCTCCCCTTGGTATCAGAAATAGAAACAGCAAAAAAGTAGGCCCTACACTTTACACCATACCCCCCAGATTTGACTTCCCTCGAGAGTTCTAGTATTTTTCCAGATAGATAAAAACTACAACTCTGACCATCTAAGGCAAACCCTTGAGAGAAACAATAAAAAAAACAGATAACAGTCTGAAACTAAAGGAATTAATTCAAAACGGTTCTCTATGGGCTGGCCCTGCCCTTCCTAATTCTACCCTAGACATACCCCCTACTTATCGCTCCCAAGAAGATCTGGATCTCAAACCACACAGTAAACAGTATAGCTCTATACTCAACATCAAATCTACAATTCAAGAAATATTTCTTGAAACTGGAATTGAAGATAGGGCTAGAAACATCTGGCTACCAGCTTATGGGTTTATCTGTGAATCCCTACAAGACCTAAGAGGAAAAGAAAATATTTCCATCGCCTGGATTTGTAATCGTTTCTATCCGAATTTAGATTTTTTATGCTCTTCTCACTTAAAGGAAATGATACATTTAGTTTTCCTACCTGAAAAAAAGAATATATTGAGTCTCATCAATAAAACCATTCAAGCAAATTGTTTTACAGTAATAGTAGCCTGCATAGAGAACCTATCCTTTTCTCAAACAAGATCTCTTAAACTTAGAAGTAAAAACACAAATTCTATAAACCTTATTCTTAGGCCTCCATGGGAAAAAGAAGAACATTCCGCAAGCTTCATTAAACACCTCATCATCCCCAATACCGAGACGGATCTTCCGGACCTAAGAACCAAAAATAAAAATATCGCAGAATCTAAGTCGCATAGAAGAATTAGCTGGAGTAATAAAATCATCAGACTAAAAACATATGAAGATCTTAAGTACAGATAAGGCTGTAAAAAACCTCATCCTATCAGTCTGGCTACCTACCGAACCAAAAGAAGAAAAACAAGCTTCCTTAAGTAAGCTAATACTCCAATGGGCGAACGACATCTCCCCTTACGTCAGCCTGGACCGGCCTCCAAGCACAGTAAAAAGCCAACAAAGATCGACAATTACAAACATTTGGGACCCCAATATCTCAGCCTTATATTGGGGCATTAGTATAGAAGTTGGGAAAAGCATTTCCTTCTTAAAAAGCATTAACCACTTAAGTAGAGATGCCTATTCCTTTTTTTATTCCCACGATAAAAAAGCTACAATCTCTATTGCCCCTAATAAAAAATCATCTTGGGCAATATCCAGATATAGCAATCTTTCAATAAGAATAAGTAAGGCCGAAAATCTAAATGCGCACGTAGAAAACCTACCCATTGATTGCTTAGAACTTGATGCAAACATAAACTCTCTACTTAGAGAGTTAGGAATACATAAAGTCAAAGAGCTTCTAAAAATTGACATAAAAGAAATAAACGCGCGTTACGGGGAAGAACTTTCAAAAGCCATAAGAGACTTAACAAAAGGAGAGGAAAGTATTCTCGAATTACCGGAAAAAGAAAAAAGGGTTCTAGTTCAAAAAACCCTACTCAATAGTATTCATTCGCAAGAAGCTTTTTTCGAGCTCCTTAAAAAATCTATAACAAAGGCCTGCAGAATCCTTCAGGATAGACACCTTAGCTCCGCACTTTTCACCTTCAGTCTATTTTTCGATACTCAGGACTTTTTAGCTCTCTCATTTCCCCTAAATCTCCATCTAGATGCGAACCTCACAATCTGGAAGATATTAAAACCACGCTTTGAAAGCATCCCCTACGAAGGATGCATCTCCATTACAACTGTCGCAAAACAATTAAAAGAAACGGTAGAAATAACTCCAGAACTAATCCATCTTAAAAACAAAGGAGAGCGGCGTTCAAATTCTTTAAATATTTTAATTTTCCTGGAAGAGGTCCGTAACGTATTCGATGACGCTACTATAAAAACATATAGGCAAGAATTTTCTCATCTAGAAGAAAACTCCAGCAAACTCATAAGCACTACTAAATTAAAAATACTACTCGGCGATAAAGAAATAGATAATAAAGATTTAATCCTAGAAAATAATTTAAAAACACTCTCTCGCCCCATAGGACATGCGACGGAAGACAACGCAGAATCTAACATTGAAGACAGGCCAAGCATTCTAATTCACGACCCTATTAAGATAGAGATAATAAAAATCAAAGGTAATTTAATTTTAAAACTAAAAACTCAAACCTTTCTAATCAAACAAGTTCTTGGGCCTGAAAAGATTAATACCAATTGGTGGCAGGAAGGATTAGATCCCCTAAAATCAAATCGATCCTACTATAAAATACAACTAGAAACAGGTCTATGGATCTGGACTTACAAGGAGGTCAAAAATAAATGTTGGCTTCTCCATGGGATATGGAGCTAAATAATGGAGTCAGACATTCCCTTTATAGAGCTCGTATGTAAAACAAACTTCTCTTTCCTAGAAGGAGGAAGTCACCCTTCGGAGATAATTCATAGAGCTTCTGAATTATCATATAAAGCTATAGGAATCGCAGACACTAACAATCTCTCAGGAATCGTCAAAGCTCACAGTGCCGGAAAAGAATTTAATTTAAAAACTTTCCTGGGAACGAGAATTACCCCATACAAAAGGTTTAGCATAGGAATCCACAATACCACTCTTAACCATCTCCCCTTTCATCTAATTTTATATCCAAGTTCCCTAAAAGCATATCAGAACATCTCCAACCTTCTAACTGATGGCAAACTTCGATCACCCTCTGGGGATTGTTATATCTTTACAGAAGATATAGAAAGATATTCGCCAGGAATCCATGCGATACTACTCATCTCTTCATTTAAAGACCCTGAACTACTAAACTACATATATCAAATAAAAAAGATCTTTACCCATGACAGACTTTCCCTAGCATTAGAAAACAACTACTCAAAACATAGTCACAAAAGGATTTTATCAACAAAAAACATCTCTAAACTTTTCAATATCCCTCTCCTTGCAACAAATAACGTGCTTTTCCACACACCAGAAAGAGGACTACTATCTGATATTTTAATTTCCATAAAAAACAAAGTTTCCATTGAAGAATCCCCTCAATTCACTAATCAAAACAAAGAAAACTATCTAAAATCCCCCATAGAAATAAACAAGCTCTTCAAAGGAGAACCAGAGGCTATCAATAGAAGTCTTGAAATTGCAGAGTACATAAAACACTTCAGCTTAGAAGAACTTAAATACGAATACCCCGATACTAAAAGCACCTTATCTCCAAAAGCGGAACTAAGAAAGTTAACTCACATAGGATTAAAACAAAAATATGGTCGTAACATACCAGAAAAAATAAAACTCTTATTCGAGCACGAACTAAAAATCATCTCAGAACTAAAGTATGAAAAGTATTTTTTAACAGTGTATGAAATATTAAAATTTGCAAAATCTAAAGACATTCTCTACCAAGGTCGAGGAGCTGCGGCTAATTCAGCTGTCTGCTTCGCTCTTGGGATAACTGCCGTTGACCCTACTAAAATCAACCTCCTCTTTGAAAGGTTTATCAGCAGAGAAAGAGAAGAACCACCCGATATCGATATAGACTTCGAACATGAAAGAAGAGAAGAAGTAATTCAACATATCTACGAAACATACGGTAGAAGAAAAGCCGCATTAGTATGCGAAATTGTCTCCTATAGAACAAAAAGCGCAATAAGAGATATTGGAAAGGTCTTCTCACTCCCCGAAGAGACAATAAACATCCTCTCTAAGCTCTCTCATAGATATAAAGATCCAAAAGAGCTAGAAGAAAAGTTAGAGAAACACGGACTAAGCCCACAACAACATCAGATAAAACAGGCCATTTATTTTGCCAAGCTGCTAAGTGGATTCCCTAGACATATATCTCAACATGTTGGTGGATTCGTTATTAGCGACTCTCCTATTTCAAATTTAGTTCCAATAAGACAAGCTCCCATGCCTGGAAGAACAATCATTGAATGGGATAAAGATGACATAGAAGAACTAGGCATCCTAAAAATAGACATATTAGCTCTAGGAATACTAACGATGATTCGGAAGTCTTTTAACTTACTAAAAATGAACTTCGATAATCATCCTAAAGTACCATTAAAACCGACTCTCTATAACCTTCCAGAAGAAGACCCTCTTGTTTATGAGATGATCTCAAAGGCTGACACCTTAGGTGTATTTCAAATTGAATCTCGTGCTCAAATGAGCATGCTACCAAGACTACAACCAAGAACATTCTATGATCTTGTAGTTGAAGTAGCAATTGTAAGGCCAGGCCCTATTAGAGGGAACATGGTTCACCCATATCTAAAGAGAAGAATGGGTAGAGAGGCGATAATTTATCCCAGCCAAGCAGTTGAATCAGTCTTAAAATCTACTCTAGGAATACCTATTTTTCAGGAACAGGTAATGGAACTCTCCGTGGTAGCTGGAGGTTTTACAGCTGAAGAAGCGGACCAACTAAGACGAGCTATGGCGAGCTGGAAAAAAAATGTTAATAAAATGGAAAAATTTAAAGAAAAATTAGTCACTGGCATGAAATCTAGAGGATACCAAGATACATTTATAAATCAGATCTTGGAACAAATAAAAGGTTTTGGAGAATACGGCTTCCCTCAATCTCACGCAGCTTCATTTGCTCAGATTGTATATGTTAGCGCTTGGATCAAGTGTCATTTCCCAGAAGTATTTCTAATCTCAATCTTAAATAGTCAGCCCATGGGATTTTACGGCCCATCTCAACTCATTCAAGATGCAAAAAGGCATGGTGTTAAAATTGCTACGATAGACATTAATCATAGCAATTGGAACTGCACACTTGAAGGGAATAAACACGATACTAGACATGTTCGCCTAGGATTTAGACTCATTCGCGGATTTCGAGAAGAAGAATCAGATAAAATACACAAAGAACGTGAAAAGAGTCTTTTTAACTCTATATACAACCTATGGACAAGAACAGGAGTTTCCATCCCTACACTGAAGCTTCTTGCTAAAGCAGATGCATTCTCTTCACTAGAGATTTCAAGGCAAAACGCACTTTGGGAGATACAGAAATATAAAGACGTCCCCCTCCCACTTTTTAAAGATTTAGACTCAAAGAGTAATACAAAAGTAAACTTCCTCCCGAAAAGAAACCTACTAGACGAGACTCTAAACGATTACACAATAAACAGCTTTTCTGAAAAAGCTCATCCTATGGAATTTTTACGAACATATTTAGAAGAAAAGTCAGCTACTGAAATCATAAAATGTATATTAGATAAATCTCTACATAATAAGAACATAAAAGTTGCAGGCCTAATAATCGTAAGGCAAAGACCCCCCACAGCAAATGGTACCACTTTTTTAAGTATAGAAGATGAAACAGAAATCTTAAATGTCGTAGTCAAGCCCGAAGTATTTAAAGAATATAGGGATGAAATTTGCGATAGTCAGGTCTTACTAATAGAAGGAATTTTACAAAAACTAGATGGAGTAACAAATTTAATAGCGAAAGAAATACAGGTATTAGATTCCTATTTTGGGGATATGGAGGTAAGGGCTAGAAATTTCCATTAAAAGAGACATCAGGGGTTGGAACGAGCTCCAAAGGTACTAAGTACCTCAAATTCCTAAAAAATCCAATCAAAGATCTAAATCACCAAAGAATTCCCCTAAATTTAACCTTAAATTCTAGCCACCTAGCGCCTAAGATTATTCAGTTTATCTAATGATTTCATGATCATATGACTAGAGAGAGAAGTAAGCTACAAGTTACTTCTCACCGAGTACAAAAGGAAATGTTCAATGCTGTTCATGTACTCGACATGAGGAAATGGAAATTCTAAAAACTTTACCGCCTCAAGCCTTCTCAAATCACAATCAGAGGACTACGCTATAGCTGAGAGCCAAATTATTGATGTGGACTATGCGGAAGAAACTGCTAATCTATTAAAAAATCAAATCATACAACAAGCGGCGGCGGCTGCTTTAAGCCAAGCTAACCAACAAGAAAATCTAATGCTTAGTTTACTAACAGACTATGACTCTAATCAAAGAAAATATCCATACTAAGCATCATATAGCGCAGCGATTCTGATGGGCTATCATTATTTTTTCTTTCCGAAGGACACCATAATGCTCTGTGAGAAATACACACAAGAAACCAGTATCTTAGGTCGGATAACTATAGAATAATTTCATAAAACCTTTTAATCAACCCTTCTAAAATAACTCTAGCTCTGATAAGAGTATCCTCGGAATTAATTATGGAGAGGTGTCCGAGTGGTTGATGGTGCACGCTTGGAAAGCGTGTGTACCCTAACCGGTACCGGGGGTTCGAATCCCCCCCTCTCCGTACTTCCTTCTAACTAAACATGCTTAATGCTTTTTCCATTGAAACAATCATCCCTTCCTTCTCAGAACGCTTCTTAAACTCTAAACCATTCTCCGCTAAAGTCTTCTTACTGATGACTAATCTATAAGGGCAACCGATTAAATCAGCATCGGCAAACTTCTCACCAGCTCCTGAATTTGACCTATCGTCATAAAGAACTTCGATCTTCGACTCTTGTAATTTAGAATACAATGCATCTGCCTCAGATCCATCCTTTAACAATGACACAAGATGTACTTGATAGGGAGCTACTTCCTCTGGCCATACAAGTCCAGCATCATCACTTATACATTCAGCAATGGTACCCATTACTCGACTAGGTCCAAGCCCATAACAACCCATCACTATACCGTTCACCTTCCCCTCTTTATCAGTATATTTGAGATTAAAGGCATCCGAGAATCTACTACCTAGTTTAAAAATATTTCCGACCTCGATAGCTTTTAACTCTTCTAAATTTTCCTCATCTCCTTCTTTATAGTTGGGGAGTAGCTCCTTAAGAACTTCTACTTCGCCCATAATCTCTTTATTAATAGCGATTTCAGTACCAGGGATTTTAAACACAGTATCTTCACCATAAGGAGTGATAGTCTGAAATTCATGAGAAAACTTAGAGAACATGCCACCAGAAGCATAAGTTAAAAGAGTAATATCCCCTAAGCCACAACGACGATATACTTTATGATAGGCTTCTAGAACTCGCTGATAATAGGTATCTAAATCTTCTTGAGTGGAGTGAAACGAATAAAGATCCTTCATTCTAAACTCTCTTCCTCTCAACAGCCCTGACTTAGCACGAACCTCATTCCTGAACTTGGTTTGAACTTGATACACTGACTTAGGAAGATCCCTATAGGATTGAATAAATCTTCCAACAAGAGGTGTAACTACTTCTTCGTGAGTTGGCCCAAGTGTTAGGTCACGATCTCCAGCCCCTTTTAGTTTATATAAAATATCGACAGTATCCCAACGGCCCGTCTGATCCCAATTCTCTCTTGGGTGCAAGGCAGGCATAAGTATTTCCTGACTACCGACAGCATTCATTTCTTCTCGAATGATATTCTCTATCTTAGTTAAGACTCTTAGTCCTAAAGGCAAATATGAGTACGCTCCTGCCATCAACCTATCCACATAACCAGCCTTAGTTAAAAGCTGTGCATTCCGGCTTGGGTCACTCTGATTAACATCTTTAGTTGTTTTACTGCTTAAATCGCTAAGTCTCATAAGTTTTTTCAATAAGATTAAATATATCTAGATGATAAAAGAAGAGGAGAAAAAAGCAAATTCTACCCTTTTTGCCATATCCCTTCTTAAACGATTCCGCGAGCTAAAGGCAACTTATATATCTCTCTTAAAATGAACTGTGCAAAAAGGGTAGAACTATCTAACTCCTGTAGGCATCACAAAATCAAGCCTACCCTTAGATGTTCTAATTCTTCGAACCTCTCCCATGAACTTACCAGCAGCATCCGCTTTAAAAATCATAGCGCCATAGGTATTTTCAGAAATATTAAGTGTCGAATTATCAGTAATTTGAAAAGCCTGATTAGAACTAGAACCTAATCCAAGTACTCCAGTATTAGTAACTCCGCCAACAGTCGTAATCTGAAAGTCTAAATCAGATGCGCCACTAGTGGTAGAGATAAGCTCAAATACATTCTTCATACCCAAGAAAGTATTTATAGTCCCTACCTGCTCCTGTGCTCCTGCTGGACGTGCAACGGAACTAAATCCAGATAAAAGAGAGTTATCAGTTCCATGTGCATAACTCATTCCTTGAGATATAATATTAGCATTTGATTTAACTTCGACAGAGCCCGCAGTTCCCTTAGGAAGTAAAGCACCTGCATTAAAGTGATACTGTCCCTTTGCTGGTATTCGATACCCCTGAGTAAACAAAACTGCTCCTTCCGCAGATTTGAAAATAAATTCAATCTCAGCTGGGATAGAGTCAACGTTTACAACCTCAAGCCAATTAGTTAGAATTGGTATTTCCGTCAAGCCACTAATTTGCGGTAGTGAATTAGCGATTGGTGCAAAAATTCTATCCGTTGTTCCCGACAATCCATCTATTGAAAGTGCATAATTATAAGTCTCTGGGTCAACACCAGGTAGAGAATTAGAACTATATCGACTTACAGATAAATAATACGGAGCTAGAGGATCTTGAGGTATTACCTCTACTAAGAATACTCCCTCAACGACCTTACCACTTCCATCGATGAACTCATGCCCTGCTTGAACATCAAACTCACCCAAAGGTTGTAAAGTAATATCTCTTGATGCTTTTAATACTCCCTCTTGATTGAATACATTTACAGTATAAGACCTAGGAGCAGTATCTAAATTAATTACCTCAGCCCAGTTAGGAACTAAGAAACCATTCCCCTGAGGATCAAATGTGTTTGATGTTCCATAAGAAGTTCCCTTATTTGGATTCTTAAACTCTCTAGCAAAAGCAAATGAGTATGAATCCCCATCTTTATTTGGTCTATAGAAACTCATCCGACCCAATAGTCTTTCTGCTGGATTAGTATCTGTAAAAATTAACTCTACTAAACCATAAGTATCAACGATTCCATCCGCTCGATTTAATCCATTAGGTGCACCTTGAGTAGCACTTAAATCTTCAAATCCCTGGCAATTGGTCTTAGTAACGTTACAAGCGAACTGAAGTAGGCCGTTGACATCAACATCAACCTGACTTTTTGCAGGTACTACATAACTTCTTGAGATCATCTTCTGACCTAGTAGGTTATAAAGTGTTAGATCAACCTGCTTTGGAGCTAAACCTTGATTCACTAATTCCGCAAAGTTCCACTGACCTAAGTAAGTATTAAACTTAATATACGCTGGGCTCTTTAAAGCTACATCAGTGTCATCTTCAGTTCCATCTCTAGGAGAACTACAAGATGGATCACCTAAAGTATCTATTCTATAATCAATCTTCCCATCACCATCATCATCGATCCCGTTATCACACTGAGGTCCCGCGATGTCTTTTTCATCATTTCTATCTGGATCCCCCTTACAGCCTGGGTCTTCAAGATCAATTAAACCATCTAAGTCATCGTCTAAACCATTAGAACAAATTGTTGTTGGCTTTTTAGCAAATCCAGGATCGACAACTGAACACTCACTATCACCTGCTGTCGAAATCGTCTTTAATGAGTAATAATAATTTACTCCTGGAGTTACATTTGTATCCGAAATTGAAAATACGTTAGGAGCAATTGAATCCTGAAACAATTCCTGACAAGCTAATGGAGTAGCGCTCTTATACAATCTATACCCTAGAATTTCTCCACCTGTTGCTGGTGGAGACCAAGTGACTTGCACTTTATCAGGGAACGTTCCATCACTTGCTTGAACATTTGCTGGAGGAGAAACTTTCGCATGACCTGGGTCAATCACACTACACTGACTTTCTCCATTTGGACCAAAGCTCTTAAGAGAATAGTAATATAATTTCCCTGGAACAACCCCACTAGTATCGTTTAAACTTAAAGTAGCTGAAGGAATATTTTCTTGAAGTAAGGTCTGACAAGCGGTTGCCGTCCCTGGAGAAATGGACCTATATAGCTTGTACGTAGTTATCGGTGTAGAACCAGTTGGCATTGCCCACTGAACCAATATTTTATCTGAGAATGTCCCATCACTTGCTGCTACACTCACTGGTGGCTTAGGTGGAGGAGGTAAAAGTCTAAACCCTTGAGAAGGAGTCGTGATACAAGCGCTTTTCCCATTTGGTCCAACACTCAACATTGTATAATAATAAACCAAACCAGGAGTCGCAGTAGTATCATCATAGCTTACTGCAGGAACTTGAGGATTTGCTATCGGACTACCAGAACATACTGAAGTCGGTGTAGTAGATCTATATATTTCGAATGAATTAAAAACTTCCCCACCTACTGGATTAGACCAACTAACAGTAATCTTATCTAGAAGGTTTTGAGTTGCTTGTACATTCGTAGGAGGTAAAGGGGGTGCTATACTCTTCAAAAACCCTGAATCGGAATCACTACAAAGTAAACTAGACTCATTAGAAGCATTTACACTTGAAACTGCATAATAATATACTTGTCCACTAACAAGGCTAGCACTTGAATCATCATAAGAAGTTATTGCGCCACTAACAGTACCGACTAGCTCCCCTGATGCTCCACAAGGATCGTTTATGAGAGATCTAAATATTCTAAATGAATCTACAGGCTCCCCACTTATCGGAGCCAACCACGAGACTCCGATAGTATCAAAGGACACTCCATCAGAAGCTTGCACGTTCGTTGGAGCCTCAGGAGGAACCGCATAAGCGCTTTGCAAAGAACTGAAGGCTATCACAGCAAATAAAACTAATTTAGCAGTAAAAAAGACTTGCTTAAGGAATTGAATCATTTTTTTCATCTTGAAAGAGTTCTATTATAGAAATTTTGGTTTCTCCTCAAAAATCCTTTGAATTCAGAGGCCCAGCGTGGAAACTACATTCAAGTGAATAACCGCACAAGATACTATTTTTTAGTTTAAGTTAAATGAACTAAGTGTGTTGTGCCCTAGTAAATCACTCAACAAACTCCCCTAAGTCAAAAATTGAAAAACATTTTAGACTTTTCTTAATTTTTATTTCAAAAAGGCTTGATTATCTTGCTCTTAGTAAGTAAATGTCCCTTCTTTCTTGGACTATATTAATAGGTCAAAAAGAGAGCACAGAAAGGGAGAGATGACCGAGTTGGCCGATGGTGCTCGCCTGCTAAGCGAGTGTACCCTCATAAGGGGTACCGAGGGTTCGAATCCCTCTCTCTCCGCCATATTTTTTATTGGCAGTTTTGAAAGGTTTTTAAATAATCTATATATATGGAGAGGTGGCCGAGCGGTTTAAGGCACCGGTCTTGAAAACCGGCGAACTGAAAGGTTCCGTGAGTTCGAATCTCACCCTCTCCGCCATTTTTTATGTTGCCTTTTTCAGGCCAAATTCTACTTAAAGAATAAATATCCAACAAACACTCTCCGCTAGAGTATTGTGCTTGAGTAGTTTATGATGCTCCCATGAATTCATTATCAAGCACTCCCACCTTAGCTATATTCGATCTAGGAAATGTTGTTTTTCGTATCGACTGGAATAAAATGTCTAATTCATGGTCAAAGACTTCTGGTATCGAGACCGATATCCTGAAGGAAAGATTTAAATACGATGAATACTTTAATGCTTTCGAAAGAGGCGATATTTCTAGCAATGAATTTCCAAGATTAATAAACAAATCTCTGAATATAGATTTAAGTTATAAAGAATTCAAAGAAGGTTGGAATGCCATCTATTCTGAGGTGATTCCAGAAGTAAAAGAAACTCTAGAGCAATTGCAAGGTAAAATTAAAATTGTTGCCTATACCAATACCAACTCAATCCACAATGAAGTTTGGCCCAACTTATATAAAGATGTACTAAAAAACTTTGAACAAATATTTGTATCTAGTGAAATTGGATTTAGAAAACCTGACGCAAATGGATTTAACCACGTACTTCAAGCATGTAAAACAGAGCCTTCACAAGCTCTATTTTTTGATGACAGACAAGAGAATATAGACGGCGCTCGTGCTCTTGGGATTAATGCCTACCTAGTAGATTCCGATTATGTTGTTAGTAGTGTTTTTAACAAACTTGGATATTGAAAAAACAATATGGATAAAAACATAACAATCATTGGTGGTGGGAACATGGGCATGGCGTTTGCTCGTGGACTAACGCATACCAATCAATATAAAATCACTATTTCCGATCCGAATATAAACGAATCTCAATTTCCTAAAAACACTCCCCTACTCTCAAGTAAGGACAATAAAATTGCAGTTAAAGATGCGGATGTCATCGTTCTCGCAATTAAACCACAACATACAAAAGAAGTTATAGAAGAAATAAAAAGATATATAAAAAAAGATGTCTTACTTATCTCAATCGTCGCTGGAGTTTCCTTAAAACAACTCCAAACCTTAGGTTCTATTAAAATCGTTCGGGCAATGCCCAATCTCTGCGCGCAGATATCCCAATCAATAAGTGTTTGGACCAAAAATACCTTACTTAACTCATCAGACGAAGAAACTGTCAGAGAGATACTCAGCACAATAGGAACTGAGAGCGAATTGGAACATGAGATAGACATAAATAAGGCTACGGCGATATCAGGAAGTGGGCCTGCATATTTATTTTACTTAGCCGAATGTATGATGGCCGAAGCCGAGAAGCTAGGCTTACCCAAAGCTATTTCTGAGAAACTTGTAAAAGAGACTCTCTTAGGTAGCGCAAATATCTTGAAAGAAAATCAAAGTTCCCCTACTCAACTTAGATCAAACGTCACTTCAAGGGGCGGTACTACCGAATCTGCATTCAAAACTTTTGAGAAAATGAAGCTTGGTGAGATTCTATCTAAAGGTATTCAAGCGGCAGCAAAAAGGGCAAGTGACCTTAGTGATAGTTAAAAAGACTGAAATAGTCTCATAAGTATAATATTCTTATCTAAGACGACTATTCCGACATCAAATCACTTCAAGTACCCCTAAATTTGAATTAAAGTATTTGGCTCTTTGCCCTTTGGAGTGGGTATCAATTGCCCATCTCGATACTCCGCTAAAGTAACTTTTAAAATTAACCGAATTAGATAAACCAACTCGAGGCGGTTTCTGAGTTTAGTAAATTAAGTTTAATAAATTAGGAAGCCAAAAAATGACTCAACATTTACCATTTTGGATTGCCGCTGTTTTTGGGACTACTGTTGTTGGACTACAACTAGCCATGATGATGTTAGGACTATCCACTGATGATGTTGGCGATGCTTACCATGACATAGATAGCCCTGAGGGTTCTGAGGACTCATTCAAAGTGCTTTCTATTCAAACAATTTCCTCTTTCTTTATGGCTTTTGGCTGGGGTGGCCTAGCTGCCATCGAACAATTTGGATTACCTGAATCGTACGGGACTCTAGTCGCAATCGCCTTAGGATTATGTTTTGTTTATATAATTAAAAGCATCTTCAAGCTAGCTATGAGTCTAGCTTCTCCTGGAACAGAGTACGATTTAAACGACATAATTGGGCAAAAAGTAAATGTGTTTGAAAGAATTTTACCAAATGGGAATGGACGCATTCAAGTCTTCGTTGGGGGTATGATAAGAGAAATTGATGCGATCTCTGATTCTGATCAAGAAGTTCCCACAGGTCAACAAGTAGAAGTAATTGAAATAATCAATCTATCAACTGTAAAAGTAAAATAATTCTTTAGGAGATTTTATGAATTTCGCACTAATATTAGCCAGTCTCGTTGCCGTAGTAATTGTTCTATTCTTTGTTTACTTCTCTTCAAAATTTGTTCGTTGCCCATCAAATAAAGTACTCTGCGTATTCGGTAGAATACAAGGTGGTAGATCGGTAAGATGCTATCAAGGTGGATTTCATTTCGTTGTGCCACTTATTCAAGAAGCACGTTTTCTAGACCTAACTCCCATGTCTATAAATATTCCACTTAAAGGTGCTCTATCTCAGCAAAACATAAGAGTAAACGTACCTTCTACTTTTACAATTGCTATAAGCACAGATCCTGACGTAATGAATAACGCAGCTGTTAGACTACTAGACTTATCACAAGATGATCTAGAATCTCTAGCTACAGAGCTAATCTTTGGACAACTAAGATTAACAGTAGCCTCTCTTACAATTGAAGAAATTAATCAAGATAGAGAAAGATTTCTTGAAGCAATCAGAAATAATGTTGAAGGAGAGCTTAAGAAAGTAGGACTAGCCCTTATTAACGTAAATATTACAGATATCACAGACGAATCTGGGTATATAGATAGCATCGGTAAGAAAGCAGCATCAACTGCCTTAAACCAAGCCAAGATTGATGTTGCAGAACAAGAGAAATTAGGAGAAATTGGTAAAGCTACCGCTGAAAAAGAACAAAGAATTCAGGTCTCAGTAGCTAACGCACAAGCTGTGGAAGGAGAAAACATGGCCGCAGCTAATATCGCAGAATACAATGCGACTCTAGCGGAAAGAAAAGCTGAAGCAGATAGAAAAGCAAAAGTAGCTCAACAAATAGCAGAGGCTGAGATTCAAACAGCTACTGCAACTGCGGAAATTAAACGTCTAGAAGCTCAAGAAGTAGTTCCAAGAGAGATCGAAAAGAGAATCGTTGAAATAAATGCTGGAGCTGAAGCTGAGAAACAGAAAATTGAAGCGGTTGGTACTGCAGAAGCCATTGTTACGGTGAAAACAGCTGAAGCCGAAGGTATCCATAAAGTATTAAATGCTAAAGCAGATGGGTATCGTGCTATGGTTAGCTCCTGCAATACCCCTAAAGATGCTACAACTATGCTATTAGTTGAAAAGATTGAAGATATCGTAAAACTACAAGTAGAAGCGATTAAATCAATTAAAATCGACAAAGTCACAGTATGGGATAGCGGGAACAGCGAAAAAGGCTCCTCTACTGCAAACTTCATGAGCAGCATGATCAACAGCATTCCACCTCTCCATGATGTAGCTAAAATGGCAGGAGTTGATTTACCAGAGTTCCTAGGTTCAGTTACATCTCCTAAGGGCCCAATCAAAAACGCAATAGAAACTGAGGCCTTTCCACCAGTAGGAAAGAGTTAAATATGACATGGGTAAACTTAAGTCATATGGATATTTGATTGAAATCACTCCTTTTGAAGGACTGAAAGACATCAACCTTTTAACCAAAGAATACGAAAAAAGATTCTGTGAAAAGACTCTTAGGTTAAAAGGCCAACAGGACGGAAAGAAAAACATTCCAGATGCCGAGAGCAAAGCGCCATCTCAGTTTGAAAAAGAGCTACTTCATGTTACGGCCCGTCTATCCCGAAGTATTGGAGGAATTTTCAGAAGTGCTCTTGAACAACTGGATGGGAAAATAAAAGCTGAAGAATGCTTAATCACATCAAAAAGAAAAAACCACCTTGAAAGAATCGAAGCTAACTACGAAGCCGAAAAACATGGTGCAGAGGACGCGTTTGGACTTCAACAAAGCCATAAAGAACTAGGTGAAACAGATAGAGCCTTCCAATCGATGCGTGAAAAGTATGGTCGAGCCCCAGTAACGTATATCCCTACTTAGCTTTATGTAATATTTGCTACTTTTATCTTTCTAGGTGAAATTCCTCTCAATGCAATGGTATTTCAGATCTTCGCTGAAAGCCAAGTGATGACCTGGGTAATGGCCTTTGTTGTTGGTCTATCAGTACCAGTTTCTGCCCATTTTATCGGAATAAAATTTAGAGAGCATCCAGATGGATTTTCGATAGCGAACGCGACTAAGGCTACAGCAGCCACAGGTGTCATCGCTTATGCAATATATTGGTTATCACTAATAAGACAGACTTACTTAGGTGAGAATAGAGAAATTCTTGGACTTACTGACGCCTTAATTGAAAGTAGTTTTATGTTCTTCTGGTTGAATATAGCAATTTTCTCAGCTGCGATAATGATAGCATATCTTTCACATGATCCAGTTCCCGGATTCTCAGAAGCGAAGAATGAGGTTAAGGATGCCAAAAAAGAAGTAGAAAAAAGAGAGCGGCGAAGAGTTTCAAGACTAAAATCAGCCGCTGAAAAAAGGGCGGATCAAAAAGATAAAACCGAAAGAGAACATAGAGAACAAATTGATCGAGTTAATCTACTGAGAGGCACATACGATCAATTACTTTTGCAAGGTCAAGAGTATGAGGCAAGGTGCGAAAGATTATTAATGGAAAAAATCTCTCCGCCGCAATCTTAAGTACCTTCTATGCCCCTCATATATTCCCATCAAGTAATGTTATTTCGGTAGGCCCATACGCTGGCATCACGCCAAGGAACCCCGATTTTCGTATGATAGAACTTATGCCACAGGAAGCCAAGCAAACCTTAGCCTCCCACAGAACCACCCAACTTCAGATAGAACATATAGTGCATTCAAAACAAATAATCGTACTAGATGAAGACTCCGCTTGGGCAGTGGAAAGGATTATAAAGGAAAACAATATAAAAAATGGTCTTAGGCGATTTAGGGAATTATTTCAGGACGAAACAATATGCGCAGTTCCAGATCCAACTCTTGGTGAATCTAGCTTTAAAGAAGCCTTCGATTTAATCGATAGGGGAGTTAAATATTTAATACAACGTAACTTATAAATTACTAAATCTTTACCTGCTGATCACTGGCACAAGCAGGGGCGCTCGCGCGACTACTCTTCTGCATATGCTCTAATGCAAGTTGAATTTGAAAAACAAATTGTTTTAATGATCCATAGTCTTCTTTTGTAATGGTCTTATTTTCAGTACCCTTATCTGCGTAGAATAGGCCGATAGAACGCTTACTTACGACGAGAGGGACGATAATACACTCCGGAGCAGGTAAAGAATTCTTAAATTCCCTTGAAACATTTGCTTCCTCAGCCAATCCTTGAGTTAACCACATCGACTCGCCAGAAGTCATACAGTGGGTAAACACTGATGGTGAATCAGAATCTATATTAATTTTAAAATTGAACAAGGCTTTCTGATAATACTGACCTATTCCAGCCTTTCCTCTTAGCTGTTTTTTATTCGGTGTCATCAAGGCAAATAAGACCCTATCAAAGCCCACACCTCGATATACTCCTTCTAAAGTCATACCGATAATTCTATTAATATCTACACCTGATTCGAGCGATAAACCAATTTCATTTAAAACTTTTAATTGATATGCAGGATCGAAACTAGCTTCACTAATTATTTCTTCCGATTCCTCATCAAGCATCCTATCTTCCATTTCAGTTTTTACAGAATGAGTTTTAACAATTTCCTGTCCGACCCCTCCCATATTAAAACCATCAGATACTTGAGAAGCGATCATTGAATTCTCTTTAACCGTGGCTTTTACAACATCCTCAGTGAGATCAAGATACGCTGATATTTTCGTTACTACCTGATCCATAGATGCATTATCCCATCCATTCACAGCATTTTCAGCTAACTCCATACCTAACTCTGTTGCATCAAACCTAATTTCTTCGTTATTCGTAATTAGGTCAGGACTTCGACTATACTCGCCTAAGTTCCAAGATTCCATAACTTGTCGACTTAGATCTGCTAAAGTAAATCCCAAAACAGCTTTTTCTATTCCTGCATACTGGTTTGGCATTCTACCCTTATAGGCAGAATGTAGAAGCTCAACGCGAGAATCAGAAGAAGCCCAAAACATAAGATGACCAATACGACTAAGTATCGCAGTTGTAAAAACTTCTTCGCACGCCCTTTCTCCTCTCAACAATGCAATGCTTCTTGCTTGAGTCGCACCATGAAATATTTTAGCTAACTCAGCTACGAATGCTTCAGTTGCATTATCCGATGAAAGCCCTCCAATAACCGAAAGCGTAAGACACAAGGCTCTTACCTCCCTAAACCCTAACATTACAATGGCTCGATTTACTGTGTTATGTTTCCCCTTCAAAGGGATGCGGTAAGCTCCTTGAGTATGCCTAAGGATATGAGCTGTCATAGAAGCGTCTGATTTTATGATATCAGCAAGTTTTTCTATAGGAACATCAGAATCTTCTGTAATCTCAGATATTCCTCTTACCGTAGAATACAGTGCGGGTAGTTCAGTTTCTCCAAAACTCTCTAAAAATTCTTTTATCACAGCATCTCTTAATATCGTAGCTTAATAGAAGCATGTTAGAAATCTAGCGTGCTATGATATTTATCGGCATGAAATAACATATCCTGAAGTCAAATATACTAGGTATAGATGCTCATGGAACCATAAGAGAGAAAATCCATCACAAATAGGACTAAAATTAAGAAAAAGTCGGATAGGCTTCTATGGATTTGGCCCTAAAACGGGTCTATTTCTTATAGGATTTTTGAAAGGACTTCATCTTAGAAGCGGTTTCAGTACTTAATAGATGTTCAGTTTTACAAGCATCAATTCCAGCCTGATCATCAGACACTCCAAGAACATTGATCAAAAAATCTTCGATAATCTGCCTACGGCCAAGAATAGTTTCGGTTAGAGTTTTACCTACTTCTGACAGACTAAGAAACTTATTATCGTCCTCTTCAATTAATCCCTTAACCTTTAAACTCTTTAAATTCGTGCTTGCAGAGCCCGTGGTAATATCTAAAAACTTTGCTACATCAGTTACGCGCGCATAACCTCTTTTCTCATGAAGTTCATAAATTGCTAAAAGGTGATGAGCTGCACTATGGGTAATTTCGTTTTCACTAAACTCTTTCCACACATCTGTTGTAGATTCCATGACTAAGCACCTATTAATTCGAGACAGCATTTATATAATCAAAAAAGGACATGCTCACACTAGCACCAACTGCTCTATACGGCAAACACTTGCCGAGCTACCCAAAGACTTCGACAATCAGGCAGGTAAGATCCTGTTATCTTGGACTTTTCTTATAATGCTCAGAGTTCTTAATGGCTGTCAGATAGATGCCCAACAAAACCAACGCAAAAAGACGAATCTCCCCATCACCAAAATTGTACTCTACCAATCCTCCAAGTTGCCAACCCAACATAGACACCACTATAGCTCCTCGTAGAATAATCCAAAAGTTCCCCTTACCTCGCTTTAAATATGTACCAATTGGCCATGACATCCCTAGCAAACGAACAAACCAAAAAAACAAAGCGAGGCCTCCCAACAATCCACATTCTAAAAATATATTAAGAAAATTATTATGCATATGCCTGTGCATAATCGGTAAGGTAGCATCAAAGGTTCTAATTAGATCTGAATTTCCAAAACCCAATCCTAAAGGAAATCTTTCAATAAGTTCCAACCCCAACTTCCACATATCAAAGCGACCGCCACCAATAAAAAAATGCTCGGAAAGTGAGAACATCCTATCTCGTACCTCTGAGACCCAAAATAAAGGAAGTATAAAGATTAAACCTCCCAAAGATCTCAATCCAAATAAACTAACGATTAAAATCACGATCTCTACCATTATAGAAAACCAAGGTCCTCGTTTAAGTCCTAATATTAAGGCTGAAACGCTAAGAGACACACACAATAGAAACAAAACTTCAATCTTACTAAAATGCCACTTGATCCGAGTAAATCCTAAAAGCAAAACGGTAGAAAGAAATAACGGCAACCCAATCGATGGAGGAAACACCCAAGCAACAGATAGAATTAAACACACAATAGATAAAAAACTAGCAACATAAGATCGTATAAACCTCATTTTTCCGAACAAGCTCGGCAAAATAACCAATAAAGGAAAAAGTAATTCTAATTGACCTGACTCAGTCAAAGGTCCAGGAACCCTAGGTTTAATCTCAAATCCAATAGCCGAGCTAACCATAGTATGCAGTCCAGCAATTCCATGACTAATGATAAATATCGATACGAGTTTTTTTACTTTACCAACACCCAAGTCATCTTCCCTAAGCAACAACATATATACGAATAAAGGCAGAGTAAAATATAGAGAAAACTTAACAATGCTCACCAATGAGTGCAAAGGATCAAGTCCCAATAGACTAGAAAACATGCCAACAATAACCCAAAGAATAAGAGGGGAGTAAAAAGCCCAAAGATGTGGGGATTCCCTAAACTGCCCTTTTATTGAATTTAACACCGAAGTAGAGGCACTATCACTCTTCACTGCGAATGGAATAGCGAGGATAAATGCAACTAGGCAAATTTGGGTCATTGCAATAGATAAGGCAAAACTAAATGCATATCCACACAAACAATACCAAGCCAACTCCCAATAACTCGCCTCTCTGAGATGCTTAATGAACAACTTGACATTATTCACTCTAGACTCTTTCCATCTTTAAAGTAAAGTGCGCCAGCCCTCACGGCAGCAGGATAAGCAATAAGTCCAAGTCCAGGGATCAAAGATAGAAAGAAACAAAAAGACCCTAATATTAACATGCTAAAAAAGTTGCTGAATGCAAACTTAAAAGAAGATATAACCCCCACCTTCTCCGCTTCAAAGATGAAGGAGAAAACCTCCAAGGCAAAACATAAGGCCAATAAAACCAATCCCACAATAGGCAATATAAAAGAAATCAATGTACATACAATCGTAGCGAACAAAATAAAGACTACCCTAAACACTGATTTTATTTGATAGCTAAGACTAGACCCCGTTACCGGAGTCCCCAGTTCGGCCTCTACCAATTTATAATAGTAGCCATCACGAGCAAACATGATTATTAGGTAGGCAGATATCAAGGAAAAAAAGACGCTAATCCCCCCAATAACTAATTCATTAAACATGCCGGTAAATTGAGATCTAAGGTAGTCGCCAGCGAAATAAGAAATTAATTTATCCACAGGATATATTAGGACAACAAAAAGAATGAAAAAATACAGAAGACTTTTCAAGGCTTCCTTCCAAATACCTCCCTTTAAAAAAGAAGCTAGTAGGTGCTTAATCATTCTAAGCATATATTTTTAAGTCCTATTTTTCCTTCTAATTTCTTTCTCTAAAAAACGTATTTCCTCAGCTGTTCCGACTTCAGGACTTAGTCCGTTTAAAACCATCCTTCTAGCCTTCTCTAATTCTGCCTTTAAGACAGCCTTCTTGGGAGGTTTTGCTAAGAACCCACTTATACCATATTTCAAAGCTTTTATTAAATACTCGTCACTTGGATCTGAGGTTAAGACTATTACAGGCAGATAAGCCAATGACATTTCTTCCCTCACATAAGAAATTAAACTAAACCCATTCTCTTCCGGCATATTAATATCAGTTACCACACAGAAAAATGATAAGGGATTCGCCCTTAATAGCTTGATCGCCGTGGCGACACTATTCGCCTGCTCGAGATGTGAAAAACCGAGGCTCTCAATAAGAGAACAGATTATAGCTCTCGGCGAATCCAAATCCTCCACCACCAATACCTTTTGATGTGAATTAGCTGCGATATGGTGTACTTTGGGGAATTTCTCTAAAAAAAGCTTTAGCTGATTCTTTAAGTCTGGACCTCCAATCACTCCAACTCCGACTGATTTAAAAATCAACTTTTCGGCTTTTGGAGATTCTAATCCTAAAAGAGTGCTTCGGATAGAGTCCGAATTTTTCCAACCCTCAACAAAGAATGGAAACAAATCTCCATTATCAAAATCCTGATCTACCATTAAAACGTCATAACGCGACAGACTTAACCAATGGTAGGCGGTTTTAAGATCTAAGACCTGCTTAAACCGATGACCAGCACCTTCTAAAATGGGGGTTACTAAATCGACTAAACTTTGATTAGGGGAAACGAATAAGACTGACAACATTACTAGTAATTAAAAGAACTTATGAATGATACAAATTATCCAAAGATTAGCATAACAGATGTGAGAAAGCATGGGGTAAATGTCTAAGGGGTAGATAAATGCGGAAGTTATTTGTAACTAGAGAAGATGATTCACTTTTTAGTATCGCTGATATCTTCGGCTACGTAATTGCGTTCTTTATACTTTGGCTTCTAATATTAGGTTATAGAGCTGTATCACGAGTTACCCATAAGGCTTCAAGCATCGCTTCCACTCAGTTTGAAAGCGTAAAAGAATCACTCCCAAAGACCATTGAAGCTATGGAGACTAAACCTACAACCACAACTGATCTACAAACGGTAGAAGAAGATGCCGTACCTACTTCAAGCTTAATTCCTCAAATACTACCCGATATTTCAAATAAGGCATTAGACTTAGTTAGTACGACCAGTAACAAGGCCTCTAAAATGCTAACTAAAGAAGGAGCAAAAGATACTCTGAGCTCTATTAATTCGTATTTAAACA
The DNA here is from genome assembly GCA_964353175.1 of uncultured Bdellovibrionales bacterium. Taxonomy (GTDB): domain Bacteria; phylum Bdellovibrionota_C; class UBA2361; order SZUA-149; family DAOLCO01; genus JAIYCX01. Next base: position 4,001 of record CAYGUX010000020.1, on the reverse strand, counting down.
ATCTTATTTTTTCTGTAGCAGATGAGGCAAAGGACTTAAATGTTCCAACTACAAACAGAAGCTCAAAAGAAGATGAAGATGAACTTAGTTCCTTTTAAACCTTAAAAGGCTGATAATTATTTAAAAAAGTCTTCCTCCTCCATTAGTATCTCATCGCCTTCATCCAAACAAGCATCTGTAACCATAGCTCCGTCTGAGAATAAGGCTCCTGATGCTAAATCCGCCTTCTCAATATCACCCTCATAAACCTTAGACTGACTGAGAGAATCAAAAACGTTAGATAATTTTTCATCCTCAAGTTTTTGTTTTTCAATCAGCTTAGACACTTCATCAAAAAAGCTCCTGAGATACAACCTAAGAACTCTCTGCAAGTTCTCTCCATCCATATAATCTTTTTCGCTTAATTCTAACCTGAGATCTGAAGGATCAATCTTAAACAGAAGGACTGTACCATTTCTTCTGTCTTGTGCTCCGACTACTAAACGAACAAAAGAATCCTTACCATGAACTGATTTTAAAGTAAGTCGCGGCCATCCAAACTCATCATCCTCTACTAGATCTAACGTTACGCTATCAGGGCCAAGCTCTTCACAAACTTCTCTCAAAGACTTCCTAAGCACACAGAGTGGTTCAAGTACTTTCCATTCCCAAATGACCGGTGAAGCCTTAACCTCTGAGCTATTTTTCACCTCGATCTGTTTCTTAAAGGCCCTAGTAGTCCTAAGGATACCACTATCTAAATTTCCGTTTTCTTCTTGCATAAGTTAGTTATAAAATAAAAATGATCCGTACATGTCAAAGCCAGCTTAGATTTAACTGAAGAACTTGCTACCATTAACTATATATATCGGACTAAGCTAGGACTTACTGAATAGTTCCATCATCTAGGGAAGGTCCCTGTAAAGACAGATACTTAGTGGGATTTAACATGAAGGTACTAACTTGTTCCAATAAGAATGTACGAATCAAGCCATAGAGTTCAAACACATTTAATTCACCCTCATCGCAACAATAAAAAAGATTGGGTTTATTAGGATATGCCTTTTTAACCGTAAATAACTCATGAGGCTTTCTTCCACGACCACATAAAGCTTTAATTTCAACTGGTACTAGAGGCAAATTTCTAACAATACCCATACTAAACAAAGAAAAAAGAATTCCATGACCCAACCAATAACTCCGATAACTAGACTCAATACTACTCTTCTGAAGGACGCCATCTAACAATTTCGCCAAATCGGGCAAACTACGACTCATCGCCATACGTAAGCTTAATATGGAATTGTATTTTGGTTTTTCATCCTGCAAGAGATAGTAATCTAAATCAGTTTCAAGTTGTCGATGGATAGTTCTAGCTTTGCGTCTTTCGGCTAGATCAGATGAATAGTAATCACCACTTAGCAGGTTAATAAAAGGATGCATGGATGCGTCTAAAATAACGTGAGTTAACATCCCTATTGAGAATAAAAAACCAAGGCAATTTTTTCTTCCAGAAGCATCCTCTGAGCTAATTATCAATTGTTCAATTAGGCCAAACGCATTTATGCGATCCCCTGAATGGATACACTCTGAAACCTCCTCTGCCCTACCGAATGGATAGTAATAAGGACTATCAGGGCTAATTGAACCTAGGTACAATGCTTCCAAACCTAAGGGATGTGAACTAACCAGAATCTTTAATGCGGGTAGATTACCTAATAAATAGTCCACCGCTACAAAATGGGCTATCTCTCTGGGCATACTACCTCATTATAAAGTTACTTACTATTTCAACCACAGCATCTAACTCCAATATATTGTGGCACGCCCCCCAATCTTGAATTACCACAGTAGAGTTTTCTGAAAACAACGTTTCCTTAAGGATATATAGAGAATGTGGATTCATATGGTGATCATAGGAGGATTGAATCAGTAAACTAGGAGTGGGAAAACGCATATCCATATTCAATATCATCTTCCTTAATTTTGCCAATATAGATAATGAATTAATCGTATAATAGCTTCCCTCCTCATAAAATCCATCGGATGCCCGGGACTTAGGTATAGATCCTAAGGCTTTAGCAATTCTATCTGGTAGGTAGGCCAATAAAGGCAGGACATTCCGCCCAAGACTGGTTCGAAACTCAATTGGAGGGCTGACTACTACTATTTTTTCAATTAGCATTGAGTGCTTCTTGAGGCATGTCAAGGCTAGTAAGGCACCAAATGATGCGCCTACAACATGAATTTTCCTAGTTCCACCTAAAGTTAAGTAGTTGATGTATTCCTCAAGCTCTGTAATAAAACTATCAAAATAAACTTGATGAAGGTCTGGCGAATCCTCGCGGTGGCCAGCTAAGATTGGCGCATAACAATAGATATCGTTATTGTCAAGATTGCTAACAAGCTTATCAAAAATCTGTGGGCTACTAGTAAGACCATGTAATAAAAGAATTCTTTTGTCTGCCAAATCAAGAGTCATCAAACTAAAGTAAAATAGAAAAATTGTTTAAGAAAACCAAAAAAAAAGAAAAAAAGCATAAAGCGGTTTTTAGTTTTGGCTTTATTCTCGCGACAATAGGTAACATAGTTCTCTCTATTCCAATAGTTTTACTATTGCTAGTTTCTCCTCTTAGAGAAACCCTAGGCAAAGAATGTTTAATTGCGTATTTTGCTGGGGCATTTTCGGCATCGACCATAATCACGAGCTCTAGTATTCAAAAGTTTAGAACAATAATCCATGAAGTGAAGCACGCGGTAGTTGTCATGCTTACCGGGAACAAACTAAACAAGATAGTAGCTGGTCATGGGGAAGGTTATGTCGAGTATCAGATGTATAAAAGCCAAGTCCACTTTGCTCCACTAATAGCTCTTGCACCATATTTTTTCCCGCTATTGTCGCTCCCAGGGTTTGTTTGCATAGCCCTATACGACACAAGCTATCCAGTTCAGGGTGCGATGGTTCTTGGGTTCCTACTTGCTAGCGATATATGTTTTGGTATTGGTGAAATACACCCTCATCAAACTGATTTTAAAACAATCGTTGGTGGTGCATTTTTTGGCAAGATCTATTTAGTGGGTTTCTATATTCTTTGGCCATGCTTGATGACTCTTTGGGTGAAAAGTGGGGTTGATGGAACACAAAAGGGTGTTTTATTTGTGCTGAATCATATGATTGAGAGGTTATAAAGATACTTTTGGGGATTAACCAATAAAAAAAGGGGCCGTGTAGGCCCCCTTTTTATTGGTTCATGAACCGAAATTACATCATTCCGCCCATGCCTCCCATTCCGCCCATTCCACCCATGCCGCCCATACCAGCGCCAGCAGAGTTATCTTTTTGATCAGGCTTTTCAGCGATCATAGCTTCAGTTGTAAGCATCAATCCTGCAACAGATGCAGCATTTTGAAGTGCGCTTCTTGTTACCTTAGCAGGATCAATTACTCCAGCCTTAATTAAGTCTTCAACTTTTTCAGAAGAAGCATTAAATCCAACTGGGCCTTCAGCATTTTTAACTTTCTCTACAATAACACTAGCTTCGAAACCTGCGTTTGAAACAATAGTACGTAGAGGAGCTTCAATTGCTTTAGCAACAATCTTCACACCACATCTTTCTTCATCACTTACTTCTAATGTATCAAGGACCTTAATACATCTGATGTAAGCAACCCCGCCCCCTGGAACTACGCCTTCTTCAACAGCAGCTCTAGTAGCATGAAGAGCATCTTCTACTCTTGCTTTCTTTTCTTTCATTTCAACTTCAGTAGCAGCACCTACGTTGATTACAGCAACACCACCAACTAGCTTAGCTAGTCTTTCTTGTAGCTTCTCTCTATCGTAGTCACTTGAAGTTTCCTCAACTTGGTTTCTTATTTGTTTAACTCTTGCATCGATTGTTTCCTTCTTACCAGAACCATCAATTACAGTAGTATTGTCTTTATCGATAACAATTCTCTTAGCTTGTCCAAGAGCACTTGCTTCGATATTTTCAAGCTTACCACCAAGATCTTCACTAATGAAC
>CAYGUX010000019.1:0-55375 GCA_964353175.1 uncultured Bdellovibrionales bacterium | reverse complement strand
CCTTAACTCAAGGCCTCGTACCAGAAAAAAACCTAACTTACACATGTAAGGGGCTTCTCTGGATTTAAGTTGTTAAGCCTAAATCCAAAGTAAGCCTTCGTCATCTACCCATATTTTAGTCTGAAAGATCAAGAGTTTAGCAAATGAGCTAAAGTATAATGGATATCAATTATACTGAGAAAGATCAAGATTTCTCATAGAAGTATAGAAAGGCTGATCATGAATGGTTTAAACAGGGGGCTAGAAGTAAAAGTTAAAACATTTGTTAGCGAGGATCAACTGGACTCTTCGCAATAAAAGATCCTTCTCCTCCGCCAATGAGGCCCATGCGAAGTTTGCGTCCCAGAGGTTGATTGATTGTACTAGTTGACATTGCGACTCTCCAAAAATCTGAGTGGCTCTCTTCTTAAAGAGAAAAATATCTACATAAAATATGTAGACTCTACCTTTTCAAAGGTAGAATGAGATAAGAGCAACTACAGCACTAACTATTAGGTAGTTAAGTGATTAGAGTTTAATTCTAATTACTAAAAGTTAATGCTGCATTTGCTCAAATTACTTTTACTTCTAGACTCTTATTTAAATGTCAAAGACCAGTTGTGCACTTATCAAATGATGCAAGATAAGTCAAAAATAGATATTGTTTTCTATCTATTGAACTAACTAGACTAAAGAATTAGATGAAATACGGCCTTCTTGGCACTCGATTCTATCTGAAGGAACAACTGCGAAAGCGGTAGCTTTTTAAACAATTGCATAGAATTGCATGGATTCGTATCGCAAAAAAAGGGGGCTTTGATATTGCCCCCTAGTGTCTCCTTATAACCATTTAACCTTACTGGGATTGTTTTTAAGCAAATTCCCAGTATTTCCTTAGTATTTGAAAGCTCTGCACAATGATCGAGATCTCTGCTGGATAGTTGGATGCGTTTCGCCGATTGTACCAAGCTTATCCAAGAGAAAACGTTTTATGAAAGAGTCATCGTTTATGTAGGTGAAATTTCCGTATGACCTATTCCCATTTAGAGTGTTAAGGGCATCTATCAGCGATGACGGATCCTTTGTGTCAAGACTGGATAGTATGTCCGTTTTATATTCCATTGCACGAGATATCCCGAGAATTAACAAGGTAATAACTATGCGCACCAGAATAAATAAGCCCACGCCCCAAATGAGTCCCCACAGCTTGTCCCATAAGGAAGTGTAGATCGACAGTAGATAGATAATCCCTCCCCACGCCCACAGGTATTTAAATAATCTATTGATTAGAGCCAATAGAAATATCAACTTAGTGTCCGTAGCATCTGAATGTCTTAGCTCATGTGCGATTACCCCTTTCAATTGATCTTCTGATAATCCTGCAATCATAGATTGCGATAGAATTAGCAGATCTGGGCGCTGAATTGCATCGAACATTCTTGCTGGGTAGGTTTGATCGTTTACGATGATGATATGTGGCAAGTGCCAATACCTTCTTATAAATTTACATCTGAATACTTTCCTAATAGTAAAACTACTATCTGGTAGCATATTTGAAAAATATAGAAGAGTGCGGCCAATCGACTTAAGCTCAACCTCTTGTTTGAGAGCTTCAGTATTTTCGTCATTACACCCACATTCGGAAATAATCCATGTGGCTAGGTTCAATAAAAAGTTCCTATTCCTCAAAGTGAAATCTTTGATTCGGAGCATTGCCACATTCGCGCATTCCAGATATTTTGAAGCCTCGGTAGCTGTGAGGGTAAGAGATTCCCTCTCACCAGATATGTACTGCAAGAGTACGACAAAGCTTGCGAGGCCCACTAGGCGTTTTTGTTGATTAAATGGAATTTTTGAAACTGTAGGACTATACGATGGACTCATTGTGCTCTCCTTAAAACCACTTTGACCTAGCCAACCAGAATGGCTAGGATAAAAAAAGGAAAACCTTAGACTTTGGTTGTCCTTTTTAAGAGAGATATAGGATCTCTTAAAAAAAGAACAAGCATGAATACTCTACCCAAAATTTAAATGTCAAAGATCGCTCAGCCCTATATCAATAGCGAATAATGCCAATCTGGTAGATGACATGATGCTTATTTATAGAGCTGCCATGCTTCTCCGAGTAATGGGCGTTCCCTAATCTTTAACAAACACATCTTGACGCAAGAAGGTTCTTGCTTGCGTCATTGTGTTTTTTTATGTCATGCACTTCTCAGGAAAATTATTACTCTTAGCCATTCACCTTAGGTGACACGTTTCCCTCTCAATTGGGGATTCATCGTCTCTTATTGCTATCTTTTCTTAGGGCTAGGGCCATCGCTTGCTGTACGATCAAAGATCATTCAAGGACTACATTAGATTATAATTGAATTATAGAGTTAAGTATCAATTATGATCTTAATTCTAATAACAAAGTGGGTGGGATGCGATGTGCGATGATAGAAACGAGATTGAAGGCGAATAGATGATCCGTTCGGCAAAAAAAGTCCAAGATTTGGATTCTAACTCCAATGGCGAGTCTAGTGAAATATTGCTCTCTAAGGAAGGTGTGGATGCGTCAAAGGACGAACTAAGTGAGGCAGTTCTGCCTAGGAAAAGCCAATATCTTCCTGTCACTTTGCCCAATTCACCACAAAATCAAAAAAGATTCATTGGTCTTGAAACCTCCAAGGAGGGGCTGATAAAAGAACCACTGGCTAAAGTACTTTTAGCCGCATTTGAAAATAACGACTATGTTATTATAGGGGACGGAAATCACTTTAGTTCAATTATTCAAAATTCAATAACTTTAGCTACCGAAGAGTTTGCGAAAAAGTATGCTGGGACTAGATCAGCTATTAGCTTGGAGCTTCGCCAAGAGCATCAAGCGAAAATAGACGAAGCACTTTCTAAGGGGATTTTTTATACTTATGGCGTGGCTCACGAGATGTTGAGAAATACTTTTGGCGCCGATTTTAAAATTAATCTGATTGATAAGAGGTTGCGCAATGCTTTAGGCAAAGTTGGTGTTATTGCACATGATTCGAATAGGAAGGGTTCAGATGGAGAATATCTGCCTGATGTTGAGGTGAATAGAAAGTGGGTGGAAACTATTGCAAAAGTATCAAAGGAAAAGGGCTATGATCGTTTACTTATTGTAGGTGGAGCTTTGCATACGGTAAACGCTACAAATCGCTCTGGAGAAGTAGAAAAGAAGGATCTAGACGAACTATTTGAAGATGCCGTTCAAAAAAAACCATTTTATATCCATTTTGTAAGTGATGCTAAATTAACTCCAGCGGTTGTTCCTGGGAAATCTGATATATATATAGAGTTTAGTGGAAACTTCAACAATGCAAAGGATATAAATGATGTTCCTGATTTGTTAGTTAGTTTTGGTGGGGTTTCTAATATCCAACGATTTAATGAAATTAATCAATCTGACCGATTGATTGAAAGACGTTCGAAAGATCAGGTAGTTATTAACACTCTCTGCGATAAGTTAGAAACTGTCAATTTGTCTTTGTTGATCTCTCCCGAAAATACTTTAAAAATTGGCATTAGAGAAATAAACAAAGTATCGCATTTTCTTCAAGATCATGAGCTTGGTTTAGCTCAAAATAAACTTGTAGAAGTAAGCGGAGAAATGGAGAAGATCTTCTCCCAGGTAATTGAATCTCGTACTAAAGAGAGTAAGTCGGAAACTGAGATTGAAAGTATTAAGATATTGGAGAAAGAATTTAATGCGATAGGAGAAACTCTAACTAAGATAGTGCGAGATATTGACAAATTGATCTCTGATAAGTAGCGTTCTTTAAACTTTAGGTTTGGTTAGTATCCTAAAATTGTAGCGTGCTTGCTAACCTAAGTGATTAACTTCTTCTTGTCTTATAGGCACGAACGGCGAGAGTCTTGTGACACTAGCCGTTCGTGCTTAGATATTTTTTATTTTCCTAACCGGAACGATTAGTCATACCTGCTTCTAGGATTAGGCACTGATCTACATTCCGTGACTCCAGACTTAATAATTTCAATTGTAAGTGGAGCAGAGGAAGATAGTTGACTAGCAGTCTTCGCTAACCAGAAGTGTGCTCTATTTCCATTTCCACCACACTTGGTTCTTTGTATTCCAGAAACAGGACTTCCATCAGCTCCTTTGGCGGTAATGCTTGCTCCGCAGTAACTAATTGGTAGTAGTATTACAGCTGCGCTATTACTTACACCTTCAGATACTGGTTTCCATAATGCTCCTCTTCCAGAACCATCAGAAAAATCTGTTGCAGTCCCGGGCGATGCTGTACATCCTGGGCCACTAACAACTGGGCTATCGCCACCTGTTGGGGTAGAGCCACCAAAGCTGTCATCACTTGTAGGTTGAACAACTGTTCCATTAGGTCTAATTATCACATTAGACTGAATACCATGTCTAAAAATACTGAGATCATTTTCATTTTCTCTAATTGCGGTCCATCCAGTGTCTCTTTGTGACCAAGCAAACTGAGGACTTGATCCACGGAAGTTACCGACCATTGGAATTGAAGTATTGGTCCCAAGATTCACGTTGGCTGTTTGTCCATTACCATAACGAATGAATGCCACTTGAGAGTTTCCAATTTTCCGAGAGATAATAAAGTCAGCTAAATTATCTCCATCAAGATCTCTAGGTAGTAAGGGAATATCACCCCACAACCCCCACTGTACTCCTTGTACATTTTGTTGTCCTGGAGAAGCAACATACCATGTAAAGTTAGATCGTAATGCCACCAACTCAACTTTCCCATCGTTATTTACATCAGAAAGACCAACTCTGTCGCCAGATATTCCAAAAAGGTATTCCTTAAGTTCGGCGGTAGCACTTTGTGCCACGAACCAACGTAAGAATCCATCGCTACCTTTTCTTACGACACTAATGTCATCTCTACCATCTCCATCCCAGTCACCAAGGTTAGTAATAGTATCACCGGGAGATCCAAATTGTAAAAATACATCAGCTTGTGCGCTATTCTTTATATACCATTCTAGCGGGAGGTTTGCGCTCCTTACATAGATTACACCAGGGTAGTATTTAGGGTCATTCACGTAGAATCTACCATTTACAAATGCATCTGCAGGTACAGGAAAGTTCCAAAATAGAGGTTGAGAACCATTTGTTAAGCGAGTTAGCCAAGCCGTTGAGGAGGCAGCCTTATTGACCAATCCTACCGAAAGATCTGCAGTTCCATCGCCATCAAAATCTCCAGGTACGGCAAAGGCGAAAGAGCATAATAAAATATTGAGGAAGCAAATCAGTGCCATTCCTCTACTTAGTTCCAAAATTTTTTTCATTCTATTCTCCAAAATCATTCTACTTAACATTAGTTTTCACTTCTCAATTTAGACGCCAACTTAAGGCTTCTTTTAATCACTATATCAGAGGCTCTTTCTAATTTAAAAACTAATCTGTATTATCCCATAATAAATGTTATTTGGGTAGAATAAGATTTAGTGCGGTAGAGTGATTAAGCTAAGTTTGACGTATAGAGAACATTTTGGGAAATTATTGAAAAATAGGTACCCCCTTATTTTTAAAAACTACTCTATCTATTAAGTATAATCAGTAACTTAGATTTAGTCTTTGAAAATTAAGCTACCTTTTGTCTGATCGCATAAGACTTTTTCAGAATATAATTTATGTTTCAACGTCTATCATTCTCTCTATTTCATAAGTTAAGTCAACAATTATAAACCAATGAATCTAGGGCTTAGGTCCTTGGTAAATAGCAGAGTGAAATCATCTTGTTTAATTTATTTTATGCTTATACAAATTATCTTCTTTGTTATAAGCGTATGATGTTTTCAATTACTTTTTTGCATATTTAACTATGGTTTTAAAAAAAACTCTATTTTTCACTTTTACCGCTCTAATTCTGTGTCCCATTCTAAGTTCAGCAGACTCTAGGAAACCTACTTTAAATATCTCTTTCGTTCTTCCATTGTCTGGTGAATGGACATTTCTTGGCGAAGGGATAGTTAAGGCTGCTCAGTTGGCAAAGTTTGATTTGAGGGCAGAGCAGTTAACACTTTCTTTTGAAAATAACAGTGGATCTTTGTCAGAGTCAGCACTAATTGCTAATCGATTGGTAGCTGAGGGTCAAACTGATGCGGTGATAAGTATTATTTCAGGTGTTGCTCAAGTAATAAAACCAATTGCTGCTAAAAACAAAGTTATACACATTGGAATTTGTAGTGATACTACAGTGGCAGATGCTCGTTATAATTTTATTAATTACATGACGGCGAAAGAAGGCGTTGAAAAGTACATAGACTACTTTGAAGGGAAGTATGGCAAAAATGCTTCTCTAGGAATCTACTCCCTTAATGAGGCTGGATTTAAACGTATCACAGAAGAAGTGCAGAGGAAGGTAGATAAATCTAGTTTGGAAATTAAGTTTTTAGAAACTTATAATCAAGGAGAACATGATTTTAAGCCGCTATTGCTTAGAGGCCTTGTGAAAAAACCAAAAGTAATCCTGCTTTTGGGGCTTTCTCCTGAATTGGAAACCTTAGCTATGCAATTGCAGAGATACAATAGACAGATCCCTCTAACTTCAATTGAATCCTTTGGACTTTTGAAAGATTCACAGGTATTTAAAGGTTCGTGGTATGTGGATGCTGGTCAGGCGAGCAGTTCTTTCATTCATAATTACGAGACTTGGTCTAAGACTAAAATCACCGCTGGAGTTGTCCATGCTTATGATACCGTATCTATATTGTATAAAGTATTTGCAAGTCTTGTTAAGGATGGGCATATTTCAAATGACAGAGAGGTATTTAGAGGAAATTTAGCTACAAAGATTAGAGAAATCAGAGCATTTAAGGGAGAGAGCGGTGATATCGCTTTGGATGAGAATGGGGTATTTTATTCTGGCGCTATTGTTAGAGTCGTTGAGTGAAGGGGAGTTAGGACAATAGATGCGCTTTTTTTCTGCATTGAAAATACTTTTTAACTTGACAGCAATGGGAGTTCAGTAGACTTCGTACGGTTCAAACTTTCAAGTTTGAACCGTACTTTTATCTCGACTGCCTAGAATCTCGCGATAGCATCAAAAGTCCATCTATAGTCTAAAATTCTAGTTCCAGCAGATCTGTCTAACGGAAATTGATACGAAGCACCTAGATCATAGTTCTTAGCGACTCTTACCCTAAGTCCTCCAACTCCACTTACTAGGTCTTTTCCACCAGCGTTAGTTGCGCCAAAGTTGAAGAAGTCTTGGCCTTCATCAGCTATACTTAACCGATCACCTCCACTAGTAGTTTTTATATAGCTTACTCCTATGAGAGGATAAACTGCAAGATCATCATTCAATTCTACCCTATAATCTAATTGTGCATCTACGTCCCAGAACATACTATCATTGCTATTTACGGGGATTCTTAGTCCTGTGCCGGCGGTAACAGTCATTTCTTCAGATAGAGCGTAAGCTCCACTTACTGATGGATGAATTGATCCATCACCAGTACCTTGGAAAACCTCTTTTTCTCCAATCGGTACAAGGTATCTCAATTGGCCTGATGCAATAAATCCCTGATCCTTGTCTTCTGCTAGGGTGTATTTAAATCCTGCTTCTATGTCAGCAAATCCCTGATCTTTAGCAACATTCGCTTTAGGATTAAAATCTACGTATCCATCTTTTGTAGCGATAAAAGATAGTTTATCGCTAATGGCATATCGAAGTTGTAGAGCGTATACTTGTGCATTTCCACCTTCGGTAATGAACTTATCGTCTATCTCGTGATGAACAAAGAGTAGTCTAGCTTCTGTTAGCGCTCTTGGATCTTCAAAAGTAACAGGACTAAATGCAGGCGAGATCATATTGTCTAAGCGACTTGATTCGTCGGCGTTTGCATACCCTGAAAGCGAAGTAAGGCTAAATAGGGTTGCTAATAAAGAGTTTCGAATCTTCGAATGAAAATAGTACATGTTGGTTTATCCTTTTCTTGAATATTCTTTTTTGCAGAGTGGGCACTAAATTTCTTTCTGGGAGAGCACTACTAACAAGAAAGAAATTTTTAAATACAACTTATAGTAACAGCGAAGGATATACGCCAATTATAAAATAGATTCTATAGCAGTCTTTTATAGTTTAATTTTTTATGAAAGATTAAACTATACCCTCCAAAATACTATCTAAGAGTGTTTTTAAATTTGTCATTCTTTAAGGAGATATCCCAAGGGTAGCTGAAAGAGTGTCTTCTGAGAGACATACTCTTACTCCTCAGAGAACGGATCCGAATATCTTTGGTTTATAATTAATTCCCAGTCCGTTAAATTTTTTAAAAATTCAACTAAGTCAGCTTTCTCCTGCTCGCTTATTTGAAAACCTGCGATTAAACCACTTTTATAGGGACTTAACTTACCATCTCCTGCAAATGGGCCCGAGTCTATTTCTCTACCGCCCCTAGCATAATGCTCTACAACTTCTTCAAGGGTATCTATGCTTCCATCGTGCATATAAGGTGCAGTTACCTCTATGTTTCTTAATGTAGGTGGTCTAAATTTCCCCATGTCGGAAGGTTCTTGGGTAAATTCTATAAGGCCCGTATTGTCTGGGGGATAAGCACCAACGCCACCTATATTGTATAAACCATTATTCTCAAATTGTGCTTTAACTTCTGATACACCTTGATGATTTGCGGGAGAGGAAAAGTTAAAACTGCTATGGCAATGGTCACATTCTAATCTTTCAGAAAAGAATATACTCAATCCACGGATTGCGCTTTCTGATAAGGCCCCGTTATCACCTTGGTAAACATACTTGTCGTAATTTGAGTTTCCAGAGAAAATATTCCTTTGAAAGGTACCTAGTGCTTTAACAATATTATCAATTGTGATCGGATCAGTCTGATTGGGGAAAGAAGAAGTAAACATTTCTGTATACAGCGGCGAACTTTTGAATCGTTCTAACAATTCGTTTTCTTTACCAGAAAAGCCCAATTCAAGTGGATGTTGTCCAAAGATAGGTATAAGCGCTTGATCTTCTAAGGTTCTAACAAGTGGGTTCGCCCAATTTAGAGTTAACATATATCCAATATTAGCAATTGAAGGAGCATTTCTTGGATGATTTTCGCCAGTAGAGCCAATTGAAGTGCGTCTACCATCGGTGAAGGCTTTACTCTGATTGTGACAACTAGAACAGGAGAACGTCTTATTTAAAGATAACTTTTTGTCATAAAATAGATGCCTTCCTAGTTGAAATTTACTTTCAGAAAATTTGTTATCAGAAGGATAAGATACGGAAGGAAAGCCTTCTGGTATCTCCGAATCTTCCTCAAAGCTACCAGATGAGCCACCCCCACAACCGTAAAGAACTTGTAGGGAAATTATGGAGATGGCAAGTTTAACAAATGTATTCATTAGAAGTAGTTGCTGGTTATTCTACATGAAATAGTTGTTGTTCACTTTGTGAACCGAATCCTAATTTAGAGAATATAGATGTACACTCTGGATCACTCGCTCCTGACATGCACCCAGGCGCTGTCTGCGGAGTGTTGAAATTTACATCATTTTCCGCAAGGAGTAAGCCAAAATCGGCGACAATCGTATTGGAACCAGGATTATAATCAAGCAATTTTACACTAATTCGATTGGAGTTTTGACATGATCCGTTTGGTCCTGACTCATTTCCTGAACATGCAGTACTACCAAGATGAAACCTGTAACCGTCAGGCATGCCTAGAGAAGAAACGTCAAATTTAATAAATTTATATCCAGCGTTCCAGTTCCAATACATAGCAGTTCTATCTAGGGGAGGAAGTGCGGTAACTGAGTCAAGATGATTCTTGTTGAAAGGTACGCCTACAGTATATTGTATGCCTACGTATTGTTTGTCTTCTATGGTTCCGATTATTTGGGTGTTGGTTTCTTTGTCTCCTTCTGAGCAAGTCCCTCTGCCATTTTCAAAATCAAGTAACGCGACTGTATCATCTTGCCACTTACCGTCCTTAGTTAATTTTAGTTCATGCTGACTGCCGTCATCTGCAATTAGTGATATCTCTGAGATATAAAATCTAGCGTCTAAAGGCATTATGTTAGTTTGTGAACTGCCTACTGATTTATATCCATGCTCACATGAGAAATTCTCTCCATTGATTTTTGTGGCAAAATTTAAAGCTATTGTTTTATCCCCACTACTATTACCTCCACCTCCTCCGCATGCAAGCATTGAGCTTGTTAGAAAAATAGTAATTATTCTTTTGTGTATAGAGTGTAATTTGTTGGTAGCCATTTATTATCCCCCTTTCTTTCCCTTGATTTTGTTTAAGTTATTTTTTCAATGTTAATCGGCTTAAAAAACAAAGGCAATGCGACAAGTTGTCGCAGATAGGTGCGGTCACTTACATTTTTTATTTTCTTAACATCATCATGCCTGCTAGTTTTTTAATTGTATGTAAATATCGCAACTAATAGAATGAGATTTTTCAGGTAAGAAAATAATGACTAAGGTAATCTCTTGTAGTTAGTTGAAAGCATAGACATGCTTTCAAGTTAAACTATCTATAAGACCTACAAGAATAAATATATACTGCTCACGAAATGAATTTCCGTATAAGAAATTCATTGAAGTGAAATAGCAGTATGCGTAGGAGCCGTTATGCGACTAGCCTTATAACAAATATAGTGAGTGCAAATAATAAGAGTGCGCAGCTCGATATGTTTGTATTACGAAAAACTTATTCGTGAGAGGGATATAATCTGAGGAACGGCGGTATCAATATGTAAATGGGCTGCCCCCATCTGTCTATACTTTTTAAGTATTTAGAATGATTGGCGAGTATCGGCCAATTCGACTTTGTCAAATAGATTTGGTATAGGGTGGTAGTTTTTTTATTATTGCATTATTTCCGTCTGTGATTTTTATAATTAAGTGATTTCGTAGGCCTACCTACCTTCGATTTAATTGACCTAATGCGTATTCTCAGTTAAATGCTAGTGAATAAGTTCCAATATGAGTAGAAGATACGAGGCCGTTCTGGTTTTTTAGGGATTTTAATCTTCAGTGATTTGCATCAAGGTTCACTGAGTTTACAAGAATAGGGAAGTATCATTGAGACGATGGATTATCCCTTTGAATATAACATCACAAACCCTTTAATAACTAGAATGACCTTCACTATTTTGACAGGTAGTTTAAGGTTTTTAGGAATTCTGATGGGAAGTTTACTTGCGTTTTAGACTTCTCGAATAACGTTTGGGTTGAAGAATGAGGGAGTGTTAGTTATGCAAACCGTTTGGGTTCTACAAATTTCTTTAGAAGATTTGAAGCAAGAGATTCGCGCTTCAGGCTTAACCTATGAAGAAGTTTATATCATAGTTCCTGTATCTGAGGGGCCTTTAGGAGTCAAAGCCTCTGTGAGTTTTCTTCTTGACTTAATACGGTATCTCAAGGGCGATGTACAGTATCTTATGGCAGAGGATGGAGAGATACGTACGTCGATTGAGATTCTGAATTGGTTGGAGTCTGACATTGTGACAGTACAGCGTCCAAATTATCCAGATTATGGGGATGGCTTTCCAGACGGATTTTAGCCCATTCTCAGGTTCTTTATGTTTTCTTTAGCCAAGCTGAACTAAAGGCTCCCACTACCTGCGTATTCAAACTTCCTTCCCAGCGGAAACTTTGAGAAAATAGATAGTGGGGGTCGTTCTGTTTTTTTTACTAATGCTATCGTATCTACTGCTATAAAAGTCCTTATTATTTTGGTACGCTACATCGATAATTAAACTCAATTAAATAAATATAAATAATGGATTTACAGAAATACAGAGCAAGTGCTTCTGAACAAGAACGGGAAAAGTGCATAAGAAGTCTCCTGCCAGCAGACGCAAACAAAGTCTTAGATATTGGTGCAAGAGATGGGGTATATTCTATGCTGTTCGCTGAGCGATATGAAGCGGTGGTTGCTCTTGATTTAGAAAAGCCAAAAATCGAGCATCCGAAAATTGAGTGTGTAAAAGGTGATGTTACCTGCTTGGAGTTTATGGACAAGGAGTTTGATTTTGTTTTTTGTGCTGAAGTACTTGAACATATTCCGCCGAAACTTCTTAAAAAAGCATGTGATGAATTGGCTCGGGTGTGTAACTCTAAGTTACTAATTGGAGTACCATTTGAGCAAGACACAAGATCAGGCCGTACCACTTGCATTAATTGTGGGTGTAAAAATCCACCTTGGGGTCATGTTAATATTTTTGATCTGAATAAGCTTGTTAGTCTATTTCCGACTCTTAAAGTAGAGACTGTTAAATATGCAGGTAGAACTAGAAATAGAACAAATGCTGTATGTACATCGTTGTTAGATTACGCAGGCAACCCTTTTGGAACGTATGTTCAAGATGAACCCTGCATCGAATGTGGAAATAAATTAGAAGTACTAGCATCTCGAACACTTCTACAAAGAATAGCTACCCGATTGGCTTACTATATTCAAGTTATGCAGAATAAATTTTTCACCAAAGAGAGAGCTTATTGGATACATGTTCTTTTTAGTAGGGAGGAGTGAGACTCCCTCAGCCTCAATTGGCCGTAAAACGTCAACAACCAGTCTCTGTACTTAACCCGTCAAACCGGTGCGGGGCTACTCTACCCACTCCCCTAACCTCCTCACATCCTTAATTAAATCAACCCCTCCACACCCAATTAACCATCTATAGCATGTCCTAATTTTCCAAAAGAAGAAAAACTAACCTAGTCCCATTTCAAGGACAGTTAACAGTTTTAACAAAATCAATAAGGACTTTTAGCTACTATTTCTTACCCATCAATCCTTTAAAAAGTAGATGTAATATAGGGGCTCCAACCTTTCCTGATATCCCTTGTCGAGTTGTTGGTATTCCTGTCTTGTTTTGGACCGGTGCGGGGCTACTGTATCATGTTCTGTAATTTTACAATGATAAAAAGGGAAATCTAGTTCAAAAAAGTTTCAATTGATGGAAATTATTTTGCTAAAAAGGTTCTTTATTTAAATAGTCTATTGCCAGACGGGTAGATAATTAGTTTTTAAGCTATCCGAAGGAAGGTGATGTGAATGTGCTTCCTAAACAACCACGCCAGCCACAAGATTAGCAAGCCGAGGCATTGCCGGCGGATAGATACCGATAGGGAACCTAAGAGAATGCTCTCCCGCCTTCCACCTTTGGTAGATCTCACGTCCCTCATTAATTAGCGCCTTGATAGTTTGAATAATATGAACTCTCAAGGAAATTTGACTGCTAATGCAGTATGATCGTTTCCCTTTTCTCTTTGACCTATAGCTTAAATTAAAGGAGGAATTGGTAAGCCTTTCTGATCCCATTGCAGATTTATTCAGATCTTCTCTCTTTTTCTTGAACCTATCATCGGTCCTACCTACCATGCTTATGATTCTTTGATTAATCTTATCCCAGTCCTTCTCAGGAACCTTCATAATCTCCAGCCAAGCATTAGGTTCAAGTATGAGTTCAATTGACTCTGGGTATAGATCTTTTAGACTTTCTAGGTGAGAATGAATTTCCTCTTTCGAAGGTGAAAGAGATGAAAGCTTTTTAATGTCAGATCGTTTAAATGGAATGCAGGAAATCTTACTCTCGCCTGTTTTATAAGCTCTCCAGGTACTTAGGTTTGGATACTCTTCTATGGAGTCAACTAGACTATCTTTAGTGGGGTTTGTGTAGAGGTAAACTATTTGTTTAATTACATCTACAGGATTACCTAGGATAGGACTATCATATCCCTCACACCATACGGTTCTTTTTCTTCGCCCCAGGAGTTTATTGATAGCATGCGCAGACTCAGTCTTAAATCTCTCCATAAAATCAGCTATATCCTCTGGATTGTCTACTACTATAACAAGGTGAACATGATTTTCTTCAAATAGGAAATGACAGATCCTAACCTTATGAAGTCTTTGAGCCTTTGCTAGACAAGTCTCTAGGATTGCTTTCATTAGGGGATTGGACTTCAAGAGGAGTCCTTCTTCTAGGCTTGTGGTAATAAACAATACGCTCTTTGGCGGATGGAACTTCGGTAAACGTGGCATCTTGGCCTCCTATGTAAATAAAATTACGTTTTAAGGTTATAGGAGGTTTATCGTAGAAAATTTGAAGATGGATCAGAATGTAGCCCCGCACCAGATAGAGCGTGAGGTAGAGTGGGGGGAGGGGGATGAGGAAGTAGACCCGCACCAGTTATGGGGTTGGCATTGGGCTAAGCGTACTGGACTGTCTACATTCGCTATTTAAGAAAAACTGTGCACAAGGTGGGTTTGGATTTCATTGTAAATAGGGTCAATTTTGTTAAATTATATGTTTAAGTCCTTGGTCGATGGCTTGTTAGAAAAAGGTTATGCCGTATGCGATAATTTTCTTTCTGTGGATGAGGTCTCTGGTTTGATGGATAGTTTTACTTCTCGGTATGAAAGCGGTTTGTTTAAGGAGGCGGGTGTTGGGAAGTTTGGAGAGGTAAGTAAGTCAGCTTTAGTAAGAGGGGATGAGATATTGTGGATCGAAGGTGATTCAATTGTTCCAGCTGAGATTGATCTTTTTACAAGAAACCAAGAGTTGATAAAATATATCAATGAGACTTGTTATTTAGGTATAAAAAGTACGGAGATACACTTTGCTAAGTATGGGGTAGGTAAATTCTATAGACGTCATAGAGATACCTTCCAAAGCAAAAAAGGAAGAGTGTTGTCAGTCATTCTATATTTAAATAGTCAATGGATTCCTGAGGATGGAGGAAATTTGATTATCTATTCTGTAAAAGATCAGGTAGAAACGGCTATAAGTATTGCACCTATCGCAGGTAGGTTGGTATGTTTTGAGAGTGAAAACTTAGAGCATGAAGTTACTGAAACTTTTAAAGATCGTTATAGTGTGACAGGTTGGTTCTTAAATTAAAATTTCAGGTTAAACTTTAGTCTATTGTCCAACTTCTTCCAGAATTGTGCTACTACTAATCTACAATATTTTAAGAAATAGACTATTCGTAAATTTGAATAGTCGGCAAGCCCATGCTAATTCATATATATCAATTTTTAAGAATATCGAATAAATATTAGGGTACCTCTATGTATAGTGTTAAGGCTTATTCCACTTCAAGTGCAGAATCGCAATTGGTTCCAGTTGAGATTCCTAGAAGAGCTCCTAGTGAAAATGATGTTCAAATCGAGATACTTTATTGTGGTGTTTGTCATTCAGACCTTCACACTGCTCGAAATGAATGGAGCGGAACAATGCCTACGGTATATCCATGTGTCCCGGGTCATGAAATAGTAGGTCGTGTAACTGAAGTTGGTTCTAAAGTCGCTGGACATAAGGTTGGAGATATTGTCGGTGTTGGGTGTCTTGTTGATTCAGATCAAGAGTGTCCAAGCTGCAAAAAGGGGTATGAACAATTTTGCCAAAATGCTTCATTTACTTACAACTCACCTGATAAGTTTGGAACTGCACCTGTAACTTATGGTGGATACTCAAGTAGTATTGTGGTGAGTGAAAACTTCGTCTTAAGGATTCCTAAAAATTTAGAATTATCTGGTGTTGCGCCTTTGTTGTGTGCTGGGATCACTACTTATTCTCCATTGAGGCGTGCTAAAGTTGCCCCTGGAATGAAGGTTGGGATTGTTGGCTTGGGCGGTTTAGGTCATATGGGGGTTAAGTTAGCTAAGGCTATGGGGGCTTACGTTGTCGTCTTTACCACCTCATCTCATAAGAAAGAAGCTGCCGTGGGTCTTGGTGCGGATGAAGTGGTGATTTCTAGTAATCTAGATGAAATGAATCAACATGCCGGCAGTTTTGACTTCATCTTAGATTGTGTTGCTGCTGATCATGATATTAATTTATACATTAACATGCTTGCTCAAGATGGGAATATTACTCTTGTAGGCGCTCCTGAAAAGCCACTTTCTTTATCTTCATTTTCTCTTATTTTTGGTAACAAGTCGATGTCAGGCTCACTGATCGGTGGTATTGCTTTGACTCAAGAGATGTTGGATTTTTGTGGTGAGCATAATATCGTCGCAGATGTTGAAGTTATACCCATTCAGAAAATAAATGAAGCTTTTGAAAGAATGTTAAAGTCTGACGTTAAATATAGATTTTGTATAGATATGGAATCTTTAAAGTCCTAGTGGAGTGCGAAGTTGGGTGGATGAGGTAGCTAACTTTCAGAAAAGAGATTTAGGAATATATAGTAGTACTTCGAAAATGAAGAAGAGTCGAAACTTAGCGCATGCTCTAGTAGCACCGAATCACTAGGATATTCTATCTGGTTTCCAAAATTACTAGACTGCTGAAATTAATAGGAAAATTTGTGTCAGTATCCTACTAAGAGTCTTTCCACTTTTAGTCTATTTTGGAATAAAGCTATTTGCAAAGTACTTGACCTTTCTAGCATCTAATTAATGCAATGGTGAAACATAAAATTCGTAAAATTAGAGAGAAATCTAAGTCACGCCGCTATTATCCTAATGGTATTCCTACCTATGCAACTAGAGTTAGTAAAGTAAAAAGAAATTTACAGAGATTCCTAAATTCGGCTGTTTTTGAAATATGCATTGCACTTCTCATCCTTTTAAGTGTTATTTTGGTCTTTGCCGAATTCTTTATTCCACCAAGTTCCCAGTTGGATGATGTTCTATTGGCTAATGATATTCTGACTTGGCTATTTGTAGGAGAATTATCCCTTCGTTGGTATAGTTCGCCAAGTAAGAAAGTCTTCTTAAGAAATTATTGGATTGATATTTTAGCCGTTCTACCAGTACTTCGCATTTTCAGATCATTTAGACTTCTTAGGCTACTAAGAGTACTGAGGCTAATCCGTGCTTTTATGATCCTTTTGAGGCGCAGCGGCTGGATATCTAGGCGGGCAGAACGGTCTATTGGAGTATTTGCAGTCATAATACTAACTACAATAGTTTTGATAATTTCATGGACTTTAGTTTTGCTAACTATTGAAGCTCCTCCCGCTGAAACTAGTATTTCCATGGATCTATTTTTAGATAGGATATGGAGCACTACTTTTCTTTTTATTTCAGGGGAAATACTCGCAGGCCTACCTACTTCTCTATGGGCTAGAGTAGTTGAGGTTTTTGTAGCATTATCTGGATTACTACTGTTTGCATTCTTCGTTGGAGCTGTATCATCTATAATGACTAATTATTGGAAAACAAAAATGGACGAGAAAGATTTAACCATAGCTGATTTGAATGACCATACGATAATCTGTGGTTGGGATAGGTTAACTGCTATTACATTGGCCGAACTAGAAATGTCCAAGGAGCTTTGGACTAAAGGTGTAGTAGTTGTAGCCGAGACTAAAGCCAATATTATTGCTGACTCGAAGGTGAAAAATTCTAGGCGATTATTTCACGTAAGGGAAGATTTTACAAAGATGGATGTTCTAGAGAAAGTAGGGGCAAGAAAGGCTGCAACTGCTATGATTTTATCTGATAGAGATTCAGAACTGACTGATCAAGTAAGGGATGCTAGGACTGTATTAGCTGCATTAACTTTAGAGAAATTAAATCCTAATATCTTTACATGTGCCGAGCTAATTGATGAAGTCAATGCTACCCACCTGAAGATGGCAGGAGTTGAAGAAGTTGTTTCCAGAACGGGAATTTCTGCGGGCATATTTGCATCAGCAGTTGTGAATAGAGGAATTAGTACTGTGTTTAGTGACCTACTTTCCCAGAAGGATGGAGCCTATCTAAGGAAGCTTGATGTGCCGATAGAATACGTCGGAAGGACGTTCCTAGAGGTTTTTGATTATTTTAAAAGAGAACATGAAGCTACTGTAATAGCAGTAGATTACGCAAATAAAGGTAGGGATTATCAAGAGCATCATATTAATCCTAGGAATGATCTAGTCCTTCGGAAGACGGATAAACTTATCGTCGTTACTACTGTGGATTCTAAATTGAATAGAATTGTTTCATAGTAATTGGTGGGCCTTTAACCGCAGATAAAAATTTATATTTGCATTTTACTAAAATCTGCTAAAGATAGTTGATAAAAATCAAATCTTTAGGGGTTCTAAAAATGTCTATTCTTAAAAAATTATTTCAAGTTCCAGCACTTAGCACGAGTCAATCAGTTGTGATTTTAGTCATTAGAATCGTAGTTGGCCTAGCATTTATGTTTCATGGTTATGGGAAAATACAGCATCCATTTTCTTGGATGGGACCAGATGCTGGTATTCCAAGCTTTTTACAGTTTTTAGCAGCGCTATCTGAGTTCGGTGGTGGTTTAGCGTGGATTATAGGATTATTCACGCCTTTAGCCTCATTGGGGATAGCCTCAACGATGGTTGTAGCTACTCACATGCACATGCTTATCTTAGGTGATTCATTTGTCGCATCTGGTAAAGGTGCAGGGTCGTATGAATTGCCTTTAGTTTATTTGTGTATTTCTATTCTGATCTTAGTTTTTGGGGCAGGGAAGTTCTCTTTGGATCGTAAGGTTTTTGGAGAGAAATAGATAGGGAAAGAGGATAGCAATTAAAAAATTATTTTATTTAGTTTTCCCATTCCATAGATGAATGCTTAGAAATTTTTTAGTCTAAATCAAAGAAGTCGCCAATGAAAATATTGTTATTTATATTATCGATCTTACTCTTTTCTATATCTACGTATGCCCAAGAATTAAATATCGATAAGTTGCCTGTAGATTTACGCTCCTACGCAAGTTGGAATTCATATCCAAATATCACAGTAAAAGTTGGGCTCACAGAATGTTTTCTGCCCCCTTATGCTAAATATGCGGTAACCGTACCTAAGGGGATTCATAAAGATAAGTTCCTCTCAGTTTTTATTAACTCAATAGGAGAAAAAGTAGTTGGGAATTTGAGAAAATTATCATTCCCTCAAGGTAGTGCCATAGTTAAAGAGAAGAAATCGAGTATAGATATGCCTGCTCATGCCGCGGGCGTAATGTTGAAAAGGGAGAAGGGGTTTGATGATACGGTTGGCGACTGGGAGTTTATGTATTTGAGTGAAACTGGCGACTTTACTCGAGGAAAGGAAAAAACTAGTTCATGCTCAAGCTGTCACAGAAAAGCGAGCCAAACAGACTTTGTATTTGGGAATTATGCGAACAAACGGTGATGTGGGAGCTGGTGGAATATTCAAGGCAAGAAGAATAGAAAATTTCTCAGAGCTTTATCTAGATGTATTAGGTCTTATCTTTGCTAGAGTAATGGAAGAAAGAGATGCTGCTTTCGTTTGAATTAATAATCAGATATCCAGAAAGTTATGGAATGAAATTTTTTCAAATCGGGAGCAACTTGAAAAATGGAAATTAAAAGAAATGGTTCACAGTATCCTGTAAAGGGCCCTTCGGAATGGTTTACGGGTACAGTGCGTATTGATCCTTTATTCGTAGCTGTTGAACCTGCCCGTACTGGTGGAGTGAGCGTAACGTTCGAGCCAGGTGCTCGTACAATGTGGCACACGCATCCATTGGGACAGACCCTGATTTGGCCTTCACCCCGGTGCGGGGCTACTTTTGGGAGGGGCGCTAAGATCTTGAATTTAATAAGTTATTTACCATTTGCACGATGACTTCTCTTAGATTAGGATTGTATATGATACTCAGATTGAATTCATATTTTTACGCACTTATGCTCAATATACTCTTTTTACTAGTTCCTTTCACCCTCTGTTTCCTTCTAGCCTGTGGTAGTTCGGATGAGGTTGGTGCTGATAGTCCTGAATGTGTTGTGACTAATTGTCATGGTAAGGAGGTTACTTGTGGTTTTGGGGAGCTATCTATGTGCTCTCAAGAATATCAGATTGGGGATCAGTGTCGGCAGTTTGTGTCTTGTGAGAATCAAGATGGGACTTGTTCACCCGTTAAGTCTTCTAATTATCAAGCTTGTGTTGACTGTGTTAGTGCTTGTGAAGGGAAGGAGTCCACGGAAGCTTTTAAGTGTGATGAGCTTTGTAGATCCAAGCTATAAGCCCCTTTAACTCATTACTAAGAAACACTTTTCTACTTATTCTTCATAACATTATCAGGGATAAGGTACGTTTGTTATTTGATAAGTGAATTTAGGGGTTTAGCTTGTATGGGTGCAGGTGAATATTTAGGCGTGGGTGGGGCTCCAGTCCTATTGTTGCTCGCTTTGTTTTTTGTCTTGATTTTTAGTTATCAAGTTAAAAAGCAGGGCCTGAAAAAAGTCATTACTATATATACTGTTTTAGCAGGTTGCTTAGGGCTCGCCTATGTTGGTGGTATTATAGGAGATTACTCTTCTCCAGAAGAAAGTACTTCTAGGCTTGATCTGAGAAAGATAGAAAAAAAACTATTCGCTCCAGAAGATCTGATTGAAGAAGAAAGTAGTTTAAATTTCCAAGAAGATCTTTTTACAATCGAAAACATGCCTATCTTCGGCAGTATCTGTGCATTAATTGTTTTAATGATTGTATTCCTACGATCAAACCAAAGTTTAATTAGTTTTGAGAAAATAAAGAACCTCTTAAAGTCTTCATCTGATTGGGTTCGGCCACAGCGTTCTATGACTAATGAGTTAGGCTCATCAGATTTAGCCTCTACTGAACAAATCAAACGATGGCTAAAAAAAGATGGAAACCTCGATACAATATTGCCTGTGTCTGACTTGCGAGGTAGTGACGGACAGTCTGTAAAGGAAGGTAGTCTGATTATACCTAATGGCGAAAGAAATAGACATATTTTAATTGTGGCTAAAACTGGTAGTGGTAAAACTACAAAGTTAGTCTTACCTATTCTTTATAACGATTGCCTATGCCGTCATAGATCTACTATCATCATCGATTCTAAACAAGAAATGTGGCACAAGTTATCTGGAATGACGAAAAAGTACAACCCAGATAAAAATCTGGTACTATTTAATCCACTAGATACCATTAGAAGTTTAAGTTGGAATATCTTAGCAAAAGTAGAAACTGACACAGATTGTAAGCTAATTGCAAACTCTGTAATTATGGCTACAGATGAAGCCAACTCCAAGGCGGATAGTCCGTTTTTTAGAAATAGTGCATTGCAGGTGTTAAATGCGTTAATGGTAGGACTTTTGAAAGATCCAAATGAGATCTTATCAATGCCAAGAATCCATGAATTAGTAAGTAAGGGGATGCATTATTTATGTGATTGGCTTGAAGCTCATCCTGAAGCTATTAGAACTTCTAAAGCTTTTGTTGATTTGGCAAGATCAGGTTCTCAGAATGCTGATACTATTATGTCAGAACTTAGTATGCGTTTGCAGGCCTGGGATTTACTTGCGATTCGTTCAACTACATTTATGGACGAAGTTAATATTGAAAAGATAATTAAAGAGCCAACTCTGTTTGTAGTTGAATTAAGAGAGTCTGAGTTAAAGATGCTTAGACCTTTAGCGAACGTTATCGTTGTTGAGCTTTTAAGGTATCTTACTAAATACGCTGAAGAGTGTCCGGGGCAAACATTACCACGACCTGTAGGTCTTGTAATCGATGAGTTTGCATCTGCTCTTGGACGATTGCCTGATATTCACGTGAAATTAAATACTTTACGTTCCAGAAATGTGTCTGTGGTAGCCGCGATCCAATCAATCGGTCAAATTAAAGGTAATTACGGAGAAGATTGGGAATCTGTACTTTCTGGTTTTAGTACTAAGATATTTATGCCTTCTTTAGATTTTATGGATTCCGAATGGGCGTCGAAAGAATCAGGTGTGATGACAATTCGCTACAGAACTTCTTCCAAAGGGCAAAATCGTAAGATTACTGAAAATTTCGCAAGTCGAAACGTGGGTATAAACGAGCAGTTACAGCAGAGACAAGTTTTAACTCCTGGGGAGATCGGTCGCCCTGTTGGGAATCAAGCGACTTTCTTTATGCCTGAGACTCCAGTGTTTCAAGGCCATCTTACTCCCTTTTATAAAGTGCCTCTAATGAAGGAGAGGATTTCCGAGTTTAATGATCCTTCAATGGAGATCCAGCTTAGAAGTGGCCCAATCGAATATAAGGAAGTAGAATGGGTGGCAGAGGGAGGTAAGGCTATAGTGGATAAGGATGGTCAGGCTGTAAATCCTATGTCAGAAGAAGAGCTTTGGGTTGCCCTTGAGCAGTTAAAAGATAGTACCCTTGATTGGGCTAATACTACTGGGGATGCTAGGCGTTGGTGGGAAGCTTTTGAGCAAGAAAATAAACTTAGAGCACCACTTGTGTTAAAGGTAGCTCAAGAAATTGCTGAAAGAAAAGCTTCAATCACTGATTTTTTCCTTGCGTATGTCTATAGTAATTCGGATAATATCCAAGCCACTTTTGCATATTTAGACTATACCTTACATCTAAGGTCTGAGAAGTCTGACTCTGTTAAGGAAGCGGCTTAATAATATACTGGCCTACTTATGAGCTTTGATAAAAATACTGGAGCAGACCTAGGGGAAAAACTTTTTTCTTTATTGTGGTACTCTGCAATTGTTTGGTTTATTCAACTTTTCTTGTATCGCTTAGGTGGTGATTCGTGGATTGGTAGTTACCCATTGGTAGGTTTATTGTCCTGTATTCTTTTCACCCATATTGGAATATCAATCACTGAAACAGATGATTGGCAACTTAAATTGCGTATTGGCGCCCCACTTATTGTCGTTCTTGCACTTTGGTATTCTGGTGATTTGACTTCAGGGATTATCAAAGGATTACAAGATCAGTTGGGGCCATTGCAATGTTTAATTATTCTATTGGTGATAGTTGTTACAATAGTAATGACTTTAGAGCAGAATTTATTCGGTTCCACTGGGGCTGGAGCTATTGTTAACGTAAAAAGGGGTCGTTTTGGCACCAGTCTTAAAGCTAAGCCACAAGGTTTAAAATCATTTGATAAGATCGTAGGTCAAGGCCATGTAGTGGAACCTTTAAAAGAGATAGCAAAATTGGCTAGCTCTAGGATTAAAGTAGGAAAAGATAATGCACCTTATGCGGTATTGTTATTCCTAGGGCCAACAGGTGTTGGAAAAACTGAAACAGCCAGAGCATTAGCTGAAGCTGTATATGGTAGTAGCGAGACTTTAATCAGATTTGATATGGGGCAGTTCTCAGATCCACACCAAGCCAATAGATTTTATGGGCCACCTCCTGGGTATGTGGGGTATGAACAGGGTGGACAGCTTACAAGAGCGGTTCTTCGTAAGCCACGCTCAGTCGTATTGTTGGATGAGGTAGAAAAAGCTCATGAAAAGATATGGGACTCTTTTCTTCCTGTTTTTGATGAAGGTTATATTGTAGATGGCTCTTCAAATCAGAAGGTAGATATGAGGGAAACCATCATTGTATTGACCTCAAATTTATTGGGGAATGTTGAGGGGCTAGATAGAATGAGCCCTTTAGAAGTTAAGGAAGAAATTGAAAAAGTCGGAACTTTTCGCTCCGAATTAATCGGGCGGATAAATGAAATTTTTATTTTTAAACCTCTTAATGCCGATACTATAAGAGAGATATTGCAGTCTCGTATTGATAGTGCCCTTTGGAGTCTTTCGGAACGAGGCATAAGGGTTTCCATTAACCCCTACGAGATAGATGAATTAATGGATGAGATTAAGAAGGCTAAGTTCGGTGTGCGACAGATTGATGATGTTGTACGTACAAAAATTCGGAAACTTATTGCCAATCAGAGTTAAACCTTTCAACTTCTTTTTTAAGGATTCCCTCTAGGATATTTGCAGAATCCTCCCAAGAACTTTTTTGCACCAGTTCAAAGGCGTGATTAATTAATTTCATTCTAAGTTTCTCATCCTTAAGTAGTAGCAATGAATGCTCTGCTAGTTCTTTAGCATTTCGCCCTATTAAACAATGCGTTCCATGAATAAGGTTCATGCCTTCTATGCTGATAGGGGTAGCGACAATTGCAATTTTACATGCCATTGCAGTTAAAATCTTATTTTTTACTCCTGCTCCTGTTTTAAGCGGCGACAGGTAAACTTGTGCGGAGTGAAGGTATGAGCGTATATCTGGAACATTTAGATTGAAATTTATTCCATGTGTAGGACTAGATCCTTCTGAGAAGACTTTCCCAGAGTATCGACCTACTATGTTTAGTTTTGCTTGTTCGTTTTTGGCTTTTATTAATGGGAAAATTTTATATGCTGCATATTCAGCCGCTTCTTTATTGGGTTCATAATCAAGTACACCTGTAAATATTAAAGAATTGGCCTGTTGGTTTTTAGTGTCTGGTGCGAAGTAGTCCATATCTACTCCGAGAGGGACAACCATTGAATTATTATGTTTTGTGATTTTTCTAAACCAGTTAGCATCTATCTGGGATACAAAAAGAACACTGCTAAAGGTACTCGCTATTTTTTTCTCAAGTTTTTTGTAGCTGAGAGCTTCTCTAAATGTCAGGAGAGATGTTTTAGACTGAAAAATATTTTTTACTTTTCTTAAAGATAGAAGCGATATCGAATCACATAGATCGATGGAGTTTGATTTAGTCGTGTTTATGAATTGATGGGAAGAGATATAGAAGCCTAGTGCAATATCGCATTCATTCTCATCGTAGATTGTATTAGAAATAACTTGTGAGTTTTTTAATATATCCTTTTGTTTTATACTTAGGTCGTAAGGAGTTAGGTTTAAAACTCGGTGCATCCATTTTGAGAGAAATGAAGGCTGGCATTCTGGAATTTTTATGACTTTTACAGAGCTAAATATCTTATCTGATTCAATGGAGTTAATCTTTTGGGCAGGTAATTCTTCTTGAGTAAAGACGAGCAGGTGTATCTTGTGCCCTTTTTTGGCCAGTTCTCTCATTAGGCAGTAAGCCCTAGGAGAACCTGCTTCATCTGGTTTGATGGGCAGGTTGGTTTTGATTACAAGAATTTTCAAGGCTCAGTAATGATTGTTTCTATATATCTGTGGTTCTTATCTAGGGCATCAACTAGATCGATAATTCCTAATTTAGATGTTGGATGGATATAATTCGGATCAA
This sequence comes from uncultured Bdellovibrionales bacterium, assembly GCA_964353175.1. Classification (GTDB taxonomy): domain Bacteria; phylum Bdellovibrionota_C; class UBA2361; order SZUA-149; family DAOLCO01; genus JAIYCX01. The sequence goes on along the minus strand of CAYGUX010000019.1, from coordinate 30,456 downwards.
TATCCATTATTGGTAATAGTACAAAGTCTCTTTCGTTCATACGACTATGTGGAATACTTAGAGTCGGGGAGTCTATTATGATCTCTCCGACTGAAATAATGTCTAAATCAATAGTGCGTGGTCCCCAATAAACATAGTTTTCCCTATCTCTCCCCAAATCCTCTTCTATTTTTTGAGTTGCCTTTAGTAGTGTCTCAGGGTCAAGAGTGGTTTTTAGTAGTAAGACAGCATTTAGGTAAGCATCTTGTTTTATTCCATGTGTAGTTGGAAGAGGTTTAGATTTATAAAGTTTAGAAACTTTCAATACTTCTCCCAATTCAGCATTGAATTTTTCTATTACTTGTCTAAAAGTATCCTTAGTGTCTCCTATGTTTCCACCTAAGGCGATGTAGTATTTGTAATCCATATTTTATTTTGTCGCTCCATTTTCCTTAACTCTATTTACAAAGTTTTTAAGTGGTTTTGGTTCGTGAGTTCTAATAATATCAATGCCCTTTGCAATTAATTCTAGTTCAATTTTCTGGGTATTTATATTTGAAAGGCAATCTCCGTATAGTTTTTTTATAAAACTTTTCCTTGATACTCCATATAGTACTTTAAAGTCTCTGAAGTGGTTTTTAAGTTCATCCGCTTTTTCAACAACTTCTTTAGAGAATAGTGGGTCAGGACTTAAAAATAAGCCCATTCCAGGATCTAGGATTATTTGCTCCGGTTTGATGTCATTCTTATAAGCAAATTCAATTCTTTCTTCAAGGAAGTTTGATATGGTTTGGATAATATCCTTATAGCTATGTGAATCATTGCTTGCATGTGGAAGATCGTCAGGCTCTTTGGAGTGCATGATAACAATCTGACAATCAGAATCGGCAATTATTTTTGCTAACAGTGGATCAAACCTTAATCCAGAGATGTCATTAACTATTTTAGCTCCTTTGCCTATTGCATATTTAGCAACGCTAGAATGGTAGGTGTCTATGGAGAAAGTTGTTCTATCTAAAAGGTCTGAGATTTTATCACTATCTATGAACATTTTTAAGCGCTCAATTTCTTCTGTAGCTGGTATTACCATACTGTTTGGCCCGCTAGCTTGGGCACCTATGTCGATTATGTCAGCGCCATCTTCGATTAAAGTTTGAATTTGTTTTAAGGCTTTCTCTGGGCTGTTAAATAAGCCTCCATCACTAAAAGAGTCGGGAGTGATATTTAATATCCCCATAATGAGGGTGCTATGTTTTTCAGTCGTCATTCTAATGGAGATTTTATGTTGAAATAGTTAGAAGGAAAATACGATAACTTATAAAGCAGACTAGATTTAATAAAATATATTTAACATGAGAAATCCTACTTTATCCATTATATTGATTTGTTTTTATCAATCCTCCTTAATGGCGGAGCCTTCATCCTATGAGGAGCTAATTTTAGAGGTTGCAAATACTACTAATATCTCTAAATCATTAGCAGAAACGGTTATAGATGCCACTTTTAAGGAGATTGTTGGTCGTTTAGAAGAGAAGAAGGGCACTAGTATTCCCGAGTTTGGGAGGTTCTACGTGCAGGAGAAATATAAAAAGAAGGACTCAGGCTTAAAGTTACCTAAAAAAAGTAGGATAAGTCCTAGGTTTTCCATGAGCCCTGAACTTAAAAGGAAGATTCAGGGTGAATAAACATCATAAACTTAGAACTCGCCCCTTTCTATATTCCTTATAGAAAGTTAAATTAGAGAGATTAAACTCTAATAAATGATTACCTAGTAAATGTCTCAGTTTTGCCATCTGCATCTTCATAGTCAGTATAGTGTCCTAGATGGAGCTATCAAAATTAAAGAATTAGTAAAGAGAGCAAAGGAGCTTGGACAACAGTCTGTAGCTATTACCGATCACGGTTGTATGCACGGAGCGATTGAGTTTTATCAGCATGCAAGAGACGCTGGGGTTAAGCCCATAATTGGTTGTGAAGTATATATTGCTGGAAAGGGGCGTTTCCTAAAATCTGGTGGCCAACATGAAAATTATCATTTAACACTTCTTGCTACTTCAAATGAGGGGTACAAAAATTTATGTAAGTTAGTTACTCTTGGTTATATGGAAGGCTTCTATTTTAAACCGAGAGTTGACCATGAATTGTTAGAGCAGTTCAATAAAGACTTGATATGTTTAAGTGGTTGTATCGCTGGAGAATTGGCTAGTTTTACCCTAGATGGGGATTATGAAGGGGCGAGAAATATCGCCATTAAGTATTCACAGATGTTTAAGGGTCGGTACTACCTAGAGGTGCAACCTCATAAGATCCCTCAGCAGATACGTCATAACGAAATGATTCTTCGTCTATCCGAGGACTTAGGACTGCCTACCGTTGCTACTAATGATTGTCATTATCTTAATGAAGACGATCATCATGCGCAAGAAGTACTGATGTGTATTTCTACGCAGAAACTAATTACTGATCCTGATCGGATTAAGCATGAGAATGCTCAGCTCTATTTGAAATCCTATGATGAAATGCTTCAAGGCCTTCCACAGCATGCTGAAGCAGTAAGAATGACCACTGAGATTGCAGAAAGATGCAATCTGGAATTTGATTTTTCAAAACACTATATGCCATCTTGTGAAGTTGAGGGTGGTTCAATCGATGATACTTTTGTTGCGAACTCAAAGGCTGGCTTAGAGGAAAGATTTACTGAATTAGGGTTTGCATCCGATGATCCTCTGAGGAAGGAATATTACGCTCAGCTTGAGATGGAAATTTCTTGTATCTTAAAAATGGGTTTTGCTGGATACTTTCTAGTGGTATCTGACTTTATCCGATGGGCAAAGGAAAATGGTATTCCAGTTGGGCCAGGGCGGGGGAGTGCCGCTGGTTCATTGGTAGCCTATGCATTATTTATTACTGAAGTTGATCCAATTAAATACTCTCTTCTATTTGAACGATTCTTAAATCCAGAACGAGTAAGTTTGCCTGATATCGATGTCGATTTCTGTATCAATGGCCGGGAAAAAGTTATTGAGTATGTGTGTGAGAGGTATGGAAAGGATAAGGTATCACAAATTTTAACCTTTGGTACTTTAAAGGCGAAGGCTGCCATCAGAGATGTTGGAAGAGTGTTGGGTTTTAGTTTCGCAGAAACTGATAGAATTGCTAAATTGATACCAGCTCCAAGACAAGGTTTTGATTATCCATTGACTGAAGCCATGCAAATGGAGAAAAAGTTAAAGGAATATGCCGAAGGTGAAGGTAGGGAGTTAATTGGTTTAGCCCTAAAGCTAGAAGGACTTTCAAGACATACAAGCACACATGCTGCAGGGATTGTAATTTCAGATAAGCCGATTGTTGAGTATTTGCCATTAATGCTTGATAAAGAGGGGCAGGTAGTTACCCAGTATTCTATGAATTGGGTTGAGAAGATTGGATTAGTTAAGTTCGATTTCTTGGGCTTAAAAACTCTCTCTGTTATTGATAGAGCTTTAGAGTTAATCGATGAGCTGAAGGGACATGAAGGGAAAAAGCATTGGATGAATATAAATTCAATCCCGCTTGATGACCTTCGTACATTTAAATTGATTTCAAGCGGAAGAACAATTGGTATATTCCAATTGGAGTCCAGTGGTATTACCGAGATGGTGACGAGATTACGACCGAATTGTTTTGAGGATTTAGTCGCTATCTTAGCCTTATATAGGCCAGGACCTTTAGATGCGGGGATGGTAGATCACTATATAAATAGAAAACATGGAAGAGAACCAGTAGCTTCTCTTCATCCTTCTATAGATCCAATTCTCAAAGATACTTATGGCATTATCCTTTATCAGGAGCAGATCATGCAAATTGCGCGTGATATGGGTGGTTATTCCTTAGCTGAAGCGGACATGCTTCGACGAGCGATGGGTAAAAAGAAGCCTGAAGAGATGGCTAAACAACGTGATTTTTTCTTAAAGGGAGCAAGTAAACGAAAGGTTCCTGATAATGTTGCTGCAACGGTATTTGATCAAATGGAAACATTTGCAAGATATGGATTTAATAGAAGTCACTCTGTTGCCTACGCGCTGATTTCCTATCAGACGGCATACCTTAAAGCGCATTATCCGAGGCAATTAATGGCCGCCTTAATGACATTTGAAATGGGTGATACTGATCGCACATTAAAGAATTTACAAGAATGTAATGAGTTGAAGATTCCTGTACTTCCACCGAATGTGAATTATGGTGGAGTTGGCTTTTCTGTAGTGGATAAGAGCATCGTTTATGGTTTGGCCGCGATTAAAGGGGTGGGGGAGAAGATTGTTGAGAGAGTCATTGAGGAGAGAGAAACTTCGGGGCTGTTTAAGGGAATTTTGGATTTTTGTACAAGACTTCAGGATGGGGGGATTAATAGAAGGACATTAGAGTCTTTTATTAAGTCTGGTTCCTTTGATTGGATATCTGCCACTAGACATGATTTACATGAAGCTGTGGAAGATATGTTGTCTATTAGTTCTAAGTTAGCGAATAAAAAAGCTTCTAATCAATTGAGTTTGTTTTCTGAAGAAGTGGATATGGTTACTACTGATGAGGCTCTGTTCTCTAGAGCAAAAAACGTGGAGTGGCCTACTAATATCAAGTTGTCTAAAGAAAGGGAAGCTTTAGGGTTCTATCTCTCAGGTCATCCTTTGGAGAGATTTAAGAAGGAACTCTCTAGGCTGGGTGTTTCATCTAGCGAGGATGCAAAAACCAAGACTGATGGATCTACAATATTAATTGCTGGTGTTGTGACATTTTTAAAGCTTAAAAATACAAAAAAGGGTGATAGGTATGCTAGTTTTGTTTTTGAGGATTTAAAAGGAACAATTGAAGTGTTAGTTTGGCCTGATACTTATAGAACGGTACATGAGTTATTAAATAGAGAAGAGCCATTGTTGTTGAAGGCTCGTGTGGATGTTTCCGATGAACGAGTAGTTTTAGTGGCAAATGAGTTGGCTGCTCTGGCTGATATCAGAGATGCTTCCGCTGCTGAGGCACACATCGTTTTAAAAGAAGAGTTGATCACAGAAAATGCCATAAGAGGTCTCAAGCGAACTTTAAGTAAATATAAGGGGGATTGCAAGGTGAAAGTGTTGATCAAAAACAAGAGCCATAGTGAGGTATTCTTATCTTTACCGGATGAGTATAAAATTAGTGCATCCGAGGAGTTTTGTATTGAGCTTGAACGATTATTTGGCTCTCATGTTGTAAGTTTTAGATAAGGATATATATGAAACAATCGACGGAACAAGAATCAGAATTGGAAAAAACTTTTGATTATGTGAAGAAAGTTTTTTTAGAGTGTAAAGACTTTTTTCTTTTGGTCCTATTGTTGCTAGGTATCTGTGTGTGTTTTTTCATAGCACCTCAGATCCTACGCTTGGTTATACTTAGTTATGGAATTTCCATGTTACTTAGGCCAGCGGTATTGGCTATTAGAAAGAAGACCATAAGGTTTGTTCGCGTTTCTCAAGGACTAATTGCAGTTACAAGTTGTTTTTTAATAATTGCTCTTCTACTATTACTTTTTCTTTGGATTTTCCCACCGTTGATTTCTAATCTTGCTGAAACATTGAGTTCAGTAAGTGTTAGTCTGCCAGAGAAGATGGTAGCTCAACTAGAGAAAGTGAGCGGATTGTTTGGTATACATATCCCAAGAAAAAGTGAATTGATAGAAGATTTGGTTCGGTACGGTAAAACTCACTTTAGTCAGGATAATTTAGCGACTATAGTTTCTGGATTATTGCAGACACTATTTGCTGGGTATTCTTATAGTTTGGCAATTTTAAATTTGTTTTTAGTTCCAATTTTTATATTTTATATTAGCCAAGATTGGAATAAATTAAATAGAGCACTTTTAAGAATCATACCTGACTCTTATAGGGAGACAGTATCTGATTTAGGTATGACTGTAGATGAGACCATTATAAAATACAGTAAGGCGCAGTTGATTGTTGCGAGTATATTAATGGTACTATATTCAATAGCCTTGTTAATTGCAGGCGTACCGAATGCTGTGCCAATTGGCCTATTCTCAGGCATTTTAGCAGTTATCCCTTATGCGGGCTTAGTCGTAGGATTGGGCACCGCAATTTTAATGAATCTAAGTATTGATCCAAGTGGATCATCCATTATAGCTCCAATTTTAGCTTTCCTCATCGTTCAAGCTTTAGAAGGTAATGTGATCACTCCTAAAATAATGAGTGAGTCCACTGGACTTCACCCAGGAGTAGTCCTTTTTTCACTATTAGTCGGAGGTAGTGCTTTTGGTTTGGTGGGGGTTGTTTTTGCGGTGCCAGCTGTAGCCACTATTCGAAATATTGTGATTTCTAGAAAGTAGTACTAAAAAAAATAAACTTAATGCCTAGTTGACTGTCGCTTAGTCAGATAGAAATTGAAACTTTATATCATCTCATAAGGAGTTTTCGTTTGTATCTGGCTCTTTATGCGCCTTATCTTCTTCCCATGCCCCGCCTAGTGACTTGAATAGGTTTACGTAATTTCCTGATAGTTTCACTTCTGAATCAATAGAATCTAATTCTGTTTGTAATCTTTCTTGTTCTATAAGTAGTAAGTCCGCATAGGGGAGAATACCTTGATCGTATTGTAACTGAGAAATTCTATATGCCTCTTTTGCAGAGTCTAAAGCGTTTTTTAAGTGTTCGGCTCGTTTCTGTTCGGTGGTGAGGTTGGATAAGGAGATTTCTACTTCCTCAAGTGCGAGTATTACCACTGATCGATAATTTAAGACGGCAGCTTTTGTGGAAGCTTCTGATGCATCCAATTCATTAATCAAGGTTCCTAGGTTTAGAATGGACCAACTTATACTAGGCCCGTAGTTGTAAGCTTTTGCGGCACTTGTATTCCAGTCAGAAGCGCTTAGGGCGTCTCTTGATAGGGTTCCATTGAATGCTACTTGTGGAAGAAAGTTTGCCCATGCGACACCTATATTGGTAGTTGCTAAGTGGGCTTCTTCCTCTGCGATTCTTACATCTGGTCTTTTATTAAGTAACTCAGTGGGAGAGCCTATTACTAGTGGCCCATCATATATAGGCAATTGGATACTACTGTTAAGTCTTTCTTCCAATTCTACAATTGGTAATCTTGTTAAAGTTGAAAGTCTAGCCACGGATGCATCGATTAAGCCTTGAACTTCATAGCCTCTAGCTTTAGTCGTTTCTAATTGTACATTAGATCTTTCAAAATCAATTTGTGAGGCTTGTCCAATATCAAATTTAGCCTTTGTAAGATTAAAGATTTCAATTTGATTTGCTATTGTTTGATCTACAACTTGCTTTTTCTTTTGTAAGCCTCTAAGTTCAAGGTAAGTAGTGCCAACTTGCGCTTGTAGGAGTCTAAGTAAGTCCGCCAAGTTGTATATAGATTTATCTTTTATCGTAGCAAATCCCTCTGATTGTCTTCTTAGTTTCCCAAATAAATCGATCTCCCAAGAGGTTTGCCCACTTAAACTATAAATGCCAAATTGAATCCCCCTAGAAGCAATACCTGGGAATCTAGCCGCTGCAGTTTTGTTTTTAATGTATTGAGCTCCTATGGTGAACTGCGGAATTAACCCAAAGTAACTTCCTCTGGTATTAGCCTCTGCCTCTTCTATCCTTTCTATTGCAGATTGAATTGAGAAGTTTTCAGAGGATGCATTGGAGATTAACCTGTTGAGAGTCTCATCTTTAAAGTTTTCCCACCATGCGACTTGAGGATCTTTCTCGACGTTGGGTGAGAAATGGTTAAGCTTAGCTCGGGAATACTCAGTGGGAAGTTGAGTATCTGGAGTTTTAAAGTCAGGACCGACCGCGCAGGAGGTCAAAACCAAAGAAATTATTGATGTTGTAGTTAGTCTGAATAATGGTTTCATAGTGGCGCTATATGCTGTGTCTGTTTACTATTTGATTTTCAAGAATAATCTCGTTAGAGGCTAAATCTTCTTCCAGATGCTTCGCTTTGGGTGATTTTGAAATTAATGCATATATGACTGGTACTACAAATAATGTGAAGAATGTCCCCATGAACATTCCACTGACAAGTACAATACCAATACTATTTCTAGCGCTTGCACCTGCTCCAGTTGCTAGGATAAGCGGAAAGTGACCAACAACAGTTGCGACACTTGTCATTAGAATAGGTCTTAATCTTGATACGCTGGCTTGAATTACGGCTTCAAGTTTAGACATTCCTTGCTCTTTTAATACGTTGGCGAATTCAACAATTAGGATTCCATTCTTAGAGACCAAACCAACTAATGTTATTAGTCCAACCTGACTATATATATTCATAGTGGTAAAACCCAAGAAGGGAAATAAGAGAGAAGAGGCTAAAGCGAGAGGGACTGATCCCAAAAGGATAATGAATGGGTCTCTAAAACTTTCAAATTGCGCGGCTAATACTAGGTAGATAAAGAACAGTGAAAGAATCATCGTTTGCATTAATGAAGATCCTTCTGTCCTAAGTTGTCTGGATTCTCCAGGATAATCAATTTGATAACCAAAAGGTAAGATTTCTTTTGCCTTAGCTTCTAGTGCTTTTAGGGCATCGTCAAGAGATGCTCCAAGTCTTGGCACTCCTTGAATCGTAAATGAGTTTAGTTGTTGGAATTTATTTAAAGTCCTAGGTTGCACATCATTCTCAAGTGTAGCAATAGCACTAAGTGGAATACTTCTACCTGAGGAGGTAGTAATAGGAAGGGAAAGAACATCTTCAGGGGTAAGGCGCTTAGATCGTTCGACTTGCGGGATAACTTTATAACTTCTTCCATCCATAGAAAATCTATTTATGTAGTTACCACCAAGGTAGGTTGAAAGTTCTCTACCTACAGATTGTAGATCCACTCCGATTTTACTTACTGCATCTCTATCAAAAGTGATTAAAGAACGAGGAAAATCATACTTAAGATCAGAATCTGCATACTTAAACATTCCGCTTGCAAATGCAGACTTTACTAGTTCCGCAGATATGGGAATCATCTTTTCGGCAGAGTCTGTGCTTGCTACTACCATCTCGACAGGGAAGTTACGGCCGCCAGGGAGTGGTGGTGGGGTAGTCATAATGATTCTAACACCAGGAATTGTGCCTACTTTAGCAGATAGGTCAGCGGAGATTTCATCCGCAGTCCTTGTCCTTTCGCTCCAAGGTTTAAGAACGGCACCAGAGAAACCACCACTTGATTCTATTCGTTGGAAGGAGGTTTTGTATTCGGGTAGCTTCTCATATTCTTCCTGCATTTTACCAGTATAGAGTCTAGTTTGTTCTATTGTTGCGTTTGGACTTCCTTGCACTATCCCAAACACTACTCCCTGATCTTCTCGGGGAGCTAACTCTTTAGTTGAGAACATATAAAAAGGAGCTATCCCCAGCATCAGAGTCAAAGACGCACCCAATACAAATGGCGAAATTGAGAGAATGTATTTAAGCCCATTTCCATAACTCTTAGAGAGTCTTTCCATGCGAGAATTTACAAAAAGTTGTAGCTTTGAATGGCCTTCATTTGGCTTCAATAATAAGGAAGACATTACAGGGGAGAGTGTAAGGGCAACAAAACCTGAAACCATTACAGCTCCTGCTAGAGTGAATGCAAACTCTTTAAATAGAGTACCCGTTAATCCACCTTGGATACCAATAGGTGCATAAACCGCAGCTAGAGTAATAGTCATGGATATAATGGGACCTAAAAGCTCTCTGGCACCTTTAATGCTTGCGTCATAAGGGCTTAGGCCTTCTTGCATGTTTCTTTCAATATTCTCAAGCATTACAATCGCATCATCTACTACAAGTCCCACCGCAAGTACTATGGCAAGAAGGGTGAGCAGATTAATCGTAAAACCAAATAGCACCATTATGCTCACAGTCCCGATTAAAGACAAGGGAATGGCAATCACCGGTACTAGTACTGATTTAAGGGAGCCCATGAATAGAAAAATCACTAAGACTACAATTAATATCGTTTCACTTAGTGTCTTAATTACTTCATGAAGTGCGTCATCGATGTATTTAGTCGCATCATAAGGTATATCGACATTTAAGCCCTGAGGGAGATTCTTTCTTATTTCAGGAATTACTTCTCTAACGTTCTTAATTACTTCTAAGCTGTTAGCATTAGGCAATACCCAAACTCCTAAAAATGTAGCAGGCTTCCCACCAAATAAAGTATCATCATCATACTTTTCAGCACCTAGTTCTACATCAGCAATATCTCCTAGCCTCATCACTTGTTGGCCACTTTCTCTAATAATCAAGTTTTTAAATTCATCTACACTTCTTAAGTCAGTATTAGTGGCTAATGGTGTAATGACCATGGAGCCTTTGGCTTGCCCAATAGCTGATAAGTAATTGTTTCTTGTAAGCGCTTGTCTGACTTCTTCTACGCTTAGGCTGGCACTGGAGATGACCTCTGGTTTCAACCATATTCTAATGGCAAATGTTCTTGCTCCTAAGATGTCAGCCTTTTGAACGCCTTGAATGGAAGAGATTTTTGGTTGAACAACTCTTACTAAGTAGTCTGTGATTTGGTTCCTATCTAATAAATCAGAAGAGAAGCCTATGTACATAGAGGCTCTTTGATTGTCTGCAGTTTCTACATCTACAACTGGTAGCTCAGATTCCGCCGGTAAGTCTTGCCTTACTTCTAATACTTTACTCTGGATCTGAGTAAGAGCCTCACTTACAGGATAATTCAGAAGTAGGTTTGCTTTAATAGTACTAATGCTGTTAGCGCTTGTGGATTCTAGATAATCAATTCCATCTGCACTAGCAATGGCTTTTTCAAGTGGGGTAGTAATATATCCCCTGACTAAGTCCGCATCTGCACCTACGTAAGTAGTCTTTACAGTGACTACAGAAAGATCGCTTTTAGGGTATTGTCTAGTTGGGAGGAAGTCAATTGACCTTAGTCCTGCTAGTAATACAATTAAGTTGATGGAGATGGCCAGCACTGGCCGTTTTACGAAAATGTCTGTGAGTTTCATTTCTTAAGTATAGTTCGTATAATAATTAACTATTTGGTGGATTAGGTCTGAGATTATCTCCCGGCTTCATGTCATTATTAACTATGACTGGGGCACCTGGGAATAGTTTGAACGTTCCAGAAGATACAACTTGTTGACCTTCTTCAAGACCATTTGCGATAGCAGTAAGCTCTCCTCTTGATTCAAGAATTTTAACGAAGGCTTGTTTAACGCTTGAAGTTGCTTCGCTTTCACCTTCTTTCGCAGCGGTCTCAACAATATAAACGCTGTCTCCGAATGGAGCAAAAGAGATGCTTGAACTAGGTATCGCAATTATATTTTTACTTTCATGGAGTTGAATTTCAACTCCAACCGACATCCCAGCTACAATTGTATTTTTCAATTCATTTGGTATTTTTGCTTTCCCCAAAGCTGTTTTAGTAAAGTCGTTGATGGACGGGTCAACAGAATCTAGAGTAGTAAAGATAGGAGCATCTATCCCAACGGCTTTAACAATGACATCCAACTTTTTATTTTGAGCATTTTGTATGCTTAATAGAGTCTTTTGATTTAAATTAAAGATTACATATAGATTTTCATTATTTTCAATGGCGACTATTTCTATCCCTTCTTTAAGATAATCACCTAAGTTCACTCGGATAACTCCGACAGTCGCATTAAATGGCGCTACTATTTTTCTTCTTTCTAAACGCCCCTTTAAGGCGTCAGCCGCGGATTTAAGACTCTCGTATGTAAGCCTAGATTTATCAAATTCATCCTGAGATATCGCTTTGGCAGTTAGGAGTTGTTTGTAACGGTTAAATTCTTTATCAGCCAAGTCGCGTTGCGCAATACCTGCATTATACTCAGCTTCTTCCACCACATTGTCTAGCTCTAACAGAACTGTTCCAGCTTCAACTTTTTGACCTTCTGAGACATTAATTTTAGCAACTCTTCCAGCAGCTTCAGAACTTAGAGTAGCGCTTTGCTCCCCTCTAATCGTTCCCGCTGTTCTAAACACGCTCATCCATGGGGCCTTCTTTGCAATGATCGTACTTACCCCAGTAATGGGAGGACCTTTTTTAGCTCCTTCCGCCATCGCATTTGAAATCTCAAAGTATTTATATAACCCTAATGCAAAAAATAGGACTAGAATAGTCAGAGATCCAAAGCCAAATTTCATTAAAGTAATGTGAATACTGGTAGGAGAGTTATTTTGATGTGAATTTTTCATGAAATAAAATCTTGTACATATATATAGGTGGGAAGGCTAATACACTAATTTTGATATGTTTTAAAATATAATTGTTAAATAATTAGGGTGTCGCATTTAAGAGATTAAGTGTGTTGTGATTTACTTAAAGATGATTAAACTTGGGCCTGCTCCGCCTGCTCTGAGGCCTAAATGTTTGGGAGTTGTTATGCTGATTTATTTGGTCGCTTTATCTGGATTTAGAGATATCGAGTTGACCACAGTTTTCTAGTTAATTGATCCTGAGATATATTAATTTATTACTAGCTGGACAATTTTAGCGCTATAACTCGATGTTTAGTACCAGCATTCTTTTTTTCAGAGTGAATAGGAACAATATCCCAGAGCCACTGGTCTAGAAGTTCTATTTTGCATCTTGAGCCAATTTCATCTTCAATCGATATCCCATGGAGAGCATTCATGACCTCCATATGGGGCTTATGTTGTGGCTTATGAAAATTCAGATTTAGGTCTTGTGTTGGGCAACGCTCATTTTTTAGAAAGAATAAGTCATCGTTCACTATCATAGATGAATTAACTAAGTATTCTATATAATGAGTATCTGTGAATAATAAGCTTGTCTTATGTCTGCCTTTTGGGACTAAGGAATTTATGTGGGTTCTAGCTAAGTGTTGAGAGCTTGGAATAAGGGCATTTATGATCTCTAGTTCTTTATCTAATAGCATTTGATTTGAAAATTTTTTCTTGAAAATATCTAACACAGAATCCTGCCAATATACTGAAAGCTGGGAGAGGATATTTAAAGAAAGTAAAACCTCATCTCTAAAGCAGGGAGAGGAAATTATTGGTAGCGTTTCTGTTATGTTTTTTAGATACCGTAGGAGCTCTTCAAAGTTCTTAGTTTCAATACTATCTAAATAGTGGCACCAAGAATCTAGTTGCCCTGTAATATCATATACGACCGTATTTTTATTAAAAGCCTTTAGTGCATGTTGTGATCTATCAACTAGTGTGATTTGGTCCTTATACTCATGATATAGATCGATTGGGAAGTCTAAAAGTTTACCTGAACCTAAGATGGTCAGAGATTTATCTTTAGCTAAGCATGGAGTTAGGATTTTAGATGATAAGTCAGCAGTCTTACTTAAGTGACTCTCCCACGAATTTCTATACTTCCTTTGTCTTTGGGAAATGCCCTTTGTCTGTCTGCGGAAATATTTATCTACCATGTAATAGGAACCGCTCCTTCAAAAACGAATTCCGCAGGTCCCTGATTGATAACATGTCCATCTTCTCTATATATAACTTTTAGATCTCCACCTCGTAGTTCTGTAGTCACTTCCCTATTAGTTAGTCCTAGCTCGTAGGCTAGAACTGCTACAGCGGAGGCTGAAGTCCCACTAGAAAGGGTCTCTCCACAACCTCTTTCCCAGATTCTGACCTTTATCTTATCTCTAGAAATGATTTGAGCTAAGTGTACGTTTGCTCTCTCAGGGAAAAATTCATGAACTTCCAAGTGGGGAGAATACGTATTAAACATTTTATCGTCAATTTCTTGGACAAATATCACGCCATGAGGGTTGCCCATGGAGACGCAGGAGATAGTAAATTCTTTATCCTTAACAACAATCGTCTCATTGAATACATTATCCTTGTCACAGATTGTAGGAATCTTTTTACCATTAAATTCCGGTTTCCCCATGTCAACTTCAACAGATGTAACACTATCGTTTATGAAATTTAGTTTTAGCTCTTTTATTCCTCCTAGGGTTTCTAGAGTGATACTATGCTTTGTCGTTAGGCCCTTGTCATAAACGTATCTAGCTATGCATCTTACGCCATTCCCGCACATTTGGGCTTCAGTGCCATCGATATTGAACATTCTCATTCTGAAATCAGCAACTTCTGATTTAAGAATGAGTATAATGCCATCACCACCAACTCCAAAATGTCTATCTGAAAGAATGGGTGTAGCCTTTTCTGGTCTAGGGAATTCATTTTTGGTGCAATCAAAGTAAAGGTAATCGTTGCCAAGTCCCTGCATTTTGGAAAAGTTTAATATATTATTCATATTTCCTTGAATATTTTTCACTCATATCTACTATTATGTGCATAAGTGTTCAATTAGTTTGGGGTGTCAAGATTCTGTACATCTATACGTTCAAAGAATTGACCAAACTTAGTTCAATTCTTTGACGTGCTTTGGAGTGAAATTAGCTTAAAGTTTCCTGCTTTAGTCAGATTTAGGCAACTTATATTAAATATCACTCTATAAACCGTCGTTTTTCTGACACCTGAGACAAGGTTGGTACATCATTTGCCATAAATATGACACCTCGAAGCTAGGAAAGAAGAATTCCTTGTCAGAGTTTTGGCATCAGAAATTAAACATAATTAATTAGTAATAATTAAAATAAGGGCATTAAATGTACGAACAACTAGTACAACCAGAGCGATTCTCACCAAGAACAATAGTCAAAACAGAACGGCAATCCTTCTGTGGCTTTATTACAGACGATCCTGAGATGAAAAAAGTCTGCAATGTAATAGAAAGAGTGGCTGAGACTAAAAGCACTGTTTTGATATTGGGTGAAAGTGGAACAGGTAAAGAACTAATAGCTAGGGCCATTCACGAGCTAAGTGGCGTAAAGGGACACTTTGTTCCAGTAAACTGCGGAGCCATTCCTGATAACTTATTAGAAAGTGAACTATTTGGATATGAAAAAGGTGCGTTTACGGGCGCTAATACTTCAAAGCCTGGAAGATTCTCTCTCGCAGATAACGGTACTATCTTCTTAGATGAGATAGGGGATATGAGCCCACATTTACAAGTGAAGTTACTTAGGGTGCTTCAGGAGAAAGTGGTAGAGCCTGTCGGTGGACTTAAGGCGAAGCCAGTGAATGCTAGAATCATAGCGGCAACTAACGTAGATCTAAAAACAAAAGTGAAAGAAGGGAAATTTAGAGAAGATCTATATTATAGACTTCAAGTAGTTCCTGTAACTTTACCTGCCCTAAGAAAACGAGGCGGTGATATTGATGTCTTAGTCAGTTTTTTCGCTGAAAAATATGCGGAACAAATGGGAAGACGTCCAATCGAATTCTCAGATGACGCTTTAGGGGCATTAAGAAGTTATTCATGGCCTGGGAACGTGAGAGAACTAGAGAACATCATTCAAAGAATGAGTATCTTAGTGGATGGAGATATTGCTACATCAGAAGACCTTCCTGAACATATTGGAATGAGAACAGTTTCCACGATGGTCGCAGATTCTTCTATACATATTCCCAATAGTGGAATTGACTTTAATGCAATTGTTTCTGAGTTTGAAAATGATCTAATCAAGCAGGCTTTAGAGAGAACTGGGGGGAATAAGAAGGCAGCTGCGGAATTACTTAATCTAAATAGGACCACTCTTGTTGAAAAAATAAAGAAGAAAGGCCTACTCCAAAGCATTGAGATCGAAGGCGTGGAGGATTAGATGAAAGTAATAATTAGTTTAATATTAGTAATTCTAGTCTTATCCCCGTCATCAGCTTATGCAGGTGATAACGAGTATAGTTTACTTAGCACTAGAGAGCTATTTGAACAGGGTAAGTATCTACCTTCTTTGATGCAGTATAAGCGAAATGTCGATCATCGAACTCTCTCAGACCTACTTTACGGAGCTAAGAGTGCATGGGCTTTAGGGCTTGTTGGAGAAGCGAGGGCAATTTGGGATGAAGTATTAGCTCACAAAGAGTGTAAAGGAACCGAAAGAGCTAGAGCATTATTGGCTAAATCTCTTTTAGAGTTTCAAGAAGGAAATTATGAGAAGGCCAGAACGACAGCTGAAGATGGAGCAAGTTTACTTCCTGAATCAGCCTTAAGAGGGGAGTTATGGTTTGTGGTAGGTGAATCATTGGTAGGGGGAGAGTTTTGGAGTTTAGCAGAGCCTTATTATGAAAAAGCACTTAGAGAGGCTAACAAGGAACGTAAGCAAGAGACTCTACTTAGATTAGCAACGGTTAGAGATAAACTCGGTCGCGTAAAAGATGCTAGAAAAACTCTTATACAGATAGAATTAACATCTGAGATTACACCTAAGGCATTAAGAAGTCTATTAGAGATTGATGCAAAGGATAGCAACTCTAGTGGTGTTAGAACCTGGGTCAGTGAGGGTAGAGCCGGTTACCCAAGTCAGTTCAATGACCCTGAAGTGAACTATAGATTGGTTACTGCCTTACTACAAGATGGCCTGGCTAGTGAAGCATCAATGGAGCTAACTAAAAGCATTAATTCCTCAAATGAATCTAATGTATGGAATATCCTTAGTGCAGCTGAATATGAGCAGAAATTAGCGGAAAATCAATTATCAATAGAAACTATAGGTGATCAACCAAGTGAATAAATCAGATTTATCGTTAGAAAATCAGGATGAGTTATTGCCTAGGGCTGACAGACTAATAGCTATGGGAGAAATGGCGGCTAGTTTGGCACATGAACTTAGAAACCCTTTAGGAAGTATTGAACTCCACGCAGGATTAATTAAAAAAAATAGCGAGAATTTGGGAGCATTGCAAGGATATGCAATTGAAATTCAAAAGGCAGTTCAAACTTTAAATCATATTATTTCTAACTCGTTACAGTTTACGAGAGAGATTAAGCCAAGAAAACAAAGCCTAACTAGTGCAAAGGCACTTTTATCTGAACTTTGTAGTTATATATTGCAAGGAGAAGAGAAGCGATGTGAGTTAAGTAAGTTAGACCTATGTTGGTCAGAATTGGGGGAGGCAGAGTTTTTAATTGATCCATATTTAATAGGTCAGGTAGCGATTAATCTATTAACAAATGCAATTCAGGCAAGAGATTCTGAAAGCAAGGCTGAACATACTGTATTGATCTCAATAGAACATTCAAGTTCGAGTGAGTGGACCTTAACGGTTAGAGATAGTGGAAAGGGGATAAGTACTGAGAATATAGAAAAAATATTCGATCCATTTTTTACCACTAAAGAAAAGGGCACAGGTTTGGGGCTAGCTGTCGTACATTCTATTGTGAAGGCTCATGACGGTGAGATTTCAATAAATAGTAGTTCTAAAGCAGGTACTTTATTTTCAATAAAATTTCAAAACTAAAAAGGAAAAATTATGAGTCAAGAAGCTCTATCAGTATTAGTAGTAGATGATGAACAGCAAATGAGAAGTGCTTTAGAAGCGACCCTTAAAGACTTGGATGCCGAAGTGACGTTATGTCAAAACGGTGAAGAAGCCCTTCAGAAGCTCTATAAGAATGACTATGATCTCATTATCTCTGACATGAGAATGCCAGTAATGACGGGCGAGGAACTCTTGCAGGCTTGTAAGCAGTCCAAAAAGAATATTCCGATTGTTATGATTACTGCTTACGGCACAATCACTCAAGCAGTTGACGCTATGCGTTTAGGTGCTTTTGACTTTATAACAAAGCCATTTTCTTACGAAGATATTGAGCATGTAGTAAGTAGAATACAAAAACAAAAACTAAAGCCACTAGCTACGACAGAATTAGAACCTCAAAAAAAGACTCAAAGTGGATTGGCAATCGTTACTAATGATTCTGCTATGAAGGATCTCTTAGAAACGGTAACACACGTAGCATCAAGTTCCGCAAATATTCTGATTCAAGGTGAATCTGGTACAGGTAAAGAGCTAATCGCAAGACTACTCCATGTCAGTAATCAGAACATAAAAGGACCATTTGTAGCAGTAAACTGCGCCGCTCTACCAGAGAATCTTCTAGAAAGTGAACTATTTGGGCATGAAAAAGGTTCATTTACAGGAGCTTTATCGACAAGGATTGGTAAGTTTGAGCAGGCAGATGGAGGAACCTTACTATTAGATGAAATTACAGAGATGCCATTAAGCTTGCAGGCTAAGCTTTTAAGAGTGTTACAAGAGAAGGAAGTTGATCGGGTGGGTGGATCTAAGACTATCCCAGTAGATGTTCGTGTTGTTGCTACTACGAATAGAAGAATTGAAGAAGCCGTAAGTAAGGGCGACTTTAGAGAGGACCTTTACTATCGATTAAATGTCATTCCAGTTTTTGTGCCTTCCCTAAAAGAACGTAAAGGTGATGTTAAGCTTTTGATTGATTTTTTTGTAAAGAAGTTCGCTAACGGTAAAGCACCTCAAATTTCAAGTTCTGTTTACCATGCACTAGAGTCTTATCCATGGCCAGGAAACATAAGAGAATTACAAAACTCATGTGAAAGAGCGGTTCTGTTGTCCAAGGGTGGAGAAATTTTAGAGAAATACTTTATGCTTAATAGTCAGCCTATGAGTGCCAAGAATGAGAACGATCTTTCTCTGAAAGCCGGTCTTAGTGTCTCAGAAGCCGAAAAAAGACTTATAATAGAAACTTTAAGGGTAACTGATAACAATAGAACAAGGGCGGCAGAGCTCCTAGGAATCAGTATCAGAACATTAAGAAATAAATTAAATGAATATGGCGACACTAGTGATGGTGATGCTGATAATAGCCATTGATTTGACGCTTAGACCAAAGATTGGCGCTAAAAACTTATGAAACTACCTAATTTAAATAACTTATCTAGTCTAAAAATTGGCACGGAACTGGAATTGGATAATGCTAATACGACTATCTGTCATTTAATAAATAGAGGGGAGCTTTGATATGAAAATATTTGATAACTCATTCCAAGCAATTGAAAAAAGACTTGATCTTACATTAAAGCGTCATGCGCTTCTATCTGGAAATATAGCGAATCATGAAACGCCAAACTACAAGGCAAGAGATTATGATTTCGCGGGTGAAGTAGAGAAGGCTATGGGTACTAACGATGGCGCACTACAAAAAACTAGCAATCGCCATATGGATCTATCGGGAAGCAGTGAAGCTCATGTGATGCTTGATAATTCTACTGCGGTAGGGAACGATGGAAATAATGTAGATCTTGATATCGCGATGGGTAAATTATCGGCGAACTCAAGATCCTACCAGCAGTCATTGAATCTATTAACTGCCCAGCTAAAATTCTTAAAAGCTGGAATTAGTGGCAGAGGGGGTGCGTAGTATGTTTGATAAAATTTATGATATCGCAGCAAGTGCAATGTCTGCAAATAAAATGCGGATTGATGCAGTATCAAGTAATATTGCGAATGCTCGCACAACAAGAACGGAGGAAGGTGGACCGTACAAAAGACGCGATGTCGTCTTTCAGGCTCATGATGTTCAGTCTGAAGGATTCGCAAGTGTTCTAGATCAGGCTACATTAAAAACCGTCAGAGTCTCAGAAGTTATAGAGGATCAATCTGCTCCTCAACTTATGTATGATCCAGGTCATCCAGATGCTGACCCTGCGACAGGAATGGTGGCAATGCCAAATATTAATATCGTAACAGAAATGACTAATATGCTTACTGCTAGCTCCGCCTATAAGGCTGCGGCACAAATAGCTACTACTACGCAAGAGTTAGGTCAGGCTGTTAGAAGACTTTTCACATAGAATATTAGGATATAACGATGAAGATAGAAGGCGGATCATTAGTGGACCAGTTGAGAATGTTGAAGGGCATTGATGGGATTCAAAGTCCTAGCCCTAAGGTATCTGACGGTGGACTTGCACCAAGTAATAAAACTTCATTTTCGGATATGTTAATGCAGAAATATGAAGAAACTAATGCGGTAGGGGTGCAAGCTGATCAGGCTATACAGAATGCAATCTTAGGTAAAAGTGAGAACCCTCATGAAGCTGCTATTGCTGTTCAAAAAGCATCGGTATCTCTATCGCTTATGTTGGGTGTTAAAGAACGATTGGAAAGAGCTTATCAAGAAATAATGAGAATGCCAGTATAACAATGCAAAATAATCAGGCAAGGAGTTAGCCAGTATGAAATTAGATTTTGGAGCAGTATTTGAGCAAGTAATTGGCTTTTATGTCAAACTACCTTTGAGTCAAAAGGTAGCTCTTCCATTGTTAGCCGCTGGCTGCATGGGATTGATAATGTTTGTATCTAATTGGGCGACACGTCCTGAATATGGTGTCTTATATTCAAGTCTATCCGAGGCTGATGCCGGGATGATTGTAGAAAAATTACAAGATATGAAAATTGGCTATCGTCTAGCCAATGAAGGGAAAACAATCGAAATTACGCCCGCAAGGATAGTTCATGAAACTAGACTTGAAATGGCTTCTTCTGGAATTCCCAAAGGCGACCAGGTAGGGTTCGAGCTTTTTAATGAAGCTAAGCTAGGACTTTCAGCTACCGCAGAATTAATTAACGTTAATAGAGCAGTTCAAGGTGAGTTAGAAAGAACAATACTAAAAATTGAAGGTGTTTCTGCTTCAAGAGTTCATATTACTAATCCCAAACGTTCTGTTTTCGCTTCTAGAGATGTATTGCCAACTGCAGCTGTGTTGTTAAAGTTAAAGGCTGGGACAGAACTTAGTCAAGCGCAAATCAAGGGTATCGCACATTTAGTAGCAGGAAGTATTGAAAGGCTTTCACCAGACAATGTAACTATTTTAGATCAGAGAGGGAAGTTATTGAACGATAAGCCTAGTGAAGAAGAGTCATCCACAGCGGATATTACAAGATTGCAGTATCAGAGAGACCTTGAAAATGCCTATGGTAAAAGAATCGAATCAATGCTTCATGAGATTTTAGGTACAGGGAAGGCAGTTGCAAGAGTCACTGCAATGGTTGATTTTAATAGTTTCGAGAAAGAAGAGGAGTCTTATGATCCTGCAGGAACTGTTACAAGAAGTGAGCGATCAGTTGAAGAAGGACTGAACGCGCAAAAAGATGGCGGAGTGCCAGGAGTTTTGTCTAATTTAAGTAATCAGCCAGGGGTACTGACAGGTGCCACTTCTAATGGTGGGTCAGCAAGAAGGGAAAGTGTTAAAAATTATGAAGTATCAAGAGCAGTGAGTAAAATCACAAAAAACCCAGGGCGCCTTGAAAAGCTTTCTGTTGCAGTTCTCGTAGATGGTCAATATATAGAGATTCCTGGAAAGCCTAGCGCGGACGGGGCAGTGATAACTGATAAGAAGTATATTCCACTATCTCAGGATATGATGGGGAAGGTAGAAAATCTAGTTAAACAAGCAGTAGGCTTCGACGCATCTCGTGGTGATGTTGTAACCGTTGAAAATATTAAGTTTGTCGACACTTCTTCTGGCATAGAGGAATTACTCAACGCAAGTGAAAGAGATCAATTATTAATAAGTGTACTTGGATGGGCGCCAGCGGTAGTTCTGTTTATTTTAGTGTTCTTCATAGTAGTTAGTCCATTAGTAAGGTTCTTGGTTACACCAACTGATGCAGAGGTTGATTTAAGTAGGTTGTTACCGGCAGGTGTTGAAGAGTTAGAAGCAGAGTTGCAAGCTGAAAGAGCTAAGTTATCATCTATTCCAGAGAAGGTTCAGCCAGCAGTTGATATTGAAGAGCTTGAAGTTCTATTGTCTGATAACTCGAGAATAGTTAAAGAAAACCCACAGCAAGCAGCCCTATTAATTAGGTACTGGTTGAATGACGGTAGAGTATAGAAAGGAGTATTAAAAAGTAGTGGAATCCAACAATCTAGTAAAAGCAGCAGTGATACTTATGTCTCTAGGTAAAGACCTAGCGGCAGATGTGATGAAATTTCTAACTGAGTCTGAAGTTAAAAAGCTTAGTAGAGCTTTTATGGCAGTTCAGGAAGTTGATAGAGAAATGCAAAAGGAGATAGCTGGGGAGTTCTCTAATATGCTTAGAGCTTCTGAGCGAATGGTCGTAGATGGTAGAGAGTTTGCGAAGGATGTTATCGGTTCTGCATTCGGAAGTGATACTGGTGACTCTCTATTAGAGTATGTGACAGGCAGTAGAAAGGAGCCTTTATCTACCCTAATTGGCGATATCCCACCAAATATAGTGGATAACTTTATTCAATCAGAGCACCCTCAGACTATTGCTTTCTTAATGACAAAAATGACGCCTGATATGGCTGCTGATCTACTAGGTAAAATGGGCGAAGACTTACAGACAGATGTGCTAGTAAGGATCGCTCAACTTGAACATGTAAAAGGGGATGTAGTTGATGAAGTTAGAGAGGTACTTAGGTCTCAACTCAGAGGTGTTAGTATGGGCGAAGATGAAGAGTTGGGCGGAGCTAAGGCTACGGCAGATATTCTGAACTTTGTAGAAAGAAATAATGAAGAAAGAATTCTTGCAGAGATTGAAGAAGCATTCCCTGAGCTTGCTGAAGAAATTAGGAATCTTATGTTTACATTCGAAGATGTAGCTAAGATCGATGATAAGAGTATTCAAACTATTCTTAAGGAAGTTCCGAGAGATCAGTTGGTGCTTGCTCTTAAAACAGCTTCACAAGATCTTAGAGATCTACTATTTAAGAATATCTCACAAAGAGCTGCGGAAATGCTTAAAGATGATCTTGATACACTCGGACCAACTCCTCTTAAAGAGGTTGAAAAAGCGCAACAGGCAATTATTGATGTCGTTAGACGACTTGAAGCTGAAGGTAAGATCGCAATTTCAAGTGGTGGAGATGATGTTCTTGTATAGGTACATTTAAAAAAATATGACTTCAGAAACTATAGATTCAGACTTGGAAAAAGAAATTATTGAGCAGGACATTGTCCCTGAGCGAAAAGATTTACGCAAGGATATTAATTTATCACAAAGAGACTATATCCCCACTCCATATAAGGCTTCTCTATGGGAAGGGGCGGATTTAATGGAGAAGTCACCTGGCTTTAGGGCTATTAATCTTGAAGTCTTAGTAAGCGAGGGGCTACTTTTTGACCCAATGTTTGAGAAGTTTGATGAGCTAGCTGTTCAAAAATATGGGGTTGAAGAGGAGATTAGTGAGGACAAGGAGCAGGAATTGCAGATCTCAGAGGAGATGATAGCTGAGATAAGGGCACAAGCTTTTGAGGAAGGCCGGGCAGTTGGGATACAAGAAGGTAACCTAGCCGCACAAGAAGCTATAGCCGAAAAGTATGAAATTCTTTCTAATTCCTTAAGCACTATTACCACTGGCATTCGAGATGAGCTAGATAGAGTCGTCATTGAATTGGAGACTAAGGCAGTAAGTTTAGCATTGGACGTATCTAAGAAAATTTTAGACACTACAGTTGAAGTTAAGCCAGAGTATATTTTATCTGTTATTAGGAAGGCATTCTTAGAGCTAGGTACTCAGAAAGGTTTGGTAATTAGAATTAGTAGCCAGGACTTTGAGTTTTTAGAGGTAGTAGGTTTGCCAGATGATCTGGTCGGAGAAAACAGTAAAATTAAATATGTGGCCGACGAGAAAATATCCTCTGGTTGTATCGTTGAGACCGACTATGGAAGTGTTAATTTAGAGTTGGATCAAATGTGGAACGAAGTTAAAGATAAGATCTTTTCTAATATTGGTTAATTAACTTAAATGGACGTATTCTCAAGAGCATCAAACCTACTCGTCGCTTCGACGCCAGTTGTTTCAGAAGGCATTGTCACGGACGTAATCGGCCTAATCGTTGAGGGCAATGGCCCATCCGTAGGAATCGGTACTACTTGTGAGATTAGATATGGCGATAAGGTTGTCCCAGCTGAGGTCGTAGGGTTTAGGAAGGAAAGAATCCTATTGATGCCATTAGCCGATACCAGCGGACTATCTCCTGGGGCTAGAATAATATCAAGAGGACTTGGAAATTCTGTTTTAGTTTCAAGTGAGTTACTGGGTAGAGTGATAGACCCACTTGGAAGGCCATTAGATGGTAAGCCTCTTCCGATGATGACTGACACAGTTCCACTTTATCAAACCGCTCCCCAGCCATTGACTCGAAAAAGAGTAAGTGAGGTTTTAGATGTTGGGATCAAGGCAATGAATGGCTTAATTACCGTAGGTAGAGGTCAAAGAATAGCTATAATGGCCGGTTCAGGTGTCGGTAAGTCAACATTCCTTGGTATGATCGCCAAGCACGCGGTATCTGAAGTAAATATTATTGCTCTCGTTGGAGAACGAGGTAGAGAGGTACGAGAGTTTATTGAAAAGGAGCTAGGACCAGAAGGCTTGAAGAAGAGCATCATTGTTGTAGCCACAAGTGATTCAAGCGCATTAATGCGAATTAGGGCTGCACTTATGGCAACTTCTCTAGCGGAGTATTTTAGGGATCAAGGGAAACAAACCACCTTAATGGTAGATTCCGTTACTAGATTCTGTATGGCTCAAAGAGAAATCGGCCTTGCTGTAGGCGAACCTCCCACAACAGCTGGTTACAC
Source organism: uncultured Bdellovibrionales bacterium (assembly GCA_964353175.1). GTDB lineage: Bacteria > Bdellovibrionota_C > UBA2361 > SZUA-149 > DAOLCO01 > JAIYCX01. The sequence goes on along the minus strand of CAYGUX010000019.1, from coordinate 6,048 downwards.
GCCTTCTGTATTCGCAATGTTGCCTAAGCTACTAGAGAGGGCAGGGAATAATGAAGGAAGTGGATCTATTACTGCCTTTTATACTGTGTTGGTTGAAGGGGATGATATGAACGAACCAATAGCGGATGCTGTGAGAGGTATAGTTGATGGTCACGTTGTTCTAAGTCGAGACTTAGCTGGAAAGGGTCAATATCCTGCCATCGACGTCCTGCAGTCATTGTCGCGTGTAATGACTGATATCGTGACACCTGAACAGAGTGATGCCGCAAGGAAGATCAAAGAAATAGTTGCAAGATACAGGGAGGTAGAGGATCTAATTACTATAGGTGCCTATAAACCTGGACAGAACCCACCCGTTGATTTTGCAGTAGCTAGAATAGAAGGCGTAATCAAATTTTTGACACAAAAACCCAATGAATCAGTCTCTCTAGAAGAGTGTTTACAGGAGATAAATCAAGTTATTTATGGGGAATCTCAGGCTAATTAATGGCTAAATTTAAGTTCAGATTAGAAAAAGTTAAACATTATAGAGACCTTATAAAAAAGGAAGCTGAAAGAGAGCTAAGAGAGCAGCGTCAAAAATCTGATCAAGCTGAAGAAACTTTGCATCTTCTTACCGAGGAAAAGAATCGTATAAAGGTAGATCCTGACGGTATATTGACGGCTGGAGACCTTCAAGTCTTAGCGTCATACGAAGAGTTTTTAATGAAACTCATGAAAGACCAGAAGCAAGTAGTTGAAAATACTCATAAAGCAATGGAAGAAGCTAGAGAAGTATTTATAGATAAGGCCAAAGATGAACGGGCATTATCCTTGCTTAAAGATAGGAAATACGAAGAGTATCTAGAAGAACAAACTCGAAGACAGAAAAAAGAGTTTTCTGAGATAGCTATTAATTTAGAGAGAAGAGAAAAGATCGGAGATTGAAATAAATGAGCAATGCAGCCTCACTTAGTAAGGACGATAGAGATCCAGACCATGAAGCCCTACTTCGTATTAAAGCTAAGATGACTGAGAGGCAACGTCAGGAAATGGCTGAAATTGTCCAAAATGAACTCGTAAGAAGAGAAAAACAAAAAGAAGAATCAAGTATGGCTACAAAATTAACTTCAAAAAGTATGGTTCCAACATCAAGAATGTCGGGTGGTCTATCAGGTGAAGACTTGGATGATTTGTATAAATCTCAGGATAAACAAATCCAAGCGCTTAGAGTAAAAGCAGTTGAAAATAGATTAGCAGAAGCGAAGAAGGAACATGCCCGGTTTGGCATGCTAAACTCTAATATGCCAGCAATTAATCTAGGATTGCCAAAGGTCGGAACCAAGGGAACTGGGGTATTGTTTGCTTTGTGTCTCGTCGTACTTGCTGGAGTTAAGATATACAGTGGCTTTAATGCATTGCCTAGTAACGATGTCGTCACTAGTCGTGATGCCGATACTCAGACAGAAAGTCCAAGAGCAAAATTAAATGAAGCAAAAGAATCTGCCGGTACGACGCTTAGTCAACCTCAAGCAAGAGTTGAGCAACTTCCAATAATGGAGCAAATTAACTTTGTAGATGATTCAAGTGATTCAATGAAGCAAAGCATTTTGCTTCAATTAGATCAAAGGCGAGTAGAGTTAGAGCAGAGAAAAGTTGTCTTGGATGAAAAAGAAAAAGAATTAAAAAATCAAGTCCAGTTAATATCTGAAAAATCCACTGAGTTAAAAAGTTTAATTGCTAAATTAAGTTCCATGAGGAAAGAAAAAGATCAGCAATACGAATCAAGGTTGGAGCAGCTAGCAACAGTCTATAGCGCCATGGCACCTCAAGAAGCAGCTAGCCTAATTGCAAGATTGGATAATGCAACTGCTATGGGCCTATTAGATAGAATGCCAGGAAAAAGAATGGCGCAGATATTAGGAATTATGGAACAAGAAAGAGCAATTGAATTAACTAGATTTCTAACTGATAAAAGGAAAATCTAAACGGTCGGATTAGCCTTAAAGTACATATACAATAAAAAGGCTAAGTAGAGATAGGATGCCTACCGCCTTCTTCGTTACCACCCCAAGAATTGGGGTGGTTTGTTTTCGGAGCAACCTATTCATCAGGTTTTGGTAGCCCCGAAGATTCTCGCTTAATTGCTTCGTAAATCTCCTCGCGATGTACAGTAACGTCGCGAGGAGCATCGATTCCGATGCGAACTCTATCCCCTCGAATTTCTATCACCATCAAGGTGATAGAATCCCCAATTACAATCTTTTCATCTTTTTTCCGACTAAGTACAAGCATTGGATTCCTCCTATTTATGCTCGCCTCATAAAACTGCGACTCAAGAACATCTTGAGTCCCTGTAGATTTCCCTTCATCCGAATAGGGATATCTATCGAGACCCAAACAGTCTTAAGGCATTAAAAACCTTAGCCTATCTCTACTTCTGCTTTATTAGTGATGAAGTAATTTCATCTTAAATAAAACATAGGGTGCGGACTTCTACGCTAGAATGTTAGGAAAGTCAATGATTCTGGCTTGGTTTTAGTCTGAAACTGTGATGTTTTTTCTACTTTGATATGGATGCTGAGATTCAGAGCTTAGTAGTTTGGTTTATCTAAAATTATGAATATTTGAATAGCTCTACCTGCTATTGTATAAAGCTTGATAAATACAGAAATAATCCCCTAGGTAAATTTGACAGAATAGTCATCTAGGTGTTATTACAGGCCAACTTTTTCGCCCACAAGCGAAGATAAATTTAACTATTTGTAATTACTTAATTTTTTAGAAGCCTAAGTAGGGTTTTTTTCTGTAGTACTAGTGTATTATTAGAGAAGAAAGATGCTTAGAACAGGAGATTTGATGCCTACCATAAGTCAGTTAGTCAGACAGGGACGAAAGAAAATTGGAAACAGAAATAAAGTTCCAGCTCTTCAAGCTTGTCCACAGAAAAGAGGTGTATGCGTAAGAGTATATACCACTACACCAAAAAAACCGAACTCAGCGCTTAGAAAAGTAGCGAGAGTAAGGCTAACTAATGGGATAGAAGTATCTAGTTATATTCCTGGTGAAGGACATAATCTTCAAGAGCACTCGGTTGTACTTATTAGAGGTGGACGGGTAAAAGATTTACCTGGAGTAAGATACCACATAGTAAGAGGTCACCTAGATACTCAAGGAGTCAATGGTAGAAACCAATCAAGATCTAAGTACGGTACTAAGAGACCTAAGCAGTAATAAGAAAATTTAAACATAGTCTAGGAAATTTTATGTCTAGGAAGAAAAGGGAATTTAGAAGAGTAAGGCACGCTGATAGAAGATATAGTAGCACTATAGTTCAGCAGTTTATCAATGTAATGATGTGGGATGGTAAAAAGACTATCGCCGAAGGAATCATCTATACAAGCATTGAGTCCTTAACTAAGAGATACAATCAAGAAGGGATAGAACTTTTTAACCAAGCTATGGATAATGTTCGCCCGATGGTTGAAGTTAGATCAAGGCGAGTAGGTGGTGCAACGTATCAAGTACCAACTGAAGTTCGGCCAGATAGAAGAGACGCCTTAGCTATTCGTTGGTTAGTTGGTGCTGCTAGAGATCGTGGTGAAAAGAATATGTCTGATAGATTGTCAGCAGAACTATATGACGCATCTCAGAATAGAGGCAATGCCGTTAGAAAGAGAGAAGATACTCATAAAATGGCGGAAGCCAATAGAGCATTTGCTCACTACCGATGGTAGTCACTAGGCTTATCGCCTAAAGAGAGAGATAGGAATAATTATTCTATCTCTCTCAACGATTCATTTTTTATTCAATTTTCTTAATAACAAAAATTACAGTTTGATTTTATGGCTCAAAGATCTATTCCTCTCGATAAAATAAGAAACATCGGCATCATGGCACACATTGATGCAGGTAAAACAACTACAACTGAACGTATCCTATATTATACTGGCGTTAGTTATAAGATCGGTGAAGTGCACGATGGTGCGGCAACCATGGATTACATGGTTCAAGAGCAAGAGAGGGGAATAACCATCACTTCTGCTGCGACAACTTGTCATTGGAAGGGTGGAGAAGATCAATTTCCTGTGCATAGAATTAACATCATTGATACTCCTGGACACGTAGATTTTACAATTGAAGTAGAAAGATCATTAAGAGTACTTGATGGAGCTGTCGCAGTATTTGATGCGGTAGCTGGAGTTGAGCCTCAGACTGAAACTGTTTGGAGACAAGCAGATAAGTATGACGTTCCAAGATTTTGTTTTGTAAACAAAATGGATAGAATGGGCGCGGATTTTGAGCGTTGTTTAGAGATGATGCGTTCAAGATTAATGTGCAAGCCTATTCCATTACAACTACCTATTGGTAGAGAAGATGAATTTGTGGGTATAATTGATCTTGTTACAATGCAGGCGATTATTTACGAAGAAGAAACTCTAGGTGCTAAATATTCCTATCAAGATATTCCTGAAGCATACGCGGCGCAAGCTAAGGCTGCTAGAACTGCACTTGTTGAAGCAGTGGCAGAAATGGATGAAGCTTTACTAGAAAAATATTTAGGTGGTGAAGAGCTTACAGTAGAAGAAATGTATGTTGGAATTAGAAAGGCATGTCTTTCTATGTCGTTTGTTCCGGTATTATGTGGATCTGCATTCAAAAATAAAGGTGTACAGCCTTTACTTGATGCTGTCGTAAGATATTTGCCTTCTCCATTAGATGTACCTTCTATCTCAGGCCTTGATCCTGAAGATGAAGAGAAAGTTTTAGAAAGACCAGCTGATGATTCCGCGCCTTTCTCTGCTCTAGCGTTTAAGATCATTTCTGATCCTCATGGAGTTCTAAGTTTTATTAGAGTTTATTCTGGTAGAATTGATTCCGGTGCATCTGTATTAAATCCAAGAACTGGTAAGACCAGTAGGTTGGGGCGAATTGTTAAGATGCATGCGAATAAGAGAGAAGAAGTTGATTTCATTGAAACAGGTGATATCGCAGCTGTAGTTGGACTTAAGGATGTTCATACTGGAGATACACTTTGTGATGAGAGTAACCCAATTATCTTGGAAGCAATTGAATTCCCAGAACCAGTGATTTCTGTAGCAATTGAACCAAAAACTAAAGCAGATCAGGATAAACTTGGAAGTGCATTAGGTAAAATTGCTCAAGAAGATCCATCATTTAGATTAAAAAGTGATGAAGAAACTGGACAAACTATTATCGCCGGAATGGGTGAGCTACATTTAGAAATTATTGTTGACAGATTGACTAGAGAGTTTAAGGTCTCAGCTAATGTTGGTAAGCCACAAGTAGCATATAGAGAGGCAATTGCGAAGCCAGTAGAGAAAGAACTTAAATATGTAAGGCAGTCCGGTGGTAGAGGTCAATACGGTCACGTAGTGATTAGAGTTTTCCCAAGAGAGCGTGGTGAAGGCTTTATTTTTACAAACCTAATCAAGGGTGGAGCTATTCCTAAAGAGTATGTTCCTGCTGTAGAGAAAGGAATTGTTGAAGCATTGGCAGGTGGTATATTAGCTGGATACCAAGTAGTTGATGTTGGTGTAGAGCTAATCGACGGTAGTTATCACGAAGTGGATTCATCCGAAATGGCTTTTAAAATAGCTGGAAGTATGGCCGTTAAAGAAGCATGTAGAGAAGCAGATCTTAAACTTCTTGAGCCACTAATGAAAGTTGAGATTGTAACTCCAGATGATTTTATGTCTAACGTAGTAGGGGATATAAACAGAAGAAGAGGTAAAATTCTTGGAATGGAACCTCGAATTGGAGCGCAAGTAATAGATTCTGAAGTGCCACTAGGAGAGATGTTTGGTTATGCCACTGATTTGAGAAGTGCAACTCAGGGTAGAGCAACATTCTCAATGCATTTTGGGAAGTATGATTATGTTCCATCACAAGTTGCAGAAGCTATTATTGCAAAGTAGATTTATTATAAACATTTATTATTATTTTAAGTAGGAAAGGCCATGTCTAAGGAGAAATTTGATCGTAGTAAGACACACGTAAACGTAGGAACAATAGGGCACGTGGATCACGGTAAGACGAGCCTTACAG
>CAYGUX010000018.1:0-55925 GCA_964353175.1 uncultured Bdellovibrionales bacterium | reverse complement strand
TCACCAAACCCCCATCTTTTTACACAAAATCACTGGATACTATTCCCAAAATGCTGTTTAACTAACACTCTAATTTTAAACTTTTTTTAGCTCTCTAGTTAAACAGCACACACAGGAGAATCTAGGTGACAGACGGAAACAGACAACTCTCTTCAGACGTAAGAAGACCCCAGCCGAACATCACAACCGTGGACGTATTCAGAGACGACAAACCTGAATACCAATCAGAATCTAACCCTATTGCCGACTACTTACGAATACTAGTAATTCACAAAAGGTTGATCTTAACAGTCGCCCTCATACTAGTTGCGCTTACTACAATCTACAACTACCTAGCTACTCCACTCTACACAGCAGAAACAGAAATCAGCATTGGTGCCTACTCTCCTACCGTAACAGGCACAAGCTTCGAAGAGTCAATCGCCAAACAAACCGAGAAACAAGACTATCTAGAGACTCAAGTTAAACTCATAGAACGTCTAACCCTCGCGGATAAAATGCTTGCCGACAAAGAATTAGGCCAAAAGATAATAACCTATATCAATAGCCGAACAAGTATAGTTGGATCTATCATTGGGGCATTTACGAACCTATTCTCAAGTAAAGACGCAGGAGATAGCCAAGAAGCAGAATCAGGTTCAAGCTACCAGCACCCAATAGGTTTATTAAAATCCTACCTAGGACTTATCTCCATAAGCCCAGTAAAGAGAACATTCCTAGTTAAAATTAGCGCAACCACTTCAGACCCAAAACTCTCCGCTAGCATTGCCAATACTCATAGTCAAAACTTCATTGAACTAGCAAAAGAAGAGAAACAAAAAACTGCACTGACCAATCTAGTCTTCCTTAGAAGTCAAGCAGATGAACTAGCCTCCAAAGTAGCAGTAATCGAGCAAGACATCGCAAAGTATGCTGAAGAAAACTCTATTATTGCTCTAAATCAAGACGAAAACATAGTTCTTAGAAAGATGTCAGAATTAAATCAACTCCTAACAGAAGCCACAGGCAAACGAATTAAATCTGAAGCTGCTTTTAACGAAGCAAAAGAAGGTGGAAATATTTCATCAAACACAAACGACTCTAGAGGACTAGAAGATCTTAAGCTACGCCTAAGGAATAAAGAAGGTGAATATGCTAACTTAGGGCAAAAGTTCAAACCTGCTTATCCTGCCATGATTCAATTAAAAGCAGAAATAGAAAGCTTAAAAGGAAGTTTAAAGAACCAAGAAAAATTAATGCTTAGAACAGCCGAAGCGCAGTACAAATCTGACCTAGCCTCGGAAGAAGAACTAAAAAGAGAATTAGAAATGCAAAAGAGTAAAGCATTCGACCTCTCAAGACGCTCTGTTAAATACAACTCCATGAAAAGAGAATTCGATTCAGTTAGAGACCTTCATCAGTCAGTTCTAAGACAACTCAAGGAAGCTCAAATTGGAGCCGAGAGTGAAGTAAACAACATCACCTTGTCGGATAAAGCTGCTATTCCGCAAGGCCACTCTAGCCCTAAGAGACCTAGAAACATTCTACTCTCACTTTTTCTTGGGCCAATCCTTGGATTCTTACTTGCATTACTCCTAGAAGTGCTAAACAATACAATCGAAACATCAGACCAAGTTCAAAAGATTCTACGACTCCCTTCCCTAGGAGTAATTCCATCTTTTAATTCAGAAGGATCTACCGATCAACCTGAAGCACTAATGGCGCTAACTCACAAAGATAAACTTGCGATAGGAAATCAAGAGGGTGAACCCAAGAACGATGCCCCCACAAACGACATCGTAGCAGTTCCTCTCTCACATCAAGTCGAGAATAGCCTTGTGACAGTTTCTGCTCCATTTTCGGCAACAAGTGAAGCTTTTAGAGCGGTGCGTACTTCCATACTACTCTCTTCAGCGGACAACCCACCGAGGATAGTACTTGTAACAAGCTCTAGAAAGGGAGAAGGTAAGACAACCCTCAGTAGCAACTTAGCGCTCACGATAGCAGGGACTGTTAAGTCGCTAGTGCTTATCGATTCTGACCTAAGAAGATCTGCCGTACATAAACACTTCGGCATTCCAAAAGACGCCCCAGGACTAGTCGAATACTTAACAGGCATGTGCACGCTAGAAGAAGTAATTCACCAGACTCAGCACGCGAAACTATCAGTCATACCATCTGGAATAAAACCACCCAACCCTGCAGAACTTTTAGGATCCAAGAAGATGGCTGATTTACTTCAAATACTAAAAGAAAAATTTGAATTCGTTCTAGTCGATTCACCGCCAGTGCTTCCAGTAACAGATGCCGTGCTCCTCTCAAGAGTAGTTGATGGAGTGATCATGGTAATAAGAGGACAAAAGACAGAACAAAACATAGCTCGTGATGCCTGCAATAAGATCACTCAAGTCGGTGGAAAAATCCTGGGCGTTATCCTTAACGGAGTTGACGTCAAAAAGGGTAAACATCATTACTACTATAAAGATTCTTATACAGAGTATTATGGTGAGGACGTTGAGGTGAAGAAGAGTGGGTTGAGGTTTTGGGGATAGGTATGCCGACTATAAATGAGGAAGTAAATTCTAAAAGACTAAGCCAGATTATTGCCAAAAGAGCCATACGGAGAGGACTTTCAGTTGACTTTATTCGCATGAATTACGCACATGAGATGCTCTTTTCGAGCCTCAATGAAAAAACATTTCAAAATGCTCTTTTTGTCGGGGTCGGTCATGGGCACGATGCACTTCTAACACTTTCAAAAAATAGAGTTAAAAACGTTACTGGTGTAGATCCGTTCATAGAAACGGATGGAAATGGGCAAGAGGATTACAACGATCTAATTGAGGCGTCCAAAGATTTATCTTTATCTGACAGAATCCATGTACATCAAGAAACGATACAAAAATACCTTTCTAAAAAAGATGCTGGTGAAAAATTTGATTTAATCATTATCTCAGATGTACTTCACCATATATTCGTCACTGAGCAAGCATTATCCAACTCGCCTTTATATCCTGAAGCCTGCAACCTATTCACACTAATAAAAAAACACTCTACCTCAAATGCTATTTTGGTTGTTGCGGATGTAGAAAGGCATGGATTAAGGCCCCTAATACATACCTATGGACCTCTTAGAAGGCAGGTTGAGTATAAAACAAAACAATCTGCGAAGGAGTGGGGCAAAGCGATTCGAGCTGGAGGATGGTCAATGTTCGATTCAAAGAACTATATTCCTTATTCAATGAGAAAAGCAAAGTTCCTTGAAAAAGGGGATCTCGCTAGAAAGACTCTACTAGAAAGGTACTTTCTTTATTACCACCCCTCAGCATAGTCATGGAAGTTGTGAGTGTGCGATATCTAATTTCCAAATAAATTGTCGGCAAATTCTGAATAATTTACATCGGGTACCGAATTATAAGGTGGGTAAAACTTACCATGCCTTGAATATAGGCCATAAACAAAGAAAAAATTGCTATCGTAGATTCGTGTTTCCGGCCGGTTCAACCAATCTGGTGGAAGCCCCGCTCGAACTCGCTTCATCAATGTAGCTACCGACATAGGGTTGCCGTTCAGATCTCTAGACAGCCAAATACTATTGGAGTCAATTAGCATCCAACCCTTCCTGGTCAATACTTCACTTACTGCATGCGAACTAATACCCTTACTTAAAAAAGCACTAGTTATAGAATCAAAACCCTCCATAGAAAAGACCGATACGTGCCTCGTTCTAAAACCGTTATATCTTAAAATCTTCTCTATGACTCGACTTCTATCGTAACATAGGCCAGATTTGCTCTTAAAAAGATCCCTTGGCTCTCTAGATCTATTTTGCTTAATCCCAATATTATCAGAAGCTATGAGAAGTACTGCACTTAAAACGTTTTCTATAAATAAAACTTGATTCTCATAGGAAAGCGATGCGCCGTCCAGCTTTTCTGGAACAAATTTTGTTATATAAAATATTTCTTCTTCAGTTATACTATTATCCACTTCACTATAGTATAGATAGCCACCTAAAAGCAGAAGAATTAATAAAAATAATTGGCCGATATTCCTAGTCATGTTAAGCGCATGATCTATCATCGAAATGTGTTTTAGTCTATTTAGATAAAATGTTTAATTCTCAAAAAGTTCTGTTTTTAATTCCTAACTTGCGGTGCGGTGGGTCAGAGCGAGTATTAACAAATCTTCTAAAGTTCCTAGATAAAAGCAAGTTTGAAATCTACCTCGCAATCTTAGATTCTAGAGATGCCATATTTTTGGCAGAGATCCCTGATCATATAACTATTATCGATTTAAACTGCAGGAGGGTTAGGCATTCGCCTAGGAAGATATTTAAATTAGTTAGACAAATTAAGCCTGACACGATTTTCTCAACACTAAGCCACCTAAACATATTACTTTCAATATTAAAAGCATTATTCTCAAGCCGAATTAAAATTGTAGCACGCGAAAGCGCCATTGTTTCTAAGTTAGTAGAAGATTCTAAATTGAAATGGGCATGGCACTTTTTATACAGAGTATTCTACAACCGAATTGATCTAATCATTTGCCAATCAAAATATATGCAAAATGATTTAATCTCCAATTTTGGTATTCGGCCCGAAAAAACGACAGTGATATATAATCCACTTGACTTAAAAAAAATCACAGAAATGGCTAGGCTAGAAAAAGAAGTATATAAAAATGTCCAAACGAATTGTCCCATAAACATAGTTGCATCAGGCAGATTATCTGAGGAGAAGGGCTTTGAGATGCTAATAGAGGGACTATCCCTAACTAAAAGGACTGATATATCCCTTAGTATTCTTGGCTCGGGAGTCCTAAGCGAAAAACTACAGCAACTAATTTATGACAATAAACTGGAAAACCAAGTTTTTCTATTAGGGCATAAAAGCAACCCTTATCCATACTATCAACAAGCAAACGCGTTCATATTATCGTCAAAACATGAAGGCCTACCTAACGTAGTACTAGAAGCACTCGCCTGCGGAACTCCAGTATTATCTACTCCAGCTACTGGCGGGCTAGCTGAGATACTCACTGGAGTAGAGTCTTGTGAAATACTTGGTAGTATATCGTCTATAGAACTTAAAGAAGGCTTAAACAAGTTCAACTACTCTAGCAGAGTACCCTCAGACGTAACTTTAAAGTATGACGTTAAAAACATAACCAAACTTTATGAATTGGAACTAATTAACCATGCATCCCTTTAGTTTTGAGGAGCTGATGCTCCCTTCAATTGTAATCGGCTTATCAATACTGCTAGTAACTCAGCTAAGTATTAAAAACCTTCCCTTGGCAATTCTCGCCTGCCTAGTAAAATCATGCGCATTTCTTATTTATTTCAGTATATTTTTCGATGGTACCTACACCTTTTCTGACGACTGGGCTTATCTCGAAAAGGGTAACATTTTACATTATCAAGGCATAAATATTTTCAACCTGCACGAGAAGTGGGATTACATCAAAATGATATCCTCTGGGACACATGTAAGTTACTACCTTTTTAATTGCTTTTCTATTTATCTATTCGGAGACTACTATTTCTCTCCAGTCGCCTTAAATATAGTCATGACTGGCTTGATTGCATCACTGGGAAAACACATCCTACGTTCGAATCTTACACTTTCAAACTCTCAAGAAAAATATTTCTTTTTTTTCCTTCTATTTCATCCAGATATATTTGCTTGGTCAACCATTGCTAATCTTAAGGACATTCTCATTCTATTACTACATCTTTTACTAATTTTAAGTAGTTCACTTTTATTTTCTAATAAGATTACCCAATCGGCCTTAGTTGCGATTCCTACAATTTTTATTTTATTCTTTAGTAGATTCTACGTCCCCATATTTTTCGCACTATCAATGGGCCTTACACTACTCGGAAATAGAAACTTCAAGGGTAAAGTACCTTTAATGTTAATAACTTTAGTTATGACTTTTTTAATTTTCAAATGGATAGGCGCAGATACTATTGAATATGGTACTTCAGCAGTAGAAGAAAGCTATAAGAATCCAATTGTCGGTTTTTTTAGAATGATTATGACTCCTATTCCATTTCATACCGGGGAAGCCTACAGTTTCCTTAACATTCCTGCCTTAATACACTGGTTACTCATCCCGGCACTTTTTCGTGGATTCTTCTGTGTATTTAAAATAGAGAGTTTATTTTTCAAGTTTATATCAACTTACTTTTTTTGTTTTGTAAGCTTCTACTCACTTTATACCGAGCTACAGGGCCCGAGACATAAAGTTCAATTGGATTTTGCAATAGCCATATTCCAGTTCATCGGAATAATGGCATTTCTAAACTATCGCTTTAAGAAAACCAAGGTAACTTCTCAGTGAGCTTTTCCTAAGACACTAAATTCAATAAAAAACTTTTTCTTAATCACATACCAGAAAGAGAGAAAAGAGATTAAACATATATTCAACATACTAACCGTGGCGATACCATAAACACCAAATAGGTAACCGGCAATAAAATATGATAAAATTGTAACTGCCCCCACACACAACGTAATAAAGAATATAACTTTTGCACCACCACAACTTAAAATCAATGGATTAGCCCAAAGAAGGGGCATCCACACTACGACGCTAAACGCGAGGATTGCATACAAGCTAGATACGGTAATGTAATCTGGGCCTAAAAAATACTGAACAATATAGGGGACAACCAATATTGAGATTATATAAATAATAGCTCCGACCAATCCTAGGTAGATTGATAGCTTTCTCGCTAAATTTTTTACTGCGTTCATTGATCCACTGTACCTAAGCCTAACAAACTCTGGATACACCACCGTCATAAGTGGATCTGTAATCATCCATAAAGCGCCTAAAAACTGTCTAGCAATTTTATAGCACGCCACTTCTCTCAAAGTAGAATAGTGAGCTAGAAGTAAAACATCAATTTCTTTTGTTGGCATACTCGCCATTTGACTACCCCAAGTGCTCAAAACAAACGTTCTGATATCCCTTAAAAGATTCTTTGCAAGCGAACTTTCCATAACTACGCCTTCGAGAATCTTCCTGCTCAACCTGAGACTACCCACGAAAATTATAAGATTCCCGAGGGTGAAAGTAACAGCGGTTTGCCATAACACAGACACCGGACTCCCCTCGAAGAAAACCACGACTGATATGAGGCCTATGATATTAATTGCGGAGCCAATTACCCGCAATATTGCATAGGTCTTAAAATCATCAAATACACGAAACAAGCCAATAGAAACGCCCGCGGTACAAATACCCACCAAGTAAACAAGTGCACCCAAAAGCAGAATTCCAAACTCAGTTCCCTCTGGAACAAAATAGCCCGCAAAAAATAGAGCGACCAACAAACAACACACGAAACCCAATGTCCCTACTAAGGCATTAAGGGTTACGAATAGACGTACTAAGCGCTTAACTATACTGAGTTCTTTTTTTTCATAGTACTCTCCGCAAAATCGAATAACAGCTTCCTGTAATCTCAATTCGAAAAAACTTGATACAACACTATTTAACGCCATTATAGAAGCGACATACCCATAGCCCTCAGCACCTAAATATCTTGCCGCAAGAATAGCATATAAAAATCCCAGAGCGGAAGAAACGCTATTGGCTAAGAACTGCCAAGAAAAGTTTTTTGCAAGCCGGGAACTTAGAAATTGGCTATATAGTCTGCGTATCAAACTCTACAACTTCTCCGCTACCATGATGCACCCTGTGCCCCTAGGAGACTTTAATACTTTATCCAAAATCTTAAAGGCGGGATAAAGTAGAAAATACCAATTGCTAACGACTCGACGGCCTAAACAAAGCGATACGAATTGGCATCTTTCGTATCCATTCTGAGCTAAAGAAGATGGTGAATAACAAACAGACTTAACCTCATACCCAGCTTCTTCTACAAATTTTCGATAATAATCTTCACTTTCTAAATGTTTCCATGCCGTTCCTACTGCATTTTGAAAAGCTTGCACATAGCCTTGATAAGTAGCAGGAGCCTTTCCGAAGAACTTCATAAGAGCAACAACTCCACTATTATTGTCATAGTCACTCTTAAGCCCTACTCGTGCGGTTGGATTTACCAATACAATGCGCCCACCCTTCTTAAGAACCCTTGAAACTTCTTTAATAAATTCTTCTGGGTTATCAATCATCGGCAACACTTCTGACATTAAAACGACATCAAACTTTTCATTTTCAAATGGCAAACTTTCTCCTCGTACCCTCAAAAACTCTAATTTACCTTTAAGCCCTTCCGGTATTATGTTCTCATCCACATTACCTACATCGATACCAATAGCCTTCTTAGCGATTCTAGCCATCCCAAAAGTCATATAACCAGATCCACACCCGAAATCCAAAACAGTATCACTACGTTTCAAATCCAAAGACTCAAATATATTATCCCACTGAAGTCTTTTGAGTAAATTGGGGCTGCCGATTATACGCCACACTGCATCTTTAAATAGGTGACCTGTTGGCATGTAGCCATTTCCCATTAAAACATTCATGCTAAAAACTCCTAAAATTCATAAACTTCGAAATAATCATTATCAAAAATCTTCTTTAAGCCCGTAAAGTCATACAAAGGGGCATTTGTTTGCCTTCCATTTACGGAATCGAACACTACAAGCGTAGCGCATTCCATATCCTTCCAATACTTTAAATCAGTATTTGGCCACGGATATCTAGAGAATAACTTTTCCCATCTTTCGTTCCAAAGGAAGAAATCCATAGAAGACAAAACCAAGTGTTTAGTCTCTAGCGCAACGACAGAAGAGAGCCTATCAGGCAATAACAAAACCCTATCTACCCTATCTCTAATGCCTAAATAATTCAATAGTTCTGAGATCTTTGCCGATTTAACTCTATTCGCTTTATGCGTTCTAAACATCTGAATCCAACTAAATAATAAGATGGGAGAAGATAACAATAGAAAAAGAATGCAACACAAAATATAGGGCAAATTTTGCCAATACATTATTAATGTAGCAAGAATAGAAACAGAAGATACCGCAAACTCAGGATAGCGCTCGGCCTCCCCAAGAAATCTAAGCGGGGGAATCAGAACACATAAAAAAGAAAAAATCGAAACAAAGGTCAAAACACCAAGATACTTAGGAATCTCATGATACCACACTAAGTCTCCAAAGTTCACAAAGACGGCAAAAAGCACCAATAAGGTGAGCATATTCCTTGTGGCAAATATGAACAAGGGCTGATGCAACAATACCTTGAGAATTTCCTTCTTTGTTTTTAATCCCGAAAAAGGCCATACTTTCTTTCGATACTCCATGGCAGGATGCTCATGTTGAACTCTTTGCCTATAGTTGGATAAAAAAAGAACATGGCTCCATAAAATTCTAATAAAACGTCCTCTTGTCCACAATATAGCTAAGATTAAACCACATAGAAATACCAATAGAGGCAATGCATCTTTTGAAATTATTGCAAAAAATAAAGAAAAAAATAAAAACACTTGAAGTGCAAATCTACCATATAAAACCGCTGCTGATACGGACGTAATTGAAAGTAAGAGTGCAAGTAAATTTCCCGAGTGCTCAAAGATACCCAAAGTGAAGAAAGCAAAAACGGAAAAAAACTCCACCGCCACCCGAGGAGTAAGTTCATATGCTCTAGGGCCTCCTCCTACACCCAAAAGAGCAGGATTCACACAAAAGAAAACTCCTCCCATTAAAGAAGTCAAGGCTTTAACAGATACTAATTCATTCGCAGGCAACAAATACCAAATAAGAATTACGACTAAATAGGAGTGCAAAATATCAAAAAATAAACTCGGCAAGAAAGGATAATTCTTTAGCGTGCGGGGTTTAATATAAGAACAAAGGACATGAAAACCCCAAGGATAAGTAACCTCCCTCTCTAAAACAAACTTACTCGTCTTTAAAGGCGCTACGCTCTTATTCTTTCGAATCTCATCAATGTAATAAAAATGATACGCAGCATCTCCCCCGTAGGGAGGCCACAACAAGGCTGGAACAGCTCTAAATAAAGTACAAATCACTGTGATTTGCAGTAGGACGAAAAACAACTCAATACTTAACATCTAACTCCAATAAGAAAGCTGAGGATTACCATCATGCGTCAATATTAAACCTACCCCTCCTCTAAAAATAAAATCCGCACCTCCCGAGAATTCCCAAGTTAAAGGTTGCACTTCACCTCCTATTGAAGAATCCTCCAAAACCCAACTAAAAGTATTATTATATCCCGCAATATCAGTGTCTCTTAAGTACTTATTTAAGTTACCAAGGAACTCCTCTCTTCTTCTCATATCTATATCAGACCTAGGCCAAGCGCCATGTAAGCTCATTGTTTTGGGCTTAAAACCAAGCAATAGTTCAAATTTAGCCAAATCGTCAAAAAAAGCCTCCTCGTAATTTTCTCTCATCCAACATTGAGAATGCAATCCAATATCAAACCCCCTCTTAGACAAATCCTTCCAAAAGGGGACCAAGGGTAACGGGTCGTAATCTAGGCCGTCTACCAATATGTGAATTGAAGACCTAAACCCAGCAGCCTCCTCGATATCGCACAGAAGGGATAACGGTAATTTTTTACCGCCATCATGATCGTGCCTAAGAACAACTCTAGTTAAGGTATTTTGCGGAACTAAGTTTGACACGTAACTTTCAAGACTTACTACCTCAAAACAATCGTTTTTCTTTAGGGACTCCAATAGACTACGATAAACAGAGGAAGGATAGGGTGCAACGGGGCTCAGTTTTGCACACAAAAATCTTCTCAGACACACAAAAATGTTACTAGACAGAAATAGGGGCGCTCCTCTTTTCCGATTAGAGCGTAGCTGTCTAAGCAATGAAATAACCTCTTTAAGAAACAAACCTTGCTCCAAGTTCTAATAAATCAGCAGGTAAGATTGCTGAATCTGCTAAAGACACATCCTTAAGCTTCAATAAAATATCGCCACATCCTACTAACAAATCCTCTCCTTGAAGATAAATTCCTCCGCTAGGCAATAAATTCTTTGGGCTATCAGAAACGAACATAGAGCTCCATACATAAATCTTGGTATCTCCAAGATAAGAAAAAGCCCCTGGATAAGGCTTTGTCTGGGCCCTGATAAAATCATGCACCTCCCTAGCAGATCTGGACCAATCTACCTTTCCATCGTCGGGGCATCTTTGAGGAAATATTCTACGTTTCTTTTCGTCCTGCGGTAAAAAATTGGCTGTTCCGTTTGCTAGCTTGGGACAATAAGTTGACATTAAATCTAATCCTAAATCCTCTATCCTATCGTATAGACTTGCTATATTATCATCGACAAAAATTTCCGTTTCACATTGGCCAACAATAGGCCCATTATCAACTCCATCCGCAAATTGGAATAAAGTAATTCCTGTCCTCTTTTCACCATTTATCATTGCCCATACCAAAGGTGCTCCCCCGCTGTAATCTGGGAGTAAAGAAGCATGCATACCATAACAAGGTGCTAACTCTCTCCACTTTCTAGGGACCATATGATACCACCCAACTACTATAAAAGCATCCGGATTCCAATCTTGAGCACTTTCAAATAACCCTTCTTGATTCATACCGCTATCGCTCACAACATAAGGAATATGATTCTGTTCACAATATCCTTGCACGTTCCCATGAAGTACATTTGTAAAACCTACGGGGTTATAAGATATACAAATCTTTTCTGGGGCCGTAACTACGCCAACTACCTGGCAATCAGACATCCCCTGCATTCTATCTAAACACCTTAACCCAAACTTGCTACTTCCAATAAAGACTACCCTCAAGACAACCTTCCACCTAATGCTTCCTCAACATTTAAAAAAGACCAAACCAATAATCGCCTATTACTATGCCCTGAGATATGTTGCCCTACTAATAAGTCTAGGGTAGCTTCATCCAAAAATTCTTTAAGATAGGCTCTAGGATTAAGTAACTTCCTCTTCACAAACTCAATACTCTCTCCCTTAAACCAACTAGCGTCAGGCGCTGAGAACCCCTGCTTCTCAGCATTAGCAATTTCATCAGGAATATACATTTTCATTACATCTCGAAGAATTTGTTTTCCATCCTTAGTTTTTTTAAAAAATTCATTCTGTTTATTCCCAGCATCATTTTCATTTATTCTAATTACCTCAGATAAATTATTTAGCTTAAGTTCAACTGGACAGGCCATAGCGAAATCCACCAAATCATTATCCATAAAAGGCACTCGAGTCTCTAAGCTATGCGCCATACTAAGCTTATCTTCAATTACAAATAATCCATGCAGAAATGTCTTAGCTTCAAAATACAAAGAATGATTTATATAATCCTCAGGCCTATCGAGCTCATTATCATGCGTTTTAAAAACATCCCTAAAGATATCTCTAGTCCACACATCTTTTACATCATCCCATATCGGAGCAAAGAGTTTTTTCAACTGAGTATTATCTACAAGTCTTTGCCAGTACAAATAGTACTGATCTACATAGTCTTCAAAATCCCTACAAACTGTGGCTCGATAATACCGCCAAGGATATCCCCCAAACAACTCATCTCCACCAGCACCAGATAAAACAACTTTAACAAACTTACTCGCAAGCTGCGCAGCATAATAATTAGGATAACTCTGCCCTACTCTTGGCTCCTCGATATGATAAGCAAGCTTAGACATACATCGCTCCATATCTCCAGCCTTAAGAACCATCTCGTAATGCTCAGTTTTAAATAGAGCAGACATAGCTTCCGCTTTAGTTCTCTCATCAAAACCAAGCTCAATTCCTGAGGCCGAACTCAAATCAAATCCACAAGTAAAAGTCTTAATGTAAGGAAGTTCCTTAGAAGCAAGGGCTGTAATTGTGCCCGAGTCCATGCCTCCGGAAAGGTAAGAACCTAGCTCTACATCTGAAACAAGTTGCCTACTAACCGCCTGTCTCATTAAACGATCCAACTCTTCACGGTACTCTCTATGGTCGGCTTTATTTTCAGGTTCTCTAAACCTGTAATCCCAATACTGATAAATTTTAAAATCTGTAGTTGCTCCCAAACTCGCTTTTAGAATAGATGCTGGGGGAAGAAGCTTTACATTCTCTAACAAAGTTCTATCAGTAAAAATATTCTGAAATGTAAAATACTCAAGCAAGGCTTTCTTATCTAAGTCTTTTTTTGCTTCTGGATGAGCTAGGATTGCCTTTTGCTCTGAACCAAACAATAAGGTTTTGCCCCAAGAAGCATAGTATAGAGGTTTTATTCCATATCTATCTCGAACCAAGTAAAGTGACTGATCTCTTTTGTCCCAAACGGCAAAAGCAAACATTCCGTTAAAGCGACTAACACAATCAGCCCCCCACTCTACCCAAGCATTAAGCACAACTTCTGTATCTGTTTTAGATCTGAAGCTATGACCCTTTGCTTCAAGTTCAATTCTGAGTTCTTGATAGTTATAAACTTCGCCATTATAAGAAAGTACTACTTGAGCATCCGCACTCTGCATAGGCTGATGCCCAAGGGCTGATAGATCAATAATAGATAAACGTCTATGACCTAATCCGACGAAACTATCAGTATAGAAACCTTCACCATCTGGACCACGGTGGGCAATTGCATCAGTCATTCTCCTAAGAGAGACTGGACTAACGGGCTGTCCGTTTAATCTAAATATTCCTGCTATCCCGCACATAGATTGTTAAATAGCCTTTAATGTATCGACGATATACTTATAGTCATCTGCTTCCATTCTATTGTGAAGGGGAATTGACATAGAACAATTATTGGCAAGCATCGCACCTGGATAATCAGTGTCTTTTATATCGAAGGTATCTTTATAGTAGTTCAACATGTGAACGGCGTGTGTCCCTGGCCTAGTTGCAATGCCTTCTGCTTGAAGATGTTCCATGATATCATTTCTGCTCATGGGTGAAATGTCTTCATCTATAAGAGTCACATAAGACTGCCAACCATGCCCATATATGCTAGGATCAAACTCAGGTGTTTTAAGCCATTTTATCCCGCTCAACTCTTCTGAATAAAACTTCGCCCACTGCGCTCTTTCATTAATAAACTGATCAAGCTTCGTTAACTGAACAATTCCAATCGATGCTTGAAGGTCAGTCATCCGATAGTTGTAACCTGGAAGATTAAAATCTGGGAGGATGTAAGGCTTCGCACCCTTGTGTCTTTGTTCCTCAGACATTGATGCTCCGTGATTTCTTAATGTATCAAGAGACTCTGCGAGCTTGGGATCATTAGTTGTAAGCATACCACCCTCACCCGTAGTAATAGATTTCCTAGGGTGAAAAGAAAAACATCCGATAGTTCCTAATGCTCCAGCAGGAGTTCCCTTGTACGAAGCTCCTGCCGCACATGCCCCATCCTCAACCAAAGGGATATTTCCTGCGATCGCTTTAATTCCGTCCATATCAGCGCATAAGCCGAACAAGTGAACTGGAATAATCGCTTTAGTTTTTGAAGTAATTCTTTTTTTAAGATCCTTTAGGCAGATATTAAAAGTACTAGGATCGATATCAGCGAAAACTACCTTCGCTCCGCAATGTAAAACCACATTGGCTGTGGCCACCCAAGTAAAAGCAGGAACTATCACCTCATCTCCTGGGCCAACACCTAGTGCTACTAAAGATAAGTGAAGTGCTGTTGTAGCGCTTGTTACTGCCAACGCATGTTTTACTCCATGCCGAGTAGCAAAATTGGCTTCGAACTCCCGAACCTTTGGCCCGGAGGTTAGCCAGCCTGACATGATGGATTCTTTCGTCGCTAGCCACTCTTCCTCGCCTGTTACTGGTAAGGAGATCGGAATGTATTTTCTTTTTTCAGCTAAATTTGAAATACTCATATTTATGCCTTATCTATCCCCTTAGCGATTCTCCAATCGATCAAACTCTGCAATCCATCATCTAGTGAATACTTAAATAAAAAATCCAACTCAACTTCAGCTTTCTTTCTAGACCCGATTCGATTTTGAACCAGCTGCCTCGCATCATCTTCTGCATAAGGTATGTAGTTTACTTTCAAAGGAGACTTTTTAAGTCTTAAGATTGTGTCGCAAAGCTCTTTTATGGATGTTTGAACCTCAGTTCCAACATTATAGAAGCCAAAGGATTGTGGTGAATTAAGCGCACTAATGTTAGCTCTTGCAACGTCTTCAACGTAAACAAAATCATAAGCCTGAGAACCATCACCATTGATATTCGGTGCTTCATTCGCTTCAATTTTATTAAGCATAATTGGAACTACGCCAGTATATACGGCATGCTGATCTTGCCCTGGGCCATATACGTTCATGTATCGAAGTCCAATCACAGAAAGGCCGTAACGATCGTTAAAAGCCGTACACATCGACTCACCAGAGATCTTTGTTGCCCCATAGAAGTTTTTATTATTATATGGATGATCTTCAGTCATTGGGACTTCTAATGCGTCTCCGTAAACAGAAGCGGAAGAGGAGTAAATTAGTTTTTTAACTTTATGTTTTACGCAGGCTTCAAGGACATTAAAGGTCCCAGTTGTATTAACTTCAAAAGCTGTACGGGGGAAATCTTTACAATGAAGTAACCACATTGCAGCGAGGTGAAATACATAATCTACTCCTTCCATCGCCTTATCCAAAACATCTATTTCTCGTACATCTCCACCGTAAGGGAAGATGTCACAGCGAGTATCTTTTAATGAGTCTTCGATGTTTTCCATCTTACCTCTTGCGAAGTTGTCGTAGATGGTGACTTTTTTTACAGGGTGTTTAAGGAGCTCAGAGACAACAAAGCCCCCGATAAAACCTGCTCCGCCGATAACTAATACATTTGCGTCTTTTAATTTCATGGTAATTTGATCTGAATGCTAGTTGAGAGTGATTGTTATGTGTAAGGTAATAGCTAAAATTTAGGGGATAAACAAGGGAGGGGGATGATTCCACCGCAAAGGCGCAAAGGGCGCGAAGCTTTCGCAAAGGGGGTTAGGGGTGGGGTAATGGATTAGTACCTTAGCAGTAAGAGGAAGTGTGGTTTTGCTTTAGACTAATTTGTACTTAACACTGAACTCCCCCCCCTCTCACCCTTTGCGCCGCCTTTGCGTTCTTTGCGCCTTTGCGGTGGAAACACTCCTAACCGCCCCCATCCTCATCATGACCACTTACCACTCTCTTCACACCCTTCATTAAGGTTTTTGTATTAAAATTAATTATATACCCTAAACTCATGCCAGATAACTTTAGGTATGTCAGAATTTGCGCTAGATGAATTGGAGCTATTGTATCTACACATTTCAACTCTATAATTATCTGATTTTCTATTACAAGATCTAATCTAAAACCTTCGTCGAGTACTTTACCCTTATACCGCAGAACCAATGGCAGTTGCTTTTGATAATTAATTTTGTTCGACTCTAACTCTTCAATTAAACATCTCTCATAAGTCCTCTCAAGTAATCCGGGACCTAAATGCTTGTGAACTTCTATAGCTAAACCTAATACTTTATATCCTAATGACTCTATATCCATAACTTATCGACACCTAAATTGTTGTTAATCTCTAGATATCGTAAATTTTGATGGGTCGGTGCAAATTAGTTGTTGGGAATTTTAACCGCTAAGGGCCCTTTGCGGTTAAATAGTGAACTGACATTGCCGCCCTGCAAATAGTGTTTTTTCACTTATACAGTTGCATAAAACAATGCATTTTTTCCTCTGTAGATAGCTAATTTTGCTTTCTACAGGGGAAGTAGGTCAAAGGATTAATAATTACAGGAGGATACAGCTAATATACATTTTAAGTTCCAGCATCAAAAGAAGACTAAGGAGGAAACAAGGTCCACCCTTGGTTCTACTTACTATTGGGGTGGGCGTTCATATTACGCGAACAGGCCAAGTTAACGAACAAGATCTTGACTTTGCGTTCATCTTAAGGTAACGTTCACGTAACGCGAACATCTAAAATACCTGAACAACCTAATTTATGGACACAAATAGAGCGATATTAGATCAAGCTATCAAAACCTTAACTAAAACCACTGGTCTAGAGGTTACCGTAACTGCCTACCCTCTGGAAGAAGATCTGAGAATTCATGCAGATGCCTACATTAAGATAAAGGCGCATGACCAAGAATACCAATATGTTGTTAAAGTTAAAAATATTGACCGGTTTGCAACAGTTGCGCAGGTTAAACATCAACTTGAAGTGTTCAAGCATAAACCACTACTAGTTGCGCAACGTCTTACTGCAGAAGCTGCAGACAAGTGCAAAAGTTTAGAGCTAAATTTTATAGACCTAGCTGGTAACGCTTATATAAATGAACCTGATTTATTGATATTTATAAGGGGTCTAAAAAATCCTGTCACTAGCAAAAAAATAAAAGGTGCAGGAACAGCCACAAACTTACGCATGGTTTTTACGCTACTGTGTAAACCCGAGCTGCTAAATGCTCCTTATCGTCAAATTAAAGAAGTAGCAGGTATCGCCCTTGGAACAATTGGCTGGGTATTTTACGACTTAGATACCAGAGGACTCACACTGGGTGGCACCCAAAAGACCAACAGAATATTAATTCAACCAGAAAAGCTTCTCCAAGAATGGGTAACTAACTACCCTATTAAACTTCGGTCTAAATTAAATCCACAAAAATTTCGAGCGCCAGATCAGAATTGGTGGAAGAATATTGAGATTACAGACTACAACGCACAATGGGGTGGCGAAGTTGCAGCGGATAAACTAACCAACTATTTAAAGCCTAATTTTTTTACAATATATCTACAAGGTAAAGATACTAAAAAGAATATGGCTAGATTGGTAATTGACAATCGACTGATACCAGACCCCCAAGGGAATATTGAAATACTTGAAGCATTCTGGCATTTTGATGATAAAAAAATCTTACCTGACCTAATGCAGCAAGAAACAGTACCCCCATTACTAATATATGCAGACCTTGTGGCAACCAATGATCCTCGCAACCTAGAGACAGCAAAAATTATCTACAACAAATATCTAGAAAATGCTGAAAATCAGAGCTGACAAACCACTTAACCCACTCACGATTGAGGTGATACAAGAAATTAACCAGTGCGCACAAGCGTTGGGGGTTGAGGTATTGCTTGTAGGGGCTATGGCAAGAGATCTCTTACTTGAAAATGTATATGGCCTAAATTCTGGCCGAGCAACAAGAGATGTAGACTTTGCTTTTGCAGTTGAAAGTTGGGACCAATTTAACCAAATTAAACAATACCTAATCTCAACAGGTAAATTTATTCGAGCAGCCAACGTTGAACACTACCTCTGCATGAAGTCCGAAGTGTTAGGTCGTGAGCTTCGAGTGGACCTAATTCCATTCGGTAAAATCGAAGACCACAACAACATGATTTCATGGCCGCCTAATATGGACGTAGTAATGAATCTTGCAGGTTATCAAGAAGCATTAGAATCAGCAGTCACTGTTAAGATAAATGCTGAACTAGATATTAAGGTAGTATCCTTAGCTGGACTTGCTATTTTAAAAATATTCGCTTGGAATGATAGAGGCAAAGCTACAAACCATAAGGATGCTATCGATTTGCTAACCCTACTTCGCACTTATCATGAAGTAGATAATTCTGACAGAATCTATAGTGATGCTGAAGCAATAATTTCCCTTGAGTCATTTAAGTATAGCCCAGAACATACCGGAGCATGGTTACTTGGTGTTGATGCGACTTCAATACTACATGAAAGCACCTACCGAGCCATGACTGGACTTTTAGAAAAGGAGAAAGAAAAACTCATCGTCCAAATGGCTAAGCCACTCACCAACCGTGAAGATGCTTTGAATTTTGCGAAAACCTTACTAGATAGCTTTATTCAAGGGTTAAAGAAAAAATAGTTTATTAAAATCTAAAAGGAGAGCCGAAATGGAGAAATTTTTGTAAAATTTCTCCAGCCTAGAGGGAGCTTGTTTATGAGCGCGAGCGGGCTTGTCCCTCCGTAGTGGAGCCATGGATGGCGGAACAGGAGGGACGGCCTTTCATGAGCACATGGATGTGCGAATGGAAAAAGCGAGCGCTCATAAACAAGCTCCCTCTAGGCCTTTGATTTTTTTAAAACATTTTTAATAGTCCGCTGGACTAAAAATTTGCTATCCTCAAGCTATCGCGCAAACTTAATAGCTACTGTGATAATATAAGTAAAATAAGCAAAAAAGAATAAATGTAGATTGCAGTAGGGAGCCTCTTCCCGCAGGTCAATGTACTCGATTGCAAGGGAAGAGGCTCCCTACTGCAATCTACTCCCCAACACTTCTACTATCCTTTCTTCGGTCTTCCCATCCCATAATCCCTTCCCTCCTTCAGACACCTCTATCCGACTGCCCAGCTTCAAAAACGGATGATACTCCCCCTTCAAACCTTTGACTTCTGCGGTTCTAATATCGTGTACGATTTCAACCGAAGGTCGTACGCAATCAATCCCAAAGCCTTCGCCTTTTAGAATATTTTTATAGCTCTCTGTATGTAGCTCCGTGAACCCATTACTAAACTCGATATTCTCACCTTCAATACTAAGAGTTCTAAATGTACGAACCCCCTTAGAGGCAAGATCTACAGGTATATAGGATGAATCAACACTTAAGAACCACCTTACTCTCGCTCTTTCAAACTCTAAAAACCCAGCGCATGTTTCGTTGTTTCTAAGGTTTACGGTATTGGATTTAACCTTACCGAATATCCATGAAAGCATGTCATAGAAATGCACACCTATATTAGTCGCCACTCCACCCGACTTTGAATCATCCCCTTTCCAACTATTTTGGTACCAATTCCCCCTAGAGGTAATGTAGGTCAAGTCAATATCGAAGATCTTATCTTTCGGAGCGCTCTCTATCTTATTTTTAAGTGCAACGATCGATGGATGAAGTCTTAATTGTAAAATATTAAAAATCTTACCCTTACTCTCAGCTTCCACTTCTTGAAGAGCATCTACATTCCACGGATTGAGCACAAGTGGTTTTTCACAAATTACATTTGCCCCTACTCTCAAGCCAAAACGAATATGAGAATCATGAAGATAATTGGGAGAGCATACCGTTAAATAATCTAACTTAATTCCTTCTCGTCTTTTTTTATCTATGTGTCGATCGAATCGTTCAAACTCTGTGAAAAAATCAGTTTGCGGAAAGTAGTTATCCAGAATCCCTACGGAATCAAACTTATCAAGACAAGCGATCAAAGTATTATTAGTATCTTTAATCGCCTTTAAATGCCGAGGTGCGATAAAGCCTGCGACTCCAATTAGGGCAAAATTTTTCATTTTTATTTACAACTTTGTAACTTTATTATTCTCTAACTTGTACTTCTCTCCCGACTCAGGGCATTCTGCCAAGTTCTCCTCAAAAATCAACTTGTGGCCAAATTCGCTCATCCATCCAACATGACGACCAGGGTTTCCTACGATTAAAGCATAGGGTGGTACATACTTAGTCACAACGGTTCCAGCTCCGATAAAGGCATAATCTCCAATATCATTACCGCAAACAATAGTCGCATTTGCGCCTATTGTTGCACCTTTTCCAACATGGGTCTTACTATACTGATCTCTTCTTACAATCGCGCTTCTGGGATTGATAATGTTAGTAAAAACCATGCTAGGGCCAAGGAATACATCGTCATCGCAAGTAACTCCCGTGTAAATCGATACGTTATTTTGGACTTTAACGTTGGAGCCTAGGATGACATCTGGAGAAATTACGACGTTCTGTCCAATGTTACAGTTCTCACCGATGGTGCATGGACCCATAAGGTGAGAGAAGTGCCATACTTTAGTGCCGGCGCCTATCTTAGCACCCTCATCTATTACCGCTGTGGGGTGTGAGGAATAGGTCATTTGGTTATTTTACGTAATTTTACTAGACTAAAGAAATCATATTAACGCCTTAATATCAAACTTTTAATCATTGAAAATTCTTTTTATCACTACGGGTCTAAATACTGGAGGAGCTGAGATAGCTCTCCTTAAAATAGTCTCGGGGCTCAAAGTAAGTAATCATATAGAAGTGATAAGCCTAAGAGGAAAAGGAGATATAGGCCCAAAGCTCGAAGACTTAGGTATTAAAGTCACAGCGCTAAGCCTAAGCAAAAATCCTATCAGTTTTTTTAAACTCCTTAAACTACACAAAATGATTAAGGCATTTAATCCTGATATAGTTCAAACTTGGATGTACCATGCTGATTTAATTGGTGGAATCTTTGCTAAGCTTGCTGGTATTAAAAATATTGTTTGGGGTATTCGTAATTCAGATCTGAGCCCTAAAAGAGTATCAAAACTAACTATCCTAACGGCCCGAGCATGCGCAAGGCTCTCTAAGATCATCCCCTCTAAGATAGTAAGCAACTCTCAACAAGCCCTAGATGAGCATGCTAAATTCGGTTATCAGTCAGAGAAATTCTACCTCCTTCCAAATGGATTTAACCTAAGTGTATATTTTAAAGATGAAGAAAAAAGGAAAAAAATCAGACAGGAGCTATCGATTTCAAACGCCGATAAAGTCGTAGGAATGATTGGCCGATTTGATCCACAAAAAAATCATCTTGGCTTCCTCAACTGCGCCCTGATGATCCTTGAACAAGATCCTAACATAAAATTTGTGCTTGCTGGAGAAGGAATAAACCTAGAGAACCAAGCACTCAGAGAAGCAATTCCATATTATTTAAGAGCCAATTTCCTACTGTTAGGGCTTAGGACTGATATGCCAGAGCTCTTAAATGCGATTGACCTGCTTGCACTTCCCTCCTTCGGAGAAGCCTTTCCTAACATTTTAGGGGAAGCTATGGCATGCGAAACACCCTGTGTTTGCACGAACACTGGAGATTGTGCGAATATCATAGGAGATACAGCACAAATTGTACCAATAGGCGATATGAGGGCGATGGCAAATAAGCTAATAGACTACTTTAATTTGGATCAAGCTGACTTCGATAAATTAGGAGTAAAAGCTAGGTCTCGCATTAAAGAAAATTTTGATATAGATATTAGAAACAATCAGTTAGAGAATCTATACATAGAAATTTGTAAAACTCGCTTTTAAAAAATGAATTTAAAAAAATCCCTCCCTTGGCAATTTAAGATAGCTTCTAAGATTCTTCTATCTAGGGCCCCTATCCCATACTCAATTTGGAAAAAGTTAGGGTTATTCGAGCATGGATCAATGAACAAACAAGAATGGGCATATGAGGTATTCCTAAAGCACGCGAAACAAGCAGGAACTATCACAACGGATAAAAACGTTCCGTCTTTCAAAAAAAATGATGCTCGATTTTCCGTTATAGAATTGGGACCAGGAGACTCTTTATTTTCAGCCTTAATTGCCTCTGCCCTAGGCGCGTATCAAACATTTTTAATTGACACAGGGGACTATGCCTCTAAAGACATGTCCATATACCACTCACTGAACCTAATGCTAAAAAATAAAGGGTTTGAAACTAAACATTTTAGTGATTCTAGCTCAATCGATGATATTTTAAATAGATCTAATGCCTCCTACCTTACGGAAGGTGTTCAATCCTTTAAACATATCGCTGACAACTCTATTGATTATTGTTTTTCAAATGCCGTCCTAGAGCATGTTTCTAGATATGACATAGAAACTCTAAGTACAGAAATCAAAAGAGTTCTAAAGGTTGGAGGGAAATCAATTCATCGAGTTGATTTAAAAGATCACTTAGGCGGAAACCTAAACAACCTAAGATTTAGTGAAGCCCTATGGGAAAGTTCTCTTTTTAAAAATGCAGGCTTCTATACAAACAGAATCCGCTTTGAAGAAATGAAGTCTATCTTCACTCAAGATGGCTTAAAAACTGAGGTTCCTAGAATTTCAAAATGGGAGAAACTCCCAACCCCCAGATCTAAACTTAATATAGAGTTCTCAAGCCTCAGCGATGAAAACTTATTAGTAAGTGGCTTTGATATTGTCATAGAGAAAGAGGCATAAACCAATAATGTGCGGTATAGCAGGCTTCCTCGACCCTCAACACAAACTCAGCTCTGATAAATTCGGAAGTTTACTCCACGAAATGGGCGAATCCATTCAACACAGAGGCCCAGACGCAGGCGATTTTTGGTTTGAAGCGAAAACTGGTGTGGGGCTTTCCCATAGAAGGCTATCAATTGTCGATCTCTCCGCAGCTGGTGCGCAACCGATGCATTCGCATTCCGATCGATATATTATGGTTTTTAATGGAGAAATATATAATCACCTTGAGCTTCGACAAGAGCTAAGCGATGTCGCTTGGAGAGGTCACTCAGATACTGAGACTTTACTGGCAGGCTTTGATAATTGGGGACTTGAAGAAACCATAAAAAAAACTGTAGGCATGTTTGCTTTAGCAGTATGGGACAAACAGGAACAGAGTCTATTTCTCACTCGGGATAGACTTGGAGAGAAGCCATTATACTACTCTATCTCTAACAATCTTCTGATTTTCGGCTCAGAATTAAAAGCGCTTAAAGCTCACCCACTCTATGTGCCAGTAATTGATAAGAACTCGCTAAGTCTATATACCAACTACTCCTACGTACCTACTCCGCATACTATTTTCAAAGATACATTTAAGCTAGAGCAAGGCTCTTTTATAATTTTTGACGGTAGGACACTTAATCCCTTAATAAAGAAAAAGTATTGGGACATAAAGTCTGAAGCGAATAAAGCTTCAAAAAACAGGATTAAACTTAGTGAACCCGAAGCAATATCCATGCTTGAAGAAAAGCTAAGCCACTCTGTTAAGATCCAACAACTCTCAGATGTTCCTCTCGGAGCTTTTTTATCTGGAGGCATAGACTCAAGCACAACTGTAGCCTTAATGCAAAAAACTTCAAACTCTCAAGTTAAAACATTTACAATTGGCTTTGAGGAAAAAAGATACAACGAGGCCACGCATGCAAAAGTTATTGCTAATCATTTAGATACTCAGCACACTGAGCTCTACACCACAGCTCAAGAAGCACTTGATGTCATACCCTTACTATCAAAAATGTACGACGAACCATTCTCAGACCCCAGCCAAATCCCAACTTATCTAGTCTCAAAATTAGCAAGAACTAAGGTTACTGTGAGCTTATCTGGAGATGGTGGAGACGAGCTTTTTGGAGGCTACAATCGATATCTTTGGGTTAAGAAATTAGGAGGATACCCACCGATAGCTCGCCATAGTCTTGCAGCCTTAATCAATATGTTACCTGACAACATATTGAATATTATTCCTAAAGCACTCCCATTTCTACCAAACGTAAGCTTATTTGCTGACAAAGCCAGAAAATTGTCTGGAGTTATAAATCTAGCTAACGAGATAGCCATCTACCAAAAACTAATACAGACCTGGCATCCCTCTATGCACCTCGTTGTCGGATTAGATCACAACAATAATTTTGATTTCACTGAAATTGATGGGTTTAAGCTAGAAGAGAACCTAATGCTCTCAGATGCTTCCACATACTTAGCTGATGATATCCTTCAAAAAGTAGATAGAGCGAGTATGGCTGTATCGTTAGAATCTAGAGTACCTTTCTTAGACCATAGGATTGTTGAATTTGCACTTGGTATTCCATTGGATTTAAAAATCAGAGATGGCCAAACTAAATGGATATTGAGGCAAGTCTTATATAAACATGTACCAAAAGAATTGATTGAAAGGCCTAAAATGGGTTTCTCTGTTCCAATTGATAGTTGGCTCAGAGGACCATTAAGAGACTGGGCTGAAGAACTTTTAGATGAAAAATATTTAAATGAAATCGGTTTTTTTAATACTGCTCTGATTCGAAAAAAATGGTCTGAACATCTTTCTGAGAAAAGGAACTGGAATTTACAGCTTTGGAATATTCTAATGTTCATCGACTGGTACAAGGCTCAGTGAATCCAAAAATTCTCTTCATTACAAACTCTGACTGGTTCTTTATATCTCACAGACTACCAATCGCGGAAAAATTAATGGAGCTTGGTTATGAGGTTCATTTAGCCACTAGCTATACTAACAATAGAGAAAAACTTGAAGCCCTAGGAATCCACACTCATTCAATTAGACTTTCAAGACGAGGTATTCACCCTCTTGAAGAGCTAGGTGCGATTTTAGAAATTAGAAACACTATAAAAAAGATTGACCCAAATATAGTTCATGGGATCACTCTAAAGTCAGCTATATATGGTGGTTTAGCTTGTAGGCTTTCTGGAGTTCATTCATTCGTTGCCTCCATAGCAGGTTTAGGTAGTGCCTTTTCCGGGGACGGTATGAAAAACAAAATCTTAAAAATTATCATATCTACATTATTTAAGCTTTCCTTGTCTCACAAAAGAACTAAAGTCATTTTTCAAAACCAAGACGATAAACTTGCTCTTTTAAACATGACTTCGCTAAAAGATTCTCAAACTGAATTAATAGAGGGATCTGGAGTTGATTTAAATAGATATGCTTTTTCCGAGGAGCCTAAAGGCACTCCTGTCGTCTCTATGGCATCGCGCTTGATTCTAGAAAAAGGGATTCAAGAATTTATCGGAGCAGCAAGAATTCTAAGGCAAGAAGGTGTCGATGCAAAATTCTTGCTCATTGGCACCATCGATCCTGGAAATCCTACTAGCGCGACAGAGTCAGATTTAAAGAAATGGGAGGAGGAAGGCATAGTTGAGTTACTTGGACTTAGAAAGGATATTGAAACAATTTTCTCGCAGTCTAACTTGGTCGTTCTTCCCTCATATTACGGGGAAGGCTTACCGAAAGTTTTGATAGAAGCTGCTGCCTGCGGTAGGGCGATAGTGACTACAGATAACCAAGGTTGTAGAGATGCTATAATTCCTGATATAACTGGCTTACTTGTACCTAAGAAAGATGCAGTCATATTGGCTGAGAAAATTAAATTTCTTATTCAGAATGAAGACCTTAGAAAAAGAATGGGACAAGCTGGAAGAACTTTAGCAGAAAATAAGTTTAGCATTGAAAAGGTCGTACAAAGACACTTAGATATCTACACAAATTTAATGTATTGACTAAACCTAATAATATTGAGCATTATAAAGTTTATTAAATGCAGAGTACAATCTAGTGATCCAGATAGTTTTAAGTTTCATAGTCAGTTTTATAATAAGCACCTCTGTAGTGCCAAGTCTCATACGAATCGCTCAGACTAAAAATCTGGTAGATCAACCAAGTTCTAGGAAAATTCACTTAAGGCCAATACCTTCCTTAGGAGGGATCGCGATATTTGCTGGTTTTGCATTGTCACTTTGTTTATTCTGGCCGGAAAAGGGTGCCTTGGTAGATTTCCAATCCATTATTTGTGCCTCCCTAATAATTTTTCTGCTAGGGCTCAAAGATGATCTTGTTGGTATCTCTCCAAAGTCTAAGTTTGCTGGACAAATTTTAGCTTGTGCAGTTGTTATATTCAAACAAGAATTAATCATAAAAAGCTTTTATGGACTATTTGCTCTAGGTGAAATCTCAGGACTTCCAGCCATTGCTCTAACCTTCCTAACCGCGGTGCTAATTATTAACGCTTACAACCTAATTGACGGGATAGATGGACTAGCTTCAAGTTTAGGCATTCTGAGCCTAAGTGTTTTCGGTTACTTCTTTTACAATACTGGCCACACTGAATTTGCCATAGTGGCCTCTGCTCTTGTCGGATCCATACTTGGATTTGCAGTTTACAATAGACATCCAGCTTCTATCTTTATGGGAGACACTGGTTCACTTTTAATCGGATTGCTGAATGCAATTTTTGCTCTAAAATTCATGCTAGTCATGAGAGAAGTCCCTGCAAATGAAATACTTAATCTTGGCACATGCCCAGTGGTTGCTATTGCTATTATCTTTGTTCCCCTCTTTGATGCGGTACGAGTATTTGCAGTAAGAATATTAAAAGGCAAGTCTCCATTTGCTCCTGAAAAGAATCACGTACACCATATGTTGCTAAAGTTAGGGTTTGGGCACAATGCTATTACCGCCTTACTATTCACATCAAACTTGATCATAATATTATTGGCTTGGAATTTTAATTTTATTGACCCTACATTGCTGTTCCTATCTTTTGTCCTAATCGGCTCCATAACTCTGATCAGTCTATATACTAAAGTCATTAAAAGGATTGAGAGTGCTTCCTCGGCAGAGGTTCTCATCCCACCTACGACACTAGCACCCCGCATTCAAAATCAGAGATAGCCTAAAATCTATTTCCTTTTCGATACTTAGAATAAAAAAAGAGCTAAAACCTCTACATTGTAACTAGTGTATCTAAATTACTTTTAGCCTTTTGATGATTAGGGTTTATTTCTAAAGCCTTCTTAAAATCATCTATAGCCTCTTCTATCCTACCAAAGTGAGTAAAAGTATTTCCTCTATTATTGTAAATGTCGGCATTCTCAGGATCTAGTTCTAAGGCTCGGTTGTAATCTGTCAATGCTTGATCCCAATCCGCAAGTTCGTCATATGCGGTTCCTCTATTCCATATGG
The DNA here is from genome assembly GCA_964353175.1 of uncultured Bdellovibrionales bacterium. Lineage (GTDB taxonomy): Bacteria > Bdellovibrionota_C > UBA2361 > SZUA-149 > DAOLCO01 > JAIYCX01. Next base: position 28,501 of record CAYGUX010000018.1, on the reverse strand, counting down.
GCTCAACCCAATTGGGAGATAATTCAATTGCTTTAGTAAAGTACTCGACGGCTTTTCTCCTTTTACCTCTAGTCATCTGACAGATGCCTAGGTTATAAAAAGTAATTGAATTTGTTGGATCAGCGGAAGCAACTTTTAATAAAACAGCCTCACCATCTCTAATTAGACCTGCTTCAACTAAAAGGCTGCCATAGCCTAAAAGAACTTCGGGAGTAGGATTGGTTTCAGCAAGTTCTTTATAAAGCAATATCGCTTCGTTCTTTTGATTATTTTGGATTAACTTATTTGCTTGGATTAGCTGAGAACTTATAGATGGCGAGCAAGAGCAAATAAGTAGAAAAAGTAGCAAAAAGGAATATCGCAAGTTGAATAGACTCATGATTTATTTTGTTAGTTCATGAAATCGAGCCACTACTAAAGATCGATTTTGCATAAAGAAACTACCGAGAATTCTTTGACGTGCAGTACTCTTATTGTGGCTTACAGTATTCTGAAGATATTCCTGACTTAGTTTTTCAGCCTCTGCTTTATCTGACCTAAAAGCAACTCTACCATCTGGTAGTACCTTGTAGATACCTTTTGATTTTTTTAAAAGCAATAACTTTGAAGTGATGCTTTTAAACTTTTCAATAGACTCATTAAGCATTTCTTTTTCTATTGTATCAAAGCCAGTTTCAGGCTCATAAAATCGATTTCTTATTTCCTGATGCATCGCTTTCGCTAATAAACTATCCACACTTAGAACTTCAAGATCCTTAAAAGCAGTATTATAGGCTAGCTTTCTTTTTTGGAAAGTCTCAATGAGCAAGTCCTTAGATTTTGAATTTGTCATCATCAAGGCATCAAGATTAGAATAGCTATTTAGCTTAGTCGGATCATAAACATCTCCCCAACCAAGCGCTGTAATTTTTTCTACATAGTCGCTATCCGCATCAGCGATTTGACTAAAAAGTAAATCAACTCTTTCTCCAACTACCTTAGCTTCTGAAGGAGATGGGCGACTATTAATTACCTCCGAAAATATCTCATCAGTTTTTGCTACGCTAGATTCAACATTTACATTCTCAGGTTGTGTAACCCTTGAACTACTACATCCACCTGAACTAAGTGAAAATACGCAAACAAAAAAGATAAACAACTTTGATATATTCATGGTACCTTTACTCTTTAGAGGAATTAAGAAACTTACGATAAGAATTTCAATAAGAACTAATTCTGTTTTTCATTAAAACTGCCAATATAGTTTTTAAATAGACATGGATACTAGCAATCAACTAGGAGAACATCGTCTGGTTACTGTAAATACTAAAGAGGAAAAAATGCGAACACTTAAATCGACTAATCTACTAGGCTATTTCATTGTCACGATATTTATACTTAGCTCATGTAGCTCTAGTTTATCACCAGAGAAAATTGACGAGCTTCATTTACTTGGAGGGAAATACTACTCAGCCAAAAATGACAAAGAAGCTATCAAGGCCTGGAAAATGGTTGTTGAAGAAAAACCTGATCATATTGAAGCATGGCAAAATATAGCGATAGTGCAAGAACAAGAATTTGGCGACTTCCTCCAAGCCGAAAACACATTAAAAGAAGCAGTAGATAAGAACCCAGAAAATAGTGAAATTCAAGTAACTTTAGCAAAACTTCTTGTCAGACTTAACAGAGAGAATGAAGCTTTAGTAATTTTAGATAAAGTTATCAGTAACGATCCGACTTTTCCAAAAGCCTACCTCGATAGAGGCTTAATTAATTTTAAATTAGAAAAAAACTTAGAGTCTGTTGACGACCTAAAACAAGCTAAGAAATTGGATCCTCAACTGTATGCAATTAATTTTAATTTAGGTCTAGCATATGAGAAACTTGGAATGGCAATGGAAGCGAATAAATCATTCGAAGAGGAGACGAAAGTCGATCCGAACAATGCTATGGCGTTTGCTAAGCTTGGCGACACCTGGAATAACCTAAACCGAATAGATCTTGCGATCGCTGCGTATCAGGAGTCACTTAGATTAAATCCTTATATCACATGGCCTTATTATAATTTAGGGGTCTTAAAAGAAAGCTTAGGAGAAGATTCTAGCGCTAAAGAATACTACATTAAACATCTAGCTTTACAACCAAACAATGGACATGCTTGGTCTAATCTTGGTCTAATCTATATAAAAGAGAGGAGCTTGATAAAAGCCATAGATGCTGAAAAAAAAGCTGTACAACACGACGGTAATAGTTTTGCTTTTCATTTCAATTTAGGTCTTGCATATGAAAAGAATAAAAATTATTCGGATGCAATATCTAGCTACAAGAACGCTCAACGCTTAAATCCAATGTTTCAAGCAAGTCAAATTAGAATAGACAAGCTCATGAAGTTAGTTTCTAAAAAATAAACTTTTGGGTTTAAGTACTAACCTTGATTGTAATCTAGAAATCAAGGTTAGTAGGTATCTAAGTAGGCTAAGAAGTTAAGTTAGTACGTAGGCTACTAACTTAACTTGGTTAATCGACTCCATAACTCTGATCGGTCTATATTTACAAGTAACAAAAACAATTAAAAATAATTCTCAAGAAGAAACCCTTATTAGCCCTAGAGCACTGGCTCAGGGAATTCAAAATCAGAGATAGTTCTGCGAATTTGATTAATTTTATACGACCCACTTAATATAATCGGCATGCATTAGAGTAGTAGATGTACTTCGTATAAGATCTTTAAACCGCGCGGTAATTTCATCTAAAATTATATTATATTCTCTATAGCTTTCTGCATGTATTTCAAGCTCTAAGCTACAGGAGCCAATCTGTTTTATAAAACAGTTTATCTTGGAATGATGATTGCAGAACTCCTCAAACTCCTCCTCCTCCTTTAAATTTCTATAATTAAGAAATAACTGAGTCTTAAATTGCGTAATTCCTAGTTTATCTATGGCGATTGTTGCTTGATATCCTAGGATAACTTTATCCTGCTCAAGACTGTGGAGCTTTCTCTTTATTACGCTATCGCTTAAAGACATTGATCTTGCCAACTCACTAATTGAAGTTCGCCCATCTATGCTAAGAATATTCAATATAGTAGATTCTACCTCATCCAAGTCTCTATGTTTGGGTATCCCTCCTATTTCAAAAAAATGCGTACCGCTTTTCATTAAATATTTTAAACGATATTGCTTAAATTCAATTGGAATAAAGACTTCATAGCTAATTAGAATATCACTAATTGAATCTAAAAGTTCACTTTGATAGATATTAAACTCAAATGCAGAAAAAGCTGCTACGGAAAAAATCAGGTCCCATTGACCGTCGCACTGAACAACCCAAAAAACATTACTATGCCCCTTAAGCTTAGAAATAAATTCTGTAATTTTAGCTTTATCGTTGGCTAACTTAAGATATGTTTTATAAAGTGTTTTGCCTAAAGCGTAGGGATTAATAACAAGCTGAAACTTGGAAATAATACCGCCTTCTATGAACCTCTTCACACGATACTCAACAGTATCTCTTCCATGCTTAAGTTTTTTAGCTAGATCCGAATAACTAATCCGACCATCGTGATCGAGATAGTAGAGAATCTTTTTATCCAAGGCATCCAATTGAGATAGTGTCATATTTTGCCTATTTTCTTTGTTTAGATATCTGTTTTTACCTAACTTAGGCATATACGGCAAGGTTCTTTACCAATCTTTAACTCTAAGTATTTAATACATACTTAAATTAAAGAAATGGAAACAAATGAAAAAAGACCTCGCAAAATCTGGCCCACTACTTTTAGGAGTGTTTACGTATGTGGCATGGGGATCACTGCCTCTATTTTGGAAATTGTTAAAATCTATTCCTCCAGAAGTCGTTCTAGCCAACAGAATAGTTTGGGGAACTTTTTTTCTTTTTTTATACCTTTTCCTATCTAATGCTATTTCCCCAAATAGCTCTAAGCCGAAACTTCTCCCCAGCCCGAAGGAAGCAATTCGACATCTACCTTCTGCTATCGCACTTACGATTAACTGGGGAATTTATATTTGGGCAGTAGGTAACAATCTTGTCCTAGCCTCTAGTCTTGGTTATTTTCTTGCTCCTATTTTATATTTGCTAGCGGGTGTTTTGATCTTCAAAGAAAAACTTCGGATCTATAAAAAATTAGCAGGCATATTAGGAGGTCTGGCACTTCTCCCTCTAGTTCTAAAAGTAGATCTTGCTACGATCATCGTAGCGCTAGCACTTGGTCTTAGTATAGTTGCGTATGGAATATTTAGAAAGTCTAGAGCTCTAGAACCTATTAGGGGAGTATATATAGAATCCTTGATAGTTACCCCTCTTGCGATGGCCTACCTATATTTCGCAAATGGAGAAGTATTTTTTTCCTACAACACTGACCTGAACTTACTATTGGCACTAGCAGGACTTGTAACAGCAGTGCCACTGATCACTTACGGACGATCGATACTATCAATCACCCTCTCCGAAATGGCTCTCCTACAATACATCTCTCCAATTCTACAATTTCTCTTAGGGTTCCTATACTTCGGAGAAGCTATGGATATTTATAGATGGGGCAGTTTCTTACTTATCTGGCTTGCGGTTGGAGTGATGATCTTGGATATAGTCGGAGAATCCAAAAGTAGAAAAAGTGTCGAGAAGGCTAAAACATCATAGTGTAGGCAGGGGCACAGTAAAATTTAAGTCGTAGGTAGGCTGGAATTTTTAGAGATGTTACTATCTTTGTTGTTTTCAAGGACTTAAAAAGTAGCTAGGCTACTATATACTATACTAAAAAGTAGCTAGGCTACTATATACTACTATACTACTCGCTTCTGGGATTCTTTACTAAACTATTCGTAAATGTTAAATCTGGCAGAACTATATGTAAAAGTTTCAAGATCTAGCATTAGATCTTGAAACGATTGATATTTGACAACTTAATATGGGTAGAAGTTTTTTATACACTTAGTCTTAAGTTAATAGATTTAAACAGTTAAAATTCTAGTTTTATCAGTAGTGGCAACTTAAGTGCATCTTTGATGTGTTTAATTGCTGCTACTGGCACTGTGCTATAGCGGTGGTTTGTTTCTTTTGGTTTTGTTCCTGATTTTAAATAGGAACAATATTTTGAGGAGAAGTAGGATGTTAGGCCAAGTGGTTGAACAAGCGCAAATTGATGCTGCGGTCAAGGCGCATCAACAAGTTCAGGATGACCATATTCGAGAGACTATGGATTGGCATTTCAGGCCTGAAAGCGGCAGTCCGTTCTGGCTTGCTGAAATGAAGAAGTTTGATTTCGATCCTCTAAGGGACATTCATGGGCTCGAAGATGCGGTACGTTTGTTTCCTCTGTTCGACGGCAAAGTTCTCAAGACAGTGCCTGGGGAGATGTTTATCCCCCGAGGATTCAAAGACTGCAAAGACCACGGTTTCTTTGTGACAGGTGGTACGGGAGACGGGAATCCAAGTCGTCGTTGGGGGCGCATTAGTAAGGACCCCAAAGGGTCAGACTGTGCTCGGGACTATACACGTTTATCTGGCATGCTTCCTAACGAAGGATTTCCAGAAGGCGGTACTTGCCTCTTCATTGGACCTCAGGGTCCACGTCGTCTCAAGCTCGGTTGCGGTGTTTTGGCGAGTCTTCGAGGGAATGCCTTCTTTGAGGTAGATTTGGACGTTGTTTGGATGAAGAGTCAAAACAACGTTGCTAAGAAGGCCTATCTGGATCAGATCGTTGGTGCTTCCATTGCGGCGATACAGCGAGATAATCCAGTCTGGATATTCTGTCCCCCAATCTTGGTAATGGAGATTGGTAAGATCTTCGATTGGTCTCAGAGTTCAGTCAAAGGAATTCTTGCGGGTGGAACGGAAATGACACCAGAAACTGTGCGGTTCATTATGACTGAACTTCTTGGTCCTGGTATTCATTTTTTGCCGATCTTTGGCAATGCTCTTCTTGGGCTGGCTCCAAGCAGAGAAATTGCGACTTTCGATAATCCTATCGAGGGGCAGCGACCTTTCTCCACCATTTATCAGCCTTTCGGACCGCATTCAATTATGCGAGTGACGACACCGGATGATCCGAGGGTCGATGTTCCCTATGGGGAAAGGGGTATCGTGGTAAATTATACTTTTTCCACGGAGTTTATGGTTACCGGCATGGTCGAACGAGATGAAGCCGGCAGAGAGAGACCAACTCTTCAATATCCAAGTGACGGAGTGAGTGAAGTTGGGCCTCCTGCCCACCTTCGAAATTCCACGGTTGTTGGCGTTTACTAATTCAATTTCAAAACTTCCAAAGAAAGATGGTGAAGAAATGACAAGTTCTGTGCCGGTTATTCCGGCTCTCAGATTTGGTAAAGAGTATACGTCACTTGAGACAAGCGACGTAGTGGATCTTGGTACTGGGGAAGTCCTTGCTAAGCTTGGTATTGTTCCTGATGCCCTTATCGCAACGGATTGTTTGCGAGGGGGGAAAATGGACAGGGCCTTTGAAGTGCTTCAGGCAATCCCGATCAAGAAACGGGTCGAGATGTGTGTTCGGGGTGCAGATATTTTTGCGACTCGAACACTTATGATTGCAGGGGTGGCACAGTCAATCGATGACTACCACTGGCTGCTTGCTCGAACGAGTGGTCTCTCTTTATTGCTCGCGAAAGGAAATACGGAGCGAATTTCTAAGGGGGCGTTGGAGATGACTCCGGCGATTGTCGATGGACTCTCAAGAGGCTTGCCTCACGAGGTCTTCGATACTGGTGTCGGTGAACAAGGAGGTGCCACGGTGCGGATTGTACCACGGGCTAAATGCGTGGGCTGTTGTATGCCCGGCAATGCTCCCGGTGTTCATGTGACATGGTTACCAGCTCTGGCTCTTGGTATTCCTGTCTTAATCCGACCGGGAAGTGCTGAACCTTTCACGCCACTTCGTCTTATCGCTGCCTTAATCGAAGCAGGATTTCCAAAAGAAGTTTTCGGTTATTATCCTTGCGGTCACGGGGGAGCGGATCTTATCCCTGAACTGACAGGTGCTGCGATGGTGTTCGGCTCAGATGCAACGGTGGGTAAGTGGAAAGGCAATCCACTTGTTCAGCGGCATGGAGCTGGATTCTCGAAGGTGTTTGTCGGTCCAGATAGGATGTCTGGCTGGAGCGAAAGTTCGGATTCTTTAGTCCAAGAGATTGCTCTGAGCGTATGCGCTAACAGCGGTCGTAGTTGCTTTAATGCATCAATGATCGTTGTACCGAGCCATGGACGAGAGTTCGCGAATGCTCTTGCAAAGCATATGGGTTCTATTGTTCCTCGTCCACTGGATCATGACGATGCTCGTCTTTCTGCAATGGCTATGCCAGCTGCAGCCAAGGGAGCCAATCAAGTGATTGAAGTCGGCTTGAAGGCTGGGGGTGCAACTAATTGTAGCGCTCCTTATCAGTCTGAAGGCCGACTTGTGGAGTTTGAAGGTAGAACTTATATGCTACCTACCGTTGTCTTCTGTGAATCGATGGACCATGTTCTTGCCAGGCAAGAGTTTTTGTTCCCTTACGTCGCAGTGGTGGAAGCCTCTATGGATGAAGCCTTTGCGAAAATGGGAAAAACTCTGTCTCTTGCTGTCTATACGGGAGATGAGTCTTTGCAAGCCTGTGCGACGAGAAGTCATGTGGATCTTGTGAGTATCAATAAAGGTACTCCGTTTCTCGACAGATTGCAGCCTCATTCAGGTGGCATGTTTGACCTCTGTTACGAGAGGAAAAGTCTCGTCGTGGGCTAAGTGTGGTTTTCTCCAATAGCGTTTTCCTTTTGGCCCTCTTAGCTTTATGCGGAGGGCCTTTTTATTTTCTGGAATGGAAGATTATCGCAAAAACTTACATATCAAACTGGAGTGGGGCTAGGGCCATTAAGTTAAGAAGAATAAGCCGGCGAGGACGCCGGCGTTCCCAGGAATTCTTGTCCAAAATATTAAGAAAACCCCTGGGAACGCCAGGCTCCTGCCTGGCAAGACTATAAAATTTCCCCTTAACTTAATGGCCGTGGGAGCGGGGCTACTTTAAAAATCGGTGCGCTCTTTATCTTTCGTGTTTTTAGGAAGTTAAGTTAGTAGATAGGCTACTAACTTAACTTGGTTAATTGTAGTAGCTACCTACATAAGAGTAGGGGCGGTACATGTCTATCGTTGCGGTAGACTTGGAATGAATGCTAATTTCCTAAATTTTTCTTATACCTAAAATCAAAGATTCAATCTCCATCCCTTACTAAAGAACCTCCCCGAATGACACCCCTTTCAATCGAGATGGGCAAACTCCCGAATTCATCAAACTTCAAATGCCCTGTTAACCCTTTCATGTCTAGTTCTTGAATAATATCTGTTAGTGTCCTTTCGGGATTGGTTCTTTTTATCTTAGTGGCCTCTATAATTATCTTGGCCATGTCGTAAGCATAAGCGTGGGTGTAGTTAGGTTCTTTATTGTAGCGCTCTTTGAATTTTACAAACCAAGCTTTGATCTTAGGATCTGCATCTTTCCTGGTTAAAAATAACGGAGCTGAGACTTTAATACCTTCGATCCATTCAGGACGAACAAGATTCAGGGCGTCGATAAGATCGTATGTGGCGATTACATTTTTACCTTTTATTAAATTTTGTTCATGCAGCCTTTTGATCATTGGCCCTAGATTAGTTGCAAAGCCACTTATAATTAATAGGTCTGGTTTGTAGGACCTTATATTTAGTACCATGGCGGAAAAGTCTGTTAGATCCATTTGATAGGGTTGGATATAGATATCTTCTATGCCTTGTTTTCTTAAGCCGGGGATAATTAGTTTATTGTATTCTTCATCGGTGTGTGGAAGCGAGACGTAAATTATTGCGACTTTTTTTGGCTTTACTTCTTTTGCATGCTCAAGAAAGATCTGAGGCTCGTCTTTGAAATTTACCCAGGTTCTGAAGTTGTTCTTCTCTCCCTGGGGTCGGACATTGACGTCAAATATCCATTGAAAATGAGGTATGTCATGTTTTTCTACTATCTCTTTGATGGCCATTAGTTGGGGCTTTACACCTGAAACGTAGATGTCGGGAGAATTAGCAAGTTGTTTGTTAGCAACAGTCACCGCCTGCCTGCCTTTACCTTCGTTGTCTTCAAAATTAAATTTAACCAAGTTGCGATTGTTTACATCTTCCTCAAGTGCGGTCTCAACTCCCTCTTCCACGGACTTGCCATAGTAATCAAGAGGTCCACTTAGGGGTAGGTTTAACGCCACATGAGTCATTGGCGTTTCTTGGCAATGAGATAGGATTGGGCATGTTAATACAAAACAAATCGTAGATAGGGACAGGCACAAAATATTTCTAACTAACTTTAAAATAATGCTCATAAACTTTTCCTAATAACTTCTTTAAATCTTAATCGATCTCCTTGATTTCTCCGCCTTCAATTTTTTTTAGTCTAGCCGGATAGTGAAAGTGAGGACCATCTTCTTGAGTGTTCAGGAAACCAAAGGTTCCTGCGATGCCTTTAGTTTCTCCGGTGCTTTTTAGCTTTTTCATGATTTCCTCAGGACTTAAGGCGAAAGAATCCTTAGAAGAAAATTCAGTTCCTATCACCATCGCCATATCATAGGCGTTTCCAGCATAGGCAATTTGATAGTCATTACCATGCTTAGTTGTGTAACGCCTATAAAAATCTGGGTCCACCCCTAAATGAGGGTATACAGCACCTTCCATTCCTCCTTCTGCAAGTTTGATTTCTGTTGAGCTTTCAAAGAAGTCTGTGCCAAAAGTGGGGGTTTTAACTCCTTGTTGCCTGAGTTGTTTATAGAAGCTACTTATTTGTCCCGAGATTAGGAATACTCCGATGTAGTCATACTTCTTAGATCTAATCTTGATGATAGATGATTTAAAATCTTGATCTATAATTGGGTAACTTGCTATTTCCTCTAAGGTGATATTTTTGTTTAAAGCATTTTTTAGGGCATCAAATAAACCTCTGACGTAGGTGTTGTCAGCTAGGATAATACCAATATTCTTATGACTTGAGGTATTGATATATTTTGCAAGCTTTAAGGAGAAGTCGTTTGACCTGTTGATTGTTCGAATCACAAATTCTTTATTTATTGCAACCTTTTCATCTAAGGTTAGTGCGATTAGGGGAATCCTTGATCTTTCTGCCACAGGAGCTAAGGCTTCTGTAGTAGGGTTACCCCAGTTGTATGTCATGTTTACCTTATCAGCTTGAGTAAGCTTTATAAAAGAACTAAGAGCGGTCCTAGGATCCCATTGAGAGTCTTCATAGATAAATTCAATATTTGAAAATGTTTCAGGATGATCCTGAACGGCCATTTCGATTCCATTCTTTGAAGCAATGCCATATTCAGCAAGGGCACCCGAGAGGGGAGCGATTACTCCGACTTTAAAGGGGGGTGTTTCTTCAGCTACAAGAATAGAGGAAAGGGCTATTATGGTGCTGAAGATTAGAAAGTAGATTCTAAGTGATTTCATTTGTCGGGCATTAAATGTTGATAACGCTAGGGAGGATAGTCTATTTGGATAAAAGGGCATGAAGTTAGGGGTGTTTGTGCTGTAATTGAACTAAAAGTGCAAAACTGCCCATTGTACAAAGGACCGAATTGAACTAAAAGTGCAATAATATGTTACTCCAAAATCGCCCAACCATAGAGGAACTGCTTGTTAAGTTATTAGCAAAGAAAGCTAATCTTTCTGCTAAAGATCTACTTTTGGGCATTAATGCCCAAGGGTTTTCTTATAGTCTGCGGGGAGTTTATAAAGAGTTAGTTAAACTTGAGGACGAGGGAGTTATCCTTAAGTCAAAGTCTACTTATAGTTTGCATTTGAGCTGGCTTACTAACTTACTAAGCTTTGCTGATTTGGCGTACGATACTTATACCGAGCCTAAGTACTTAGAGCAGGCACTTTCCCTAGGGGAGAAGAAAGTTACTCATAGGTTTACGAAAGTCAGGAGGCTTGATCTGTTTTGGATTCAGCTCATGTCTGCTTTGCACCAAATTTATCCAAAAGACCCCTTGTTCTTGTGGTGCCCCTATCAGTGGTTCTATCTATTGCATGATTACAGTGTTAATCTATTCTATCAAGCATCTGACCTTACAGGGACAAAACGATATCATATAATTGGTGGTGATAATTTTCTAAATAGAAAGTCTTTAGAAAGTTTACCTAAACAAAGTATTCATTCACTTAGAGATGGCCCATTTGCCAATCAGATGAATATATATTTTTCAATTGTTGGAGATGTTTGTATCACGGTTAAATTTGATCACGCGTTTAATTCTCGAATAGAGGACTTATTTAATTCAGTTAAGTCTGAGAGTGATTTAAAAGCATATGACTTAAACGCTGTTTTTGGCCCTGACGTAAAGGGTAGTTTGGTTATTGAGAATAGCGAGATGAAGTCTAGGCGATTGAAGAAGAAATTTATAGAGTTTTTTGGAATGTAGGAACAGCATCCTCTTTTATGGCTCTTCGCCCTTTGGAGTGGGAATTCGTAGTAAGAAAATAATAATGAACATAATATTCAATCTATTTCAACATCATTAGAAGGCCTACCACCTTGTCATCCTGAGGCCCTGAAAGGGCCGTGAGGATCTCCAAACACCTATTATTATTCATCTTTTGAGATCCCGACCCTTCGACTGCGCTCAGGGCAGGCTCTCGCCTTCGGCTCCTCAGGATGACAAATGGGAGTATTATTATGCGTAAGATGAAATCATCATTTTTATAATAACAAACCCACTCTAAAGGGTGAAAAGCCTAAAAGTTATTTGCAAAGCTGAGACTGTGTAAAGGAAGCTAGTTAACTATCTCTTGACAGCGATACGAAAAACGCGGTAATATTCGTATTGTGATTACGAGAACACTTAACTATCCTGAATTTAATAGTTTTTTCCTCTTTGGTCCAAGAGGAGTGGGAAAGACTACTTCATTGGACCTATATTACAGCAAGGAAGATACTCTTTTCATCGACCTTCTTGATCCAGATACATTTGATAGTTTTGTTTTAGATAAATCTAATTTTAAATCTCTTATAGACTCTAATGAGAACAAAATTAAACGAGTAGTAATTGATGAGATCCAGAAAATTCCAGAGCTGTTAGATATCATTCATTCGAGAATTCAAAAGGATAAAAGACAGTTTGTTCTAACTGGTTCGAGCAGTAGAAGACTAAAACAAAAAGGAACGAACTTACTTGCGGGAAGGGCGTGGATATATAATCTTTATCCATTCTCTTCTACGGAACTAGCGACGGAGTTTGATTTAAAAAAATTCTTAGAACGAGGTGGCTTGCCAGATGCCTATTTTACGAAGGACATTGAATCAACAAGAGAATATCTGAGTGCATACTCAGGAACTTATCTTCAAAAAGAAATACAAGAAGAAAGATGGGTTAGGAATATCGCTCCATTTAGAAAGTTCTTATCTATCGCTAGCCAAATGAATGGTAAAATATTAAATAAGCTTTCAATTGCTAGAGATGTAGGGGTTAATGATAATACGATAGCAAACTATTTTGAAATTCTAGAAGATACGCTACTAGGATTTTTTCTTCCTGCTTATCACTCCTCTGCTAGGAAAGCTCAAATTCTTTCCCCCAAATTTTACTTTATTGACCCAGGTATAAAACGAGCGCTTGATAGGACTATATATACTAGTCTAACACCACAAACTTCTGCTTGGGGAGATGCTTTTGAGCATTTTATTATTCTAGAATTTGTGAAAAATATTTCTTATAAAAGACTGGGGTGGAAAATTTCGTACTTTAAGTCTAAAGATGGGGTAGAAATAGATCTTATTGTCGACCGACCAGGTAGTAATAAGTTATTAGTAGAAATTAAATCAAAAGATAATATTAATGAACTTGATGCCAAGGCTCTCGAGTCCTTAGGGAAAGACCTTGACCCTGATGCTGATAAGTGGATTATCTCAAACGATAAAATTGACAAAAAAATAGGGAGCACTCAGGCCCTTCATTGGAAGAAGGCATTAAGAGAATTGTTCGAATAGGATCTAAGTGAAACCTAACAAGGTAACTTGCGCTTTGATCCTAATGGAGATTTAGAGGTGACCCTATTTCGGATTATCTCTATCTCGGATTATCTCAGAGACACGCCAAGACCCTATCGCTTAATCAATCCAAACAAGAACTAATCAATACGAAGAGTTACAATTTTTACCTTTAATGTTGTTAAAGTTGTGGCGGGTCTCTGAGACAATCCGAAACTTCTTATTTGGCTACCGCGCCTCAACTTTTACTACCACCTCATTCCTTCTAAGAAAGGGAATAGTAAATGGTGGGTCATACCCAAGAAAGGAAGGTGGCGATAAGGGTTTCCACTTTGAACCAGCAAGGATTTTCAATAGTCCATCGCTTTCGCTTCTAAAGCGCTCATCAGATCCTGAGCCAGAATAAGTAAGTGATGCGAACGTTTCTTCCGGCAAGTCAAGAATCTTTATACGTGGGTCGTTCGGCTTAGGCGCACTATCGACGCTAAATGACCGCGGCAAAAAGAATCGCATGCTGACCCCGCTAGCATCTGCCTTAGTTACTTCAACTGGCGCAGTATCGCAATTTTCATCGACGCTTTATCAACCTGCACCGGTGTCGTCATAGCAACATTCTCATTTGAGTTATTTTGTCCTGATATATAACGAAAAAGTAGCATAAAGGCTTCGTTATCATCTTTCATGTCATTTACTTCTGCGACCACACGCTGCGGGTACTGCCGAACCTCGGCATCGCCAATTTTATCGATGACAGTAAATTTTAGCTGTTCATATCCAGTTCGTACACCAAGTATGGAACAGGCATTAAGAGATGTCATAAGAAAGGTTGATAATAAAAAAACGGTCTTACATAGCTTCATAGTATCACCGTACAATATGTGAATTTTCATTGCAACCACTTAAACCTCCTAGACGACAGAGATAGGTTGGCTTTGGTTTTGGGCATGACCTGGATCATGCTCTGCCTAATCAATATTTCAGTTATAAGAAATTCCATAGTAAATGTCAGAGCACTAAGAGGTTAAGTTAGTAGGTAGGCTACTAACTTAACTGACTAAATATTTTACACAACTTGAATGGTAAGGTACTATTTTTTCGTATGAAAAATTTCAACTATGAAACTATAGGCTCTAGAATTCTTATTACTAAGTTATTATTTCTCAGTGTCCTAAGTATCAATTGCCTAGCAGACCAAACTAGAGACCTCTCAATCGGGGTAATGTTATGCCAATCTGGAAATTGCTCAGACTGGGGAAACTCTGCTCTCAAGGGAAGTCGTTTAGCAATAGAAAAAATAAATGCAAATGGTGGAGTGTTAGATAGGAATGTCAAATTAGTTGTTGAGGATACTGATGAATCTATTTCCGGTGCAAAAGCAGTTACTGCTTATCATAGTTTGCGTAGGCAAAATCTCCAGTTTATTATTGGCCCATCTTGGTCTCCAGGTGCTTTAGCCATTCTTCCTTTAGTTTCCAAATCAGAAGATCTAATTTTAATCACTCCTTCTGCCAGCGCTAAGGAATTTAGTCGTGCATCTCCTTTTATTTTTAATATGAGACCTCCTGAAGATATAGCTACGAAAGCTCTTGCCAAATTTGCTTTTGATCGGGGTCATAAACATATCGCGATATTCAGTAGTCAACAACCAGCAGAAAGTACTCAGGGAAGGGTGTTTGCGGAAGAATTTACAAGGTTAGGTGGAATTATTACTATTATAATCGAAGCTATTCCAACTCAAGTAGATCTAAGGACAGAAGCACTAAGAATAGTAAATACTAAACCAGATGCTATTTTTCTTATGAACTATAATCAAATCGAAACGGGGCTTAAAGAACTTAGTAAACTTAAATATAAAGGTTTAAAAATGGCTATAAGTTTGGACGATTTAAGGATTAAAAATTCTGAAGGGATTATGGAGGGAATCATCGTGAGTAAAGCCGTGGATCCTAGCGAAGAGTTTCAAAGAGAATTTAGAATGAGATACAATGAAAAACCAGGATTATCTGCTGAAGGTGGTTACGATGCCGTAATGTGTTTAGTGCAAGCAATCAAAAAGGGTGGGGATTTTGATATTGCAAAAATTCGAAATGAACTACAGTCTGGAAAATATCGAGGAGCAATTGGAGATTTTACATTTAATGAGTCAAGAGAAGTCATTGGCGTTCCCATTATTTCTATCGTAAAAGATGGAGCTTTACAGGAGTTACAACTGGGGGGCTTGAACAAATAAGATAATCATAATTTTGGGTGGTGAGCTGTCGCTTCCCGCAGGTCAAAGTAGTCGTTTGCAAGGGAAGGGACAGCTCGCCACCCAAAAAAAACCAATCTCTTGCAATTGAGACCCTACTCACTCAAAATTCGAAATTCAACCCTAACATTAGAGCGAATCTCTGCTATTCCAGGCTCTACCGGTGCGGATTCTTTAGCGAAAGAAGAAAGCTCTCCCAACATTCTGGGTTGAAAAGAATCACCTCCAGTTGTGGAGTCGCTGATGTAAATAACTTGCCCAAGATGAACGCCAAGGGTCTTTGTCATTTGCTCTGCTTTCTCTTTAGCATTTAAGAGGGCTTTGCTTTTTATGTCTTGTTCTATCTCATCGCGCTTTGAGAAGGAATAGGTCACTGATCCTAAAGATACCTCAGGATATTGGCTTATTTTTTTCCAGATATCTAGATATCTTGAGAAATCAGCCAATTCAAAAGAGATAGAAGTACTTGCTACGTAACCATTTTTAACTCTCTGATTATTAATGTAACTCCAATCTTCAGAAAAGCTCATCTGGTTTGCCTTTAATGTTTTTTTCTCAACCCCTAGTTCTTTTAGAGCTGAAAGAACCGTCGAAGTTGTATTTGCATGTTTTGAAGCAAGAGATTCAAGGCCTCTGTCTTTATGACTAACGGAAATCTGCCAATTCATGCGGTCTGGAACCACTTCAACTTTAGCCATTCCTTCCACCGAGATTTTAGGGATGAAGTCATCGGCATATGAAGGCATGGAGAGTAGCAAGCTACAAAAAGATGTTAAAAATATAAATTTATTTTTCATAAAGAGAGTCAGGTGTATCGTAGTTATTTAATGAGAAGTAAATTAACATAAAAACATAGCGGCTTAAATCAATTAATTGCTATATTGTTAGGAGTTGCGGATCTTGAGAGTGGTTAGTGTCTAGCTATTAGCTTGATATCCTAGGTAATTTATGATCTGTTGCTGGGAAGATGATAAATTATACTCTTCTATTAACTTTTATTATACTCCCGATAGAGACGCGTCTATTTGCATTAATAGAAACGTCCTCCAAGTTGTCTGTTTGGGGCGGGATGGCTTTTTTTGTTGATGTCTCCTTAGCAGTAATACTATTTATATTATATAGCGCTTATCATTCTAGGACTGCTCGATATCTTGTAGTATCAGCTAATTTTATTCTTGGGGTTCTATATGTCACGAATATGGAGCATGTCATTGCATTAAATACGACATTCTCGATAGAAAATATTACTTATTTGTCTTCGAATGTCTTTGTGAAAGGGTCTTTTTTAACCACTAGAACAGCCTTACTTCTTGTTGCGGTAGCTTTTCAGAATCTATGTATTATTTGGTTCGGAGGAAGTTGTAAAATCTACTATCGAAGATTTTTTCCTTACCAGATTGCCATAGCAGGGATTTTGGTATCCAGCGTAAGTATCTTTTTTCATACAATCGAATTACCTTTCTGGCGTTAGCAAAATGTTTTGATAGAGAATCTCAGAATATTTTTTGCGTCTAAGCCAACTTATGCAAAAACCCTAGGAATGCCGGATGTTGGTAAGATCTTTCAACGCGATTTATCTGGCGAAGAATTTCTTCGAAATGAGGATAGAGCAAAAAATGTACTTATCATTCTCATCGAAGGCTTATCGTATGCTCACGTGCGCCCTTTTGAAAAAGATGAGGTTAGCCAATAGAATAGGAGGTTAGCCAATAGAATAGGTACTACCCTCTTTTCTCCTATTATTATTCACCGTGATTAAAGGCACTTACACATCCAACTACGCTAACATACTGGTTATAAGAAAGAGGGTAGTACCTATTGAGGGCCCTAAGGGCCCTCAATATTCCTAGCTATCAGTGAAGATCTCGAGAACTAAGCTTTCATTAGACTCTTCAACTACTTGCCAAGATTAAGTTAAATATAAATCAACATTAGTCATTTGTACCTATTCCTTGATTTCTTTCTTATCAAGACTTCATTCTAAAACATTTTCCCACTACACTAGGGTAACAAACGTGCTCTCCACAAACCGGCTCTAGCAGTCCCTTCACCCTGACAGGAGTACCTAAATCTGGCTTTTCTCCCTCAGAGCAAACAACATAAATTCTATCAGTTGCAGGAACTTCAATAAAATATCCTATAGGCGGCCTAACAGAAAGAGTGAGGTCTTGATCCTGGTGTTTCAATTCTCCCTGTACGTAAAGATTTCTTGGAGAAACTAAGTCTTCTATCTTAGTTGTGGAATTTCCAATAAGAAAAGAAATAAGTAGCAGAACTATTAACAAAAATATGTAGAGTGTCTTTTTCAATTTATCCTAATTAATTATTTTTTTAAACGCCTCGAATAAAATATTTAATCTTAGATTAATTTGTTTGAGCCCATTTAATGAGTTTCGTTCCTACAGCGAAAAAATTTTCCAATAAAAACTTCATTAATATATTATAATTTGCGCATTTTTCCTACTACATTATTCAAAAAGACCACGCCGATATTATCGAATGGATTCTCTTTCTTTAGCAAAGGCTTAGTTCGATAGGACTCACCACTGGTCGCCTGTGCTCTACAGGTAAACACGAACCTGAGGGGCGCATTATTGCGACGTTATGCCAACGGACCATAAGGCAGATTGCATGCGATTTTTACCGGAGAGGATCATAGGAACCAACCTCTTTTTCCATCTAAGTCCCTAGAATAATATTCCACAATTAGCGATTTAAGTAAAAAACACTCTTTGTGATATGGAGAGGAGTTATTGATAAAATTTTTGCTTTATAATTTATCTCTCTAAGCGGTGAATTATCTTTGATGCCAATAGGATTATTTTAGTTAAACCAACTATGGCAAATAATAGTTCTAGTTTTTAGGTAGAAGGAAATAGCAATCCGATGTGGAGCACAAATTCCACTTACTTTGTTTCCTCCATTGAAAATCTAATCTTCTATATCGAAAGGCAGGATCCAAATACAACTCGAGACGGCGGGAAGGCTCCGGGAGGCCAGATGACATGGCCTCTAGTTTCCTTAAATAATACCCAAGCCTCCTTGCACTGCCGAACAAATTCTCGATACTCATCTACGAATTGTTTCTTAAGTAAGGGGCAAGTGGAAATGCAAATAGATCTTTTTTGATATTTCTTGCTTCTATATCTTTTATGAAAACACTGTTTAGCCAACTCATGGGCACCAAATACCCGTTTATCACCCCTTTGTTTTCTAATTTTCTTCTCTCCCTTTTCAACTTCTTCCATGATTAGTGATCTAAGTTCTTCCCGAGTTTTGTTCTGTCCCTCTGGAAAGCAATTTGCCCAGGCAAATGGGTCTATTGTTAGAGTATGTTTTTCTTTAAACTTCGTATTGGAGTGCTTCTCTCTCAATATTTCGCTGCTTAATTTTTTGCTTATTCCACCAAAAGGAAGCCTCTTAAGCCCAGCGGAGCCTAAAAATCTATACCCTTTGGAAACTCCTTTCTTAAACAGCTTCCAAGAACTAACTCCTGGATAGTCTTTAATACTTCTAACAAGACCCGCTATAACTGGATTTAAATAGAGATAAGAAATTTTTTCAAGGGCAGCACTGAAAGTAAGAATAACTTCCGCATCATATGGCTTTGCCCATACATTTGTTCCTGTCCTTCCTCTGAATCTATTGATTAGCTTTGCTGTTTCTCCGTCAAAGTACTCCATAAAACTCTTTAGTTCATCCGGATCTCCCTTCAGAACTAAAATAAGATGGTAGTGATTCCCCATGAAAACAAAATGGCAGAGCCTAACATTGGGATGGAGGGATATGGCTCTGGCAATAATGCCGTAGATAAATAGGTTAATCAGTATGGTCGGGACAAAGGGTAGTCCTTCCGCAACTCTGTTGGTGATTAGGTAGACTCGATCTTTTTCATATTTACGGATATTTCTTGGCATGAATAGATTCTAATTTTTGTAGTGCTATTAGTAAGTTGCAAGGATTAGATACAGATTATTTCTTTATTAATCCTGGGGGTACTAATAGTTATCGTATTTAGGGAGCGGTTGATTCAGGGAGTTTGAAAAAAAGAGGTTGGTACCTATCTTTTATATTTTAAGTTACATCTTTTTTGCTTTCAGCCATAAGCAATAGGACGCTCCAAGATTAAATACCTTACAACAATTTTTAGCCGTGAATAGGTCTCAAGCCTATCTATTTCTTATCGTAGACATGCCTCCATCTACTGCCAGTATTTGACCAGTAATCCAAGAGGAGACCTCAGAAAGAAGAAAAAGGATAGCAGAGGAAATTTCATGAGCTTCGCCGACCTTGTTCATTGGATTTCTTTTTTGAGAAGACTCGTATTTTTCTGAGGTGTTTATTAACTTCTCTGCTAAAGGCGTATTCGTCAATGAAGGCGCTACGCAATTTACCCTTATAGTGGGGGAGAGCTCGGAGGCTAAGGACTTCGCCAGACCTTCCACTGCACTTTTGGCCATTGATATGGAGGTATGAAATGGTAGACCAATGCTTGCGGCGACAGAGCTTATTAATACTATAGATGGGTTAGCCCCATTTTTCAGAAGTGGAAGATATTTTTGAATAGAAGATACCGCTCCTAATGCATTAAGTTTAAAATCTTCTAGAAAGTCTTCCTCTGAGATCCTTAAAAAAGGCTTTAGACTAATACTACCCGGGAAATATACCAAGCCATCAAGAGTATTTGAATTAATCTCTGGTAGGTTATCCAATCTATAATTGGGGACTGAATACAGAGCTTCATATGAATTATTAATATAGTCCTCTTTTGTGGTAAGGCCTATGATTTTATGGCCCTCGTTTTTCAAGTTGAGGCAAGCTTCTGTAGCAATCTTACTTGAAGCGCCTATAAAAAGATAATTTTTATTCATGTTCCTCTTTCGATAAAATAATAGATAACGCAAAATTCAGTAGCTAAAAATAGGGAGTAACAGACACAATAACAGAGACAATAATAGAGACAGAACGAGGACTAAATAACTATTTTCGACTCATTGGTCGCTCAATCTTGTCAAATTATATTTTAAAATATGCCATCCCCTATGGTACAGACGATCTAACTCTCATTAAAATTACAATATGATGGGCCTTTTAAAAAATGAAATATTTGTCATTGCGAGCGAAGCATAGCAATGACAATGTTAGTATTTCGCAACAGACCGATGATAGCTTTTTGTATATGATAGAAGCCACAGTGATATATCCGCATCATTTATTTAAGGAGCATCCTGCTTTAAAGGCGGGTAGATCTGTTTTTATTGTAGAAGATTATCTCTTTTTTGCTCAGTATCAATTTCATAAGAATAAATTGGTTTATCATCGAGCTTCAATGAAAGCCTATAAAGATAAACTTGAACAGAGTGGGTACAAGGTTACATATATTGATTGCCAATCAAGTGTTTCGATAGGCAAAATCTTGTCTGAGAAGAATATAGGGAAGGCATACTTAGCTGAGCTTGACGATGATTGGTTGCACAAGAGGTTGCAAGCGGATTTAAAAAAACATGAAATAGAAGTGGAGTTTATAAACTCTCCCTTATTTTTGACATCCTTGGATTGGTCTGCCAATTTTTATGACAAAGGAAAGTCCTACTCTCAGACCGAATTTTATAAAGCGCAGAGAAAACGCATGAATATTTTGTTAGATGAGGACCAGAAGCCAATTGGCGGTAAATGGACATTTGATACTGAAAATCGGAAGAGATTACCTCTTAGGATCAGTTTGCCCCCTTCTCCCATTATCCAAGATAACAGTTTTCTCCGAGAGGCTCTAGCCTATGTTGAACAAAACTTTGGCCAAAATCCTGGAAAAACTAATCCATTTGTGTTCCCTGTTACACATGAATTGGCCGAGGAATTCTTTGATCAGTTTCTTTTATACAAGCTTTCCACTTACGGTGATTATCAAGATTCACTAACAACTAGAGATCACTTCTTGTTCCATTCTCTACTATCTCCGCTCATAAATACTGGATTGTTATGCCCCCGCTTGGTTTTGGAGAAAACTCTTCAATTCTCAGAAAACAATAATGTTCCACTGAATTCATTAGAAGGGTTCATTCGGCAAATCCTCGGTTGGCGTGAGTTTTGTAGAGTCATTTATAACTTTGAATCTCGCAAGCAGAGAACCCAAAACTATTGGGGGTTTTCTCGCAAAATTCCTAGTTCCTTCTGGAGTGCGACAACTGGCATCATACCTGTTGATAGTGTGATTTCGAAAGTCCTTGATACATCTTATGCTCATCACATAGAACGCCTTATGGTAGTGGGGAATTTTATGCTGCTTTGCGAATTCCATCCTGATGAAGTTTATCGTTGGTTTATGGAGCTCTTTATAGACTCTTTTGATTGGGTGATGGTTCCTAACGTGTATGGAATGAGTCAGTATGCCGATGGAGGACTAATTACAACAAAGCCATATATTAGTTCTTCGAACTACATTAAGAAAATGGGAGACTATCCTGATGGTGATTGGAATAAGATTTGGGATGGACTGTATTGGCACTTTATTTGGAAGCAAAAAAAGAAGTTAGAGACTAATTACCGTATGACGATGATGATCCGGCAATTGGAGAAAATGGACGGTCGTAAATTGGAAACACATTTAGAAGTTGCAAGAAGGTATCTGAATTCTATTGAGTCCTAATTTTGTGTCTGAGAATACTTCTTTTACATAGCGGCAACAATAAATAACCAGTAACCTACCTACCAACTTAACACACTCTGATTATTCGTAAATAGCCTCTATCAATAGTAGCCACGCTACTGAAAGGAGGTAAAAAGAGACTCCTTATTCGGGAATGTTGCCGAGATTAATTGCTAGGATATACTGCTCACGAAATGAATTTCCGTATAGGAAATTCATTGAAGTGAAATAGCAGTATGCGTAGGAGCACCAGCGACTAGCCCTAAAACAAATATACTGCCCTTGAGTATAAAAGCGCCCGTAGGGCTCAAAGCTTTTATTTTCAGGGTTGTCAGGGCCTTGTCGGCCCTGCAAGTATATCTATGTGAGCAGTATATACTCATACGAAGAAGCCCATATTGATTTGCTGAAACTTGCAAAATTCCAAGCAAGTTGATAGAAGTTCCCTGCCTTATTGTAGCTACTAAGCGGCTTATTTAAGCTAAGTTATTTCTTTGTTCTTTTCATAGTTAACTGGGTAGATGAAAAAGCTGCCTTTCAGTACAGCACTACACATCCCAAAACTATATGTCTGGGTGATCTAGCTTTTTACTGAGAGGCAGAGAAAGGAAAACGGTTTTTTTAATTTTTTACTCTTTTTATTCTCTTCTTAATTCTTGTTAGAACTATTTTTCAAGCTAAAGCATACCTTTGTTTCCTATAGGCGAATGCGATTTGCATTCGCACTTGGGAAGCATAGGCTTGCTTCCGTAGATCAGGGATCTACGTAATCTACACTTTAGTAGTTTTTAAGAGGAGTTACCTTTGACACGTTTCATAAACTCTAGTAACAAGCCTGTAGATTTGGCAGAAGACAAACCTTCTCGATACCCTTCTACAAGAAATGAAGAGGGAAGCGAGGAATTGTTTATACAAAGATGCATCCTCCCCGCGGACAAGGAGGATATTCGCCGAGCAATATTCCGTTTATCGATGATATTGCGCAACCCCCAAGAAGCGTTGCTGGAAAACGACGTCGGAATTATTAGGTGGAGAATGGCTGGAGTTGCTCCGAGGCTGTCTGCACTCAAGCTTCATGACTTAACAAACTGGAAGAAAGCCGTAAAGGCTCTGTATTTGACTTGTTATGGGCCATTTACTGCCCATAATAGCGACATCACAGAAGTCGAAGATGATCAAATAATATGGGATTTGGTCATCAAAGTCCTAAGCCTGAAAAATCGAAGAGATGCTTATTACTACTTAGAAGGCTTTCGACAGGATAAGGAGTTATCCTATCATGTCGAATGCGTAATTGAAGCCTTGCAAGCAATTACAATTTCCTCCTCTACAAAAAAACGCAGGTTGGAGGCAATAGAACGAATTGCAATTCTCGCGGGCCTGGCCAATGAGACTTGTAAATTTAAATTCTATTTTGCCAACCAGTCCCCTACCATGTCTTGCGAGAGGGCTAGAACAATTTGGTGTCTGCTTTCTATCGGCGAAGCGCAATTCGCTGGTGACTTAAATCCCCTCCTCGGATTTTGGGCTTCCAAAGTCGCGCCGAAAGGAAAGATACCAGAGAAACCAACCAGACTGACTATGTCTAATGTTAAAAAGTGGGTCTTGGCAGTGTTAAAAACAGCCTCGAGTACGCAGCAATTCGTACATCCTCCGCAAATAACCGATGACACGAAGGATCAATTGCTAATTGAATGGGATGGAAGAATAGTAGGCGAGGAAACTCCAGGAAGAAGGATTCCAAGACCAAAAATGACGCTAATTTTCACGGTACTAGAGGGAGAAGTCATCGCACACCTCAAATGGAGCGCAGGAGATGGGTTACATCCAGTCTTTGACTTTGGAATTGAGCTTGCTTTGGCAGATATCAATTGCATTTCACTAAAAGAACCTAACTGCGGACCCCCTATCTGGCTCCGTAAGATCAGGGAGGAATAGAACCATGACAGTGAGAACAAGAGAAGAACGGTTTTCCTAGACCCTTTCTCTGTTCTCACGTCTATATAAAAATTGGCAGTCTGAACTTTATGAAAGCACATCGCAAAAAATAATTTTGCTACCACATTATTTCCCTGTACGATTACCCGAATTAATAATATGAAATTTAAGGCTTTGTCATGACCTCACCTTTATTTACGGAAATCAAAGTAGGCGATCATACTTTTAAAAATCGAATAGTTCTTGCACCTATGACCAGGTCTCGGGCGGGTAAAGAAAGAATGCCTAATACTCTTATGGCAGAGTATTATTCTCAAAGGGCAGGGGCAGGACTACTGATTACAGAAGCTACAGTAATATCAGAGCAGGGATTTGGTTGGAATGAGTCTCCAGGGATCTATTCGGATGCTCAAGCAGAAGCTTGGAAGCAGATAGTAGAAGCAGCGCACAGTAAGGGCTCTAAGATTTTTCTTCAACTTTGGCATTGCGGTAGGGCATCACATAGTGATTTTCACAGCGGGGAATTACCAGTGTCAGCATCTGCAATTAAATTGAACGGAGATCACATTCATACTCCATTAGGGAAAAAGGAATACGAAACTCCCAGAGCCTTAACTACGGAAGAAGTTAAACAAACTGTACAAGACTATAAAAAAGCAGCGCAAAGAGCAAAATCAGCAGGATTTGATGGAGTAGAGATTCACGGTGCAAATGGGTATTTGATTGACCAGTTCTTGGAGTCAAAAACAAACCATAGAACAGATGAGTATGGGGGAAGCTTAGAGAATAGGTTTAGATTTTTAAAAGAAATATATGAAGCGATAGCTACAATCTATACGCCAGGATCAATTGGTGTAAGGATATCTCCAAACGGCGCGTTTAATGACATGGGCTCGCCAGATTACCGAGAAACATTTCTTTATGTAGCGACAGAACTTGCAAAATATAAGATAGCTTACTTACACGTAATGGACGGACTAGGATTTGGTTTTCATGAATTAGGAGAGCCGATGACCTTAGATGAATTTAAGGCAGTGTTTCCTGGAGTTGTGATCGGTAACGTTGGCTATACGAAAGAATCTGCAGAAGCGGCCATAGAAAGTGGATCAGCTGATATGATTGCAATCGGGAGACCCTATATCAGTAACCCTGATTTAGTAGAGAGATTCAAGAATAATTGGCCACTGAATCCAGATGCCGCAATGGAAGATTGGTATACGCCTAAGGGGGCTAGTGGGTATACGGATTTTCCGGTTTATCATAGTTGATTTGTCGCAAGGGGTGAAATGTCCTCTGACCGAAACAGGGCTCTGCAACTCTACGACACCAAAATTACTTCCCCATCTCTAAGAGCAATAAAAAGTATCTTACTATCGATACAATACTGGATCTCTTTATCTATTAACTTAGACTCATGATGATCGGAGTCATAGTGGGGAAGAATGGCAAAGTCGATAACTCCCAAGCCTTCCCAGATTTGCTCATTTATCTCTGGATAGGGAAAATCCTTCGCATCATCTACTTGCTTTAAATGAACTAGTTCCGGACTTAGAACACAACACCCTGCACTGTAGCCTGCATAAAGGAAATCATCTCTATGATCTAATTCAGAATGAATTAGATCCCCAAAGCCACTAATTTTCATAGCTTGCCTTAAGACAAAAGTATTTCCACCTGAAACCCAAACGGAATTTAGTGACGCTAATTTTTCACTTAGTTCTTGGGTCTTTCCAAAATAGTCTTTCAGATCCAATATCTCCACGTTAAAACCCAATTCGCTCAGACTGGCGACATCAGATGCAATATGCTCTTTTCTCTTAATTGGGTCAGCTTTAGTGAAGTCTAAAGCATTCGGTATATAGGCCATTTTACTGCCAAATTCGTTGATATAAGAGTTTAGAAAACTAACCTCGGTACCAAGTTTGTAAGACGATAGATATAATTTCATGCGGATATTCTGAAATAATTATTTATAATTAACTATGTTGCTATGATAAGCACACATTTCATTTTATAAACACCCGTAGATAGCATTGTCAAAACTTTAGTAGTTCAAAAGTAGCCCCGCTACTAGAAGATACCTAAACCTGAAATATTAACGGTGAATGGTAAGTCTGGAATTGTTGTTCAAGATGCAGAGTCCCATCAAAAGGTCATGGACTATATCGATCAGCTCGAAGCAATCGCAGGGACTAAACGTGGTCTAAGTGTAGTATTGTAAGGAAGCACAAAACCAACTTCTCAAGCATTTAAATCAATCAAAAAGAAGCTAAAAACTCCTTAAAATTTAATTATCCAACTTATCCAACTGGAGCGCGGCTACAATTTAAACGCTCTGCTATGCCACTGCTAAAACCTTCCAACCTGACGATAGAATACTAAAATATATGAAAAAAAATATATCCAAACTCAGCGGTAGCTATTCTAAACACTACTATTAGTAGCAATAGCTGATTCTAAGAAATAAATCAGAACAAGACACACTGCCCTAGATAGGTACAACGCTAGACCTTAAGAAAACAGCTAAACAACATAGACTGAAATAGCAGCGGCCCCTCTCTTTACATGAGTTCAATACCCCTATAACACGACTCCAGCCATTAAATTCCCCAACCTAGGCATCGAAGGAGGATAAATACCAATTGGGAATCTAAGAGAGTGATCTCCCTCTCTCCACTTCCGATAGACCTCTTTTCCCTCATTAATTAAAGCTTTAATAGTTTGAATAATATGAACTCTCAGAGATATTTGACTGCTGATGCAATAGGATCGCTTGCCCCTTCTCTTAGATCTGTAATTTAGATTAAAAGAGGACTTCTTTAGCCTATCAGCACCTATAACGGTTTTATTGCCAGCTTCTCTCTTTTTTCTAAAGCGCTCATCAGACTTACTAACCATGCTTACTATCCTCTGATTAATCTTATCCCTGTCCTTCTCAGTAACTTCCATAATCTCCATCCAGGCATTAGGCTCAAGGTTTAACTCTATTGCATCAGGGTATAAATCTTTGAGTCTCTCAAGATGAAAATCAATCTCTTCCTCCGAAGGAGAAAGAGAAGAGAGTTTTGTAATATCTGATCTCTTAAATGGAATGCAATGTACCTTCTTTGTACCAGATCTATATGCACTCCAGGTGTTGAAGTTCGGATATTCTTCGATAGAATTAACTAGACTATCCTTCGTGGGGTTCGTGTATAGGTACACAATCTGCTTAATTGCATCTGCGGGATTTCCCAGAATTGGACTATCATATCCCTCGCACCATACAGTCCTCTTCCTTCTTCCTAAGAGCCTATTGATGGCATGAGCAGACTCAGTCTTAAATCTCCCCATAAAATCAGCCACATCCTCTGGATTATCCACTATGAGAATCAAGTGAACATGATTCTCTTCAAAAAGAAAATGACAAATTCTAACCTTATGAAGTCTCTGGGCTTTCGCCAGGCAAGTCTCTAAAATAGCTCTCACTAAGGGATTAGCCTTCAACAAAAGTCCCTCTTCTAAACTAGTAGTTATAAACAATACACTCTTCGGTGGATGGAATTTGGGTAATCGGGGCATAATAGTCCTCCCTTATTAGACAATATTAATACTGTGCTTCTAAGGAGGTTATCGTAAAAAATTCAAAGTCGGTCCAAAATGTAGCCCCGCTCCAGATGGAAGTCGAAATGTAGCCCCGCTCCAGATGGAAGTCGAAAAATGTAGCCCCGCTCCAGATGGATGTCGAAAACAAGCACCCTCTAGGCTTTTGTATTTTTAAAATAGCAACGACTTTTAATTTTTAAAAGACATTTTTCTATTATTCCACTAATAATTCCCTTTATAAAAAACTAATAGCTACAACGTCTTGAGTCGAGTGTTGCACTTTATGGCGAGCTTACTTGACTTAGTATGACCTTACTTTGTAATGTACATATTCAATTCAAATCTGGGTAGAAGTTCAGAGTCCTGGACCAACTAAAATATTTTATTATTGGGAATGTTTTTTTGGTTCGGTGGCTTTGCGTGGACTTTTTGGGGCTTAAGAAGCCCAGGGGAGGTTTTTATGTCGTTGGTATCATTTCAGAGAAATGGGTTGAGTGTTATCGTTACCGACCTTGAGGTCAAAGCTTTTCCTTCCCTTGTGAGAAATTTGCAAGGATGTATTCCAATTTACAGATCTTATTGGATATCGGCAGGGAGATTGGGATTCGTGGTTGGGCAACAATCTCGATATTTTTTTGTGCATAATACGGAAACAGAACAGTACCTAACCGAGGCTGGCTGGGTATTCAGTAAAGATGGGATCTCCTCTGTAACTGGAATACTGTCTCAGGCAATTGAAGCCATGAAAGATTGGCCAGTTGCTGTCCATCCCGCCTATAAGTATCGTGATGGAACTACTCGATGTTTGTTTTATGAACATGAAAGGGAGGCATATCTTGCGGAACTTCATAAACTGCTCGTGCAGTAATCCGCCACTTTGCACAGAAGAATCAAGGTCAGTCACGCAAAAGTCACTGACCTTTTTATCTCTAATTCCCCTCCCCAAAAACAAACAGGAAGAAAGGCGGGAGGAGGGAAGAGGAAGTTTTATGGGTAGGGTGGGATTATATCCTTAGGGTATTTTTTTGTAGTCATGTTGTAAGCGTCCACAATAGGCCGTTCTATTCCTTTTCCTAAATTTTTTCTAATTTC
>CAYGUX010000017.1:0-61837 GCA_964353175.1 uncultured Bdellovibrionales bacterium | reverse complement strand
GAAAATCCATCAAGGTTTCCAGCTAGTAGTTGAGATATTTTAGGTTGATCGATTTTTAATAGCTTGGCAGCTTGTACTTGAGTTAGATTTCTCTCCGCTATAAGGCTTGAAATTCTATAAACTAAACCGGATTTTGTTTTAAGCTCTTCTGAGTTTTCTAGACCAAGGTCCTTAAAAACATTGCCGGAGCTGGGGATAATCTTTTTGTTATCATTTTTCATATATATTTCGCCTTAAAAAATCTTCATCTGCTACCCTTAAACGCCTGCTTACTAAATCTATATCCTGCTTACTCGTAGAAATACCGTGTTTACTTTTCTTCTGAAAAGCATGAAGTACATAGACTACCGAAGAATACTTAACGGTATAGACCGCCCTGAAAGTATCTCCATCGTAGTTTTCCACGACCTCTAGCACCCCTGCACCTTTAAAGCCTTTTAGGGGCTTTGCATTAGGATGTTTTCCACCACGTTGCGCTTGATCCAAAGCAAATCCAAACGGCTTTCTAAGCTCTTCTGGAAAATCCTTTAAATCTCGAAGACTTGTACCTATCCATATCAAAGGTTTAATAAAACTTACACTTTTCATATTATACCAGTTCTAGCATATTTATTCAAAAACTATTTCCATTAGTTATCGTAAAAATCTACATAAGATTTCGATCATTGAAGAAAAAAAGATAAGAAATTGGGGACAGTCTACCTTTGCAGTAGGTCCTCACGTCCCCCTCGCCGTGCTCGGGCTCCTCAGGATGACAGGTTTGGAAATAATCTGTTCACGGACTTAACTAGTCGAGACAGTCGCCTAACCACCATCTATATCGACGTGGAGGGAAGGCCGTCAAGAACGGTATAAAGCAAACATTTACGTAAAAGTGTCGCCACTGGTGACACTTTTGGAGGATTGGGTAAAGCCTAAGCCTCTCAAAATAGTAGTCTACCTTCCACCTTAACCACACGGTATTAAGGTGGAATGGTATCAAGGTGGCTCGATCCACTAACTACATGCTACTTTAAAGAATTGGCTGTGGACACAGCAATTACCTATCAAAACCTCGTGAATTATTTTTAAAGGGGTTGTGCCGTGAAGAATAAGAAGTTTGTTGCAAGCCCTTAATACCTAAAGTATTAACAATATATGACATAACATAGAGCATCACACGAGAGATAATGAATAATAAGCGCAATTCTGAAATAAGTCTTTCTAATGCAGACGAAGATACACTTAGAGATATTTATGAATGTATTTATCGTATAGAATGCAGAGCATGGCTACTATTTTTATTCTTAGTTGTAATTTCTATCAAATGCCTACTAATGGAGAGGGAAGCTTTTATTTGGGAGAATGAAGTGCTTGCTGTTACCTTTATTTCCTATAGTTTCTACCTCTCTATGTGGGTTGTTTCCCCTACTAAAAAATTATCTACACAACTAGCGAAGTTAGCTTCGAAAAATCCCAATGTCAAACCTAGATACGACTTCATATGGTCTTCCGCAATTGACTTCCTTGTGCCGACTCTCATTCCATTTCTTATTTTCGCTATATGGCTAGCACTTAGAATTGCGTTCCATTCTTGCTAATTTGTTAAATCACTTGGAACTTAAGCCTCCCCCGTCATGGTTACTCTGAGAATAATTTTATTGGGGTTCTAACATCCGCAAAAAAGATCCTCACGTCCCCCTCGCTGT
The DNA here is from genome assembly GCA_964353175.1 of uncultured Bdellovibrionales bacterium. Taxonomy (GTDB): domain Bacteria; phylum Bdellovibrionota_C; class UBA2361; order SZUA-149; family DAOLCO01; genus JAIYCX01. Next base: position 60,149 of record CAYGUX010000017.1, on the reverse strand, counting down.
GCTCGGGCTCCTCAGGATGACAAGTTGGAGAAATTCGCTCAATAAACAATAGATGGTTACTTTAAGCGAAGTAATTGATCTCACGACAAAACCCGCCTGACCCCGCCTTGCTCTCTCCGTCGCGCAGGTAAGTCGAGACTCTGGATGGAATCGAATGAAAAAATCGAGTGACCTACGCCGAGCTCTTCGGCCCGATATTCAAAGCACCTTTATTAGATAGAAGTGACTTCATTTGAGTAATCGCAACAAAATTAAGCTGCTCTAGTCTTTCGGATTGTAAATGCCCTTGCGCTATAAGTAGTGCATTAATGCTTTCCATATTTGAAAGGACTACTAACTGTTCGATAGTAGCCATATCTCTTATATTACCCTCGGCATCTGGGTTGGCAACTCTCCATTCTTTAGCGGTCATCCCAAATAGCGCCATATTCAACAGATCCGCTTCACTGGCATAGACAAAATGAACCTGTGATTTATTTAGTAGCTTCGGTATTAGAGTTTCCCTGATTGCATCAGTTTGAATCCTATAGTTAATTTTAGAAAGAGTTCTATTCAAATTCCAATGCTGAGATAACCTTGCGTTTTCATCTTCTTTTAATCGCTGGAACTCCATAATTAGATATAGCTTAAATTCCGGTGAAATCCATGAGGCAAATTCAAATGCGATGTCTTTATGTGAGAAGGTACCCCCATATCGTCCAGATTTAGAAATTATTCCAATGGCATGCGTTGTTCTAATCCATCTTAATGGAGAAAGAACAAAATAATTACTGCCCGCATCTATTTTAAACCTCTCGAATTCGATAGGTTTAAAGTTTGTATTGTTCAATTTCTCCCACAACCCCAGGAAACTAATAGTACTCCTACTTCTCATCCAATTATTAATAACTGAATATGGCTCATCCTCATTTCGGTATTTAGCTACATCTGTAAGAGAAATAAATTCTTCTCCTTGCTCGGAGATAAGGCCAATTGGAGTTCCTTGTACATTCAATATTCTTTTTTGATTCTTCATATAGATGTCCCATTTAATTCTTTAATTAGTTATCGGAAAAAGATCTGATATGTTCCAAAATATATTTTCTCGACGATGGGCGACGCAAGGGTCGCCCCTACGGGAAGGGAAAATCCTCATGCTTCCCTTTGTAGTACTCAGCAGGACAGTCTGGAAAGATTCGATGAGGTAACCGCAAACTACAATGGGAACTAAGAAAAAAGAATAGAATTCATTCCCCCCTCTGCGTCCTCCGCGGCTCTGCGGTTTGTTTTAAAGAAGAATTACCACAGAGACCCTTCGACACTGCAGAGCACGCAAAGGCGGCGCTAAGGAGGTTAAGGGGGTAGAACGGAAGGTGTTAAATAAATGCTACGTGCCAGGGAGTAGCTACAAATTATATAACTCAGATAATATAACTCACCTCCCCCCACTACCCCTTTGCGAAAGCTCCGCGTACTTTGTGGCTGTGCGGTTTGTTTTAAAAGAATCTCCGCAAAAACAATCCACTTTTTGACTCGATACTCTAATTATTACGATAACGATTCGTACCGAATAACAATCAGGTTATTTAAATGACTTGCACAGGCAATCACAGCATGTTATACTGAAGTATAACATTTCGTTTACGAGATGTTCCGTCTTGCAAGATGCGTAGACAAACTAAAACCATGGAAGGTAAAATGAGCAATATCGAAATAGTAGAACATAGGGAATTCAAAAAGCAATGGTTAAAAACTCCACTAGAGATTAAGAAGAAGTATAAAGTTTTTATTCTTCTTCTCCTAGAATTAGGAACAATCTCTAGATTATATGAATACCCAGGATATCGATTGGAAAGCCTGTCAGGAGAAATGGATGGATTTAAATCAATCCGATTGAACAATCAGTGGCGAGTGATATTCAAAGCCAGCAAAGCTAGAACAATTGAAATAGTAACAATTAGACGCATAACTGCACACGACTACAGAAAAAAATAATGAAATCTTCAATCTCAAACAACACCATTCTTAGTCCCGGGGAAGTAATCAAAGAACTCAGAGAGAAAAAAGGCTGGACTCAGGCTACATTGTCCCAAGTATCTGGGATAGCAGTAGCGAATATTTCTAATATTGAACGAGGTAAATCCAGATTAAGCGAAGACAGGGCTATAATATTGGCAGCGTCCTTCGGAATTCATCCCCAAATAATACTATTTCCAAATGGATTTGAACGAGCAGACCTGAAAACTAAATTAAAGGAAATTAGGAAAAGAAAGAAGCTAATCGAAGGAGATTTGGCAGCTTAAAGCTGAGATATTCTACCCTTTTTTCCAAAAACTATAGCCAAAGATTAAATGAGGTAAAAGCAATCAGCTCATCTCGCCTAATGTGAACTATGAAAAAAGGGTAGAATCAACCAGCCTCTATCCGAATCTTCATCCCAATAGACCCAAGAACCTGAGTCAAAGTAGATAAACGAGGATTACCACTATCGGAAAGCAATTTATAGCGACCTTGCTTAGTCAGACCTATCTGATCGGCAACTTGTGGAATCGAATGACCTATAGCTTCGATAACATTACTCAATGCAAATTGTTATTAAAGAAAAATCTAATTCGTTCCAAAATATATTTTGTTGATGGTGGGCGACCGCGAGGGATCGCCCCTACGGGTAGAGGCAAATCGAAGTAGAAAATTTGCACCCAGAGCGATTCGAACGCCCGACCTTTTGATTCGTAGTCAAATGCTCTATCCAGCTGAGCTATGGGTGCATATAATGCAATAAAACCTGTTGATATACGCTTCTCGCAGTGCATCGCATTTGCCTACGAATCCTAAGGATTAATCCTGCGCCAGCTCGGCTTAGCTATTTTCGCCGTGAACTAAAACACGGCGACGTAGTAAAATGCTTTATCCAAACTAAATCTAGCTGGGCGCTGGGCTATGTGTGCATATCGAGGGACCTTATATCAGAAAATTACGCAGCTTAAAAGCCTATGGCAAAACGGACTAGCCCTCTGTCATTACCGGCTCTTCCTCAGCATCTGCGGAGCTATCTTCCTTTACTGGAGCTTTAAAAAGGTCTTCAAACTTTCTTAAAAATCTAGTTGCTACATAATCTGGTATCTCATAGACCCACGTTTCAAAATCAGCATTTAACTTAGTCGCTTGCTCCTTCAGTTCGTCATTCGCCTTACTCTCCTTTAACAACTCCTCAGGATCAGCGTCTGCCTTAGGTTCTTTAGGCTGAAAAGTTACAGCAATCTTTAAGTACTTCTTGCCGTCTTTTTCTGCAATTTGAATTCTATATACAAATCCATTCTTCAGTACATAATCTATATGATTACCAAATTTTAAGTCTTTTGATTTTTCAGATTCAACTTTAAACACATCTGTCATTTTAATGTCTTTAATACCGCTTACAATCTGATTTACTACAGTATCTTCCAAAACCTTCCCTTCAGGTACTTCCCCCTTATATACAACTTTCTTAAGACCTTCGTCCCAATCTAAAGAAAAAATCTCTCGCCCACCTACATAGGAAGTGATCTTAGTAAGATCTGAATCAGGTACAGAAAGAACATCTGTCTCCAGCCAAGTTAAAAGAGTTGGAGATACAATTACTGGAGTAGGCACTAGGAATGCATCATCTATACTCTTTCGTTTAATGTATTGCCCAGCTAAATTCGTGGTGTCCTCGGGATTACTAGACTTTCTATTTCTTAAACCACCAATATAAACTTTCTCTAAGACTCCTCCAGTGGAATCATAAAAAGTAATAGTTCCCTGACCTGCATCCTTTGAATCCTCTGTTAAACCTAGTCTTTTTAAACCTTCTTCATTCAGATTGATCTGCTGAGAAGCTGAAAGATCAGCCATTTTTAGGGTTAAAGACGTTATTTCGGAACTATTTGCAGTGTAATTATCTCTCGCAGGCACAACCCAACGATGATCGTTCTCTTTTAAAATATCAACTTTATCAGTTCCTTTCTCTAATTCTATTTTAGCAACCTTACCCCAATCAAAATTGGAAAAGACTGTCTGACTAGTATTATGATTGTCCCCTTGATTAGCAAAGATAAAAAATGCGACTAAGACCAATGCTAAAACTGCAAAATTTCGAATATTACTATTTTTCATTTTCCTACCTACGCTTAAGCTTTTTTTCTATTCTTTCTTTTAGATGATCTATACACAGAATATCCAATAATCAAAAATGGTACCAAAAATGTATTTATCAAGAAAAGACTTGTACCTAAAGATTCCTTATCTTCTCTTAAGGCCCTTCTAACTACTCTCAATCGATTCTGAGCAGTGAGTTTGTCTTCTCTTAACTTCTGAATTTCTTTTAACAAGGCAGAATCCATCACTGTCTTTTTACCATCTGAGATATTCCCTGATTGTAACTCTGACAATCTTTTATTCGCCTCATTTAAAGCATTTTGGAAACGGGCTTCTTCTGCTTGATATTTCTGCTGAGCAGCAGCTTCTATTTCTTGAACCTTGCTAAATGGTCTTGTAAACTTCCCTCTAGACCTTAATTTTATCAGCTCGTTACTCCCTGATAAATTTTCAGCGATATTGGAAGCTAGGACAAGATTGTCATTCAGTAGAGATACTATTTCAGTGCCAAAAAAGTTCTGACTCACAGCGGAGTAAGGATCTGCTAAGAAATCCACATCACTAAAAACTAACACCGTAGATGTTTCCTTAGATTCGCTCAAGAAAGTTACACTCGCATCAAGTCCCTCTGGTTTAGATTGGAATGTACTTTTAAACTTCCCAGTAAGTTTAACAGCCAATGGCAAACTCTTTCCACCAGACTTAAACTTCTTTAATAATGCCTTGGGATCTTCAGCACTGAACTTTATCTCCATATCAGAAAGCAACATTGAGTCCTTTGAAGTTCTAAGTAAAACTTCCTGATCAATGCCCTCAACTGGAGTAAGGTTAAGAGCTCCACCCCATGCATACATTACATTTTCTAATGAACTTGTAAGCACATCATTTGGGTTTACGATTGGTTCTTCAACATTTGGCTTGGGGCTAAGTGTTAACCAAGCGATAAAACTCTCTGGTCTCATACCTCTTTCAATTGAAACTGGCGTACCAAGTCGAATATCAGTAACAACTTTTTTATCTTCTAAAGTCACCCCCCAAGGAGACAACAACTCATTCATATTAGAACTTTTATCTGCTGTCATTGCTGCCATAGGATTTGTGGGATCAGGTGGCGGGCTATCAGTCATGCAAAGTGGGTCCACCGCTATAAACACATTACCTCCCTTCATTATAAACTGATCCACGGCAAATCTAGTTTTTTCTGAAAGTCCTCTCGGATGAATAATCATTAAGGAAGTTATCTCACTAGGTATAGTCTCTATATCAAACTGCAAATAACTTACATCAACTAACTTAGATAACTGATTGGCTAAGATCCATGGTTTTCCTTGCTGAGGGCTAGGTGGAAATTGTGGTGCTGTTTTAGGAGCTCCTCCAATAGACAAGGGGGAAAGCACTCCAACCAAAGGCTTTTTTGCGGAATTTAAGCTATCAAGAAGTTTCGTAACATCATACTCTAGAAATTCTTGTCTTGAGAGATTAAATGCAGGAATAACTTCTTCTAATCCATCACCACTGATACCAACCATTCCTAAATAAACTTTTTCACCTGTAGGCAATGACAAGGGAGTAATTCCATACTTATCTGCCCATTCCTCTTCTTCTGAATCAGGTCGAGGGTCATATACTTCTACGCTTACCTTCCCATCACTCTTTCTTTCGTACTCTTTAAGTAAGTCAGATACTCTTGATCCGTACATCTTAACTATCGGAAACTTATCTCCTTCAGTCTTAGAATAATAAAACTTTAATTGTACAGGTAAGGCTAACTTTTTAAGTATGGCACTACTTCCTTCTGACAATGTATATAATCTCTCTTCTGTTAGATCCGCATAGAATCTACTAAATAGGCTATCGCTTATTCCATTTAAAGCGATAAAACTAACCAATAAAAATGCGATGCTACTGCCTGATAAAAGTGATTTATTCACGTTTATGCTCCTAAATTCAATGAAAAATAATAATTAGCTAAACCCATTACAAAATTAATCTGCTTTCTTCCTCTCAACTACCTCAACACCTATAAATAAAGAAAAACCAATTAATGACACGAAATATATTATGTCCGTTAGATTCACTACGCCCCTCTGAATTGACTCAAAATGATAAGGGAAACTAAGGTTCACCATCTGACTAACCATTCCACTAGGAAGAATTTGCTGGAATAAGTTTACGACAGGATCAGAGCCTATTAAAATCAATGCCAAACATACAAATGTTGAGAGAACGAAACTCACGACTTGATTACTAGTACAAGCAGATAGGCAACAACCTATAGCTAAGAAAGATCCGGCCATCAAAAAACTACCAAGATAACCTGCAAAGATGACACCCAAATCAGGATTACCCAAATACATCACAGTTAAAACCATCGGGAAAGTCAGGAGCAATGCTAGGCCCATAAACATCCAAGCCGCTAAGAACTTTCCAATCATTGACTCTAAAACACTTACCGGTAAGGTTAACAACAATTCAATGGTGCCCGTTCTTCGCTCTTCCGCCCACAGCCTCATAGATATTGCAGGGACAATAAAAAGATATAGCCAAGGATGCCAAATAAAGAACGATCTCAAATCCGCCTGCCCTTGCCCATAAAAATCACCTAATTTAAAAGTAAAGAAACCTGTTAAAACTAAAAATACTGTTAAAAAAATTAAAGCAATGGGAGTAGAAAAATATGATTTCAACTCTCTCCTAGTAATTGCTTTAACTATTGACTGATTTATACTCATTGCTTGCGCCTCTTAAATTAAAATTTAACTATACTCTATTTCCCTTGTGTTAGATCTCTAAACACTTGATCTAACTGGCTAGTGTCAAAATGAAAATCTACTAAATCAATTCCATCTTTCTCCAATGACTGTAATAGATCTTTTACAAACTCAGGCCGTTTAAGCTTAGAAGTAACTCTCAACTGTCCCTCACCTATATCTTGGACCTCTTCGATTTTAGAATTAGCCTTTAATAACTTAATCGCTTTTTCTTGGTCTTGAGTACTTAGATTAAGATCAACAGAAGTATCTGAATTTATTTTTGCTCTCAACTCACTTGGTGTTCCATCGGCAACAAGCGTACCATGAGCAATGATCATAGCTCGCGTACATACAGAATCAACTTCCTCTAAAATATGAGTTGAAATAATAATACACTTGTCTTTAGACATCCCACGGATTAGATCTCTAACTTCGTGTTTCTGATTAGGATCTAATCCATCCGTAGGCTCATCTAATATTAATACTTTTGGATCGTGCAAGATAGCTTGCGCTAAGCCTACTCTTCTCTTAAAGCCTTTTGATAAAGTTTCAATACGTTGATTTACAACTTCGGCTAAATTTGTTTTTTCAATTGCTTGATCAATGGCTGACTTTAATTTTTCACCTGCAAGCCCACGAACTTCACCTACAAAATTTAAAAACTCCACAACTTCCATCTCGCCATACAAAGGCGCATTCTCAGGTAAGTAGCCCAATATCTCTCGCACTTCTCTTGCTTGATCTTCTACATCGAAGCCACCAACCTTGGCACTCCCAGAGGAAGGAGTAAGAAAACAAGAAAGCATTTTCATTGTTGTAGATTTACCCGCACCATTAGGCCCAAGAAAACCCAACACCTCCCCAATACCCACTGAAAAACTCAGGTCATTTACCGCGGTAATTTCTCCAAACTTTCGACTAAGATTTGAAACCTCTATCATTTTCTCCATATCAAAACTTTCCCTGATAAAATTATCCCTGATAAAATCATATTAATTGCCATAGTCATAACACATCAAAAAGATAAGTCATTCTATTCAATAGAATAAATCTAATTTATAATAATAAATTAGGTTGCAAATGTAAGTCTGTTTAATCCTATTCGCAAGCCAATATCATTTTTTTCCTTATTGCTAGCAATATGATGGGAATGCCCTCCGGTCTATCTCAATTCAAAATTTTAAGAATTAAGCCCCATAGGTTAGATTCTTACTTAATTTTAGTGTAATAGGAGCAAAAATACGCTCATTATATATAGCAGGGGAAAATGGAAAAAAACTCGTTTAGATTAAAAGTTGGCCTAGCAGAGATGCTAAAGGGCGGAGTTATTATGGACGTAATAAATGCCGAACAGGCTAAGATTGCGGAAGATGCGGGTGCTGTAGCTGTCATGGCCCTAGAACGTGTACCATCCGATATTCGGAAAGAAGGCGGAGTAGCAAGAATGGCGAACATCGCCGTTATTGAAGAAATCATGGAGGTTTCAAGTATTCCAGTGATGGCGAAGGTAAGAATTGGGCACTTTGTAGAGGCTCAAATTCTAGAATCACTGGGTGTTGACTTCATTGACGAAAGTGAAGTTCTTACTCCAGCAGACGAGCAATTTCATGTAGATAAACATAATTTCTCTGTTCCATTCGTATGTGGTGCAACCAACCTCGGAGAAGCTCTAAGACGAGTAAACGAGGGAGCTGCAATGTTAAGATCTAAGGGGGAAGCTGGAACTGGCAATGTGGTTGAAGCTGTTAGACATATTCGATCTATTCTAAGTGAAATTAGATCACTAAGAACCCTATCTGAGACTGAGCTCTCTGATAAAGCCAATTTAATGAGAGTTCCCTTAACCCTAGTTAAAGAGACTATGGATCTTGGCAAACTACCAGTACCTCTATTTTCAGCAGGCGGAATAGCTACTCCAGCCGATGCCGCACTAATGATGCAACTTGGTGCTGAAACGGTATTTGTAGGATCTGGGATATTTAAGTCCGAAGACCCGGAAGAAAGAGCAAAGGCCATTGTAAGAGCAACTACAAATTACAATGATGCAAAAATACTTCTTGAAGTCTCCAAAGAAGTTAAAGGGAAAGCAATGCACGGCATTGATATTCAAACTCTAAGTAAAGAAGAGCGTATGCAGGATAGAGGTTGGTAAATAGAACATTCTAAATTATGCTCGCTAAATACCAAATTGGAATCCTTGCTCTTCAAGGTGACTACGAAGCCCACGGTCGAGCACTAACTTTCAATCTTGGAAAAGAGGTAGCAGACCCAACATACATTAGGTCTGCTACCGAACTCAGAAACCTAGACGCCTTGATAATCCCGGGTGGAGAATCAAGCGCAATGCTAAAACTATTAAAAGAAGAGTTTATTGAAGGTATCCTAAAACTTCATGCTGAGGATAAACCAATATACGGAACATGCGCTGGCGCGATTCTACTTGCGTCATCTGTAGAGAATCCTGAACAATCTTCGCTAGGTCTCATCGATATAGATATAAAAAGAAATGCCTACGGAAGACAACTTGATTCCTTTATCACAAGCGCCCTTAATCCGAACAAGTCCAGCCACCATTTTGCCAAATTAAGCCTAGATGCCGAGGCTGTTTTTATTCGAGCACCAAAAATCACTAGAATTGGAAAGAATGTAGAGATCCTCTACTCTTTCAATGATACTCCAGTACTAGTTAAAGAAAAAAACATTCTAATCTCTACCTTTCACCCCGAACTTTCGATAGGGCCACATCCTATATATCAAATCCTATTAGAGATGCTCAAGTAAGAGTATCTTGGCCTGCCTCGATTAGGTAAATTTTTCATTGACGTATGGCAGTTCAATGCTGTACTCATAAAAGAAACCTTACTTCCTAAAAAAACAAAAAATGTCAGCTCAAGAACTCGTCACACTAGTCCCAAATGGTCCACTTTACGTATTAATGCTTGGCCAATCAAATGAAAAAGCTATCATCTTGCATCAAGAGCGAATGATACAGCTTGAACAAAAAATAAAAGAATTTACAGCACTTCTAAAAGACAACTCTCAAATAAAAGGACTAGTTATAATGAGTCCACTTTCAATGGGATTCTGTGTTGGTGCTGATATTCATGCCATCGAAAATGTTACAGATCCTAAAGAAGGCTATAAGCTCGCTGAGCAAGGGCAACGTATATTCGGAATGATTGCAGACCTCCCTATTCCAAGTTTTGCATGCATACATGGTGTCTGCGTTGGTGGAGGTTGTGAACTCGCCCTTGCATGTGACTACAGGATAATTTCTGATGATCCTAGCTCTAAGATAGGCCTACCAGAAACTAAACTAGGAATTTTGCCTGGATTCGGCGGAACCCAAAGACTTCCTCGCCTAATAGGACTTCCTCAAGCTTTAGGCATCATACTTGAGGGGAAAGTGATTCCATACTCAAAAGCTAAAAAAATAAACCTTGTAGATGAAGTTGTAAATACACCTAGAGATTCCGCGGATACCGAGAAGCTACTTCGTCAAAAATTCTTAGAAACTGCTGATAAACTTAGCAAAAATGGAAAATCTAAATCTAAAGAGCTCTCCTTTCAAGACAAGTTATTAACTTATACTTTAGTTGGCAGAATAATCACGAAAAAGAAGGCGGAATCCGCAAGCTTCAAGAAAACAAAGGGCCAATACCCTGCCATAACTAAGTCGATTGAGATGGCCTGTAGGGGATTAGGCATGTCTTTGAAAAAGGGTTTAGAGCTAGAAGCTAAAGCTCTTGGTGATTTAATAGTCACTAAGGAATCAAAAAGCCTTGTACACCTGTTCTTCCTAACCGAAGCCTCTCAGAAGATTGCTAAAAAAAATCCTACGGAACTAATTAAGAGTCTAGGTATTATTGGTGGAGGCATCATGGGTAGAGGCATAGCTTCTCTAAGTGTCAAATCTAGAATCAATACAATCGTTGTTGACCTAAACAAAGAACAAAGAGAAGCAACTAAAAGCCACGTAAAAAATTTCATAAATAAGACTCGATCAATTAAAGAATCAGACAAAAGTCAGGTATTAGCTTTTCTTCAAGTCGAAGAAACAACTAATACGTTAAAAGATGCTGAATTAATCATTGAAGCAATTGTTGAAGATTTAGGTGTCAAACAAAAGCTTTTCAATGATTTGGAATCTAAAACTAGCAATACAACTATATTGGCATCCAATACATCTTCTCTTAAATTAAGTGACGTATTTGAAAAGCTGCAGAATGGTGACAGAGGAATTGGTGTACATTTTTTCAACCCTGTAGAAAAAATGCCTCTAGTCGAGATAATTCGCACCAAAAATACAAGCGATAAAACTTTAATTAAGGCTATCTCCCTAGTTTCAAAACTAGGTAAATATCCAGTGGTAGTGGAAGACGTACCTGGATTCTTAGTAAATAGAATATTAACTCCTTTCTTATTGGAAGCGGGCATTCTTTTGAAAGAAGGCGTTCCGATGATGAGCATAGAAAATGCTATCACAAAGTTCGGATTTCCAATGGGGCCCTTTAGACTAATTGATGAAGTCGGCTTAGATATTGCATTAAAAGTAGAATCCGTTCTCTCCACAGCATATGGAGAAAGGATGAAAGGTTCAGAATTTGCAAGTCAGCTTGTTCAAAAAGGATTCTTGGGCAAAAAAAATGGTAAAGGCTTCTATATCCATGAAGGCAAAGACGCAGCACCAAACATTCAAGAACTTCAAGCTCTAGGCATAAAAGTAAGTGGTCAATCCACACTTAGTACAAGTGAGATTCAAAACAGACTCCTACTTAGCATGATCGCAGAAGCATTTAGATGTTATAGTGATGGTGTGGCTGGTGCTAAGGGACCAGATGCCTTAGGTCAAATTGACCTTGCCTCAGTTATGGGCTTTGGGTTTCCTCCATTTAGAGGTGGAATCATTCATTATGCTAAAGTGGTGGGGATAGGAAATATTCTTAAGCAACTAGAGTCTTTGAAGTCTAAGGGTGAGAGATTCGTGTTAAAAATGAATGAGGATATATTTAAGGTCTAAAGTTCGTACTTACCACTCTCCAAGTGCCGCCTTCAAATTAGCTTCCGCAACATGATACTCTTGCAGGGCCTCAACCTTTTTTACTGCCGTATCCGCTGTAGCCTGCTCTCTCAAATTGACAATAAAAATCGTACTTTCTCCTGCTTGGAAACGACTTCTTTCTCCCGCCTCAAGTTCTCTATTAAACTTCAATTCTTTTCTAGTAATATCGATTTGATTCCTTGCATTCCTTAGAGCAGATAGGGCATCCTTGATGTCTGCTTCTATTCTACGTTTAAAAAATACTATTTCCTGCTCTATCTTTCTTAGCTTAGCTTCCGTACTCGCAATTTTACCTTCAGCTTTTCTAACTTGGAGTGGAATTTCTAACAATACACCACTTTCTACTTCTGTGGGTTCTTTAGTTTCATTTCCATCTCCCAAATCTCTAGATACTTCAAACATAAAGTCTAGTTTGGTATTTGTCTGATTCTTAGCAAGTTTTAACTCTGTTTCAAGCTGTGCCTTAACTATATTAATTGCTCTAATCTCTGGCCTTTTTCCTATGGCCATTTCTGTTAGTTCGAGCTCCGAATGAATTGGTCTAGAGCCAGGAGGCAACATTACTTTTGGAACCTTAGAACGAAGAAGAGCTTCCTGTTCTTCGCCTAGAAAGACTCCAAGCTCTATACTAGCATTTTGAAATGATCTTTCAGCTTTTATTAATTGATTCTCTCTCTGAAGAATACTTCTCTTATTATCTTTTAATTCAAACTCTGGAAGATCTCCGTGGTAAACTCTCTGTTCAATTCCTCTAAGTCTCTCTCTCGCAATAGATAATAAATCCTCAACAATAGAATACTTCTTACCAGCCCCCACCCAATACCAATACCGCTGAGTTGCCTTATTAATAACCTCGATTCTTTTAGCTTCAATTCCGATAGATGCTACATCTACGCCTAATTCTGCTAACTTCAAATCTGCCCTTCTTTGATCAATCTCCCGATCTCTAAATATTGGTAATTGAAACCCAGCTCTGAATTCCCCGGCTGGAAGCGTTTCATACTTTCCATCATAAACTGCAAAATCATTATCCCCCTGCCTATATCCTCCATATAGATTTAAGCCCCAGAGAGAAGTTGGCTTTTCAAGCAAAGAATCTACTCTCGAGGTCCTATAATAACCTTCTGGAACAACAACTCCTTTTGTCTTCCACTTCACATCAAACCCACCTAGGGCAGATCTTTTCTCACCCTCGGCACGATCGACTTCTTGCATAGCCCCAATTAGGATCGGGAACCGAGTATTAACATTACTTAGAACATCACCCAAAGAAGTGTATTCATCCCCTATACAAAGCGCTGGACAAAGAACACACACCAAACTAACTAAGATTATAAACACCTTGATCATAAGAAACTACTACCCCTTGCCCTTAGTCTCTTCCATGTCTTTGTCCTTCTTTTCATAACTTGTAATTTTCTCTTTAGCTGGTTCATGGTTCCTCAAAGAGGGGGGGAACCCGTTAAATAATCTCCAAAGTTCAAAACCTACACTGACCTGATCTAATAAAATCCAACCCTTAACCCTTACTCCCTGCCTAAGATAACTTGGGTCTGGCCATGCAGCATCTTTATCCTGAAAAACTAGAGTTCTGAAATGTCCAAGACCATCATCTGCAGGATCAACAAAACCAATCGAACCACCAAAAGTTCCTACAGCTACACTCGGCCAACCACTAAACTGTAAAGCAGGCCATCCTTCAAATTGCAGTCTTACATGACGACCCTTAGTAATTAATGGCATATCTCGTCCATCCACCCAAATCTCTACTGCCCTTGAGTCCGTATCAGGAACAAGTATTGCTAAAAGCTCCCCCTGTTTTACTAGCTGCCCACCTTGACCAGCCACTAACTTTAGAATTGTCCCATCTATTGGAGCTCTTACTTCCTGAGTCATCTGCCTAGCTAACTTAACTTGCGCTCGTGCTAGTTCTGCTGAAGAATTGGCTTCATCAACTAAATATTTATTTAAATTCAATCTAGCGTTTTCCACTGCGAGTGGAGCACTAAGACCCTTCTCAAATAAGGTCTCCTGCCTAGCAACATTCTTTTTTGCAGTAATAACACCCTGCTTAGAAGCTTCAAGCCTTCTTTCAATAGCTTCCTTTTCATATCTTAACCTAGAAATTAAATCAGGATCATTATCTACTAGTTCTACGATGGGATCTCCTTTTTTTATCTTAGAACCTTCTAACACATCCCAACGTAGCACTCTCCCTTCAATTGGTGCACTTATTTCTTGTCTCCTTTCATTTGGACTATATGCAATAACCCTGCCGCTCCCAATAGCTGTCTGCTGCCATGGTAAAAGTAAAAATCCAATTAGTCCGCCTCCAAGAAGCACCCAAAAGAAAAGATAAAAAGCTCTATAATTTTTAATAGGAAGAACTCGCCTTATAGAAGAGAATCTCCTGTACCTATTAAGAATATGATAATCTTTTCTCTGAAATGACATTATGAACCCTTTGACCTATTAATTTCATCTAAATTTAATATAGCTTCACATTTCTCTTCGATTTCTGGATGAGTTGAAGTCACAATAATTGTCCAAGGAGTCTCTTTTCCAAATAAAGCATTAATCGCTAATGTCTTGGTCTCATAATCTAAGTTATCTAAGGTTTCATCAATAAGAATTAAGGATGGTTTATTTACTAAAACTCTTGCAATCATTAATCGTTTCGCTTGAGTGACAGATAAGGGTGTGCCATTTGAAGATAATTCTGTGTCAACACCTTCTGGTAAAGCTAAGACTTCTTCGTATAGCCCAACTTTCTTAAGAGCCTCATTAACTTCTTCTGTCGATGCAGTCGGACGGCCTAATTTCACATTTTTTAACAAAGTTCCATTCACAATCTCAGTACCTCTTAAAAGTGAAACTTTCTCTCTTAAAGACTCCGGAGAAACTCTTCTTAAATCTTCTCCATTTGCAAGTATCACTCCCATAGAAGGCATTTTCAAAAGGTACAATAAATCAACTAAAGTGCTCTTACCTGATCCATTTGATCCATGAATTGCCAACTTTAGGCCAGGTTTTATTTGAAGATCTATTGGACCCAATCTATTCTCAGTCCCCTCATAGTCATAACTTACCCCTCTAAACTCCAGCCCTAACGAATTATCAACTGCCAAAACTTCACTTCCGTTATCTTCCAAAGGTTGATCAAGAAGAGACCCTACCTTATCAAGTGCGGCACAAAGGTCATAAAAAGAATCCAAATGTTTCTTTGTGCGGGCTAATGAGTAGAGTACCGTAGATACCACAATTTCAGCCGCTACTAACTGACCGATACTTAACTGATTTTTGGAGATCAAATATACACCAAGCACAAGTAAGCCTGCATTTGCTAGAGCTTGCAAACTAAGAAATCCTATGACCTGTCTCAAAACTATCTGGAAGTGAGATTGTCTCGCATTTAAATAATCGATGATTACTTCATTCGCTTTTTCTAGGGCGTAATATCGGGCTGACTTAGAGCTAAACGTAATACTTTTCTCAGCGACCTCCTCCAACCATGCTACAAACTTATACTTTTGTTTACTTTCTTCAACACTAGTTCTAACAGCTCCCCGACCAAAGAAAAATAATATGACAAATATTGCGATAACCAACACAATATCAAAGGCTAAAAGAGCTGGATGATAAAAAGCTAACAGGATTAGGCCAATTAACATTTGTAAAACTAGGGCAATCCCTTCAATGAACAAAGAAGAAATGCTCTTCTGAATAGTGATGACATCAAAAAACCTGTTTACCAATTCGGGGTATTTTAAGTCATGAGATCTGAGCATTCTAGGAATTCTATAAGCTAACTCCAAACCAACATAAGAAAAAACTCTCTGCTGCAGTTTCTCTACAATAAGTACTTGTAAAATTTTAAGGACAACTCCCACAGATTGTCCAATAAGAACAGCAATAGCCAAAAAAACTACGGGCTGAAATAATTGCGTAAAGGCGATAGTATTTACAACCGTTTGCACTCCGATAGGAATAACGAGAGATAATATCCCTACCCCAATCTCATAGGTAAAAATAACTCCAAGTTCTCGATACTCCGACTGAAGAAACTCCCATAAAAAAACTAGTGGGGAGGTGTTTTTAACTGTTTTGATATTTTTCATCAATCAATATAATAAATGGGAAGTTTTTTACCTTTCAATTATTCTATACAAAGCTACTGATTGTACATTGAAATGATACTATTGCAAAGGATTTTCAATAGTATCAACTTAAGAAAATCTATATAATTGGAGGAATGCCTATAACTTTAAGCCCAATTTGCTTGGCATTTTTTAAAAAATTCTCCTTGTCAATGATAATACTTCGCCCAGCCTCCAAGGCTAGGACACTGACTCCGCTCTCCTTACATACACGAATTGTTTCAACCCCTGCTGTAGGCACATCAAACCTCATATCCTGAGTTGGCTTGGCACACTTTACGACTACCAAATTATTTCTCCCCAAGGTGCCACTTCGTTTAATCGTTTCATTAGTTCCCTCAACAGCCTCAACTGCGACAACCACTCCCTCTCGCACAACCACAAGCTGTCCAATATCTTCACCGCTCATTGCCTTAATTGCACGCACTCCTACATTTACATCTTCCTGCTCTTCCTTAGTGAGCCCACCACCTAAAATTGAACCTTCCTCCGTAATCATATCTTCAAACAAAGCAGTGCAAGGTATAACCTTAATACCCAAGTCCTCAATCTCCGAAGCGATCCCCCGCATGATCACATCGTCTTTAGTAGATTGAAGCCTCATAATAAGCATAGTTCCTTTCAAATCCAACTTAATGTCGCCGAAATGTTTTATTCGACTAATTCCACCTGCCATCATTCCGAAGCTTACTTTGCTATTCTTAAAGTAGTCCAAAATTCGCCCCAACTCACCTACTTTTATCCAGATACAAGACTTACAATATTTTTCTAACTCTTTGTCGGTCTCATTTTCATGACACACCGCATGAACCTCATGACCTAGTGCTTTTGCTCGCTCCGCAAATAATAAGGGGAAAGGTCCATTGCCCGCAATTAAACCAATCGATGAATTTGGTGGAATATCAAACAATAAGGATGGATAAGGCTTACTAATTAGTTTTTTCTTAGGTAAGAAAGTACCAATGACTTTAAAGATAAATTTGAGCATCAATGGCCCTTTAAGAATCGTCCGAATCTTCGCCGTTTTCTCCCGACTTAGATGGGAGAGTAATTCCTCTTGAAGTACTAAGAACAAAATCAATCAATATACGTGCTTTGGGATTGGCACTAATCTCAGCTGGTATCTCTTCTAAATTTTTACGAAGTCCACCTTTCTTTAAAAATAAACCCCGAAACAGTCTCTTCACAAGACTAATATCATCCTTGCTAAATCCTGATCTTTTCATGCCAATGAGGTTTAAACCACGTAAACATGCACGATCCCCTTGGGCAATACAGAATGGAGGCACATCCAAGCTAACCATAGCTCCAGCACCAATAAAAGATAATGAACCTACTCTTGCAAACTGATGAATCCCAGCCATTCCACCTAAGATACACCCATCCTCTAAAGTAACATGTCCTGCAAGGGCTACGCTATTGGCAATAACATTACTACTTCCTATACGGCAATCATGACCAACATGAGAGTTCGCCATAAATAAATTTTCATTACCAACTAAAGTCTCCATTGTACCGTCTTTAGTTCCTGGCTGAATTGTCACACCTTCTCTAATTCTATTTCTATCGCCTATGATTAAAAGCGATGCTTCTCCCTTAAATTTAAGGTCCTGTGGAGCAGTTCCAATTGATGCGAATGGGAAAAGTTGATTTTCACTACCTAGAGTGGTGTAGCCATCAACCACGACATGACTATGAAGCTTTGAACCTTTACCGATTTTAACATTAGGGCCAATTACTGAATATGGCCCAATAGCAACATCACTATCTATTTCTGCTCCTTCATGGATTATTGCTGTTGGATGTATTAAAGTTGCCATTACTGCCTACTTACTACTCGCCGCTGTCAAGATTCCCTCACATGCTATCTCTCCATCAACCAAAGCAGTACCCTTCATTTTCCAAACCACTTTTTTCCTAGCAATCAATTCCATTCTTAACTCCAAAACATCACCAGGAACAACAGGCTTTCTAAATCGGACTTCATCCGCACCAGCAAACACATAGAGTCTCTCTCTATCAACTGCTTCCGCACAGATTTTAGCAAAAATCACGCCTAACTGGGCTAATGCTTCTAAAATCAATACGCCAGGCATAATTGGCTTTTCAGGAAAGTGACCATTAAAAAAACTCTCGTTAGCCGAGACATTTTTAATACCAATTATCCGATTACCATCTTCCACTCTAAGTACTCTATCGACTAACAACATAGGATATCTATGTGGCAATAATTTCCTTATCTCTTCAGTTTTTAGTGGTAGCTCCATGTCCATTATAATTCCCCTTTTAAGAATTGGCTACTTTGACTCAGCGTCAAACTTTTTCACAATCTCATCTGTGATGTCTAATGAAGATTCCGCGAATAGTAAATTTTGTGCATTTCTCTCTAATATAAGAGAATAGCCCTTATCTTTTCCAATTTCATCGATCATTTTACGCATTTGTTTTACTAACTCACCAACAACAATCGAATTCTTTCTTCTTAATTTCTCTTGAGAATCTTGAAAACTTCTTTTAAGTTCTTTTTCCATAACCAAAAGGTCTTCTTCTTTTTCTCTAGCTGCCTTCTCATTCAAAGAACCCTTCTGATTAGTAATGGACTCTTTTAACTTTTCGTATTCTGTTTTTTTCTTGTCGATATTCTTTTGTTCATCTTCGACTTCTTTTTTGAACTCCTGCTGAACTTTTTGTCCAGACTTTGTAAGCTCAAGTGCTTTTTGTATATCGATTACTGCCACTTTAAGATCTTCTGCAATCACTGCCGAAGAACCAACCGCAAATAATGTTGTTAGTACTAAAAATTTGTTGAATGCATTCATATTTATTTACTGTAAGAATTACGCCGTATTAATGTTTTTATTTAAGACTATTTGTTATTGATAATATTCAGCTGTATTTATATGTCAACCTAATAGCTCAATATCCATGACACCCTAAGTGGTGGATTTCTTTTACTGCTGATTATTTAGCATACAAAGCTAAATAACTATAAGGGAGCTCCAAATGAGAAATTTGTTACAACCGACTTATCCCCATCTTGCCTATCCAATGGATAACCTATCTCAACTCTAATTGGAGCCAATGGAGAACGCCACCTAACTCCCCACCCTACTGCCTTTCTTAAATCAGAAAAACCAATATTTTGACCATCGTCATAAGCATTACCCATATCGTAGAACGTTACTCCATTCAAACCGATACTTGGCACTAATGGAAAAATTAACTCAAAATTCATGATAAGCTGTTTATTCCCACCAAAAAAGCTACCTTGAGCATCTCTTGGTCCTACTTCTCTAGCATCATAACCTCTAATTGAGTTTATACCACCAGGGAAAAATCGGTTAAACAAAGGGAATCTATCTCCACTTATAGACTCACCCCATCCAAACTGAGTTCGCTGTGAAAATACAAAATTCCCAAAAGATGTCTCATAAATAGGATAGTACCAAGAATTTCTAGCAGACCCCAACCAATACTTCTGATCTCCTCCTAATGCCGCATATTCAAACCTTAGAACTTGCCTAGACCCTGCACTTGGATCTAATGGATTATCAATAGTTGATCTCATCAGTCCTGGGATTATGGCAGAAGAAAGATATTTACCTTCTTGATCCTTTACCAATTGAGCGGCACTATCATCGACGTCACTAATCTCATTTTGCATCAACTCATAGCCCAGAGTTGCCCGCACATCATCTCTAAGTGATTCGCCTAAGAACCAAAGAGGATAGCCTACGCTCACAGAACCACCATTTTGATTTCTAAGAAAATCGTCAAAATTTCTTTGAGTTACAGCGACATCTGCACCAAAAGAGAAAAATGTATCGTTAACTCTAGGATTTTGGAATGAAAGAATATAATTCTGACGACGCTGACCTGCGTTAATATCTAAGCTTAATGCGTTCCCTGAGCCCATTAAATTATTTTCAGATATCCTACTAGTTAAGATAAAACCATCACCAGAGCTAACCCCTGCTCCTGCTGAAAATTGGCCTGTCATGGCTTCCTTCACAGCAACTGATAAATCTACTTCACCTGGCTTATCTGTTTTTTCAGGAGAAATTGTTACTTCATCAAAAAACCCTAATCTCCTAAGTAGCTCTTGGCTTCGTTTAAGCTTTGAACTGGAATAGGTTTCTTGCTCACCTATTCGTAAATTTCTACGAATCACATTATCTTGAGTTTTGTCATTCCCCACAATATTGATCCGATTGATCTTAATTATATCTCCCTTATCAATAGTGTAATTTACATCTACCACCTTCTTATCTCTATCAATTTTAGTTAGAGGGTCAATATTCGCAAATGCATATCCTATATCTGTAAATTTATCCGTAACAGTGAATACATCTTCTCTCAGAAGATCGACATTAAAAGTCTCACCTGAAGATGACTTAATATCTTTTAAGGTAGCCTTTTCTCCACCTTCCAACAGTGTGCCAGAAGCATCAATCTTACCAAACTTATACTTTTCACCCTCGTTAACAGAGAAAATAACTTCAAGCCCGTCTTCAATTTCCTTAATTTCAGGCTGTGAGACTTTAATATCAGCATAACCTTTGGTTAGATAATTGTGCTGTAACACTCTAGTATCCTGTTCTAGCACTTCCTTTTTAACCACTCCTGAACCAGTCGCCCAAGACCATAACCAAGAGTATGTAGATGTCCCAAGTCCTTCATCTAAGTCACCCTCATCTAAAGCTCTATTCCCTAAGAATGTAAGCTTTCGAATAACCTTCTTCTCACCTTCTTCAATATCAAAAGTTAAAATAACTTCGCCTGGCCTAGCCTCTTTTGTTTTAAAACTAATCTTTGTTCCGTAATATCCTTCCTCTTGATAGTACTTATTCAGATCATCTATCGAAGCCTGAATCTTCCTTTTATCAAGAAATTTCCTTGCATCTAAATTTAGTTTTTCCCTAAGGGTATCATTAGAAAACTCATCGTTTCCTGAGAACCGAACCTCCTTAATGGCAGGTCTCTCATGGACTATAAATGTTAAAATTGAGTAGGAATCATTAACAATGGTTCTGTCTGCTTCTACGGAATCAAAAAAACCCAATCGATAAATAGCTTTGATGTCAGATTGAATTACATCAGTTAAGACAACACTACTAGGCTTAGAATTTACAACAGATAGGATACTTTCTGTATCAATCCTGTTATTTCCTCTTACGCGAATACTCTCAAAGACATGTTGCGCACTTACCTCACTAATAGCTAGGGAGAAAATTAATGGGAGTAGAAAAGCGAAGGTTTTTAAGAATCGAAACATAGATATAATTTAATTATAACAATAATTTTAAGAAAGCAGGCTAAGGCCACCAACTTTCAATTCATACATAAAATCTAGCTTTTTAGCTAGCTCAAGAGAATGAGTGACTACAACTAAGGAGATACCGAACTCTACTTGCAAATTTTTCAACATAGTAAATACTTCTTGAGCAGTTCCTCCATCTAAATTCCCAGTAGGTTCATCTGCCAATATCAACTTAGGCTTAGTAATACAAGCTCTGAGGATTGCGACCCTCTGTTGCTCCCCTCCAGATAACATCGAAGGCCTATGGCCTAAGCGATCTTTTAGTCCTAAGCTAGAAAGCAAGACTTCGGCCTTATCCTCAGCAACTTTCCTATTCTCTCCCTTTATAATTAGTGGCATCGCAACATTCTCCAAGGCAGAGAACTCAGGAAGCAGATGATGAAACTGAAAAACAAATCCAATATTCTCACCTCTAAAATCAGATAAACCATTTTTTACATTTCTAAGGTTTGAATAACGAACTCCATTTAGTTCGATCTCTCCTGCTTTTGGAATCTCAAGTCCACCAAGAAGATATAATAATGAAGTCTTACCCACTCCAGATTGCCCAACAATGGCAACACTCTTACCTTTTTCCAAATTTAGATTGACGTCCTTGAAGATCGTTAAAGGCCTATCTACATCGACATACCCCATCTCTAAGTTTGATATTTGCAACATACTATTCAAACCTCAATGCTTCTGCAGGTACAAGTCTCGATGCCCTTCTTGCTGGATATAAGCCAACAAGCGATGTAATCACAAATCCGCAGACAGCCACGACTAAAAAGTTATTAACGTTCATATGGACAGGAACAGTATCTAAAGAAAAAACTCTCGCATCAATTGGGAATCCATAAGTCCTTAAGGCAATACAGCCAAGGTATCCAAATACCGTCCCCAATAAAACTCCTGAAAATCCAATAATCCCTCCCTGAAGCATAAATATTCTCAATATCTGAGAATCACTAGCACCCATCGTTTTAAATATTGCAATATCCCGGCCCTTTTCCATCACAACCATAACCAAGGTCGCAACAATCGTAAAACTTGCTACTAAAATCAAAAGAAGAAGCACTATAAAATAAACTCTCTTCTCAAGTTTTATAGCTTCCCATAGTGGCTTATTTTGGTCCGTCCAGTCTGATAATACCAAACCATCTGGGTAATCTTCTAAGGCTGTTTCCAGAGATTTGATAATTAAGGCAGTATTATTCCTATCAACGACACTTAACTCTACCCCGGACACTTTATCTTCAAAATCAAAAAACCTCTTAGCCTCGTCTATCCCCATATATATAAGCCCTGCCTCGTACTCTACTAGTCCCGAGCTATATATACCTGAGACTACAAACCTACGATGCCTAGGCATTAAGCCTAAGGGAGAAGAAGAAAAGTCAGGTGAAAGAAGAGTGACTAAGCCCCCGACCTCTACCCCCATTCTTCTTTGTAACTCCTCTCCGATAATAATAGTTGGCAATTCTACTTTTTCAGTCAGTCCATCGGGCCTTAGAATATCTACGGGATATTTTGAGTATAAAGAAGTTATAGATTCTTTCTCTAATAAATTCTTCTGTAACTTTTCCTTAGAATCAGTTTCGTTAGGAACTCCCCTGACTAAAATGCCTCTGGCTCCCTGCTGAGTTTTGACCATCGCTTGGGAATAGGTAAATGGATAAACACTTTTTACCCCTGGGATAGAACCGACTATCTCATCAAGTTGAGGCGTATAAGTAAGATTACCAGTGAATCTCCTGATTGTAACATGAGCATTGGCATCGATTAATTTTGACTGAAGCTCCTCTTCAAAACCAGTCATCACAGACAGGACAATATTTAATACCATCACACTAATCGCGACACCAAGCAAAGATATGATAGTGATAACAGAAACAAAAACTTCCTTTCGTTTACTTCTCAGATAACGAAAGGCTACGAAAGGTTCAAATTTATTTAGTTCAAACAAGGCCATTAAGCTAAGGTCTCCCCATAGGCCTCATGGTCGGGAATAAAATAACATCTCTTATGCTTTTTGAACCAGTTAGCAACATTACTAACCTATCAATTCCTATTCCTTGACCAGCCGTTGGTGGCAGTCCATATTCTAAAGCAACAATAAAATCATCATCCTTATCCATTGCTTCCTCATCTCCGCCTTCCTTCTCGGCAATTTGAGCATTGAACCTATCCTCTTGGTCAAATGGGTCATTTAACTCACTAAACGCATTCGCTACTTCCATTCCAGCTATCATCAACTCGAATCTATCTGTGAATCTTGGGTCACTTTCGTTTAAACGAGATAGGGGTGAGATTGAAGTTGGGTGTTGAGTAATAAAGGTCGGATTAATTAGCTTTGACTCTATATGACGATCGAAGACTTCATATAATGCCTTGCCGTAATCGGTGATGGATGAAATGTCATCTGATCCAAGCTTTTTTGCAACCTCATAGATACCTTCGATAGTATCAAGTGACTTTTCTATGGAAACTCCACTCAGTTCCGCCACTGCATCCTTCATTGTAATCCGCTTCCAAGGAGTTGATGCATCAATAACTTGTCCATCATATTCAAAACTTTTTGATCCTATGATTTTATCCATCAGGCCGCCAAGAAGCTCTTCACTTAAATCCATCAAGTCTTCATAAGTTGCGTATGCCTGATAAAATTCAATCATGGAAAATTCAGGATTATGAGAAGTTGAGATGCCTTCATTCCTAAAAACTCTGCCCAATTCATAAACTCTCTCAAGACCTCCAACAACTAACTTCTTTAAAGGAAGTTCAGGTGCGATTCTCAAAAATAAATCCATACTAAGAGCATTATGGTGAGTGCGAAATGGTCTCGCAGTTGCTCCACTCGCTAATGTATTCATTACAGGTGTTTCTACTTCAATATAATCTCTTTCATTAAAGAAATTACGAATATAGGCTATGATTTTAGCTCTTTTGATGAATACGTCCTTAGAATCCTGATTAACCATAAGGTCAATATATCTTTGCCGATATCGGACTTCTACATCTGTTAGACCGTGATATTTTTCTGGGAGTGGATGAAGACATTTAACCAATAATCTTACCGATGAAGCATGCACACTTTCTTCACCTGTTTTAGTTATAAAGGTGCTGCCCTTAACTTCAACTATATCGCCAAGGTCATAGGATTTATACTCATTAAAAACATCTTCTCCGACCTCGTCTTTTTTCATATAGATCTGAACTACACCAGTTCGATCTTGAATATTAAAGAAAGTAGCCTTACCCATCATGCGAATGGTTAGGATTCTTCCAGCAAGAATTAATGAACGTTTCTGCTCAGCCGTGAAATCCTTCTCTTCACCAGCAAGTTTTTTAACCTCCCCTGCGGTAAAATTAGGTTTAGAATTATTGGGGTAAGGATTCCTCTGTGACTTAATAAGATCAAGCTTCCCTCTTCTGACTAACTCCTGCTCTGAGCGTTCCATATCTCCGTGTGTAATATATTGTTTTTATGAGGTTATCTACTTATCGGATTTGAAGATAAAGGTCTAATATATACTGCTATATGATATGCTAGCGCTGTTCCAGAACAAGTACACTATTAATGTGGCTGGGATGCAGATCTACAGGCCAATTAATAATGACTGGATTTGATTGGGCCATGATTTAACGATAAAAACACTAGTAGAAGGCATATTGAAGGAACATCGAAAATCTACAGCAATCTACTTGTGATTTGATTCCTTAATCAAGCCTAGTGAGTTAAGGAAGTTCTTAACCACAAGCAAGGTTTCATCATTAACCAATTGCTCGACATGCCCCTTGGGAACAAAATGGGTTTTAGGTTGCTTCCAATGATCCACCAGAGTTTGCACTTCCTCAAAAGGTACAATGTGGTCCTCTTTACTCGCAATAATTAGAACCCTTTGCTTTTCCGTAGTTAGGAAATATGACAGGGGCGAACCTGATGCAAAGGCTCTATCAAAAAAATCCTCAGTCAATCCAACCTTTATTAAAGTATCAGCCAGAGGGGAGCATTTTACATAATGCCAAATTCTTTTAGCGATAGACACAACAGGCGCAATACAAATCACACCATCAAGCCGATCTAAGGAACTCCAAAGTGCGACTGTTTGAGCTCCCAGACTTAAACCAACAGCAACCACTGGTTTTTTATCAATCTCATCTAACCAATCCCTTAAAGCACGAAGCTCGAATATAGCTTGGGCAAAACTCTCATTAGTTATTACAGGGTCTATACTAGGAAACATTTTTAAAGGATGAACATCACTTGGTGACCTCCCACCATGATAGGGCAACTCATAAAGGAGAACATCTAATCCTAGGGAGAAAAAGTACCCAGGAACCATCGTTAATGCTTTCGCCTTATCATCTCCAAGCATCCACCCGTGTACCGCAATAACTGTTCCACTAGACTCTTTATCTTCATGCTTCCAATATCGAATCTTAACGCTATCATTTTGCGGTTGAAGCTTGCGTCGTTTTTCATATTCTGGTGATACAGATACAAACTTACTTTTAAAAACAAAATCTCTAACTGAACCACCCTCTATAAATGTAGGTTTCGCGATACAGGCCAATGGTGATTTTTCAGGTCGCTTAAAATAAAGTTCAGGAACATTTTCCCAACAAGTTGAAAGGTAGTAGGCAATCCCCTCCAAAGTTGGTTGAATAGACTCCCGTAAATCCTCCTCCTTAAACTCAGGTACAATAAACTTGCTAGAAAGTCGTTTTAAAAGCTTTAGTAAGGTAGCCTCAGGTGTGAGGGATAGAGTTTCAATAGAAGAAAGCACCGTATCAGGCTGTGGAAATGGACAAGCGTCAGATTGATCTTCTTTTTTAGGCATAATAACTCGCAATTCTCCTCTTCATAATATCGGTAAGTCTTGAGAAATACTAAAATTAAGCGATAAACGAGTAAAATTAAGAGAAAAAAAGCCCGATGAAGACGATAGGATCGACCAAGCAAAATTTAAAAAATGGGATTAAAAAATTAAAACCTAAAAGAGAAAAGCGCACTTCCGTTCGCGCTTTCCAGTCTCCCCGCCTATCTGTGGTGGTGGTGCCCGCGGTGGTAATGATGTCTGCCACCGAAGCCTCCATATCCGCCTCCGTAGTAACCTTGGTACGGAAGTGGATTGCCGTAATATTGTTGGTATCCTTGATACCGCACCGGCCCCCCGTACCCATACCCGCCTTGGTACTGTATGGGGCTGCCATAACTCCGTTGAGGGACACCATAATAGCCACCGCCTCCATAGTATCCGCCGCCGAATCCGATATAGACTCGACTGCTTCCCCCTCCAATGGTGAAGCCTCCGAATTGCGCCTTGGCAACATCATTGCCAAGGCACAAAAATAAAAAAACAACCAAAAACGCGACTGACAAGTTCTTCATTGGACCTTCTCCAAAGAAAAAATTAACACACCACTTCCTCAACACTGAAGAAAAAATTAGTGTGCCCAATAGAAAGAACTACAATCAATAATAATTCCCTCTAAGCGACACACCTTAAAACCTATTTTATAATCCCGAAAGAATTCCTACTCCATTTTAGTCAAAAAGGCAAGTTTTAGGGTTGGGTATGCAATAAAACCTAAAATCTGGCCTATTTCCTAATCGCTAAAATTAAGAAATAGGCCAGATTTATTCATTACCGAATAAAGAGCTGGCAAAGTTATTTAACAAGATGCACACCGCATGAGTACCCAGTATTTACCTGGCCACTCCTCACGATCGATTCCATCTAGTTGATCGAAGTCTAATACAGTAAAAAGACTCACTTTCAGATCACTAGGAATCATGACCTTCAATACCTCCTGTAGAGCAAGTTCCACACAACAACGACTTTCAAAGCCACCCCAATAAAAACTCTGAAATCCACTTTGAGAACCAGTCATAAATTTCAAAGTGACAATCGGATTTAAAGCAGACCGAATAGTCGCTAATGCAATTTCTTCCTTTCCAATCTTCTCCCCCAATGCCACAGTCAAAAACTCATTACGCCGAAAGGATATAGAAACATCTTTTCCCAATGGGGAAATGTGAATACAATCATCACCCTCAGTGCAATTAAAAAGCCAAGAAACACACTCCGCTGGCAGCGGCCAAGAAGACTTATCTATCTCCAATAATTCAAGCACAACTTCTAAGAGCGTGCATCCTTCAAACACTCTCAAACTAATGGGAGAGCATCCAACTCGATTACCGGCAACATCCCTATTATCTAGGACCTGAGCTCTACTGATTGCCACCGAGAGCGATAGACGAACTTGATCTAAGCCATTCACCAAGGATCCATTTTCCACAACTCCAACTCCTTAAAAAACCCCAACGAAGAATCACCAAAACAATACCTCGTGAAGAACAGGGTATAACATACTATTATAATACGACTCAAAAGCCTTACAACCTAATTTCAAGAGCTTAGCTAATGAGGTTAAAATTTAGATGATCTCAAATATCTTTGGTACAATTGACATTCTGACACCAATTTGCTACCGTTAATGAGTAATTTTGTTCTTTGATATTTTTAGTAGGAGTAAAGGGTTTTTCTCAATTCACCCATTTTAGAAAGATGGTGAAGTATGTCTCAATTTCAGGTTATCGAGGATCCAACTCGATGGCTTTACTTGCTGAAATCCGCCGACGAAGAAGGCAGGAGGAAAGTAATCACAGTCAACTTACCTGTCTTTACTTTCGGTAGAAACGCCGGATGTTCCATTAGGAGTGAGAGTGGCAGCTGGAGTAGGTTGAACTCGACTATATACCGGATTGATGGACATTGGTATATAACTGATAATAGAAGCCTTAATGGGACATTTGTCAATTCAAACAATTCAGACAATAGACTGAAGATAGGAGAATATTGGCGTCTGAAAGAGGGAGACATCTTCTTATGCGGTCTAAATCCACCCAGTTTCCAAGTGATCTCCCATGATTACGCACAGGAACTAACTGGAGAGGATACGATAGAGGTTCTCACTATCTCAGAGGAGATTGATGCGCTTCCGACAGAATAAGTGACTCCACCTACTACAAAGGTTTTACCCCTCCTTAAAAAAGAGGGGTACTCTTACTCAAAATATCAAAACTAAAACGATCTCATTTAATCTAAGACAATCAAATAGTCTTAGATTAATCACTCTTTAGAACCAAATAGATATATTATCAAATTCTAAAAAGTGATTTACAATCTTCAAGGACCCTGATGAACTAGGTTTTATTATTTCTAAAAAACCCAATAAACCATGAAAACAACCGCCCTACTTCTTCTTGCACTTGGAATATGCGCTAGTGCTTTTGGTGCTCATGCACTTAAGGAACTATTAAGCCTTGAAAGACTAGAAGTCTTTCAAACGGCATCTAATTATCAGATCATAATGTCACTCACTCTCTTCTGCCTGTCAGATGAAGAATTAATTAAACATTGGGTTTTAAAATTACTTTGCACGGGCATAATCCTCTTCTCATTCTCTCTTTATGCATTAGTCCTTTTAGACGTCCCTAAGTTGGGAATAATCACTCCCCTAGGTGGAACAATGATGATTGTCTCTATTATCTTTGCAGCCCTACAAGAACGCAAAAAATAACTAAGTCCACTTACTTCTAATTACTTCTAAAACCAACCTTCAAATTTAACTATACAGGCGAAGGTGAGGCAGATGGCATTAAGGACGCCGAAGGAGAAACTGATGGCGACGCTGATGGTTTCAATGAAGAAGACGGCTTAACACTAGCGGTAGATACTGGAGTACTTGAAGGAGAATTCTGTCCGACGGGTGACATATTCTGATTTGATCCATTATCAACGATTGAATCAGGATCTATACACTTAGGAGATTCAACTGGAGATTCTGTCATTATTGCGCTTGAAGATACGGCTATGGAAGCAGTGGAACTGACGTCGTTTCTACTTGGACTGGCCGTAGGAACACTACTTGCCTTAAACCACTTTGCAATTGGAGTACTCGTCATATCTGGAATACTTGTCATACTCGGAGTACTTGCGAGACTTGGGCTACTACTACTTACCATAGATGATGCCATAGATGGCTTACACACAGGAAGTTGAGATGTAGCCAACAATTTGGCTTACCTGGAGATATTCCACTAATAGCTGATTTTGATAAAGACGGAAAAAGTGATTTTGTTGTTTTTAGAAAATCACTACCAAGTGCTGGGATAGTTGGAACTTGGTACATTAAGAGATCCAGCGATGGGACAATCTATACTCAACAATGGGGATTAGAGGAGGACCTACCAATCCCTGGAGATTATAACTCTGATGGCTATACAGATTTCGCAGTATATAGACCATCGATTGCTTCTTGGTTTGTTTTATACTCAAATCAAAACACAGAGACACCGAAATATGTTTTTAAACAATTTGGACTACCGAATGATCACCCTATGCCAAGAGATGTTGACGCAGATGGCATGATGGATCTAGTTGTGTATAGACCAGAGAACGCATATTGGTTTAGCTGTTTATCATCAAAAAATTTTGAATGTTTCAAATCTGATAACTCCTTAAAAGTGCCTCCCTACCAATTTGGTTTAAATGGAGATGTCCCACTTTTAAGAAACACAATCGGTGGTAGCTCGATACCATACGCTGTATGGAGGAAAACGGGAGATGGGACTAATCAAGGTTCATGGTTTACAGACTTACCAGTGGGAGTCACTGAGCACAGTCTGAAACACATTCCATGGGGTTTATCTTCAGATATACCCGCAGGAGTTGGAATAAGAGATTTACTTCGAATAATGACCATCTCTAAATAGAATGGAACCTGGGAGCCAATACTTAGGCTCCCAGGTCACTCTCATCTCTAGATCCTATTTCACATGGAACAATACTCACTCAAAAGAACTAAAATAATTAAACTAGCAGTAATTGCCCTACTGCCTATCTTGCTTTACCTTAGGCACCCTAACCAAATACTGCATCCTCAGTTTTGGGTAGAAGGATCTTACATATATGGATATTCAAATAAGATGCCACTTTTTGAATATCTATTTTCTCCCCTTTATGGATACTTAATGATTCCACAACGACTCATAGTAGTACTATTCACTCCACTGGTAGCAATAGAATACCATCCCCGTATATGTGTCGCAGTTTCTGTACTCATTACTCTATTAATTCCTATCTACTTTATACGTACTCCAAGCAGGCTACCCGTCCCAATATTTTTTGCCCTGGCTATTTTCCTGAGCCCACTAGAAGGTGCTGAGATATTTAATAAACTACTATACCTTATGTGGGTTCTCCCGATATCCTTACTGTTTTTACTATTTAGAGATGATAAACTGACTAAGAACTCCATTCTGCTTATGGATATTTGTTGGATAGTCTCAGCAGGACTATCTGGCCCATTGGTTCTTCTTTTTGTACCTGCTTTTATATTTGTATGTATTCTCAGGGGGAGCAAATACTTTTTTATTGTTACAAGCGTAGTGTGTTTATGTGCAATTGCTCAAATTTTATACTTAATAGGCTACCCCCAAAGCGTCTCTAATCAGAGTATGGCACTCTTAGACATTCAAAAACTATTTGATAGTTTAACAGTCTATGTATTCCCGCAATACTTTGTTCCGAAAGTTGCATTAGCTCCTACTATGGCAACAATATTTACCCTCTTATTCTTTAGCTCGCTGTACTTTCTAAATAAAAAACATAGAAGAGAAGCCTATATCCTCTTTATTCTTCTATTCAGCTTCCTAATACCTGCGATGATTAAACTCGCTCCCTTCTTTCACTATATTTCAGGCTCAAGATACCTATACTTTCCATATCTCTGCATTACATTCTATCTGCTATTCATGATACAAAAAGGAGGAAGAACTTTAAAATTAATCGCAATCCCATGCCTCTTTGCTGCATTCATATTTCACCTCCCCTACTTTCAACTTAATTCCACAGACTATAAATGGAAAGAACATTTAAGTTACGCTAAAGCCAATCACTGTAAAGCAAGAATACCAATTCCCTACACAGGAAAAGAAGGTGTTGCTTGGACCTACGAACATGAAGAATTGCCAAGAAATTTTAAAAAAGCCACATGCAATAATCGCC
The DNA here is from genome assembly GCA_964353175.1 of uncultured Bdellovibrionales bacterium. GTDB lineage: Bacteria > Bdellovibrionota_C > UBA2361 > SZUA-149 > DAOLCO01 > JAIYCX01. The sequence continues at coordinate 28,701 of CAYGUX010000017.1, read as the reverse complement.
ATATCTCCGATTGGCTCGGGGGAACATCAGAAAAAATCACCCTACTAGGTTCTGAGAAATCTACACTAAGTACCAAGCTAAACAAAGCAGTCTTTAGTTTAAAAGGCATACAAGTCTCTCCCGATGATACCCTGGTTGACTTCTCGCTAAGTGTTAAAGTTGAACGTGCCTACCAGCATCAAATTGGAATAAAGTTTTATAACGATCAAAATAAAGTCATCAAAGAAGTCAGTGACAGATTAGACATTAGCGCCAAGCCAAGCTTCGTAGCAAAAATCCCTCAAGGGACAAAATACCTACGACCTTATTTAAGACTAGGGTCGAAAAACACTATTGAAGTTAGCGATGTGCGGATACTTATACTGTAAATAAGAATAGCTAACTTAAAAGCTTAGCCTCTCCTTTATTTAATTAAACCTAATCAGCTAAAGAAAATATTTGTATCTAACCATACACTTTTCGAATTGACACATACCACACAAGCAGATCGCAGGATGGACGGCAAAGTCCGAGAATACTTGACTCGATGAAACCGCAGCCAATGTGACGCAAAGTTTATTTCGACTGATGCGTCACTGCGTTTTTTCTACATACTTTTCAAAGCCAGTTTCAGTAACTATCTTTACCGTAGCTGGCAATGTAAAACGATTGTCTCCACTTGCAGAATAAGTTCCCAGTGCACCTTTGAAGTCTTTTAAAGTATGAAAGTAATCCGCAAGCTTCTCTCTTGAATAGCCTTTATTCTTTGCATCTAAAAGTAAATTTACAAGATCATAACCATGTGCTGAGGCATTGGGACTAGCTCCTGGATAAGTTTTTTTATACCGCTCCTGAAAAAGAATCTCAGCTTCATCTGAATTTACGTACCATTGACCTACCAAAGCTCCGTTAGAATTTTTTACCTCACTAGGATCTTCAAATATTTCAATATCAAAAAAAGGAACCTTAAACCCCATCTCTCGAGCCTGCTTGGCAAATAAACCACACTGACCAGGTAACAAGTTAATAAAAATGGCATCAAGCCCTTTCTTAAAGCGCAATTTATTCAGATAAGGTCTAAAGTCCTTTACCTCTATCGGAAAGTCTTCATCTAAAAGGATACTCACTACCCCATTGTTCTCCTGATCAAAGGCCCTGTTTATTGCAAAAGTACCATCATGAGTAGTGCTGATTCTAGCGATAGCCTTATACCCTCTACGTTTTATTTCTTCAACTAAAACAACTGCCTCAGTTTGAGGTGTCACCCAGAAATTAAAAGCAAAACTTTTGTCGCGACTAACCTTAGAATCAGAAGCAAGAGCTAAGAGAGGTATCCGATTTCTCTCAGTGAGACTCACCAATGCATTTGAAGTCCCAGAAGAGAATGTAATTATAGAGTCTAACCGTTTAATACTCTTTAGCTTGTGAAAAGCTGAGATCGTGTTTTTTTGAACCATTCCATCGTCTTCAAAACTAAAATGTAATTTGGCTCGGTCGTCTGCACTAAGCTCTTTTAAACCCATTTCAATCCCATTCTTCAATGACTGACCTAGTCCAGCCCCGTCACCAGAAAGGGCAACAATCACTCCAATCTCTAAAGGTTGATCAGCAAGAGCTAAAGACGAGAAAATAGTACAAATAATTAAGATAACAGATGTCTTGAATTTCATAGGCTAAGGGCTTTAGGGGAGTAATGTTATTAAAAACATACACTAACTTTAGAATTTCTTGAAAGCAAATAATTCTATTAGGGATAGAACTATTAAAGCTCAATATATTTCCGCATTCATTTATCAAAAAAATGACTTTTATTTATTTTTTCACTTCAAATCCCTGCCCTCTTACATAGTCTCCAAAATCAACACGTTGCAATTCACTGTACTGTCGAAACTTATCCTCACTCCAGCCATAATTATCGACTTTTCCAAATTGTCCTGACTTGCGCTGAGAGTTATAAGGTCTGCTCTCATTTCTACGAGAATCGTAATTAGAAATCTTAGCTTCCATCTCGCTTGAATCATAACGATCAAGATGAAGCGTACTTTCTAATCCAAGTCGTGGACTCAATGGTTCAAATGAAGCGGCCTTACCAAGAGTTAGACCAACAACTGGAAATACCCATTTAGGAAGCGCTAAAATTGAGGAAAATTTTTCACAATGATCCCTGATTTCGCTAATGGGGCAAGTCCCCAGTCCAGCCAAATTCGCCGCCTGGACAAAAGTAGATAACAGAACGCCTGCATCAACTGCCGCATTAAAAAAAGTATCAAGGTGATTATTAGGGAAGAACTCACCACGAACTTCGAACATCTTTTGAATTCGAGAATGGTCTCCACAAAAGACTAAAAATTCAGGTGCTTTAGAAATCCAAGAAGAATTGGGCAGTAGATTATGGATTGCCTCACGTTGACTCTTTGCTTGAACACGAATAATACTTGTTTGCTGCAAATCACTCTTAGAAGGAGCTGAAAACGCCGTAGCGCATAACATCTCTACTACGCTATCTTCAATCGGATCTGTTTTATAGTCTCTACAAACACTCCGTTCGTTCATACTAGCAAGTGCACTGAGGTTTGGTGTATCGCTAGGAAAGTCTATCTTCCTACCAAAGCGTTTAAAAACGGAACTTTTAATTCGATCAGACGAAGTAAGAGACTCTAACTTATTTTCCATTTGCTCTCTAGTAAAAGATAAATTTTTATTCGATATTAGTTTTTAGTATATACGGTGCTACCATCTCTTTAAAATACAATAAATGAATGAGATTTATATAAATTCAGTCCTTATATGCTCTCCCTGGAGGAGAAAACAATCATTATAAGAAGCTACTACTCTCTCACTAAATCAACTCGATAGTTCGTTCTATACTCCTAGGTAGTTAAAAAAGCGTGGTTTAAACCTCTGATCTAAACCACGCCATACTTCTCCAGAACGACTAGAACCAGAAGCTGTCTGGTCTTTTGTCTTCATTCACACCCAAGAAGTCGAAGGCAAATACCCCTCCCCAAACTTTCCATTCATCTGGACCTGAGACAGAATGATGGGGTCCATGATACACGGGCCTCTTTATTCCATGCAGTGCACTTATTAGAGCCTCTCTCTTCTCAAGCAGTGTAGACTTCGAATATTTAATCCGCGGATCTAAATTCCACTTGCCATTCCACCAGTCAAAACTAGTGGCGACATCGCCCGCAGGCAAATCTCTGACAGCAAACACGACTCCAGATTCAAAATCAGCCCATGCAGATAGTTCTACAGGTGAACGCAAAAGCTGTTGCGCTAGAATCCTTAAAGCCATGGCTCTATATGATTGAACCATTCTAACGGTGACAATTTGAGAATAGTCAAACTCTCCGTAGAATAGAAGTAACATCGCTGGTGGAATTTGAAACACTCTCATGCACTTTACCTGTGCAGGATCTTCTGCCGCCAGAACTAGAATGAAAGGCCTGGAATCACCACTATGACTCATCACTGAGGAACAATACCTATCCAATACCCTAGCGAAAGCAGAAACAGATATAATGCTTTTGAAAATAGGAGCAACTAAAGAAGTAATTGGAATGGCTGATTCAAAATCTCTAGTGAGTGCTGTAGTAGCAACATCTGAACCGCAGATGTCGATGATCTCTGCTGGCGTAAATGCTCCCGTATTCGTCCAAGTCAGAAGAAGTCGGGGTTGAAGAGTATAAACATCACTTTCCTCCCCTTCTTCAAGAACAGGAACATGAATAGCACTCAGCTCCAGCCTCTGGCAACTTACTGAGCCGATGGCATTTCCTGCCGCAATCTTCTTTTTTATCCTCTCTCTCCCTATATACGCCATGCAAAGTCCTGCGATAAACAGGAAAAGAGGATGTAAAGTAATATCGAAAATATTCAGCTCCCGAAACTTTTCGGGTAGGAAGTTTAAGCTCCCATAGAAATTATCCCAAGCAACCAAGCCTAGGACAGATCCCATCACTAAAAACGAAAATGCAACTAAGAACTTCATGACAAACCTTTCATGCTAGCGCTAAAAGCACTGACAAACCAAAAAACCGAAACCACGCTGAGTTGAGTAGCCTCAACTCAGCGCAGATTTTTATATTTACCCACTACTAATATTTCAAAGAACCGTCAGAGAAAATTATATTGCTCTATAGATTTAGTATAGAATCTCGTCAACCCTATAGCGTTTACATGCCTTGTGAATAATGGCCGACAGAAATCACAAGTCTCTAATACTAGTAGCCTTATAGGATAAGGCCGTTTCAAAAATCTAAAAATAAACTTTATGGCAAATTCATTCAATTCTTAGAATTTTATTAGCCAACTAATCAAATATCATTTCGAAGTCCTTGATACTCAAGTTCTTAATGAATCCTGAGTTTTCAGAGGTAAACAACACGGAAGAGTCATCTCGAGTACGAGATGAAAAGAGTGCCCAGGGCCGGAATCGAACCGGCACGTCGTTGCCAACCCAGGATTTTAAGTCCTGTATGTCTACCAATTCCATCACCCGGGCTTACGGATTGAATTATTTAGGGAATAATTCTAAAATCGGTGCTTCCTTCTACTTCAATAATCCTCTGGACTCAAGCTCTGGATAGAAAGGAATGCTTGGATGAGTGGGAAATTCTGTTAATACTTTAAAATTTCCTAAAATTTCGTTCGGAACTTCAAGTAAATAGGCACTTGAACTGGGATGTGCATAGACTCTTTTTAAATCCGTTTTATTGGAATAAATCATAGCTTGAGGATATCTCCATGCTTCCTCCTCGAAATCCAACAACAAAATACTGCTAGATTCCCCATCTTTTACCCTACCCACTTCGAGACTCGGAGAAAGTCTCTTAGCTTTTAATCCCATCGTTTTACCGTAATATAATGTCCAACGTTCAAACATCTCTAAAGTATATAGGGTTCTCCCAGCAACCTCTTCTGTGATTTGTTTAGCTAGTGGTTTAACTGTTCGAGTTTGATTTCGATAAGTGGCATACAATTCACCTTGGCATAATCTTATAACTAAAAATATCACGCCCATATATACAGGGTAATATCTCCACATCTTATGATAACTGGACAAGATAACAAAAAGAGCAACAACAACAACACTCCCCATACAATAAACCCACTGCTCCATACTAACACCGACGAGAGGTTTAATACTAAAAAAGATCAAACTACCTAAAACCCCTACGAAAGAAACTAACTTCAAACCCTTTGCTAACACTTTAAAGATCTTAGGGGTCAAACAGTAACCACTAAATAGAATGGAAACGTTAATTAAAGACAAGACTAAGGGGAAGGCATACCTATTGGACTTACCCTGAGCTGAGGACAACATCATAAATCCCACCCATAATACGCATAAAGAATATCTGAAGAAAGATCGGACTCTCTCTTCAGAACACAAAGGACTAGCTACCTCTACCCAAGATTTATCTAGATTTCTTTTTGAGCTAAAAACTGCAAAAACACTTAATACTAGAAAGAATGACCAAGGCAAAGTATTTAAAAATAAAGCCCAAACATAAAAGAAAACCCCACGCTCCCGATCTGAATAACTTACTACCCTACTTAACACCTCCTCCTGGAAACGATCCGACAATGATGTCCAACCAACTTCATAGGCCAATGGGATTAACCAGAAAGATATCAATACAAAAGAAAGTAATACTGAAAAAGCTGCTAACATTAAAGGCCTAATATAAGCCTTATAAGATATAATATCTCGATTTAACCACCACTCAAGTAGAACAAAGCAAAAAGTTGCACCTCCTGTAAAAAAATAAACTGGTGGTCCCTTAGTCAAAAAAGCTAAAAATAAAAACACCGCTAGACAGGCTACCCATTTTAAGCCACCCTCTTTTAAAACAAAAAATAATGCGGCAATTGACATCGAGCTTAAAAAACCAAAGAGCATGTCGATCTCAGCCACTCCAGATAGAATATAAAAAAGCACGGAAGTACCAAGAGCAAAACTTGCTAAGGCAGAAATACGCAATTTACCTGTTAAAAAATACCAACAAAAAAATTGGCCTAACATAAAGAATACGCTACTAAATAAGGAGGGAAGCCTTGCAACAAACTCAGATCCAGAACCGAAAAAATAAACAGAAGTTGCACTTAACCAATAATAGAGCGGTGGTTTAGTTAATATCTGACTACCAAGCAGAGTTGGAACAAGTAGATTACCGTTCTCGTACATCTCCCAACCAATCAAAGACCTATCAGCTTCCGTATGCCGAATAAACTCCTGTGACCAAAGGCACAGGCCATTCAAAAGGAAGCCCCAGACTATTAATGAAATAACCACATTCTTTTTTGAAGAAAAGATAAGTTGATCAACCCATGCAATCACTCTAAAAACCATTATAGCTTCTCATCCAATATATATTGTTCGTGTAAGATAAAATTCCTCTTATTATCCATGGCTAAGTAACCTGAGCTTACTCTTGGGTCGTGTTGAAAAACTACTAAAGCTCCATCCTTGTATGCCAAACTTAAGACTTCTTGTTTTTCCTTCATAGTTTCCTCCGCTAAAAGATCATACCCCATAACATAAGGTATTTTAATATGAGCGCTAGTTGGACAAAGATCTGCAAGAAAAACTACCCTATATGTACCCCCATCCTTAATTCCAACCCAAGACATCCCCTTAGTATGGCCATATAGATTATGAAGAACAATTCCTGGCAATATCTCATCACCACTCTCAATTAGATTTAAATCAACCTGACTCAATGCTTCTAACTCAGACTTTCGATAACTCACCTTCTCTCTAATCCCAGGGCTACTAGCTCTTTCAAAGTTCTCTCTACTTAGCCAATGTTTTGCCTTAGGAAATGTCGCTAAAATCTTTCCATCTACTACTTGAGTCAATCCACCTGCATGATCAAAATGAAGATGCGTTAGAATAACATCAGTTACATCAGGGATTAAAGTGGAAATATGTTCTGAGCTTTGAGGCTCAATTTTAAATATCTCTAATTCCTTCTCACTCCAAGCAGTTCCACAACCTACATCGACTAAGATCTTTCTACCTTCACCTTCAATAATCAATGCCCTCGCACACAATTGAATTCGATTTTTTTCATCTGCAAAAAACTCCTTTTCCCATAAGACCTTGGGTACGGAGCCGAACATAGATCCACCATCTAATCTAAAAAGATCTAGTATACTTGAATAAACTTGATAATTTCCTACTTTGAATTTCACTATCTACCTATATTGTTTGCGAATAATATATGTTAATGGACTTTGAGAGAAAAATAAATGCTTAAAACTTTATCATATTTCATAGCAACCGGATTTTATTCTGGCCTTTCACCCAAAGCACCTGGAACCATGGGGACTTTATGTTGTGCGGTTCTAATCTGGCTATTCTGGGATATTCTAGCAATAGACCCATATTTAATCAGTCTCTTATCCCCGATGATACTCTGCGGGATTAGTACCATTCTTGGCTTAATCTGTATCCCTTTATATTACGAGTCTAAATTATCCATATATAAGGCGAAGTTCGACCCCCAAGAAGTGGTTATTGATGAATTTGCGGGATTCCTGCTTACTCTCTCTTTCTTACCAGCTAACATCACGAGCATTGTCTCTGCTTTTATCGCTTTTAGAATTTTCGATATACTAAAACCTTGGCCGATTAAATTATTTGAAAAACTTCCCGGTGCATGGGGAATTATGCTTGATGATCTAATAGCAGGGATATTTGCTGGGGTAATTTTGTATGTAATTACTCCATACATTCAAGCTATCTAAACATCAAAATTGCTAAAATAGAATACGTCTTAGAAATTTGAGAGTAAATTTAAAAAATGCTAATAAAGTCCGACCAATATAACCAATTCAACATCATCCTAATGAAGAATATTACATCCTACCTGCTCACTCTTACTCTACTTAGCCTAAGCTCAACTGCCTATGCACAATCAGCTATTGACCCTATTAAAGACGTTAATGGGGATGGGATTATAGAATTTTTGGCCTTTGGAGATAGTATTACTAGAGGGGTAGGAGACGACATTCCCGTTGGAGAAGATGTAATTGCAGTATCAACGGCTCCGGATGGAGAAGCTGGTTATCCTCGAAGACTAGAGAACATACTAAACATTGCTGTCGCTAATCGTGGAATACCTGGTGAACGAATTGCGAGTTCGGGAATATTTAGATTTACTAAAGTTCTTCAAACAACTAATTCGGACTACGTATTGATCTCCGAAGGAGCAAACGATTCATTCAATCGCCTCTCACCGGCAGATCTCGGGAAAAACATTCAAACTTTAATAAACATTGCCACTGCCTTAAATAAAGAAGTGATATTAGTTGGAATACCACCGTCTTGTTGCAGACACGAAGGAACGGGTGAATTTGTTAGACAGTACAACCTTCAATATGCAAATTTAGCTGATATAAATCAGATTAAATTCTCAGACACTGAGCGTGCCTGGGAAAATACCTGCGATACGGAAGAATGTTTTTTACTAAATCTCCCTGAAGGTCTTCATCCAAATAAAAAAGGATATGATTCTATGGCAGAAGTAATTATTGCTACTCTTTATGGTATAGACATCTACTCCCCAGGAGGGTCTGCCCTATTAGCACAGGCAATTGGCGTCCCTCTAAGTTCAATAGTTACTCAGAGTCCTGCAGCTCCTGTCCCCCAAACATTACCATAATTTCACAAATTGACATTGGTAACAATCGTAAAGCCTGCACTCGCTATCCTACTCACATTTCTACTTCCGTTTCTGCTCCTTGCTCTTTCATCCTGTAGCCCGCTTTACGTATTAAATGCCTCTTATACTGAGGCAAGGATACTGGCCTCTAGGCAAGATATAAAAGAAAATCTAACTTCAGATAAACTAGACTTGCCGACTAAAGAAAAACTAGCGCTGATACTTTCGGTAAAAGAATTTAGTGAAACTATTGGACTAACCCCGGGTGGTAGCTATACTACTTATTCTGATCTCAAAGATCTCCCTCCAAGTTACGTAATTACTGCGGTTGAAGCTTACTCACTAAAGCCACTTACTTGGTGGTATCCTTTTGTAGGAAGAATACCATATAAAGGGTATCACGATAAGGATGATGCACTTCAAGAAGTTGAAAACTTAAAAAAAGATGGTTATGACTTATCCCTTAGAGAAAGCATTGCATATAGCACCTTGGGCTGGTTTGATGACCCTGTACTTCAGACTGTCTTAAAACAAAATAAAGCAGACATAATAATAACTGTCCTTCATGAGATACTGCATTCCACTTTATGGATACAAAACCACCCAGATTTTAATGAAACTATGGCAGAAGCGGTTGGTCTAGTTGCGGCGCTTGAATTTGCGAAAAAACAAATGCCCGATGAAGTGGACTCTATTAAAAAGCGCATAAGGTATGAGTGTGAGACTTCTCTTAACTATGAAGTCACTTATAATCAACTAGATACCCTGTTTAATTCCAATAGTACCCATGAAGATAAGATCAAAGGTAAGAATGCTATCTACGCCCAACTTGATGAGAAAATCTCGATACTAAATAAAACCATCTGGGGAATGGATACTCCAACAATCATGAAAATGAATTTTAACAATGCAAGTTTTCTTGGCGCTTATATCTATCTTAAAGAACTTCCAACTTTCCTATCCATTTATATTGACTCAGAAGAATCATCTCAAACTTTCGTCCAAAGACTAAAAACGATCAATGCCGATGATCCATTTGATAGTTTGAGAAAACTCCCTACTAATGGTATGAAGAATACTTCCACAGAGGCTACAATTTGTGAAAAGTTTAATTAATTTTCCTACAATATCTTCCTATGAATTATAAATTCTACCTAATTACATTTCTACTGCTCTTTAACGCCTGCGAAAGTAACAGCCAAAGAGGACCATTAGCGTGTGGTGGAGGAATTGATTTTGTTTGTCCCACAGGTATGTATTGCCAGATGCTGGAAGACTGCGGTGGAATTGACTCAAAAGGTTACTGCGCTCCAATGCCTAGATCTTGCCCAGATACTGCAAATATTATTTGCGGTTGCGACAATCGAGAATACAAAAATAAATGTATTGCTAACACAAGAAGCATTTCCATCAAGAATGAAGGCCCCTGCATAAGAGCTCCTCAAATAAAAGTATTCGACTAAAAATTATCCAAGAATTAACCAATATGAAACCTTCCTCAAGTGCAAATGGCCCAGATCCAATAATCGATAAGAAGTTTCTCTTAGAATATGACCTACACGGAAAACCCCTCCTTGCTATCGCCAATGAAAAGCGCGGAACAAAATATCTTATAATTAATGAAAATGGAGAAGAGCTTTCATTAAATGAGAATCGACTACATATATATCAGTATGAGAATTCACACCTAACTCCAACGGACCTATCAAACCTATCTAAATCGCTTAATACTTTAGCAAACTCTTATCCAATTGAAGCGCTCTGGGAATCTCTTAAAACAAAAGCCGAATTTACCTTAGACGAGGTATTTCAACTGACTGAGAAAGAAGACTCACTAGAGAACAAAGCAAGCTTACGAAGATCTCTTTTAATTCACAACTTATACTTCAAAAGATCCGAAAAAGGTTTCAGACCAAGGACTCAGGAAGAAGTAGATCATGGTAAACTTGCAGATAAAGAGAGAATGCAAGCAGAGACGAATAAATTATCTCTACAATTAGCCTTACAAAAAAGGCTTTCAGGGAATACAAAAGCTCCCCTTCCCCCCTCAATAAATTGCCTAGAAGAAATTGCGGCTCTAGGTAAAAAGTCACACCATACTAAGACCTATAGTGACCTAATAGAAAACATAATTGCTAAGTACCCTCCTAAAAGTCATCTTAAATATATAGAACAAAAAGCATTCTATATATTAAGGGAGATTGAGCATTTTAGTGAGAATCAAAACCTCTCTCCGATTAGGTTAGGTCGCCCAGTTGCCTTTGATAGCCAAGAACGAACTGAAGCAGAACAACTTTTTAGAGAGTCTAAGACAATCACATCGGACAATCGATTAGACTTAAGCCACCTATTCACGGTCACCATTGATAGTGAGGACACACAAGACTTTGACGATGCGCTTTCACTTGAAGAAATTGATGGAGAACAATACCTATGGGTTCATATAGCTGATAGTAGTTCCCATATTAAGGGCAATTCTACCTTATTTAACACTCTCATCAGAAGAGCCACATCAATCTACTGCCCGGACGAGACTATCCCGATGTTGCCACCCTCACTTTCTGAAGGTGTCCTAAGTCTTAAGGAAGGTTTAAAAAGATTTGCTATATCTTTTAAATTCCGCTTGGTTGATCTTGTCCCTAGCCCAGTATCCATCCACCTCTCTACTATCAAAGTTAGCAAACGATATAGCTATGATGACGTAGATTCTATTCTATGTGACCAACTTGATCATCCCCACTTCTCGCTTTTTCATACACTCTGGGATGTATCATCTAATAGAGAGTTGTTTAGACTAGAAAATGGGGCAATCCTATTTAACAGAAGGGACCTTGCTCCCTCCATAAATAAGAATCAAAAAATTAAGCTAGTAGTAAACAGTGATGATACTCCAGCAAGGAAGCTAGTAAGTGAGATGATGATATTGACCAATGAGTATGCTGGTACATTCGCCACTCAGAACAATCTACCCTTTGTTTATAGAAGCCAGGAGGCGCCAGATATTGACATAGAGACCTACTCCGCAGGTGTTCCCGATGGACCAGCCCGAGAATTTGCGCGACGTGGTTTATTAAAAAAATCTAATATCAGCTTACAGGCAAATAAACATGCAGGCCTAGGCTTAGCAACCTATTGCCAAGTGACCTCCCCAATTAGAAGAGCGATGGATCATATTTTGATCAATCAGCTACGGGGTTATCTTGAGGATGGGCGAACAAGTTACTCAAGCGATGACCTAAGTTCACTTCTACAACAACTACAGCTGGGGGCAGACGAGGCTCAGATAATTCAAAGAGAACGCGGTAGATACTGGTTACTCAAGTATATGGAACAAGAAAAGTTTAAATCATTTTCTGGCACAATCATAAGAGTTGATGGCGCTAGACCTTTAATTGAATTAGATGATTTATACTGTATCTTTACCTTCAACCCTGCAACAGAAGTAAACTCGACCCGCCTAGGAGAAAAAATCAAGGTAACTATTACCAAATTAGATCCTCAAAATGAAAAACTTTACCTAAGCGAGGATGTTGAATCCAAATAATATCACAGCAGTTTATCTGGGATGGGATAAGCCCATTATATGGAGCCTTGTTGATTGGCTAAAGTCACAATCGAGCTCTTTTGATTATTCTGAATTTATTCTGATAGTACCATCAAAAAGAGCGCAAAGTAGAATCTCTGAGTTACTTGTCCTTGATGCCAATAGTAAGAAACGCGGAATAATCGCTCCCAAATTCTATTCGTCTATTTCTTCCTGTTTAAATGATCACCTAAGCACAAAAGATAAATCTCCCATTTCTATCACAGAGTCTTTAATTGCTTGGGAAGAATGTATAAGTCAGTATAAAGAAATCGAAGACAGTACTAATCTTATTCCTGCGGAACACCTCGGCACCTACCTAGAAAAACTTAGAAAAGACCTATTGTCTTACAATCTAAAAATCAGCGATATCCTAGAAAAGGCGCAAGAGTTTTTAAGCGACCCACAAATTCAACTCTGCGAACAACTCTCCATCCTTGATGAGATATACGAAGATACCCTTAACAAGTATGGCTTTTATGACAACCATAACGAAGTGGAATTTACCCCTCCCCCACTAAAATACGTCCTTGTAGGATTTCACGCAGTAAGCCCACTAGAAGCAGGCTTAATAGATAAATTCAATTTAGATACCTACAACATAATAGGCGCACCCAACAGCGAAGTAGAATCATTCCTTGATGATGGATCTCTGAATTCCACAATATGGGAAAAAATGGTGTCCCCTATACATATTCATGTTGTTGCGAATCCTTTTATAGAAATAGAATCTATAAATGAAATACTTACCAAATCTGACACTAAGGATCTTAGTTTAAGTATTTTAGAAGAGACCCTAATAGGACCACTTCAGGCAAGTTTAATTTCCAACGATTTAAATGCTCTGCCACTAGGATCAAAACCATTTACAAACTCCCTTTGGGGATCATGGCTCTTAGCCTTAATTGGCTTAAATATTGAAGGCACAGAAAATGTAAGAACTTTTTTTGAACACCCTCTTACGACAAAAGCAATAGACCTAGGTAACATAGCCAACAATTCATTGGATATCTTAGCCTTACTAGATAGGTTACTAAACTATTCAGCCCTAGAAGTAGAATCCTTAGACGATCTTTTCCATATTTTAGGTACTGAGCAATCAATACTATTGAAAGATCTACTCAAATGCACCTTACCCAAACTAGATAACAAAGGCACACTAGGTCAGTACTCCTCAGAACTAATTGAAAGACTCCCTCATTTCCTAAACACCCTTGATAGTATTGAGGAAGAAGGAGAAATACTTACTCTGGTAAAAGAGCTAAGCGACCTAAACGAATCCCCACTTAAAGATCATATCCTAGAGCTAAAAACTTTCCATAAAATCTTGAGAGATAGATTTATAAACATTGATTCTACCTTCCAAGTAGAGGATAGTATTCCAATCATAGGTTGGCAGGAAACATACTTAGATGATGCTAGTAATATTATCGTATCTGATTGCATTGAGGGCAAACTACCTAGCTACCCTCCTCAGGACCCAATAATTACAGAACAGATACGAACAACTCTCGGCATGCCCGTTCGCTCCTATTACAATGCTAGAGATATGTTTATTTTATATTACCTAGTGAACTCGAAAGAAAAAACTCTTTTTATTGCACCTCAAGAATCCACAAGCGGAGATCAAAACAAACTTTCAAAGCTCGTTCTCAGTGGATTAAATGATAAAAGATTTATTAAAACCCTAAACACCTTTTATGGTGCTAAATCTAGTTCGCAGACAAACTTCAAACAAAACAAGCTAAATAAGCCTAAGCCATTACCCTCGCCACCTACTGGCCCCTATAAAGAATTCCCACTAGAATCAAAAACCCTCTCCGCTACTCAGATTAGAGATTATATTACCTGCCCCTATAGCTTCTATCTTAGGCACATCCTAAAAATGAATCTTCATAATTATCAACTAGAAGAGCTGCCACCCAACATTCTGGGCAATATCCTACACGACGTATTCTCTAAAGTAGGGCGACAGATTATCAATAATGTACCTGGCTCCAAAAAGGAACTTCTAACGTTCGCTAATCACGAATTGGATAAGCTAATATACCCATATTTAAAAAATGAAGAAAAAGGTCAGATTTTCGCCTTGCAGCACTCTTATTTAAAAACCAAGCTAGAAGCTTACGTTGAATTTGAATCGCAGTCATTAGAAGAACAGCCACATAAGATACTCACGGAATTAAATGCTAAGAATTTCCTAGGGCTAAACCTCCCCAATGGAGAAACAATTGAAGTAGTAGGTAGGATAGATCGCATAGAGATATTAGCTGACCGCTGCAAAATCATCGACTTCAAAACTGGAGATACTCCTCTCAAATTTTCCAAGTGTTTAAAGAATGAAATCTGGTTAGATCCCCAATTACCCTTGTACGGACTTTATGCTAAAGCCTCAATCCCAGAGGCAGATGGAAAGATAATAGAACTACACTTAATAAACTTCTCCAAAACGCAAGAATCTACTCATGAGACTCACCTGCTCAGTTCACAGGATCTAGATTCTGCTATATCCATCTCTGAGGCAGTCGCAATCGCGATTTTAAATGCCGAGTTTGAACCAACTCAAAACGTCAACCCAAGACTCTTAAGAAGACTTGCGGGAGATATAGGAGGGTTATTCTAAAATGGATACAATTTTCAATCTCTCGGAATCCTCAATAGTGACCGCTAGTGCTGGCTCTGGGAAAACTCATCGCCTCACGACTCGACTTCTCCAGCTATTAATCGATAACGTAAGAAGCGAAAACATTATTGCTCAAACCTTTACCAGAAAGGCTGCGGGCGAGATCTATGCTAGACTCATCATTCGACTTCTGGACCTATGCTCAGCGAACCCCCAAGATCCAAGCATTAGAGAGAAACTGCCTGATGGACGCGCGCTCCAAGTCCTAAGAGAACTTATTCAGAATCAGGATCGGCTTAGAGTCGGAACCATTGATAGTTTTTTTTCAGATCTATGCAAATCCTATTTTATTGAACTTGGCTTACCTCCGAATTGGGAAATTGCGGATGAAAAACAATCTAATATAATTAGAACTCAAGCTATTAAATCAGCAATTACTAAAGTTGGGCTAGAGAATTTTAGAATTCTTTTAGATTTCCTACTTTCAAACCAAACACCCAATAGGATTATAGAGCCACTCGTAGCAGAGATCAATGAATTTACTTCTATCCTATCCAGCACTCCGAGGGCGGCTTGGGGAAACTTAAAGGTTTTAGATACTGAATATACTTTTCCAGAAGTCCTTAAAAAACTAGAAGCTCTACTAGAGGATAGTGAAAATATCGTAGTACACAAGGGGATATGGAACACTATTAGGTCAATTAACAAAGCCATACAACTTAATGATCTTCCCTACCTATGCAAATCAGAGTTAATTAGAAAAGTAAGTACTGGAGACTATACCCACTATAAAAAACCAATTCCTGAAGAGATCTTAGAAGCACTTCTTGCTCTATCCGATGTGCTTCAAGCTGAGATTGCTAGTTCAACTAATTCCAGAACGAAGAGTCTCTTAGGCATCCTCACTGCCTATCAAGAGGAATACACATCTAGAATAAAGGAACAGGGGAAATTATCTTTTTCTGATATTTCGGAGACAATCAATTCACAAATTGACACTTTAGAATCCTCTGACCTGTTTTCAAGGCTAGGGATGTCTCTTGAACATATTCTTTTAGATGAATTTCAAGACACTTCTCCTTTACAATGGAGAATCATTGAGAACTTCTCAAAACACATTCTTGAATCCTCAAGTGCTGAAAATTCTATTCTTATTGTGGGAGATGCTAAACAAGCAATTTATGGTTGGAGAGGAGGATCAGCGGAAGTTTTTAACCACCTAAGAAAAACAGCTCCTCATATAAACGAGCAGACCTTAGATACGAATTATAGATCCAACCCAGGGGTTATTAATTTTGTAAACCTAGTTTTCTCCGAACTTCAAAATAACGAACACCTATCTTCCATAGCAGAACCAATCAATAGTTGGTTAAAAGAATTCCACACACACGTCGCTCACAAGACAGATAAAGATCATATTATTTCCGTTTCTGCTTATCCTGAGATTGAGGATGAAGAAGAATTCAGCCAATACGATATTGTTATCAATGATATTAAAAATATCCAAGCTAAGCAACCAGATGCTTCCATTGCAGTCCTTTTTAGAAAAAATGCCGATATCGATACGCTTGGAAAAGAGTTAAGATTATTAGATATTGAATTTTCGAGTAGTACTACCAGTAAACTCGACTCCTCCTACCCTATTCAATTGCTAATTTCACTAATTACCCTTGCCTGCCATCCTGCAGATCACTTCTCCTTTGTACATCTACAAGATTCAGGCCTAGATCTAAATGCGTTTTTTGGATTTACCCCAGAAGACCCAAAAGTTACAAGTATCTACCTAAGAGAACAATTCCTACAAGAAGGATTTGCAAGGACTCTCTCTAGGTTTTCATCATTATATCTAAAAACCTTTCCCTCTGAGCTAGAGAGTCAGACGATATATCTCAGTATTTCTTTAGCCCTAGAGCTTGAAAGAAAAGGAAACAGCAAATGGTTTGAATGGATAGATAGGCTAAGTTCTACCAATATCCCATCCACTAAACCATCTAGTCTTCAAATTCTGAGTATGCATAAAGCTAAGGGCCTAGAGTTTGACTATGTGTTAATTCCATCCCTTGATGACCCAATGTGGAAAAGCTCATTTTTAAAGATTTTAAAGGATGAAGAAGATCCATTCTCTCCTGCCAAAACAGTGGTAAGAAAACCCACGGAGTCTGAGATTAACTTAGTCCCTGAACTTTCGAGACTTAGAGCCTCCTGGAAGGACTCACAAATCAAAGAAGGACTTTCTCTCCTTTACGTAGCCTTAACTCGCTCTATAAAGGGCACATATATATACCTCACCCCAACAGACAAGCAGGTACAGGATATAAATATTCCTAGCCTAAGCGACATTCTACGCACTGCTCTATTCTATCCAGAGGGTATTCAAGCTGGTTCGCAAGTTTATCAAACCTTTACGAAAGAAAGCAGAGGACCGCTAAATGAAGAAGAAGGTTCCAAAGAAAAACTGGCCCAAGTATACTCACCGATAGAATGGGGAACTAATCATAGTGGAACTTCCCACCCATTGCGAGGCTTAAAACTTACGAAGAAAAAAGTTATAGGTTCAAATGCACAGAAGGGCGATAAAAATTGTACTCCAAGTGAAATCATAGAAAAAATTACACAGATACATTCACTCTCATTTGGCACTATCATTCATAAGTGCTTAGAAGCTATAACTTGGATCAATCCTAATGCGGATGCTTTTGAAATCAAAGATGATATTCTAAAAAAATATCCCACTCTCTATAAATATCCTGAACTCATGTCTCAAGTGGAGGATTACTTAATTGAACTTTTTAAATCCGATCAGATTAGATCGATCTTCCTAAAAGATCGCTTTGAGCATGACGGCTACGAAGCCCGACTTCTAATTGAAGCAAATTTACAAAGTGAGAGTGCTGAATACAAACTAAGTGGCACGATAGATCGTCTGGTCTTGTGTGAGAAGGCAGGAAAGGTAGAGGCTATATATCTATATGATTTTAAGACAGACAAAGAGATAGACCCAAGCCAGCACTTGGGCCAAATTGAGCATTATTTGAAACTAATTAACTCAAACTGGGGGCAAAATGGCAAAATTCCCGTTAAATCTCATCTAGTTTACTTACACTCAAAGCAAACAATAGAGGTCTAAGCTCCTAGTTTTACTCATTTATATATTTTCACAAATTAAACGCCTCAAATTCTTTAGAATCTCATAGGACCTGCCGACATCTTAATTTAGAGTGAGAAAGATAAATAAATATCGATGAGGTGCGTGATGAATACTGAAATGTTTGAAAATGAGCTAGTTGATATCCTACTTAATATTGAAGAAACAACTTTTCTTCTTGAAGAGTTACTAACAGCATCCTCAATCAGCCCAAGCCTTTCGCTTGAAGAAAGAGAAAGAGCTCACTAAGAGAGTTCTCTCCTCCAATAAGCTCTATTTAAATTCCCCTTTAATAGGAAACTATTAAGGGAAGAAAGGGCTAGAGATTTCGTCCTTCCGATTTAGATCTCGTAGTCCCAAACCTTTGATCCCATTCACCCTTACAAAATATCATTGTACCGCGTAGGTCAAACAGACGTTTTATTTCCTGGGCCTCATTCTCGCCAAACGGCTTTGCCGTTTGAGCTCCGAGGCGTCAGGCCTGATTTGAGCTAGGATATTTAAATTGCCAAATCAGGCCTTCCAACCCGCCCCAGAAAACAAAACGTCTGATTGACCGATGTCGTAAAGAACTGCCTCAAGAAAGGAGCTAGCTATTGATGAAGATTAAGAAAATTTTGAACGAAGATGAAGTCTCAGCTCTCAAACTATTTTCTTGCAGATATGGAAATGCCATGCTATATTTTCCATATGAACAAAAGAAAAATCGCAACAAACATTCCCTCCGAACTTCTTGATGAAGCCGTAGAGCTTTCAGGTCTTAATCAGACAGCTACTATAATAGAGGGTCTCAAGGAACTCATACGCAAAGAACGAAGAAAGCTTTTCTTAAGCTTAGAAGGTAAGATTGACATTAAATATGATGTTAAAAAATCAAGGTCTCGTGCTTAAGGGGGTTTTGGTTGATACTTGCATTTTTGTAGACTTCTTAAGGACTAAGAGGCATCACAATGAGGCATTGAAAAATCTAATTGCTGAAGAAAGAGTTGTCATTTCCCCTTACGTTAAGCTGGAGCTTTTGAAAGGGGTAAAAATAGATCAGTATAAAAAGTTAAATCTATTATTAAATGGATTCGTAGCTCCGCCGGACAACTTTGATATTCTTGAACTTGCAGAAAAACATATAATTAAGGCTCGCAAAGGCGGTCTAAATTTTGGTCTAATCGATTACTTTATCGTCCTTCAGGCCCTTAAGTTTAAACTATCTATACTATCTAGGGATAAAGTGATGCTTGAAGTTGCTAGAAATCTCGGGGTACGAATATTAACAAACTAGAAGTAGCAAGGGAATAATTATTGCTCCAAGGACTGCTTCAACGAGCTATTGATGAGGGTCAAAGAGTTGTGGACTGAAGCGATAAAGGCTAGAAAAAGTTAAATATTTAATCTTTTCACACATGCTTACACTTAGACCACTATCAATCACAGACGAGGCTGTTTTCAAAGAAATTCTTTGTGAGTTCAAAGAAAGCGAGCCTAATTTTGAGTTTGGTGTTTTCTACTCTGACGATATTCCTTTCTCAGAATATGTTAGAAGGCTAGACGCTTGGTCTAAGGGTTTGGAGCTTCAAGCAGGGAAAGTTCCTCATTCCTTTCTTTTAGCACTTGTAGGGAGTGAAATAGTAGGTCGAGTTAGTATTCGACACAGTCTAAATGATTTTCTTAAAAAAATTAATGGTCATATCGGATATGGAGTACGGCCTAAGTTTAGGAAAAAGGGGTATGCTAAAGATATACTTAGAAAATCACTTAAAATCTGTAAAGATCTAGGCCTAAAACAAGTCATGTTAACTTGCGATGATAAGAACATAGGATCAATAAAAACAATTGAATCAAACGGTGGAATTCTGAAGGAGAAATTCCAATTGGATGATGATCCTATATTGAAGCGAAGATATTGGATTACTATCTGAAAACAAACATCCTCTTAAGTAGTTAGTATACTTAATACATACAGCATATCAAGAAAGACATTTGATCGCTCTGTTATTTGTATTTTACATTCTATTTTAGTATATGATCTTAGTAGGTTTTAGTTTGACACTTGGATTAAGGAGGCGTGTGATGATGAAGATCTTTGCAGTGCTAGTAGTAGTTTTATTAGGTGTGGTTGTTGCTCCGTTGGCAATAGCCGTCCTCGTATTGGCTTCGCTTGTAACGGGTTTGTTCCTTCTTTTTAGTGTAACGAGGATACTCTATTTTCTTTACATTTATATAGTCTGTTGGAATTTCTGGAAGTTAGTGGATGGGCCTATTACACCAAGGCAACGATACGAACTGGGCGAGCAGATCTTAAAAGTAAAAAATGATCTTCGGATAACCTTAACATCTTTTGGCGTCACGCTCGGAGTAATGATAATTCTCTCGGGGATAGATTATTTTACAATGCTTCTAACGTCACATCCGATTCATAACATGGTGCATGAACCTAAAATATTTGTAAATCTGATGGGTTTATTAATAATATGGTTACTGGTTCTAATTTATAGCCTATGGATCGTGATCACAGATTATATCCGAGACTGCTTACGGTTAAGGGAGGAGTCACGCGTGAAGGCAGACCAAGAATTCGGTCCTCACTTTCCACGCACTCCCCAAACGAACTCATGAAAGGATTTAATTTTCGGTTGTACAAGGCCTGATTCGTCAGGCCAATTTTTTATTCCTTCGGCAATACTACGGCCTATCGTATCCGCATATTATTTAGAATAGAATAAGCCTTTTAACTCCAGCCTACTTCAACCTAGCCCTAACAATTCCTACATCTGACTTATCTGAAACCTGGCTTTTCGCTTTGTAACTTCTTAAAGTGGCTTTTACGCTTCCGATTAAAACTTCACTTTCCATCTTTAAAATATCTCTGGTATCGTCTGTGGCCATCCAAATCGTACCTTTCCTAAACCTTTTCTCGCCATCTGTATCAGTGAGCTTTTCAATCCGTGGAGTTATTACGTATGCTTCTCTTTCC
Source organism: uncultured Bdellovibrionales bacterium (assembly GCA_964353175.1). Classification (GTDB taxonomy): domain Bacteria; phylum Bdellovibrionota_C; class UBA2361; order SZUA-149; family DAOLCO01; genus JAIYCX01. The sequence continues at coordinate 7,728 of CAYGUX010000017.1, read as the reverse complement.
CTATCTGAGACATGGATCTTTTCTATTCCATCGACATGAAAAGTAATTAAATATCTATGCTTAGCATTGTATATTTGAAAGGTTGATTCTTCACCGACCTTAATATCGATACTTCTTGCTAAAAACGCCGCGGAAATTGGATCTCTTAATTCTCTTTCTGGTACAAACTCACGTTCTTCTGACTTCTTACCGTTCTTCTCTATATATGATTGAATGTGGCCATTCTCTAAAAAAGAAACTTCTGCTTTTTTAAACTTTCTATTTTCTGTTTGCTGAGTGAGAAAATGTACAGGTGTATAGGTCTTTTGGTTAAACTCACTTTCGCTTTTATGTCTCAAACTATAAAACAGGTCTATAACCTTTGCGCTTTTAGCGGAGGCTACTACTTTAAAATTCTCTCCTAAAGCATCCACATCCACTCCCGCTTGTCCAACGGGAATCCCTTGCCATGAAATATCATACACATACTCTCCTCGGGGAAGAGTCTGCTTTACAGGGTCATAGGACTTTATATTAACTTGAATCGCACTTGGCTCTATATAATCAGCAAGCACATAGGAACAAAAGCATGACAGGGTCACACAGAGGCTTAAGATAGTTCTATTTAAATTCAATCTAAGCATAATTTTAGTCAATGATACTACTCCTTTATACCAGACCTTTAGACCATATAGGAATTACCAATATTCATTTAATATCAACTAAGGATTTTGATCTAATTATTACACGGTGTTAGTACATAGTGACTTTTATAATATAAATAAGCTGTGGGATGACCTTAGCTCAAGAAGTCGTATTTACCGAAACCCTCGACCTTAAAGCGACCTTAAAGATTGAATTAACCTGATATTTGAAAATGAGTATAAAGAAAACATCTCCTCATTTAAGTTATTTCCTAGAAAGACTCTACACGGAAATTCCAACTCTACTAGAAGAGAGCTTCTCATTAGCCATGCAAAAGTCTGGCGACCTAGAACCTGATTATCAAAGACCATTGGACCAGCCTTACAATCCAAGACCAGCAAGACATGCCCTTATCGGAATTAAGGACATGCACATTAAAGACTTAGATTCCCTACAGCTACTCATTCTCTCATCCCTCCTTGAAAAGGGCCAATTCATAACACCCAGTAGCCTCACTGTAATCTCAAACGAGTTTCCTAATATAGTCACCAAACGACTCCTTGCCTTAGAAGAACTTCATGCTGAAATCACTCTCAAAGGAAAATCTTATGAAAATCCGGAATTCCCTATCTTCCTTTGTACCTACATTGACAGAATGAGGCATGCACATTTAGCTGGCAAGATTGTAGTTAAAGAATTATATGATAGGCTTAATCCTGATTCTATAGAACCAAGTAAACATACATACGATGTTTCAAGCTTAAAATTAATTATAATTAGCTGGCGTAATAAAATTCAAAGACAATATCCCGATCTCCTACAATGATAAAAATAGTTGAGTACATTTTATTTTATTTATTTATACCCTTGTTTCTTTCAACTCTGGTATTCTTTGATTTAATTCAAAGACTCGCAGTACCTTTTGGTCAAAAAATTGTTGACCAAGTTGTTTTTTGTTTTAATTTATCAATTCTTACTTGTCTTCGCATCGTTGGATGTCGCCTGATTGTTAAGTACTCAAGTAAGTTACCCTCTGAGGGGCCAGCGATTATAGTTTCAAATCATCAGTCTATGTTTGATATTCCTTCGATTCATTTTGCACTTAGACCTCTAAGACCGAGATTTGTATCCAAAAAGGAACTAGGCCAAGGCATACCTGGGGTATCTACATGCCTTAGAGTTTCCCATGCTGCTTTAATAGATAGAACCGATGCTAACCAAGCCTTAGCGGAAATCGAAAAATTCGGAAAATTTATAAAAAAAGAAAAAGTTAGCGGAGTCATTTTCCCGGAAGGAACTAGAGCAAGGGATGGTCAATTAAAACCCTTTAAAAAACGGGGGGTCGAAACTCTACTTCAAGGCACTTTCCCATGCTGGGTAATCCCAGTAGCTTTGGATAACTCTTGGAAGTTACAGGCTAAGAAACGTGGTCCTATGCCACTAGGGGTAAAAATCAAAATGAATGTCTGTGATCCGATCTTCGTCTCAGATCCGTGTGAGATTAGAGGAATAGCTGAAAACATCCAAACACTAATTGCTAAGGAACTTGACGTGTTACGCACTTTAGGTATTAAATAATATTAGGTTTGTAATGCTAAGTTCAACAGTATATATAATAGTTAAATTTAACCTAAGGAAAATATGGCTACAATGAATAAAAAACATTCTTTATTTGGAAATTCGCTTATTGCAATAAGCTTGGCATCCCTATTAGCCACTTCCTCATGCTCCACAGGTCCCCAAAAACCAAATTTCTTCCCTAATGACTACTATAGAAAAGTTGGATCATACCAAGCGGAATCTGACACAGCCCAATGTATGGCCATGGCTGATGAGTATGTACAAGATCCAGCAGGTTGGCAGAGTGCTGCTAAGTCAGGTCTTGGTGGTGCAGTAGTTGGTGCTGGAGTTGGGGCAATTGGTGGTGTAATCACTAAAGGTTCCGTTGGACGAACTACCGCAGCTGGTGCAGCCATAGGAAGTTTAATAGGCGTAGTGTCCGCTTTAAGTGAGTCAGGACAAAAAAGTCCTAACTACAAACAGTTTGTTGATGCTTGCTTAAGACAAAAGGGCTATGAAACTGCTGGTTGGAATTAGTAATTTGACTTAATGTTCATATAGGTGCTTGGGAAGTTTAAACAAGCACCGACAAACCCCTAAATATAATAATGGTTGCCACTCGACTCCCCACAGAGACTCACAATAGCCCCTCCTCAATAGACACACAGGCAAAGGCCCTTTCCCTAAACATGAACGAATCCATCTATGGCACCTTTGCCGAGATAGGAGCTGGACAAGAAATAGCTGGTTGGTTTTTCAGAGTAGGTGGTGCATCAGGTACTGTTGCTAAAACTATGTCTGCTTACGACATGAAAGTAAGCGACGATATTTATGGCAAATCTGGCAGATACGTATCTGAGGAAAGGCTCCTTTCCATGCTAGACCACGAATACGAGCTTTTGCACGAAAGGCTAGACGAAACACAAGGCACCGATAGAACATTTTTTGTAATTGCCAACACCGTGTCTGCTAGGAATTTCCATGGCACAAACGAATGCCACGGCTGGCTAGGTGTCAGATATCAAAAAAGTCCTAAATCCAAGCCTCTAGACATCATTCTCCATATAAACCTACTTGAACCCAACAACTACCATCAGCAGCAAGCTGTAGGAATCTTAGGAGTCAACCTACTTTATGGCGCTTTTAATCTAGCTCATGACCCAGCTTCATTTCTTGTATCTCTCTTAGATGATTTAAGTCTGGAGCAAATTGAAGTTGATTTAATTAAATTCTCAGGAGAAGGATTTGAAGGCCTAACAGATAGAATATGTGGAGCCATGCTTGTTGGCTACGGACTAGCAACTGCGGTCTTATTTTCACCTGAAGGCTCATTAGTTCAACCTTCCACGATTTTACGCAAAAAACCAGTTCTCATTGAACGTGGTACTTTTAGAATCATGAACGAGGTTCAAAAGGATGTACTACCCAAAGCTAGAAAACTATTTAAACAATCTATCGACGATCCAGATGTTCGCCCAATATTTATAAATGAATTCTCAGTGAACTCCATTCATCAAGATAACAACTTAAACATTAAACAGGCTGCTGACTTAATTCCTCAAATCCTATCTCATGGGTCTTACCTGATACTGTCTTCCTTTTCTTGGTACTACCATGTCTCCGATTACCTAAGACGATATACAAAAGATCCAATTGCCTTTTTAATGGGGCTAAGTACCATTATGAAATTATTTGATGAGTCATTCTATGATGAAGACTCTGGGGATCTACTTGAAGCTATAGGGAAACTAGTTTCTATCGACGTCAGATTGTTTGCCTATCCCATGACTTGCGAAGCGATAAAAGAGCATTTACAAATAATAGACTTGGCTAGCTTTGATTGGGAAATTAAAAGTGAGAACAGCTTCCCTAACATAAGGACAGTAAGACCTAAAGGCACTAAGGAACATCTTTATAACTACCTAAGGGAATCAGGATATATAGTCGGGATAGAGTAAGTTGTAGTTAAAGTCTGTTTATTGAATATACCATTTACCATTCTCAACCACATCATGCAGAGAATAAATCTCAGGCAAATATTCTTTATATTCTTCAGACCTCAAACTTTGAATTAATAGCTGATTAATATCTAAGATTGTCATACTTTTAATATTAAAGTTTTATATTAAAAAGATTGGCGTTGGGTGGACTCGAACCACCGACCCCGGAATTATGAGTTCCGTGCTCTAACCAGCTGAGCTACAACGCCATAAATAATGTTGCTATCGGACTAGACTAATAGATATCGGTGGGCTTTCTATAACACTTATATCGAAGTCTCAAGTAATCTAATCAAATACCTGATATTCCAACATCAAACTACAGTTCCTTTACTAGCTACATCCCTTAGAAAAATAATACCTTAAATTTAAAAAATCTCTATTATTATGTATTGATGGATTACTATATGAATGCTACTTTAAGTTTCTTAAACCAATTAGATTACTAAAATTGACCCAGATTTAGATAACAACTACAGCTAGTTAAGACAGGGCATTAGACTTATGAGAAATTCAAGTAGTAGCATTAGACTAGAGAATGCAATCGCATCTAATCCAGATCAAAATAGCGGTTCTTCTATAAAGAATAACTCTAAAATTAGAACTTCAAAGGGCAAGAGCAAATTAGAGGAATCTCTGACCTCTTTAGTGAAACTAATTGCCAATATTACTGAAAGTTACTCCGCAAGTATTTTCGTTGCAGATCCTAAGAATAAAACCCTTCATTCTTTAGCCTTCCAATCCCTTAGCAGAGATTACATTACCAATGTTCAAATCCCATTCGGAGCAGGACTTGTAGGCTGGACGGCAGAGAATAAAGTAAGAATCGCCGTATGTCCCTTTGAGCACGACTCAAGAACACTACTGTACTACAATAACGATCAATCCCTTAAAAGTTTTATTGCTGTGCCTATTATGGGCAAAAACTCTGAGTTGGTAGGAGTGATTGCTTGTGATTCTAAAAAGTCTTATGCCTTCCCAAAGATAACTGAGAAGCTACTACAGGACTGCGCAATCCAAGCTAACCTACTAATTGACTTACACCTTTCAAACGAAGAACTAAACAGAACAAAGGACGCACCTGCTCAAGTTAGGAAAACCGACTCCTTCGTTTCCTCCCTCTCAAAGGCCAATAGCGAAGAGGATCTATTAAGCCTACTTCAAGAGTTGCCAGAAGAATTACTAAGTAGAGATGCTTTTCTTTCTCTGATAATTTCACATGAAGGTTACGGCGATCCGAGATTCTATTGCCAAGCAAGCGACAGGAGAATGGAACAGCATCTTCTTGATATTAGCTGTAAACAAAAGCGAGTCTCTATTAAAGAAAAGAGCATCCACCCATTACCTTCCGAAGATATCCGAGCTAGAACCTACCTTTCAGTGCCCCTATTCTCCTTCGAGAGGGAAATTGGTTGCTTAAATATACTTAGTAAGCCATTTAAGGCTTTCTCACCTAAGGACATTGAAGTACTAGAAATTTTAGGTAAGGTTACATCCAGAGAACTAGAAAGGATCAGAGCCAAGTCGCTATCAAACACTAGGCAGATTGGGCCATGCATGTTGCCGTGGAACAACTTCCTAAAAAAGGCTAGCATCTTCATAGAGCACAACAAGAACCAAGAGCTTGGATTTTTAAGACTTGGATTTAAGGAGCTATTAAAACTGGAGTCCTCCTTAGGCATTCAAACTGCTTCGAATGCACATGAACAGCTCTTAAGATTTGTTCAACAACTTAGTACTCACCCACTTTTTGTAAGCGCTCCCTACGGTAGCAGTATCTTTGTTTTTGGAGACAATAGATTACTGGATGCTTTGTTAAAAAGAGTCCTAAGTATTTTATCCAAAATAGACTCAAGCTCGCTAACTCTACCTGGAATGAGCTTCAAAAAAGGGACTGGTGAGATCCTAGTCCAACATTTAGACTCTAGCATAGTGCTTCTAAAAAAAGGGATTTCTTGCTCTAGCAATGCATTGGATGAGATTATTCAAAGAGAACTAAAAATCTCAGCTCAGCGATTTCCGGTAAACAAAGAGATTGAGGCTGCGCTAACATCCCCAGCAGTTGCCCCAGCCATATCCCCGAAAAAAGATATTCCGCTTGAGACCATCTTACCAATAAACGCCATAAAAAGTGTCGTAGAGCCCTCCGAGCAAATACAAACAGAACCAACCTTAACTCCAAAAAGAGAGATAAAACTCAGAGTACGTGACGATAGGCCAAGCACAGAAGATATTATTAGAGGTAAAACAAAGAATCATCGAGAAGACGACTCATTTACTTTAGGCGAACCAACATTAAATATTAAGGAACGATCGAATGCTAAATTTTGGTAGTACATTAGCGGACAAAGATCATCGCTTATCTATCTCAGAAATACATGAGGGGGATGTTGATACGATTAAAAGAGTTCCGGTTCCTGAATCACAGCCTTCAAAGAGAGCCCAAACTGGAACTGCCTTTTTAAAGTCAATACTTAGTGGCTTCCAATCTCAAGACCTAGCAATGGACTTAGGGACTGCCAATACCCTAATCTACATGAAAGGCAAAGGAATCGTGCTTGACGAGCCTAGCGTCGTGGCCTTAAAAGAAGATGGGAAACCATTCCTAGTGGGGAAAGCGGCAAAAGATATTTATGGAAAGACGGGTGGCAATATTCGTTGTGTAAGGCCGGTTAAAGACGGAGTCATTGCAGACTTTGAAGCAACCCACCTTATGATTAAAGAATTCATCACCAAAGTTACGAAAAAATGGCATCTTAGAAGACCACGGTTGATAGTATCTATTCCATCTGGTGTGACAATGGTTGAGAAGAAAGCTGTCATTGATGCTTGTGAGTCTGCTGGAATAAGAAATATTCACTTAATAGAAGAGCCTATGGCTGCATGCATTGGCGCTGGTCTTCCGGTCCTTCAATGTGGTGGGAATATGGTTGTAGATATTGGCGGGGGAACTACTGAAATCGCTGTAATTAGTTTAGGTGGAACGGTATATTCTGAGTCTGTAAGAATCGCTGGCGACGAAATGGATAATGTAATTGAAAACTTTATCCGTAGAGCTTTTAATCTGGAAATAGGTACTTTTGAAGCTGAACGAATCAAAAAGACTATTGGTTCTGCAATGCCGATGAGAGAGCCTAGAGAGACTACAATATATGGTAGGGATATGGCTACGGGTGTCCCTAGAGAACTTGTAATCGATGATTCTATTGTGAGAAAAGCTCTAAGAGATCCCGTTGAAGCGATTGTTGATGCTGTCTATCGCGCGCTTGAGAGAACTAACCCCGAGATTGCACAAGACGTAATTCAAAGAGGTGTTTACCTAGCTGGCGGAGGGTGCCTTTTAAGAGGACTACCTGAAAGGCTCACACTAGAAATGAATATCCCTTTTAAACGCGCAGCAGACCCACTAACAGCAATTGTTCGAGGTAGCGGGCACGTTATCGATAACTTTGAAGAGTATAAAACCGTATTAATATCTTAGTAGGAAGTGAATAAATTTAAAATCTTTATATCAGTAGTTTTATTTTCTACCTTCCTACTATCC